>JAEZYE010000065.1 GCA_023419315.1 Pseudomonadota bacterium
GCAGGGTCAGCCACCACAGGCCCGCCAGTCCGGGCAGCTTGTCCTCGCTGAGCCACTGGGTGCCGTTGAACATCAGGCTGATGCCGACCAGATAGGCCAGGAAGCCCAGCATCACCCGCCCGTAACGAGTCTGACGGGGCGAACTGCGCGACAGCGGCAGGGTCAGCAGCGCGAACGCCAGCGCCAGCAGCGGCGGCGTCAGGCGCGCGTGCAGCTGCGCGTTGGCGGCCGGACGCGCGTCGCCCAGCAGGTTCGAGGTGGGCTGCAGCGAGGGATCGTCCTTGTCCAGAGTGTCGGCGCGGTCCGGCAGGGCGACTTCATTGGCCTTGTAGCGGATCAGCCGGTAATCCAGGCCGGGACCGTCCGGGCCCTCGACCCGGAAGCCGTCATCCAGTCTCAGGTAACGGTTGCGTTCGCCCTCGAAGAACATCTGCCCGGACTTCGCCGTCACCACATCGATGCGGCCGTCCTTCGCCCGGTGCATGAACACCCTGCTCAGGCCGGTCCCGTCCGGCGACAGCCCGCTCACGTAGACCACCGCGCCGCTGGACAGCACGGTGAACTTGCCGGCGTCCAGGCCCGAGACCACCAGGCTGCGGTTGGCGTGTTCCAGCATGGTCTGCGCGGTGCGCAGCGCCCATGGGCCCAGCCACAGCGAGCACAGGCCGACAATCACCACCACCGGCACCACCAGCATCAGCAGCGGCCGCAGCAGGCGGCGCGGGCCGATGCCGGCCGCCGTCAGCACCGCCATTTCCGAATCCCGGTACAGGCGCGAGAACGCCAGCAGCAGCCCCAGCATCAGCGCCAGCGGGATGATGTAGGGCATGTAGTTGAGGAACTGCAGGCCCAGCTGGGACAGCAGCAGGCGGGCCGGCACCTTGCCGTCCGCCACGTCGCCCAGCAGGTCCGCCATCACGCCGCCCACGCTGACCATCAGCAGGATGATCAGGGTGGCCAGGAAACTCTGGGTGAATTCCCGGAACAGGTAGCGGTCCAGCTTCGGCATCAGGAGGGCTTGATCTACAATCTCGGGCTTGTGCGCCGCACCTGCGGCGGCGGTCTCTGCGGTCCGGGATGGCGCCAGCCACCTTTCATCCGGCCCGCGATTGTACGTAACTGAACCGGGAATCTGATCAATGACGCTGGAATTCACCCTGAACCGCGAAGCCCCCGCCCAGGCCGGCGTCGACTGCCTCGTGGTAGGCGCCTGGGCCGACAAGAGCCTCACGCCGGCCGCGCAGGCCGTGGATGCGGCCAGCGGCGGCAAGCTGTCGGCCCTGGTCCAGCGCGGCGATGTCGGCGGCAAGACGGGCAAGACCACCCTGCTGCACGACCTGCCGGGCGTCGCCGCCCCGCGCGTGCTGGTGGTGGGACTGGGCGAAACGGCCAAGTTCGGCGTGGCCCAGTACCTGAAGGCCGTCGGCGATGCGGCCCGCGCGCTGAAGACCGGCCCGGCGAAATCCGCGCTGTTCACCCTGTCCGAAGTGGACGTGAAGGACCGCGATGCCGCCTGGAAGATCCGCCAGGCCGTGATCGCCGCGGACCACGCCTGCTACCGCTACACGGCCACCCTGGGCAAGAAGAAGAACGACGACCCGGGCCTGGTCCGCTTCGACGTCAGCGGCGACGACGCCCAGGCGCTGGTGCAAGGCGTGGCCATCGCCGCGGGCGTGCAGACCACCCGTGAACTCGGCAACCTGCCGCCGAACATCTGCACCCCGGCATATCTGGCCGAGCAGGCCCAGAAGCTGGCGGCCGAAACCGGCGCCGAGGCCGAGATCCTCGACGAGGCGCAGATGGAAGCGCTGGGCATGGGATCGCTGCTGGCCGTGGCCCGCGGCTCGGCCAACCGCCCGCGCCTGATCGTGCTGAAGTGGAACGGAGGCGGCGACGCCAAGCCGTACGTGCTGGTCGGCAAGGGCATCACCTTCGACACCGGCGGCGTGAACCTGAAGACCCAGGGCGGCATCGAGGAGATGAAGTACGACATGCTGGGCGCCGGCAGCGTCATCGGCACGTTCGTCGCGGCGGCGAAGATGAAGCTGCCGCTGAACCTGGTGGTGATCGTGCCGGCGGTGGAGAACGCCATCGACGGCAATGCGTATCGTCCCTCCGACGTCATCACCAGCATGTCCGGCAAGACGATCGAAGTCGGCAACACCGACGCCGAGGGCCGCCTGATCCTGTGCGACGCGCTGACCTACGCCGAGCGCTTGAAGCCCGCCGCACTGGTCGACGTGGCCACGCTGACCGGCGCCTGCATCGTGGCGCTGGGCCGCTACGCCAGCGGCCTGATGAGCAAGCATGACGATCTCAGCAACGAGCTGCTGGGCGCCGGCGAAACCGTGTTCGACCGTGCCTGGCGCCTGCCGCTGTGGGACGAGTACCAGACCCAGCTGGAATCCACCTTCGCCGACGTCTACAACATCGGCGGCCGCTGGGCCGGGGCCATCACCGCCGGCTGCTTCCTGGCCCGCTTCACCGAAGGCCAGCGCTGGGCGCACCTGGACATCGCCGGCGTCTCCAACGACGAAGGCAAGCGCGGCATGGCGACCGGTCGTCCGGTCGGCCTGCTGAGCCAGTGGCTGCTGGATCGCGCTGGATGAGGCGGAAAGCGGGAACGGGGAACCGGGAACGGGAAATGAAGGTTTTCCGTGACCCGATCCTCTCCGCCGCGATCCATCGTCATTCCCCGTTCCCCGCTCCCGGTTCCCTGCCCCCATGCGTGCCGACTTCTACCTGATCGCCAAGCCGCGCTTCCTCGAGGAGCCGCTCAAGCTGGTCTGCGAACTGGCCCGCAAGGCCTACGACAGCAACCAGTGGACGCTGGTGCTGGCGCGTGACGCGGCCCAGGCCGAGGCACTGGACGAGCTGTTGTGGGAGTTCGATCCGGACGCCTACATCCCGCACCAGATCGCCGGCGACGAAGAGGACGAACTGACGCCCGTGCTGATCGCCACGCCGGACGTCGACGTGCCGGCCCGCGCGCTGGTGATCAATCTGCGCGACGAGGCCTTCGCCGGCGCCTGCGAGCGCGTGCTGGAAGTGGTGCCCGCCGATCCGTCCGCACGCGAACCGCTGCGCGAGCGCTGGAAGCAGTACAAGGCGCGCGGCTTTGAAGTGAACAAGCACGATATGTAGCACCCGTCATTCCAGCGAAGGCTGGAATCCATTTTGCCGTTGCGGTGGCATCCCGCCAGACAACGCAAAGGCAAGATCGAGATGGATCCCGGCAGTCGCCGGGATGACGACTCCAACATCCCCTCGGAATCCCATGACCGACCTCGCCTCCAGCTACGACCCGAAATCCTTCGAATCCCGCCTGTACGCGCAGTGGGAAGCGGCCGGCTACTTCAAGCCCAGCGGCAAGGGCGAACCGTACACCGTGCTGCTGCCGCCACCCAACGTCACCGGCACCCTGCATATGGGCCACGCGTTCCAGCACACGCTGATGGACGCGCTGGTCCGCTACCACCGCATGCGTGGCTACGACACGCTGTGGCAGATGGGCACCGACCACGCCGGCATCGCGACGGAAATGGTGGTCAGCCGCAATCTCGCGATGGAAGGCAAGGGCGAAACCCGCGATTCGCTCGGACGCGACGGCTTCATCGCCAAGGTCTGGGAATGGAAGGCGCAATCCGGCGACATCATCGAACGGCAGATGCGTCGCCTCGGTGCTTCCGGCGACTGGAGCCGCAGCGTCTTCACCATGGATGCAGCGGCCTCGCGCGCGGTCAATGAAGCGTTCGTGCGTTGGCACGAAGAAGGCCTGATCTATCGCGGCCAACGCCTGGTCAACTGGGATCCGGTGCTGAAGACGGCGATCTCGGATCTGGAAGTGGAGAACGTCGAGGAAGACGGCTTCCTCTGGTCCATCGCCTATCCGCTCGCCGACGGCAGCGGCACGCTGGTGGTCGCCACGACCCGCCCGGAAACCATGCTGGGCGACGTCGCGGTCATGGTGCACCCGGAAGACGAGCGCTATGCGCACCTCATCGGCCAGCAGGTGAAACTGCCGCTGACCGATCGCCTGATTCCGGTGATCGCCGACGATTACGTCGATCGCGAGTTCGGCACCGGCGTGGTGAAAGTGACGCCCGCGCAC
This sequence comes from Pseudomonadota bacterium, assembly GCA_023419315.1. Taxonomy (GTDB): domain Bacteria; phylum Pseudomonadota; class Gammaproteobacteria; order Xanthomonadales; family Xanthomonadaceae; genus Pseudoxanthomonas_A. The sequence continues at coordinate 4,112 of JAEZYE010000065.1, forward strand.
GACTTCAACGATTACCAGGTCGGCCTGCGCCACGGCCTGCCGATGATCAATCTGTTCACGCCGGTGGCGGCGATCAACGACAACGCGCCGGAGAAGTATCGCGGGCTGGATCGTTACGAGGCGCGCAAGCGCGTGCTGGCCGACCTCGAGGACGCCGGCCTGCTGGTCGAGACCAAGCCGCACAAGTTGCAGGTGCCGCGCGGTGATCGCACCAACCAGGTGATCGAGCCGTACCTCACCGACCAGTGGTTCGTGAAGATGGACGCGCTCGCGCAGCGCGGGCTGGAACTGGTGGAAAACGGCGACGTGAAGTTCGTCCCGGCCAACTGGATCAACACCTATCGCCACTGGATGGAAAACATCCAGGACTGGTGCATCAGCCGGCAGCTGTGGTGGGGCCATCGCATTCCGGCGTGGTTCGACGAAGCCGGCAACTGCCATGTGGGCCGCGACGAAGCCGAGGCGCGCGCCAAAGCGGGCCTGGCCGACGACGTCGCACTCACCCAGGACAGCGACGTGCTGGAAACCTGGTTTTCCTCCCAGCTGTGGCCGTTCAGCACGCTGGGCTGGCCGGATGAAGCGGCGATGGCCGAACGCGGCTTTGATCGCTACCTGCCGTCGTCGGTGCTGGTCACCGGCTTCGACATCATCTTCTTCTGGGTCGCGCGCATGATCATGGCGACCGATCATTTCACCGGGAAGGTGCCGTTCCGCGACGTCTACATCACCGGGCTGATCCGCGACAAGGACGGCCAGAAGATGTCCAAATCGAAGGGCAACGTGCTGGATCCGCTCGACATCATCGACGGCATTTCGCTGGAGGATCTGGTGTCCAAGCGCACCGGCGGCCTGATGCAGCCGAAGATGGCGGAGAAGATCGAGAAGGCCACGCGCAAGGAATTCCCCGACGGCATCGCACCGCACGGCGCCGATGCGCTGCGCTTCACCATCGCCGCGCTCGCCACGCATGGCCGCGACATCAAGTTCGACATGGGCCGCGCCGAGGGCTACAAGAACTTCTGCAACAAGCTGTGGAACGCGACCCGTTTCGTGCTGATGAACACGGAAGGCTTCTCGGCGACGGCGGCGCGCTCGATCGAGCCGGCGACGGATGCGGAAAAGTGGATCCTGTCGCGGCTTGCACAGGTGGTCGCCGAAGCGGAAGGCCACTTCGCGCAATACCGCTTCGATCTGCTCGCGCAGGCGTTGTACGAATTCGCTTGGAACGAGTTCTGCGACTGGTTCGTCGAACTGGCCAAGCCGGCATTGAGCGGCGACGACGCGGGCGCCGCCGACAGCACGCGCCACACGCTGCTGCACGTCCTCGAATCCTTGCTGCGCCTGCTGCATCCGCTGATCCCGTTCGTCACCGAGGAACTGTGGCAACAGGTCGCACCGAAGCTCGGGATTGCCGGCGGCACGATTTCGTTGCAGGCCTATCCGGCCTCCGCCGAGTTCTCCGGAGCCGCATACGCGCAGGCTGAAGCCGATGTCGAGTGGCTGAAGCAGATGGTCACCGCGCTGCGTCGCGTGCGCAGCGAGTTGAATGTAGCGCCTTCGCGCCAGGTGCCGCTGCTGCTGCAGGGTGGCGGCGCAGTGGAACGTGCGCGCGTGGATCGCTTCGCCGCATCGCTGTCGTTCCTGCTCAAGCTCGAATCGGTGCAGTGGCTGGACGATGGCGCCAGCGCGCCGGCGTCGGCCGCTGCGGTCGTGGGCGAACTGACCCTGCTCGTGCCGCTCGAAGGGCTGGTCGATCTCGATGCCGAACGCACGCGCCTGGACAAGGAGATCAAACGCGTCGAAGGCGAGATCGGCAAGTGCAACGGCAAGCTGGGCAACGCCACCTTCGTGCAGAACGCGCCCACCGCCGTAGTGGAACAGGAACGCCAGCGCCTGGCCGACTGGAACCATCAGCTCGCGGCATTGCGCGAGCAGCGCGGCAAACTCTGACAGCACAGAACAGGCCCGGGCACGACCGGGCCTGACTTTACGGGGAAACATGCGGCCGCTCAGGCCACGTCGTCGAACATCAGCTCCATCGCCATGACCAGCGCGTCCTCGCGCCCATCGCGGGCCGGGTAATAGCGCGGACGGCGTCCGATCTCGTTGAACCCTTCGCTGTGATACAGCTGGATGGCGCCGGGGTTGGAAGGACGCACTTCCAGGAAAATGCGATGCACGCGCTGATCACGCGCATGCTTGACCAGCGCGCGCAACAGGAAACGCCCGAATCCCCTGCCCTGGCGTTCGGGCGCGACACAAATATTGAGGAGGTGCGCCTCGTCGGCCGCGATGCTCAGGACGCCGTAGCCGATGATGAGGCCGTGCTCGCACATCACCCACGCCGGATACGCCGCGCGCAGGCAGTCACGGAAGATGCCACGCGTCCAGGGAAACGGATAGGCCCGCTGTTCGATCGCGATCACGGCATCGAGGTCGCTTTCACGCATCGGCCGCAATGACGGCGACGCGGCCTCGACACTCAACGCGCTCACGGCTTCGCTTGCCTGCGCAGTGCCCGCAGGGTGGGCCACAACGCGCGCTTGGCGGCCGGGTTGCCGCGCAGTTCCGCCGAAGACGGCCATTGCGCGAACAGTTCCGCCGCGCCTTCGGCATTGGGATTGCAACCGGATGCACGGATTAACGCGAAATGCAGGCGGTCCGGCAAGCGCGACGCGGGACGCATGCGCGGTGTGGGCGCGCGCGTAACGGCGGGCGACGGCGGGGACGACATCTCCATCGCGGGTGCCTGCCGGCGTACAGGCGCAGCGGGGCTCTCAACCGCAACCGGCGGCGGTGTCTGTTCCGTTTCGATCCCGGTCGTCGCAGGCACCGCATCCGCGCTGACATAGAGCGTGTAGCCCAGCGCCGACAGCCACTGCTGCTGTTGCGGCGACCACGGCAACCCGGGTGACACGGCGGCGTTCACCCGCGCGCTTCCACCGGCCGCAGCCGCTGCCACAGCCAGAATGAGGGCCCGGACAGTGCATACAGCACGCCGACCGCGAACAGCACGCGCGGCAGGTCGATGAAGGCGATCGCAATCGCCAGCGGCACGATCACCAGCACCACGAACGGCACGCGATCGGCCCGCGCGCCCCCCTGCCCGGTTCCCTTGAAACTCCAGAAGCGGATGCGGCTGACCATCAACAGCGCCGCCAGGATGGTGACGCCCAGCGCTACGTAACGCAGCTCGTCGCCATTCCAGCCCAGCGTGCCGTCGGCGAACGCCCACACGAAGGACATCATCAATCCGGCCGCGGCCGGACTGGCCAGGCCAATGAACCAGCGCTTGTCGACCGTGCCGACCTGCGTATTGAAGCGCGCCAGACGCAACGCGGCGCAGGCGGCGTAAAGGAACGCGACCGCCCAGCCGACGCGGCCCATCGTGTCGTTGTCCAGCTTCAGCGCCGAGAGCGACCAGTGATACATCACCAGCGACGGCGCGAGGCCGAAGCTCACCAGATCCGCCAGCGAATCGTATTGCACGCCGAAATCGCTGCTGGTGCCGGTGAGGCGCGCGACCCGGCCATCGATACCGTCCATCAGGCCCGCCACGAACACGGCAATGGCGGCGTTGACGAACTGATCGTTGGCGGCGGCGATGATCGCGTAGAAGCCCGCGAACAGTCCGGCGGTCGTGAACAGGTTGGGCAGCAGGTAAATACCGCGGGAACGCGGCGGCGGCTTGATATCGTCCATGCGTCGCAGTTTAGCCCAAGCCCGCGCCGCATCGGCTTGTCAGGCCGACGGCGTAATGCTGCAATCGCCTCCTCCCCGCTTCCGGTTTCGGAGCCCTCATGCGCCTGACGCACCGGCCGTTCCTCGCCCTGACCGCCACGTTCTCGCTGCTTGCAGTGGGCCTGCCTGCCAGCGCACAACAGGTCTACCAGTGGAAGGACGCCCAGGGCGTCACCCACTACTCGGACAAGCCGCCGGCCGGGCAGCAATACCAGGATCGGCGCATCGATTCGCATGGCGGACCGGCGCCCGTGGCGCAGCCGGCCGGCAAGCCGACCGAAGACCCGCAATGCACGCAGGCACGCAAGAACCTGCAATTGCTCAGCGGTAGCGGACCGGTGGTGCAGAACGGCGCCGATGGCAAACCGGGGCAGCCGCTGGATGCGACCCAGCGCGCCAACCAGCGCGCCCTCGCGGAAGCCGCCGAAAAGGCGTACTGCGCCCCTCCGGCACGTTGATCACCGCGGCCCGCAGCTTGTCCGTCCACGGCCGCAGCGCCGGACGACAAGGCGGGAACACGGACAGCCCGCCGCATGGCTGGCAAAATACGGCATTCGTCTCCCCTGAAAGCGAATCCCGATGCGCCTGTCGCAATTCCACCTCCGCACCACCAAGGAAACTCCGGCCGACGCCGAACTGGTCAGCCATCGGCTGATGCTGCGCGCGGGCATGATCCGCAAGCTCGCCGCCGGTCTTTACACCTGGTCGCCGCTCGGCCTGCGCGTGTTGCGCAAGGTGGAAAACGTGGTGCGCGAGGAAATGGATCGCGCCGGCGCCATCGAACTGCTCATGCCGACCATCCAGCCGGCCGAACTGTGGCGCGAGACCGGCCGCTGGGAAAAGTTCGGCGACCAGTTGCTCAAGATCCAAGATCGCAAGGAAGCCGAGTACTGCTACAGCCCGACGGCGGAAGAAGCGATCACCGATTTCGCCCGCCAGGAGCTCAACAGCTACAAGCAGCTACCGGTCAACTACTACCAGATCCAGACCAAGTTCCGCGATGAAATCCGCCCGCGCTTCGGCGTGATGCGTGCGCGCGAATTCCTGATGAAGGATGCCTATTCCTTCCACATCAGCGATGCGGATCTGGTGCGTGAGTACCACAACATGCACGCGGCCTATACGCGCATCTTCACCCGCCTGGGCCTGGATTTCCGCGCGGTGCAGGCGGACAGCGGCGCCATCGGCGGCGATGCTTCGCAGGAATTCCACGTCCTCGCCGAATCCGGCGAGGACGCCATCGCGTTCTCCACCGGCTCCGATTACGCCGCCAATGTGGAAGCCGCGCAGGCCGCGGCGCCCGGGGAGCGGCCGGCCGCCAGCGAAACGCTGCGCAAGATCGAAACGCCCACGCAGAAAACCTGCGAAGACGTCGCCGCCCTGCTCGGTATTCCGCTGCAGCGCACGGTCAAGTCCGTCGCGGTGATGACCGATGACGGTTTCGTGCTGGCGCTGGTGCGCGGCGATCACGCCGTCAACGAAATCAAGTTGGCCAAGGTCGCGGGCCTGGCCGGTTACCGCTTGGCCAGTGAAGCGGAAATCCTCGCGCATCTGGGCAGCGAGCCGGGTTTCCTCGGGCCGATCAACCCGCGCCAGCCGATTCGCGTCATCGCCGATCGCGACGTCGCCGCGATGGCCGACTTCGTCGTCGGTGCGAACGAAGCGGGCTTCCATATCGCGGGCGTGAACTGGGGCCGCGATCTGGCCGAGCCCGAATCGGTGGCCGATCTGCGCAACGTGGTCGAGGGCGAAGCCGCTGCCGACGGCGGCCGCATCCGTATCGGACGCGGCATCGAAGTCGGCCACGTATTCCAGCTGGGCCGCAAGTACAGCGAAGCCATGCAGTTCACCGTGCTGGATGAAAACGGCAAGGCCGCGATTCCCGCGATGGGCTGCTACGGCATCGGCGTTTCGCGCATCGTCGCCGCGGCCATCGAGCAGAACCACGACGACAACGGCATTATCTGGCCGGCTCCCATGGCGCCGTGGTCGGTGGCCATCTGCGTGATCAATCCGAAGGGCGATGCCGCCGTCACGGCCGCTTCCGAACAACTGCTGGAAGAACTGCGTGCCGCCGGGCACGACGCCGTGCTGGACGATCGCGGCCTGCGTCCGGGCGCGATGTTTGCCGACATCGAATTGATCGGCATTCCGCACCGCGTCGTTGTTTCCGAACGTGGCCTGGCTGCGGGCACGTTCGAATATCGCGCACGCCGGGCGGCCGAATCCGAGAATCTGGACAAGGCATCGCTGCTGCAGATTCTCGCCATTTGACGCGGTTATGACTCGCCGACGGGAATAGTTTCCCGTCGGGTTTCCCGCCGATATATCGCCATCGGTCACGATTCGCTTATGATGCGGGTCCGCCATGGATTGGTGATATCCCTTTCCATATCCGGAGAATTTGATGTCGATTGATTTGCGTGGCCTGTCGGCCAAACAACTGGGCACCTTGATCGAGAAGGCCCGCGTGCAGCAGAGCAAGCTCGCCAAGCGCACTCCGATCACCACGATCCGCAGCAAGATCACCAAGTTCGCCAAGGCCGAGGGTTACAGCATCGAAGAGCTTTTCGGCTCCGCAGGTGCGGCGGCTCCGGGCCGCAAGACGACGGCGCGCAAAGCCTCCAGCACGAAGGGCCGCAAGCTCGGCAAGGTTGCCCCGAAGTACCGCAACCCGGCCAATCCGAAGGAAACCTGGACGGGCCGCGGCAAGCAGCCGCGCTGGATGGCCGCTTACACCGCCAAGGGCAAGAAGGTCGAAGACTTCCTCATCAAGAAGAAGTAATCGAAAGCAGAACCGGTTTCAGAAGAAAGCCACGGTGGATTGCCGTGGCTTTCCGCTTTCTGGAGCCCGCGTACGGGCGCAGCGTCAGAGATTCTTGCGCGCCGATATCAGCAGGTTGCCGAACAGCAGGCCGGCAATCAGCGCCATCACGATGTTGGTCACGGTCAGCAACGCGGATTCGCCAACGCCTACGTCCTGCTGCTGCACCAGGTTCATCACGCCTCGCAGGCTGGTACTGCCCGGAACCAGCATCAGGATGCCCGGAACGCGAATGAGCGCGCCGGGCCGGTTTGCCCAGCGCGCAAAGGCATTGCCGGCTGCGGTCAACGTGAGTGCGGCGAGGAATATCCCGACCGGGCTGCCCCAGGCCTGGCCCGCGAATCGCGAAATCGTGTAGCCGGCGATGGACGCGGCGATGACCCACGCGTAGTCGCGGCGATGGGCCTTGAACAGCACCGCAAAACCGAATGCTGCGAGCAGCAGCGACATCCATTCCACCCATTCCGGTTGCGGGCGCGAAGCGCGCACTTCCGGGTACAGGCCAATCAGCTGCGCCAGCGTCACGGCAATCAATGAGCCGACGGTCAGTTTCAGGATGGTCGCCATCGCGCCGGCAAAACGCGCCGTACCGGATACCAGATGCTGGCTGGTCAGTTCGTTGACTGCATTGGTCAGCGCCAGGCCGGGCAACAGCACGATCAACGACGCGATGATCACCGTGTTGAGATTCAGCGGCGCCACGAAATTGGCGACCAGGATTGCGACGAAGCCGGCCACGAGCGCGGACACCGCGTCCCCGGCTTCCTTCATCTTCGGTCGCCGTTCCAGCAACTGGCCCAGCAATCCGATCAGCACGCCAATCAGCGCCGCGGTGGCGATGTCGAGCCAGGGCAAACGCCACAGCCCGGCCACGCCGCCGGACGCCAGTCCGAACGCCAGCACCGAAAGCATGCGGCCGCTTCTGGTGGGCCTGCGATCGAGGCTGCGCAGCGCGGTGTGGCCTTCGGCAATGCTCAACTTTCCGGCGACGACATCCTCAGCGATGCGATCGGCCTCGCTGAGCTTATGCAGATCGTTCTCGCCCGGCGGCAGCCGGATCACGCGCGTGGTGTCGCTGGCGCCGAGCGGTCGCGTGGGATCGTTGAAGCTCAGGATCAGGCCGGTGGGATTGGACCAGGGCTCGCAATCCAGACCCAGCCGCTGCGAAAGCGCGGCCACCGCCGCTTCCAGCCGCTGCGCGGTCGTGCCGTAACTGTGCAGGCGGCTGGCGATCTCGCAGACGAAGGCAATGCGCTGTGCATAGGTCGCGGTGGATATCGCCGTGTTGAGGGCTTCAGGCATCCCGCAACGATAGAGGCAGTACAAGCCGACGGCAAAGGGAAAATCATCATTGCGTAAACTTCACCGGACTCGATCGTTTTTAGGGAATCGGAATGGGGATCGGCGAGGGGCTGGCCATTGCCAGTGCCGCAGCTTGGGCGGTGGGCGTGATCCTGGCGCGCCAGTTGGGCGCGCAAGTGCCGCCGCTGGCGTTGAACCTGATGAAGAACGGGCTGGTGCTGCTGGTGCTGGCGCCGGTGGCGCTGCTGGTACATGCCGGCGCCTGGCCGGCGCTCGGCTGGCAGGACACCGTGCTCGTGCTGGCCAGTGGCGTGCTGGGGATCGCCGTCGCCGACACGCTCTATTTCCGCGCGCTCAACGAACTCGGCGCCGGTCGCATGGGCGTGATCGGCAATCTCTATTCGCCGCTCGTGCTGCTGATGGGCTTCGTCTGGCTGGACGAACGCCTCGGCCTGCAGCAGTGGTTCGGATTCGCGCTGGTCGGACTGGGCGTGCTGCTGGTGAGCCGACGGCCACGCGACTGGAACGCGCAACCGTCGCACACGCTGCGCGGGGTCATCATCGGCATGTGCGCCATCGCGCTGATGGCGCTGGCGATTGTCATGGTCAAGCGCGTGCTGGAGGAACAGCCCTTGCTGTGGGTGACGTTCCTGCGACTGCTCGGCGCGGTGGCCGGGCTGCTCCTGCTGTCGGCGCTGCCGGCCCTGCGCGCGCGGATGGCGTTCGACCCGGCCCGCGTCGCCTGGCCGCGACTGGTGCTGGCGGCCCTGGTGGGCCAAGGCTTGTCGATGCTGTTCTGGCTGGGCGGTTACAAGTACACCTCGGCCTCGGTCGCGGCCATCCTCAACGAATCGGCCTCGGTGTTCCTCGTCGTGCTGGCCGCACTGTGGCTGCGCGAACCCATCGGCCGACGCGGCCTTGTCGGCGTCGCCCTCACGTTCGGCGGCATAGCCTGTATGCTCCTTGGCCGAGCCAGCCCATGATCAAGACCGAAGTCCGCCCCGCGTTCGATGCTGATCCGGCCGACCCGTCCCGGGTTCGACTGTCCGGCGACTGGACATTGCGAAGCGCGCTGGCGGTGGCGGATCAGCTTCGCGACATCCCTGAAAACGTACAGACGCTGGACGCCACCGGCATTGCGCGCATTGATTCGGCCGGCGTACTGCAACTGCTGCGTTTCGCCAAGCGCCGCGAGCTGGACGCCGACGCCATCGCATTCCGTCCGGATCACCAGGCCCTGGTATCGACCATCGAGGACGTGGCCGATGACCGGCCGCCGCGCAAGCGCGACTACGGTTTCCTTGCGGCGCTGTCGCGACTGGGCGAACGGGTCACCGAGTACGGCCGCGAGATCGTCGCCCTGCTGAGCTTCACCGGCGAAAACCTGGTCAAGCTGCTGCGCACGGTGAAACAGCCTGGCCGCTTCCGGCCGACCGCCACGGTCTCGCACATGGAGCAGGTCGGCCTGGATGCGGTGCCGCTGGTCGTGCTGCTGTCGTATCTGGTCGGCGCGGTCATCGCGTTCCTCGGCTCGACCATCCTGCGCGACTTCGGCGCGGAGATTTACGTGGTGGAACTGGTGAGCATCGCGTTCCTGCGCGAATTCGCCGTACTGCTCACCGCCATCGTGCTCGCCGGGCGCACGGCATCGGCTTTCACTGCACAGATTGGCGCGATGAAAAGCCGCGAAGAAATCGACGCCATCCGCACGCTCGGACTGGATCCGATCGACCTGCTGGTCATTCCGCGACTGCTCGCGCTGCTCGTGACGCTCCCGCTGCTGACCTTCATCGCGATGATGGCGGGCCTGGCCGGCGGCGTTACCGTCGGTGCATTCGATCTCGACATTCCGCCGCAGATGTACCTCGCGCGCATGCACGACACGATCGAAGTACGGCATTTCCTGGTCGGCCTGTCGAAGGCGCCGGTGTTCGCCCTGATCATCGGCCTCATCGGATGCCTGCAGGGCCTGCAGGTCGAAGGCACGGCGCAATCGGTCGGCGAACGTACGACGAGCAGTGTCGTGCAGACGATTTCACTGGTCATCATCATCGACGCGCTCGCCGCGTTGTGGTTCATGCACATGGGCTGGTAGGCGATGGACGACGACACGACGCCGGACAACGAAGAACCCATCATCCGCATCCGCGGGCTGGTCAACCGCTTCGGCGAGCAGACCGTCCACGAAGGGCTGGATCTGGACGTGCGACGCGGCGAGATCCTCGGCGTGGTCGGCGGTTCCGGCACCGGCAAGTCGGTGCTGATGCGCTCCATCCTTGCCTTGCGCCAACCGCAGGCCGGCGAGATCAGTGTGCTGGGCGCGGATGCATTGGCCGATGATCAGGAGTCGCGCCTGCACATCGAGCGCAATACCGGTGTGTTGTTCCAGGACGGCGCGCTGTTTTCTTCACTGACGGTCGGCGAAAACGTGCAGGTACCGCTGAAGGAGCATCACGCGGATCTTCCGGACAGCTGGCATTACGAGCTGGCCTTGCTGAAGGTCAAGCTCGCAGGCCTGCCAGCCGACGCATTGAACAAGCTTCCCTCGCAGTTGTCCGGCGGCATGCGCAAGCGCGCCGGGCTGGCGCGCGCGCTGGCGCTGGATCCGCCGCTGCTGTTCCTCGACGAGCCGACCGCGGGGCTGGACCCGATCGGCGCGGCCGCGTTCGACCGCCTGATCAAGACGCTGCAGGAAGCCCTGGGCCTGACGGTGTTCCTCATCACCCATGATCTCGACACCTTGTACGCTATCTGCGATCGCGTGGCGGTGCTGGCGGATCGCAAGGTCGTCGTCGCCGCACCGCTGGCGGAGGTGGAGCAGTTCGATCATCCCTGGGTGCGCGACTATTTCCACGGACCGCGAGCGCGCGCCGCGCGCGGTGAATCGCAAGAATTGCAGGAGGCCAGCTGAGCATGGAAACCCGAGCCAACTACGTCCTCATCGGCGCCTTCACGCTGGTGGTGGCGATCGCCTTGCTGCTGTTCGGGCTGTGGGCGGCGAAATATTCGTCCGAACGCACCTGGCAGCAGTACCAGATCGTCTTCCGCGAAGCGGTGACCGGCCTGTCGGTCGGCAGTCCCGTCCAGTACAACGGCATCGCGGTCGGTTCGATCACCAAGCTGTCGCTCGCGCCGAACGATCCGCGCCAGGTCGTCGCGCTCATCCGCGTGGAATCGTCGACGCCGATCAAGACCGACACGCGCGCCAAGCTGGCGATCACCAGCCTCACCGGCCCGACCATCATCCAGCTCAGCGGCGGCACGCCGCAGGCGCCGGCGCTGACGGCCGTGGATCGCCGCGAAGCGCCGGTCATCCAGACCTCGCCCTCGGCCTTGCAGAACATCACCGACACCGCCAATCGCATCGTCGAGAGGCTCGACCAGGTGCTCAGCGACAAGAACGTCGCCAGCATCGCGCAGACGCTGGCGAACCTGGAGTCGGTCAGCGGCTCGCTGGCCAGCCGCGACGAAGGACTGGAATCGCTGATCGTCAGCGCGCGCGACGCCGCGCGCAATCTCGACACCACCTTGACCACCACCAACGGCACCATCCAGCGTCTGGATCAGAATCTGGTGCGCGAATTGCCCGGTTTGATCGAAAAGCTGGACAACACGCTCGCCAAGCTGGATTCGGCTGCCGGCAATGCCGACGCCATCCTTGGCGAGAACCGCGCCGCCATCAACAGCTTCGCCACCGATGGCCTCGGCCAGCTTGGCCCGACCCTCACCGAATTGCGTGGCCTGGTCCGCGACCTGCGCCGCGTCAGTGACCGCCTCGAAGGCAACCCGGCCCGCTACCTGCTGGGCCGCGACGCACCCAAGGAGTTCGAACCCAAATGAAGGCGCTGCGAGTCCTGCTTCCCCTGTCATTGCTCGTGTTGTCGGGTTGCTCGATTCTGGGCAGCGGCAAGGGCGAACCCGTCACCATCTACTCGCCTGAAGTGCGCGTGGAAGCTCAACCGTCCTGGCCGCAGGTGCCGTGGTCGCTGGTCATCGCCAAACCCACGGCCGCGCGCGTGGTGGACAGCCCGCGCATTTCGGTCCGGCCCACGCCCGGGGAATTGCAGATCTACAAGGGTGCATCCTGGGCCCAGCCGGCGACCGACATGCTGCAGGATTCGGTGCAGCGCGCACTTGAGGATTCCGGCCGCATCGCCGCCGTCGCCAGTGCGGATGCCGGCATCCTCGGTGACTACCGGCTGGTGATGGACATCCGCCGCTTCGAATCGGACTACACCGGCAAGAGCACGCCGGAGGCGACCATCGAGGTGAACGCCAAGCTCGTGCAGAGCCGAAGCCAGCGCGTCGTCGCTTCGCGTACGTTCCTGGATGCAGAACCGGCGTCCGGCACCGACGTGGGCAGCGTCACCCGGGCGTTTGGACAATCGCTCGCGCGCATCACCGGCGAAATCGCGGGCTGGGCGCTGGTCAGCGGCCAGAGCGACACGGCGAACGTACTGCCGCCAGCGCCTCCCGCACGCTAAACCAGGATCCGGCGGAACGTGAGGTTGATGCGATCCCCCGTCGGGCGCGCCGTCCGCGGCAGGGCGTGTCGATAGAGATGCTGGGTATCGCCGGCCATCACGAGCAGGCTGCCGCCATTCAAGTCCAGCGTCAGCCGCTGCCGCGGATCGTGCCGGTGCTTGAGCGCAAACCGGCGCGTCGCGCCCAGGCTGACTGAGGCAATCACCGGTTGCCGGCCGAGTTCGGCTTCGTCATCACTGTGCCAGCCCATGGCGTCGCGTCCATCGCGATAGCGGTTCAGCAGGACGCTGTTGAATGGCACACCAAGCACTTCGACCAGCCGGTCACGCAGCGCCTCCAGTTCCGGCGTCCACGGGTGCGGCGCAAAGCGCACGCCGGAATAGCGGTACGTCGCCTCCGGATCGCCGACCCAGCAGCTCAATCGCGGCGAGTCGACGAGTTTGCCGAACATGCGGATGCGATGAACCTCCCACGGCACGGTGTCGGCCAGCGTCCGGTGCAACCGATCGGCCTGTTCCGGCGTCAGCCAATGCGGGTCCCAGCGCAGGTCCGCGCCGGGCAACATCTCACCATTCGCCATCATGAGTCGCGGTATGGTCATGCGCGGATCGTGCTGGAATTGCCCGCATCCGCGCAAACACCGAAAATAGCCGCAGCCTATACGCCAGAAGGGAGACCGCAATGTCCGATGTCGAACGCGATGTCATGGAGTACGACGTCGTCACTGTCGGTGCCGGTCCGGCCGGCCTGGCTTTCGCCATCCGGTTGAAGCAGATCAATCCCGAGCTGTCCGTCTGCGTGATCGAAAAGGCCAGCACCATCGGTGCACACATCCTGTCGGGCGCCGTGATCGAACCCGCGCCGCTGGATGCGTTGCTGCCCGGCTGGCGCGATGCGCCGCCGCCGATCTGCGTGCCGGCGAAAGACGACGAATTCTGGTATCTCACCCGCGACGGCGGACACAAGTTCCCCATCGTGCCGCCGGGCATGCGCAACCATGGCAACTTCATCGTCAGCCTCGGCGCCATGTGCGCATGGCTGGCACCGCAGGCCGAAGCGCTCGGTGTCGAAATCTATCCCGGCTTCGCCGCCTCCGAAACGCTGCACGATGACAGCGGCCGCGTCGTCGGCGTGCGTATCGGCGACATGGGCGTGGCGAAGGATGGATCGCACAAGCCCGGCTACACGCAGGGCATCGACATCCGCGCCAAGGTGACCGTGCTGGCCGAAGGCGCACGCGGCCACCTGACCAAGCGACTGGTGAAGCGGTTCGAACTGGACAAGGACAGCGATCCGCAGTCGTATTCGATCGGCATCAAGGAACTGTGGCAGGTGCCCGAAGGACGGGTCATGCCCGGAAAAATCGTGCATACGCTCGGTTGGCCGGCCGACACCAAGACCTACGGCGGCAGCTTCCTCTATCACCTGGACGAGAACCGCATTGCGCTCGGCTACGTCAGCGGACTGGACTACCAGGACCCCGGATACAAGCCGTGGGAAGCCTTCCAGCAATGGAAGAACCATCCGATGATCAAACCGCTGCTGGAAGGCGGAAACCTGATCTCCGCCGGCGCGCGTGCGATCGTGACGGGCGGCTGGCAATCGCTGCCGACGGTCGAGATGCCCGGCGCACTGCTGATCGGCGACACCGCCGGGCTGTTGAACGTGCCGAAGATCAAGGGCACGCACCAGGCGATCCGCAGCGGCATGCTCGCCGCGGAACATCTCGCGGCCAGTGCGCTGGATCCGGCAGGCTTCGACGCCAGGCTGCGCGCATCGGACGCGATGAAGGAACTGCGCCAGGTCCGCAACATCAAACCGGGCTTCAAGAAGGGAATGTGGTTCGGCCTGGTGAACGCCGCATGGGAAACCGCACTGGGCGGCCACTCACCCTGGACGCTGAAGAACAAGCCCGACTGGTCCTCGCTCGACAAGGTCGGCGCACACGAACAACCCAAGCGCGACTATGTCGATCGCACCCTGGTGCCACGCGATCGCCTGCAAGGCGTCTATTACGCCGCCACCGAACACGACGAAGACCAACCGGTCCATCTCAAAGTCGCCGACACCTCCGTCTGCGTGACCCGCTGCGCCGAGGAGTACGACAACCCCTGCACCCGCTTCTGCCCCGCCGGCGTCTACGAAATCGTGCAGGACGAAGCCGGCAAGCGCCTGCAGATCAACGCCGCCAACTGCGTCCACTGCAAGACCTGCGACATCAAGGACCCCTACGAAATCATCACCTGGGTGACACCGGAAGGTGGGTCGGGTCCGAATTATCAGAAT
>JAEZYE010000013.1 GCA_023419315.1 Pseudomonadota bacterium
GCAGGGCGCGAGATCCGGCGTGCGGCCCCTGCTGAATTACGGTGCGGCTACACCGAGGCGTTATCGGGCGCGCACGCCGGGTTCTCGGCCACTACAGTAGGGAAGTTCAAAGACATAAGGCGTTAGGCCGCTATGAAAGCAACAAAGCTTGCTCAACAAGAGGCGGCTTTACTTGCTGCACGCTATCCGCAACTTCCTGCGGACTACATCTCCTACCTCGTCACTCACGGCTGGGGCGACACTCCAAATGGCAAGGTGCTTTACAACGGACCGTTAGCTCCCGAGGAAATTTACGGCTCCGCGGCTGGATCGGCTGGGCTGCTGATTCTCGGTGATGATCTGGCTGGCTACTGCTTCGCTTATGATCCGAGCGCCAAGATTTACGGCGAGCTAGATCCGTCCGGTCGCTGGGAGCCTTGGCAGAACGGTCGCGGCCTTAGCTCCTATGTCGCGGCCTAACAATCATTTAAGTAGGACTCACTCGTGAGTCGGATTAACAGGCTTTGGCGGATGTCCGCTTCTGGCCGGCAGCGGCCGTCGGGCCGGCGGGGCCGCTAGGGCCATGCTAACGTCCGTTTTCGACCCAAAGCGGTCGTACGGGAACTCAAACGTCATGATCGAGCCATGTCAGCACTTAACCACTCTTCACTCCCAAGCAATGGCACTGGGTTGTAGGACCGGTGAGACGACCGAAGGCTGGTCGAAGATCAACGTGGTAGTTGAGTTGCTCCCCAGCATGCCGTCCGCCCTGCGCGACGTTACAAGCTCGCTCCTAAGGCCGATTCGTTATTACGCTTCGCCTCGCACTCCGCACAACCTTGCGGACGAAGGCTTCATTTGTGACGAGTGCAAGGTTGCCTTGAGTTTCCCAAAGCCCTAAGTGGAATGACCGCTTCTGGCCGAAAGCTGCCGCCGCCCCTTGGTGATTAGCAATGGCGCGGCCGCCTCTATCTTATTCGCTGTGCGCTATAGTGATTCGCGAACTCTAGCGGGTCCTTAATATGAACTTGCCCGATATCAACCTGTTGGCATGCTTGCCAGTGCCAGCGGATGAAGAGAAGCAATGAGCGTATATTGGCTGGACTAGCCGATGTGGATGCAGATCGGACTATTCCTCACGAGCAGGTGATGGCGTGGGAGTAGTCCCTGCTTAGCCGAGCGAACAGCGCGAAGTGATGCGCGCTTGCGCCCATAGCGGACGTCGCCTCAATTCACGGTCGCGAGCGGCCAAACGGCCTAGAAAAAGAGGCCGAAATTTCGGATCTTAGTAGCCAAATGCGCCTCATCACGCCCGCCGTCACCAAAGCGTGATGACACGCAGTCAGTGTTCAGTGTCGCTGATGACGCTACTTTCCATCAGGCCATCTGAGCCTTGTTGAATGTCGCAAGGGAGCGAAATCCCAGTCGCGCTCTTCGGGAAAAACCCGCTCCGGCGATGCCATCTGAATGCTGAGAACCGACTCTCTTAAGGACTCCACTATCCAGGAGACATCCTCAAGCGTCGGAAAATGTCTTGCGATCGTTACCGCTCTTCGCCTTAGAGGCAACGGAAGAGCTTCATCCTGACTAAGATCTATAAGAAAGCTGCCCGCCCAGAGCAAAGCTCTGGTTCTTTCGGTCTCCAGCGGCATCCCGGGGCGTCCGTCGGCTCTGCCCGCATGTGAGCTGCAGCAAGGCGCGCGACGTTCTGCGTAGCTGAAGCTGAGAGCAAGCCCGCGAGATTATATAAGCACCTGATTCTTATGACTTAGTTGAACGGCGTGGCGTAGCTAGCGCCATATGGCTATCAGCCAATCGGCAACCAGCGCCTTATGCCTTTCATTCACTAGACGGACAGGTCACCCATATCGACCTAACGCCTGAGCCACGGTGCTGACCACTAGCGCCTTTTGGCCGAACCCACACGTTTTTTTTCAGGGACGAATCGGATGGTCTTCGAAAGGACGCAGAAAACGAAGCTCATCCCACAGGGACGCATTTCCCTGTGGCGCTATACCGAGAACGCGCGAAATTATCCCGGTTGGCATCTCAATGTGGATGTCGAAGGCGGCCAATTTCTGTGCAACCTTCTCGACGGTTTTCTCGCTGGAGGAGTCGGTCCCCGCGCGATACGGATTACGCCGCCGACGTCGAAGCAATTGAGCGTGCCCAACAATCGCGTTGGGCGCGCGGCGTGGTTCGCGCCGACAGAGTGGGTATTGGTCCCAGATGCGAATCTTGGCACCTGGCTGTTTCCGTCCGCCCCTTCAGAAGCGATGCTGACCTTGGGAGCGGAGTACATTCCGCCTCTGCGGAAAGGCATCGCGGGCTTGCTGGCGGGTCAAGGCGACTATGCCATCGGCAACACGCGCTCGCGTGATGTGCTCTGGTTCTGGTGGTAAATCACGTATGGAAGGCGTATTCAAGCTGCTCTGGATCATTGTGCTTGTTGCGGTTTGCGTCGCGACCGTGATTCGTGCTCGACGCTCACGCGAGCGCATCAACCAGAGTTTCGCCCGGATGCGTTTTGATACTCCAAACGGCACGGTGACGGGCGCGGATCTCGTCATCATCAGCAAGCGGCAGCGCTTCATCGGAGCGATGTACGAGCAACGCGCTGTCCCGGGTGCTCCAAGAATGCCATCCGATGCGTTCTGGTTCTGCTTCGGACCTGGACCGAGTTACTTCCTCGCTATTCCCATGTTCGAGCGTCGATGGGAAGGTGACAGCATCGAGTGGATCCAGAGGTCACTGACTCGAGATCGTTTCCGTGCCGCTCTTTTGGGTGATCGCAAAGCGCTTCGAAAGCTCGATGAGCTGGAAGCTCGCAACACGGCGATTCGGCAATCCACCCGGGCGTGATTGGTCAGCCGAAGACCGGGTATGAATCTCCGAGGCGGACGCATGCGAGGCGCACACACGCAACTGATTGCGCGCACTTCCAGTAACGCGAAGCTGTAAACCCAGCGGCTTCCTCGCAGGTCAGGGCGATCCCGCTTACCGCAACCCGTGCTGCCTGGCTGCGATGAGCTCGACGCAGCGGCGCACGGTTCATGCATGCCCGACAGGCGATTCCAGCAGCGTGGCCCCGTCCTTCGTGGCGATCCAATCACTTGGACCTGTTGCATCGTGCGCAACGCCCGGAATAACGCCCTCGCTGTCGTGGCGACGCCGCAACGACTGCAGTCGCTTCCACGCGCCTCCGGAGAAGCAGCGTGGCACGGCCCCCGGCCGTCCTTCGAGGTCGACCTCGTTGATGTAGTGCCCGGTCGAACGGATGGACAACTCGTCATACAGCGCTGCCAGCCAATCGCGATTCCGCATGTCGTCGCTCTCGTCATTCCATTGCGCGTAAGTCGAAACAAAGAACTTTCCCCTGACTGAAAACGCCGCGTCCGGGTACGCGTGCGCGGGACGGGGAATCAGCAACGAGAACGTAACCGGTGAAGGCCGATCCCCGAAAACCGAGAGCAGGGTCCGCGATGCCGATTCCACGTCATCCGTCATTATGTTGTCCGTGCGATAGCGACGGGACACCATCACCTGATGCGCCTGGTCGTATATGGGTTGAAACCCACGAAGCTCGCGCTCGTCGATTTCCTTTCCTGTCCAAGCAGAAAGTAAGGAGAACAGCTCGCCGTGCAATGCACGAGCGTCTTCCCGCGTGTCACAGAATGCCGTTGCACTGAGCGATGCGCTCAGTTCCTCGCCGCCGGCCAGTGCGACCATGACCTGAAGCCGCGTGTCGCCGGCGCGCTCCGAGATTGCGCGCAGTACCGGCGCAATGTGCCGGGGATCGAATCGGTAGCTGCGCGCCAGAATCTGCCTGGGAGCGGGCCAGCATTTGAGATGGAAGCCGATCACCACGAAGAACAGACAGGGGCCGCCCCCTCTCGCAGCCCAGAAACAGTCGCTGTTCTGGCTCGCATCGGCATGCAGAATCCGGCCATCCGCTGTCACCAGATCCACCGCCTCCACATTGAATGTGCTCATGCCGCCCCAAGCATCGCAGTTGATCCCCAATCCTCCTCCCAACAGAAAGCCGCTCAGACCCACACTGCCCCCATGACCGGTCGGGAAAGCCAGTCGATGCGGTTCCAGCGCCTCGGTCAACTGCGCACTGGTGACGCCCGGCCCGGCAACGGCGATCTGCTGTTCCGCGTGGATCTCAAGATGATCCAGCAGCGAAAGATCGAGCAGGATTCCGCCGTTCTGGAGGAAGATTCCCGAGTAGCTGTGCCCGGTTCCCTTCACCGAAACGCGAAGGCCATGCGTACGCGCGAAGCCGATCGTCTTCACCACATCGGAAACGGAGCCGGCGCGGACGATGTATTCGGGATACCGCGCGAACCGGCGCCCGTTCCACGCTGCACCGTAATACCACCCGGCGTACTCCGCATGATGGCGGGACCTGACCTTGCCATCCAGGCACCGCGAGAACGCGCGGAAATCATCGGGTCTGCTGTTGGAATGCTGCGGTTCCATGGCTTGCTCCTCGCGGGGGTCCAATGTCAGGGAGGCGGTGCACGGCCGCCGGTATCGCGCGGGTGGCCGAGTAGAGCGGCAACGGCTTCAGGCCGAGCCGCGTTTTGATTCGATCATTCAGGCGTCCCGCCTCGATAACTTCGATCCCGTGCGCGAACGCCCATCGGTATGCGTGCGCAAAGCTGATCGCGTAGGGGCTGTACGCCGTGATGTCGTACCTCATTCCCGCAGACCAGACGTAGAAAGTGCGCCGATGCAGGAAGCATACGAAACCGCCCGCAATGCTTCCCTCAGACTCGACGAGAATGAGGCGCACCGGATCCCCGCAGATTCTGGTGAAGCGCGCGAGCGCGACGGCAGGGCAGTACTGCGGTGTGCCGTTCTTCGCGGTGGTTCGTTGGCAAAGCCGCGCCAGTTCTTCCAGGCGTTCATCGAATGGGGGCTCGATCAACGAAACCCCGTCACCGCCCGCATCAAACTTCCGAAGCTGGCGATTCAGTTCCTGGCGTCCGTCACGTCCGAGGTTCTGCAGCAATGCGTCGAAGTTCCGCACGTGTGCCAGCTCTAGGCGATACCGATCGACAAGATGGCGGATGACCAGTTGCCCATCCGCATCGAGAGCGTGTGGGCCGGCCACGTTGAGCAAGCCAACATGCTGCGCGCCGACCGCCGAAGCCAGCTCTCTCAATGCAGCAATCATCTCGTGCAATGCACTGGTTCCGGGCGCACACACCACCTGGCTGTCGAAGCAATGCATGACGTGGCTGAAAAGTCCGCGCTGGCCTTGGCCGCCTTCGATCTTCGCCGTGCGCGAGCAGGCCGAGCGGATCGACTGCGTCCACCGACTGGAGATAGGCGGGGAGGAATCCGACGAGTCGACCGTTGTCCCGCGCGAGGAGATAGTAGACAGCGTGCACCGGCAACAGCGGTGAGCGTTCCGCGGCGCGAAGGAATCCCGGATGGTAGAAATATGGCGCCTCGCTCGATTCAAAGAGACGCCGGTACTCGTCCTCATCGATCGCGTCGAACGAATGCATCACTTGCACTTCAATGGACATGGAGATTCCCTTCGAAGAGGGGAGTTCGGCATGTGGGTATCAGGTGCAGCGGGCGCGCGGCGTCGGCTCGTCATCACTGCTCTCGCTGTGGGACATGCGTGATCAGCGCAGGGAAGTCACTACGCTTTCCGGCACTGCAATATCGAGGCGTGCGGCTTCGCGACGTAAGCGCGCAGTGCGTCGGCCACTTCAGCCGCGTCGCATGCGGGGTCAAGTCTGGGGTTGCTCCATGACAGCGAGATGGCGCCGGCCTTCTCGAGAGATGTGCCGATCGCGTCTTCGGACCAGTACCAGGCGTAGACGCTCGCATCGTGCTGGCCATAACGCAGATCCAGGCGCACGCGGCCTCCATCCCGGTATGGATCATGCGGATCATCCGGCGTCAGCGTGAAGCCGCACGGCGCGTAGTAGGCAGGGTCAGACGCATAGCGCGCGTGGATGGGAAGCGCGATCAGCCTTCCACCCGGGCGGAGCGGCGCCATCATCTCCGCGCACATCCGGTCCAGTTCACTGACTGAAGTTGCGTACGGGAGTACATACACCGCCAGCACCACGTCGAACATGCCGTCGCATTCCGGTCCAAGCATGGAACGGAAATCGATGGATATTCCGGCGCGCTCGGCACTCTGCCGGGCGTAGTCGAGCATGCCTTCCGCGAGGTCGTATCCCACTACGCGCCGCGCGCCCGCCGCGCTCATGACGCGCGCATAGAACCCGCTGCCGCAGCCGTAGTCGACGACGTCAAGGCCCGCCAGCGATCCCAGTGCGGATTTCACGCTCGGCGTTTCGATGCATCTCCGGAACGGCCATGTGGCCAGGTCGTCATAGAGTTCGCCGAGCTGGTCGAACTGATGCGCGGATTCCTTGCTCATCGGTTGCTCCCTGTTCGCAGGCTGAGTCCTTCAAGGCGAGGGCGCAGATGCTGGACAAGGCGGCGATGTTATTCCGTGATATCGGTCTTGAAACCCCGGCCATCCGATGTGCGGTATCCCCGTGGACGCGGTCATTGGAAGAAGCGCTTTGGATATCAGTACGCGGCAGGTTCTGCTCGGGCTGATGCTCCGAGTCCGAAGGTGCGCGGCGGCATGTCGGGTCGAAAAATGCGGACCGGTTGAATAGGTAGATATACCTAAAAATCTCTGCCACTTCTTCGAATACAGATCGTGAAGGCCGAATGGCAGACTGAAGTGAAAGGACTCACTTCAGAACTTCTGCATCTCGCAACAGCAAGTGGATGCCCCGGGGAAACCTGCTTCCTGGCTTGGCTCACGTGTGTGGTTCGGTCGCTTCTGGTGCGTTCGATGTCCGTGATTTGAAAGCCCGAGGAGCACGTATGCGTACCCATTCACGTCTGTCCCCATCACTCTTTGCCGCAGTCGGCCTGGTGCTTGCCGGGCAGGCCCAGGCCCAGGCCGAGGATTGGTCCTGGACCGTCGAGCCCTATGTATGGGCGGTCAAGATCGGAACGGACGTGCGCACGGATGTCCCGCCGATCGAAGGCTCCAGCGAGATGAACTTCAAGGACATCATCGATCACCTCGACGGGTCCATCCAAGTGAACGCGGAAGGCCGCACCGATCAGCAGGGCGTCTTTGTCGACTTCACCTATCTCGGCATTTCCGATACGCGCAACGGCAACTTCGCCACGACGGAATCGGATCTCGATACGCGCCTGCTGGAAGCCGCGTGGTTCTGGACGCCCGGCATGCAGCGTGATCGAGGCCTCGATATTTTCGCGGGTGTCCGCTACCTGGATGCGGATATCAAGGTGGCCGTGGATCCGAACAATCCCGTCTTCCAGGACCGCGTGCTCGATGTCGGCGACAGCTATCTCGATGCGATGTTCGGCGGGCGCTACACCTGGGCACCGTCGGAGAAATGGCGCATCACCGCGCGGGCCGATGGTTCCGTCGGGCAGACCGAAGGGTCATGGAACGTCGCCCTGCAGGCACGTTACCAGCTGGGGCCCGGCGCGTTGTCGTTCGGATACCGCCATCTGGAAATCGATATCGAGACCGGCGGCGTACGCACGGATCTGACGATGGACGGCCCCCTGGTCGGTTACGCATTCAAGTTCTGAAACAGCGGCAACGCGTCGATGTCCGATGTCTGCGAGCCGCCCGAAAGCGGCTCGCATCGCAACGGGGGCAGCGCTTGAGAGGCCGGCGTCGTCAACAGACATCGGAGCCCGGGCGCGGACGCGGTGGAGTTCAAATCTGGCGAATCATGGCGCGGAGAGTGCAATGCAATCGAGTTTCCTGAGCGGCGAACACCGATATCCCTCCGCCCGAACGTGGGCGCTTCTGTTCTCCCTGGCGGTGTGCGGCGGGGTCCATGCGCAGGAAGCGCAGGAGACGCCCAACAACGGCACCGATCCGACGCGGTTGACCACCACGGCCGTGCTGGCGTACGAGTACAACGATCTGCAGAACGACCAGTCCCGGCATGCACCGCGCGTGGATCTGACCGTTCCCTTCGGTGAGAAGAAGGACTACAGCGTCCGCCTGCGTGTTCCGGTGGTCCGCAATGACGTTGTGGGGGACAACAGCTTCGGCCTGGGCGATGTGTCCCTGATGGGTACGCATGTATTCGGTCTGACGCGCACGCGCGGCATGGTCGTGCAGGGCGAACTGATCTTCGACAGTGCCGAGCGACCGGAACTGGGAACCGGCAGGAACGTATTCAAGGGCACCTTCATCTACGCGCGCTTCCTGCCGAAAGGAATTTTCGCGCCTGCCCTGGTGCAGAGCATCGACGCCGGTGGCGATTCCGATCGGACGAAAGTGAACGCAACCACGCTCGACTTCTACTACGTGCCGAAGTTTGCCAATCCCAGGATCTTCATGACCATCGATCCGGCGTTGAACTTTGATTGGGAGAATGATCGCGAGTACGCCAGCCTGGCCGTAACGGCCGGCAGCGCGGTCGGCAAGGCGTTTGGTGGCATCGCCCAGGTCTACATCAAGCCCACCGTGCTTGCTGGCGCGGATCGTCCGGGCGACTGGAGTGTGGAACTGGGCGTCAAGGTACTCGGCTTCTGATTGCCGAATCCGCGTGGTTCTGCATTCACGGCAGGGACGCCTTTCTTCTTCTCTTGCCAACTTCGAACAATGACAACCCAACGCGTCCACGCGCCTCTTCCGTTCTTTCGCTCGATCGCGACATTGCTTGCCGTCGCCGGATCTCTGTTCGCAGGCGTGGCACTCGCAGCGGAAACGGTTGCACCGCAGGCATGCAAGCCAGCGGATGGTGCGGATCGCCCGTCGATTGGCCTGGCGCTGGGCGGAGGCGGAGCGCGCGGCATTGCGCACGTCAGCCTGTTGAGAAAGCTCGAGGAACTGCGTGTCCCGGTCGACTGCATTGCCGGCACCAGCATCGGTTCGCTGGTCGGCGGCCTGTATGCCTCGGGTCATTCGGTGGACGAGCTGGAGGCGCTGGTCACGTCCATGGACTGGATGGGCCTGTTCGATGACTCGCTGGCGCGGCCGGAGCGCTCGTTCCGCCGGAAGCAGGATGATCGTGATCGGCTGGCGACGATTGGTGTCGGCATACGTGGCGGACGCGTACGTATTTCGCCCGGGGTATTGCAGGGGCAGCGCATTCTTACGCTGTTCGAAAAGGAAACCCTGCATGTCAGTGCGATCGACGACTTCGACAAGCTGCCGATTCCGTATCGCGCCATCGCCACGGATCTGAATACCGGCGAGGCGGTCGTGCTGGACCACGGCAGCCTGGCGATGGCGATGCGGGCGTCGATGTCGCTGCCGGGCATCTTCCAGCCCGTGGACATGGGCGGGAAAGTCCTGCTTGACGGTGGTCTGGCCAACCAGGTGCCGATCGATGTGGTGCGCAGCATGGGTGCGGACATCGTGATCGCGGTGGATGTGGGCACGCCGCTGACCACGTTCGGCACGGATGCGAGCCTGCTGGACGTGATCTCGCAGATCACCACGATGATGACGACGCAGAACGCAGCCCGCCAGCGCGAAACGCTCGGACCGAAGGATGTACTCGTCGTGCCGGAGCTGGGCACGGACGTGGCGACCGGCGATTTCGACAAAGCCGCCGAAGCACTGCGCATCGGCAAGGAAGCCGCCGAAGCCGCGCAGGCCGACCTCGCGCCGCTGGCGGTGTCCGAAACCGCCTACGCACGCTATGCGCAGGATCGTCGTACCGCCCCTGACGGCGAAGTGATCGTCAACTTCCTGCTGGTTGAAAACCACACCGACTATGACGACGACGTCCTGGTCGGCGACATGGACAAGGCGGTCGGCAAGCCGCTCGATACGGACCGCATGGAAGACAGCCTGCTGCGTGCCTACAGCCTGGGCACGCTTTCGAGCATCACCTATGAAGTGGTCGAACGCGATGGCCGCACCGGTGTGCTCGTGCGCGCGATACCGAAGCCGCACGGCCCGAACTACTTGCAGCTGGGCATGCGGGCCAGCTCCGATTTCTCCGGCAACCACGAAGGCAATATCCGCGCCGCGGTGCTTATCTCCCCGCTTACGAAGAAAGGTGCGGAAGCACGCTTCATCGCGGATGTCGGCAGCGAGCCTGCATTGAAAGCGCAGTACTACATGCCGTTCGACAACCGGAACCGCTACCAGCTGTACACGGAGCTGGAATACAAGAACCCGAACATTCACCTGTACAACGACAACGGCGACAAGGTCGCCACGTACAACGTGCAGTCGTTCGGAGGTGAAGTGCGCATCGGCCGCGAGTTCGGCAATCATGCGGCGGTATCGGTGGGCGTAGAACGCTCCAGCGCGCGCGCTTCGGTGGAAGTCGGCTTGCCGGCGCTTCGTTCCTTCGACTCGGAGAACGGCGCGTGGTCGGTGCGCGCCGTGACGGATCGCCTCGACAGCCTGTTCTTCCCGCGTTCCGGCTATTTCGCCGCGCTTTCATATACGTCTTCAGAGGATTGGCTCGGAAGCGATACGGACTACACGCAAGTCGGCGCAGACCTTCTGCTCGCCAAGGCATTCGGCCGGCACGCTGTCCAGCTGGGCGGCGCGTATCACTCGACCCTCTCCGGCATCCTGCCGCTGCAGGAGCGCTATCGGCTGGGCGGGCGCGGACGGCTGGCCGGATTCCATTACAACGAACTGACCGGCCAGAACTACGCCATCGTGATGGCGGGATACAGCTACCAGCTGGCGGAGCTGTTCGGACGCTCGGCCAGCGTCGGCATGACGCTCGAATACGGCAACGCCTGGGAGCTGCGTTCCAACATGGCGTTCGACGACGGCATCCTCAATGGAAGCGTCTACGTGGGATTCGATTCCTGGCTGGGTCCGCTGATGTTCGGATACGGCATGCGTGAAGGCGGCGACGGCGTCGTGTTCCTGGAGATCGGAACACCGTTCTGAGCCACACAGAATCACCGAAGCAACGACGGAGGCAGGGTATGCGGAAGCGTTCAAACACACAGGCACGATCGGGCGCCGCCTGGCTGCTCGCGATGCAGATGACACTGGTGCCGGCCGTGCTCGCGGCCGAGCCACCGCAAGCGTCGGAGGCGGAGACCGCGCCGGCATCGGTACTGGATCCGGATGCGGTCGCGGCGCTCGACGGCATGGGAACCGCGTTGCGGGGACTGGATCATTTCACCGTGAAAGCCACGGCCAGCATCGATGTCGTGCTGGAGACCGGCCAGAAGATCCAGCTCGAAGAACACGCGACCTATCGCGCCCAGCGCCCGAATGGCCTGTTCGTCGAACTCGGCAGTGATCGCAAGCTGCGCCAGCTGTTCTTCGATGGCGATTCGCTCACCGTCTATGCTCCGCGCGTGGGCTTTTTCGGAACCGCGAAAACCCGCGCCCACACGTTGGCCGAACTGGTGGACAACGCAGCCAAGACCTACGGCGTCAGTTTCCCGCTGGCGGATCTTTTCTACTGGGGCGCGGACAAGCGGCAGGAGCAAGCGCTTACATCCGCCCTGTACGTCGGTCCGGCCTGGATCGACGGAGAAAAGACCGACCAGTACGCGTTCCGCCAGCCCGGCGCCGACTGGCAGATCTGGCTGGGAAGCGAATCCCGGCTCCCGCGGCAAATCGTGATCACGAACGTGGACGATGCCGCCATGCCGGCTTTCCGCGCACGGCTGGACTGGGACACCCGAACGAAAATCCCGGCATCGACGTTCAAGTTCCGTGCGCCGCCGGATGCGGTCGCCATTGAACTTGCGCCGCCCAGACAGAACACGGCTCGTTGAAAAAGGAGAATGCGATGAAACGTCCTTTCCTGATGATTGCCGGCCCGCTGCTTGCGGCGGCCGTCAGCACCGTCGTGTTTCCGGCCGAGGCCGCCGGTCCTTCCTCCCTCAAGGCCCGCAGCGGTGCCCGCACCAACATCAGTACCGCACCCGCTGCATCGCGACCGGTTGCCCGGCCCGCGGCCACCGGTGAGGCCACCACGCGCCCGGCAACGCGTCCCGCACCCGGCCAGGGAGGCGGCGTCCACATCCAGCAG
The DNA here is from genome assembly GCA_023419315.1 of Pseudomonadota bacterium. Taxonomy (GTDB): domain Bacteria; phylum Pseudomonadota; class Gammaproteobacteria; order Xanthomonadales; family Xanthomonadaceae; genus Pseudoxanthomonas_A. The sequence goes on from JAEZYE010000013.1 coordinate 12,000, forward strand.
GACAACGACATCAACGTCAATGTCCAAGGAAACCAGCATGGCGGCTATCACGGCGCGACGCCGTACCACGACGACGGCCATGATGATCACCACGATCATGATCACGACCACGACGATTGGGATGATTGGGACGAATGGGATGATCATCCGTTTGCAACGGCCGCAGCGATCACCACGGGCGTCGCGGTGACGAACGCCATCATCGGTTCGATCGTCTATTCGGTTCCGCCTCAATGCGTCCCGGTTGCGGTCAACGGAATCACCTACCAGCAATGCGGGAACACGTGGTACCAGCCGCAGTACTCGGGCACCACCATCCAGTACATCGTCGTCGCACCGCCGATGTGAGCACGTGTGATCTGCCACGGAGAACGGGCGCAGCCGACGGGCTGCGTCCGTTGTCTGCAGCGCTGCCTACCGCCGAAAGCGCTTGCGCCTGAACGCGACGCGCGCAATGCGGGAGAAGCCCACGCGGAGGAACAGAAACGGCGCGCAGGCAAGCGTGATGGCCATTACAGCTGCCTGCACGAAATTCGAAGCCGCAGGCTGGCCCTGGTTCTGCAGCAGCAGGTCGAGCGCCACGCCCGCGATGAAAACACTCAGCGTCTGATTGACAAGGTCACGATATCCGAGCCAGCGGAAAGGCTCGGTCCGGAACGAACGATGCAAGCCGGTGCGACGTGCTCCGCGCAAACCAAGCCAGATCGCCGTCCCCAGCGCCAGAACCGGCTGCAAGGCAGCACGCCAGTGCGTCGTATCCGCCAGCCCGGCAGTGAATGTATGCGCGAATTCCCGCAGATTCTCGAATACGTCCACGTGTCGTCCGTTCCATGGGCTGGGCGCGGAAGCAGCATCCGATGCAGGGGGATGAGGCAATCACGCGGAGTCAGTGACGTGCGCGTGCGGGGAAAATCGAACTTGCGCCTGCGCGAGGATCATTCTGTGTTCGCAGGGATAGAGCGGCAATCCGCAATGTCGCCACATTTAATTTGTGATTTGAGTGCATTTCTTGCGTAAAAATACCTAACCGTATTGACCAATATCCGACATATCCAGACGCGATAAAAATACGCTCCGCTTTAGTTGATCCTGCTGAGTTCGCACTGCAGAATCGCCGCACGGGGATTCAAAAGGATTTGTCATCCTGATCAGAGGTCGGCCATGTCCGCACACCATTCATCTGGGGAGCGCGCAGTCAATTTGTCCCGGCGAATGGCTACTCGGCAGCCTTGGGTGAAGTTGTTCGGAATCGGATTTGCTTCCGGTCTGCTCGGACAACTCGCGTCCCACATCCTGTTCGTCCGGCCCGCGGAGATCACATCGATCTGGATTCCGGGCGGACTGATGCTCGGCTTTCTCGCGTGCCGTCCCTTGCGACAGTGGCCCGCGCTCCTGGCTGGCTTCATCCTCGGTGGCGTCGCGGTGTTCGTGATGCGTTCCGGCATTCTCTTCTACCCGTTCGTGGGCTATCTGTGGCTGACGGTATGCGTCGCGGTCGGCGCGGCGATGATCAAACTGACGCCGGGACAGCGCACGATGTTCCCGACCGTGGGACATCTCGGCCAATTCTTCATGTTCATCGTGGTCGGCGCTTCGATGTCGATGGCCTGCGGTTTCGTGGGAATCGTGAGCCTGATGCGCAACGATGTGTCGCTTCCTCGACTGTGGTTCCTGTCCACCACGGCGTTCGCGGTCGCTTTCATGCTCATCACGCCGCTGGTGGTCGAACTCCATCGCACGCGGATTCCGCCGTGGCAGCAGATTCGCAAGCAGTTCGTCGGATTCCTGCTCTTCAGTGTCGGTCTCTGGCTGGTCTCGCTGTTCGTCTGGAATGCGGTTCCTTCCAACCTGAGCAGCATTCCGCTGGTGCTCTTCGCGCCGGTGCCGCTGCTGATGCTGGCGGCATTCCAGTTCGGGAAGTTCGGTCCTTCGGTCGGATTGATCGTGGCTTTCCTGCCGGCCATCGTGTTCGCCATCCGGCTGGACCGCTACGACACGTTCGAAATCGGCTTCGTCAACAGCTACATCATGCAGTTGTGGACACTCGCGGCCGGGGTGCTGGTGCATGCACTGTCCATCCAGGCGCGGCAGCGCGACGAAATACTGCAGCGCCTCTATCTCAAGAGTGCGGAGAACAAGAGCCTCGCTGCCCGTGTGATGCAGAGCCAGGAAGAGCAGAGCATGCGCCTGTCCCGCGAACTGCATGATGGCGTGAACCAGAAGCTGACCTTCTTCTCCATCGTGCTGAGTTCCATCAAGCAACGCAGTCCGCCGGAAATGCAGGAGCCGATCCAGGAAGTGTCCAACGGTATCCGCGATCTCATCGATGAGGTGCGGGACATCTCCCACAGCCTGCATCCCGCCGTGCTCGAACACGCGGGAATTGCGGGCGCCATCGATGATCTCGTCCGCTTGATCGAGGGCCGCTGGGGAGGCGAGATCCTGTTGCGCATCGACATCGAATCCGACCAGGACAAACTGCGTGGCGAGCGTGCGCTGTGTATTTACCGGCTCGCGCAGGAGGCCATCCGCAATGCGATCGAGCATTCCGGTGCGAGCGCCATCAAGGTCGTTCTGGCTGCGCAGAGCGACCGCTGGAAATTGCGTGTTTCCGACAACGGCCGGGGGTTTGTTCCCGGCGAATCCGCAATGCGTACCGGGCTGGGGTTATTGAGCATGCGTGAGCGTGTTCAGGCCGTAGGCGGCACGTTGCACATCCGATCCCGTCCCGGCAAAGGGACAAGTATCAGCATGGAGTTGGGCGTATGAGCGAAAGAGAACGACCCCTGGTGTTGCTGGCCGACGATCACCGCATGGTGGCTGAAGGCATCGCCAATCTCGTTGCGAAAGAGTACGACCTGCTTGAAGTCGTGTCCGACGGCGATGCGCTGTTCGAGAGTGCGGTCAAGAACAAGCCCGATATCATCCTCACCGACGTATCGATGCCGGGTTGTGATGGCATCGAGGCCGTGCGACGGCTGTTTGCCGCGGGCTATCAGATCCCCGTGACGTTCATGACGGTCCACAACGAACCGGCGATGGTGCGCGAAGCCATCCAGAGCGGCGCGCGTGGTTACGTGCTCAAGGCGGCGGCGGGCGAAGAACTGCTGAAGGCGATGCATGAGGTCTGCAACGGGCACATCTATGTCAGTCCCGAGCTATGGCCGTACATCTCCGGCCAGCGCAAGGTGCCTTCGTTGACCAACATGCAGAAGAAGGTCCTCGGGCTGATTTCCTCGGGCATGCGTTCGCGCGAGATCGCAGCGAAGTTGAGCCTGTCGGTACGCACGGTCGATTCGCATCGCTATTCGATCATGCGCAATCTGGGCGTGACCAGCAGCGTTGCGCTGATCCGCGAGGCGGAACGGCTCGGCCTGATCAAGAGTTGAGTCGCGCGCGGAGCCGTTGCCGCATCGCGGTCACGGCTTCGCGGACTTGCGCTTCGATCGCGGCGGAGCCACGGAATCGCGCGTGACGAGCCGGTGCGGTGCGACATGGTTGACGAGTGCGCTCGCACCGTCGGCGGCGCCGCGGATGGTGCGCAGGAGGATGTCGATGGCGGCATCCGCCATTGATGCCACCGGCTGGTGGATGGTGGTCAGTTCCGGCCATACGGTCGTTGCTGCCGACGTGTCATCGAAACCCACGACCGAGAGATCCCGCGGCACATCCAGGCCGCGCCGGTGGGCCACGGAAATCACTGCCGCCGCCATGTCGTCATTGCTAGCAAAGATTGCGGTGGGGCGCGGCTCGACGGCGAGCAGACGCTCGGCTGCGTCCAGGCCCGAGCGATAGGTGAAGTAGCCCTGCTGCACGAGCGAGCCGTCGTGGGGGAGTTCCGCTTCCGCGAGGGCAGCCATGAAACCCTCAAGGCGGTGCTTGCTTGCGGTCTGGTCCGGGTTGCCCTTGATGTACCCGATACGGCGGTGGCCGCGTTCGATCAGGAACGCGGTCATCTCCTTGCTGGCATTGAAATCGTCGATGCGCACGCACGAAATTTCGTCGCTGAACTGGTTGGATGCTATCGACACCACCGGCACGCCGGCACGCTTGAACTCCGCGATGACGGCCTTCGATTCGCACAGCGGCGGCGGCAGGATGACGCCGGCGACGCTGCGCGCCAGCAACCGTGCGGCATTCTTCTGCGCTTCCGCGTCAAGCCCGTCCCAGGTAGCGATGACCAGTTGCGCTGCGGTTCTGCTGGAACCGTTCAGTGCGCCGACGAGCAATTCGCGCAGATAGGCCGAGCTGGGATTCGTGTAGATCAGCGCTATGCAGGTGTGCTGCGCGGTTGCCAGCGAACTTGCTGCGAGGTTCGGCCGATATCCGAGATCATCGATGGCGCGCGTCACGCGCTCGCGAGTGGCTTCACTGACGGTGCCTCGACCGTTGACAACGCGCGACACCGTCATTGGCGAGACATTCGCACGCGCCGCCACCTCATGGATGGTAATGGCGCGACCTTTGCGGCGTACGGATTTGACCGGCGTTCTTTTCTTCGTCATGGGCGCGTTGATGCAGCGGCACGGGCGGCGAGACCAAGCGTACCCGACTGAAAACGATTCCAGCCAGTCATCCGCGTTAACGCTAACCAGGTGATACCGGAATTACTTGCGCACAAGGGTTGCTGCTTTGCACGTGCGATCGTGTGGCGACAACCGTGAACAGCTGAAAATGGCTGGAATTCCGCCTGAAAACCGATTTGCTGCATTGCACGGTGACAAAGCCGGGCACGCGTGACTAGGCTGCGGCCCAAGTCGTGGTAGCGCTACCACAAACGAACGGGTCATTGCGAAGACATCCGGCTTTCGCGCTTTTTGTCCGGCCCGTACGCGTCGTGGAAGCGAACGACATCGAACTGCATCAATGTTGGTAGGCCGAGGGATGCAGGCTCCGCAATTCGAGGGTAAGGGCGGGAAAGCAGCAGCTGACTTTTGCAGGGACACGCGCGTTGGCCGGCAGGCATCGCGCCGTGCGGGTTCTCCATCGATACAGACCAGAGGACAGGCTGATGAGTCGCAAGTTGGCAAGGTTCAAGTCCAGTGCGATGTTCACCTTCGTGGGTGGTGCATTGGTGATCAACCCGGCGTTCGCGCAGGACGCGCAGTCCCAGACCACGGCGACGCAGCAACAGAGCGCCGAAGCCACGACGCTGGATACCGTCACGGTCAGCGGCATCCGCAGCAGTCTTGACCAGTCGATGGGCATCAAGCGCGATTCGGCGGGCGTCGTCGATGCGATCAGCGCGGAGGATATCGGCAAGTTCCCGGACACCAACCTCGCCGAATCGCTGCAGCGCATCACCGGCATCTCGATCGAGCGGCGTGATGGAGAAGGCGCACAGATCACCGCGCGCGGCTTTGGCCCACAGTTCAACATGGTGACGCTCAACGGCCGGCAGATCCCGGGTGCGGATGCATTCGGCGCACCGGGGCAGATTCCGATCGGCGGCGTCGATGGCGGCACGCGCGCGTTCAATTTCGCGCAGCTCGCTTCGGAAGCGATCAGCTCGCTGGAGGTCTACAAGACGGGCCAGGCGACCGTGCCCAGTGGTGGCATCGGTGCGACCATCAACATCCAGACCGACCGCCCGTTCAATCACGAAGGCATCGTGGCCAGCGCGGGCGTCAAGGGCGTCTACGACGACTCGCAGCCCTTCGATACCGATTTGACGCCGGAAGTGTCCGGCATCTTCAGCTACACCAGCGACGACAAGGTGTGGGGCATCGGCGTCAGCGCGAGCTACCAGAAGCGTCATGGCGGCTCGGTGCAGGCCACCGAGAACGCATGGAACATCCAGCGCTGGACCGGGACGGATCCAGCGCTTCGCGCCGATGCCACGGTGACCAATGCCCCGGCGCTGGGCCAGCTCTACGCGATGCCGAACGATCTGCGCTACGCCTTCGCCGACTTCGAGCGCGAGCGCATCAATGGGCAGGCGGTGCTGCAGTTCGCACCGATCGACAGCGTGACCCTGACGCTGGACTACACGTACTCCACCAACGAGATCAGCGAGGACCGCGGCGAGCAGACCATCTGGCTGCAGCGGGCGAACAGCTTCACCGATCTGGTGTTCGACACCGACGAAGCCGTCGCAACGCCCGTCTATCTGCGGGACATCGTGGGAGGCAAGGACTTCGGGTTCGAGCAGCAGCGCAACGAACAGAAGTACAAGCTGGAGTCGCTGGGCTTCAATGCGAAATGGGATGTGTCCGACAGCTTCCAGCTGTCCTTCGACACGCATGACACCAAATCCAGCAGCCTGCCGAATGATCCGCTCACCGGAGGCGGCTCGACCTACTTCAGCCTGGCGGGCACCAACAACTGCGAAGTCGGTCCCTATTGCGGCGGCAACTGGGCGCAGGAGTTGAGGTTCAACAACGGACTGCCACTGGGTGCGCGTACGTGGTATCCGAATGCGGCCGACGCCGTAGCGGGCGTCAACGGCGCCTTGAATCCGGACTTCCCGCCCGAGCAGCTCGGCTCGCAGGTGCTTCGCATCAATGCGCAGACGCAGGTCACCGAAGTCAAGCAGGGACGCATCGACGGTGTCTTTGATTTCGACAACGGACGTTTCAGCTTCGGTGTGGACAACGCGAAGATGACGATGCGTCGACAGCAGGCGACGGAGATGTACGCCACGCTGGGGGACTGGGGCGTGGCGAATGCGGGTGACGAACCGGGCATGGTCGATCTGCTGCGCCCGGTAAGCATCATCGGCATGTTCGACGATTACAGCGCAAATGGCGCCGCACCCGGCGCCTGGCGTGGTGACACCAGCCGCCTCGCACAATGGGCGGCCGGACAGTACGGCGCGAGTACGCGAGTCAATCCGCAACTCGCGGCGGACAACGAGATTCGCGAACACACGAAAGCGGCTTACGTGCAGCTGGAACTGGAAGGCGAGCTCGGCGGCATGCCGACGAATACCCGAATCGGCGTGAGATACGAGCGCACCAAGGTCGTATCCACGTCCGCCGTGGCGATTCCGAATGCCATCGAATGGCAAGCGAACAACGACTTCCGCATCCTGCGTTCGGACGACGTGCAGCCCTTCAGTGAAAAGACCCGCTACAGCTATCTGCTTCCGAACCTGGACTTCAGCATCGATTTCACCGAATCACTGAAGGGGCGCGCGTCATTCAGCCAGACAATCGCGCGTCCACCCTACGGCAACCTCTACGCTGGCCCCAATCCGAACCAGCCAACCGGATCGGTGCTGGTCAATCCATCCACGCGCGCCGGCGGTGATGCGCAGAACCCGGGCCTGCAGCCGCTGGAATCGAACAATTTCGATCTGGCGCTGGAGTGGTACTTCGCCGACGCGAGCTATGTCTCCGCCACGTACTGGAACAAGTCCGTCGACAACTTCATCGGCAACACGGTGGTGCGCGAACCGCTTTACGGGCTGACCGACCCGACCTCCGGCCCGGATGCCCAGGCCGCCCTGGATTTCCTGCTCAGCCAGGCATGCGTTACGCAGGTCAGCTCCGCTGGAAACGATGTCGACGCTGCGTGTTCGGCCAACGATACGGCGCTGTTCACCGCACTGGCGATGCTGCGCAATGCGGGCGCGACCGGAGGCCTGGATGCGTACAACGGAAGCTCCGCGCAGGTCCTGCAGATGGAGAACGCATACAACCTGGTCGGCGAGGCCGACGACCCTCTGTACGAGTTCGACGTCAATCGTCCCATCAACCAGAACAAGGCGAAGCTGCACGGCTGGGAACTGGGCGGCCAGTACTTCCTCGGCGATACCGGCTTCGGAATCTTCGCCAACTACACGATCGTCAACGGCGATGTCGGGTTCGACAACACGGTGCTGGAGCGCGATCAGTTTGCTTTGCTGGGGCTGAGCGACACCGCCAATGTCATGCTCATGTACGAAAAGTACGGGTGGACGGCGCGACTGGCCTGGAACTGGCGTGATGAATACCTGATCGCCGCCAACCAGAACGGCTCGAACCGCAATCCGTTCTACGTCGAGGAGTACGAACAATGGGATCTGAGCGTCGGCTACACGTTCGATGACCACTGGGCGGTCGCGTTCGAGGCCATCAACCTGACCGGCGAAGACGTGCGCTGGCATGGACGGTCGCAGAAGCAGGTGATCAAGCTGGTGGATCAGAGTCCGCGCTACATGCTCGGCGTGCGCTACAAGTTCTGAGCCATGCCGTGTCGACCGCAGGGGATGCGTTGGCTGGACGGCCTTTCCGCAGGGTCGGGAAGGCCGTTCCCTCCTGCGTGTTCGGGTGCCGCAGCGCGCCTTTTCTTTCTGCATTGAAAGGCGCATAAAGCGACGAACGGGCGGCGGAGCATGGGCATGGGACGGCACGAGTTGCTCAACAACGTCACGCACAGGGATCTGCGCGTGGCGACCCGCTTCGGCGACGAGTTCGGAGACTGCATCGGCCTGGTGCCGGCGTATCCCACCGAGTTCGCCGAGTTGCAGCGGGAGTACCCCATCTTCCTGCGCAGGGAGCGCGAGTCGGGACAGTGGCAGGCGGTGGCCGTGCTGGGCTTCGATGCACGCGAGAACCTGTATCTGCAGGAAGGACAGTGGAACGCGGGCTACCTGCCCGGCGCCATCGCACGCGGTCCGTTCCTCATCGGGTTCCAGCAGCAGAATATCGATGGCGAATCGCGGAACGAACCGGTCATTCACGTCGACATGGACCACCCGCGCGTCGGGATCCAGGAAGGCGAGCCCGTGTTCCTGGCGCATGGCGGGAACACGCCCTACCTCGAACACATCACGGCGGTGTTGCGCGGAATCCGTGATGGCATTGCGATTGCGCCGGAGATGTTCGCCGCCTTCGATGCGGAAGGGTTGATCGTGCCGATGCCGATGGAGGTGCAACTCGATGGCCAGCACCGCGTTGCGTTGAAGGGCCTGCATGGCATCGATCGGGAACGTCTGGCCGCGCTGGGAAGCGAAGCGCTTCACCGCCTGCATCGCGCCGGCTATCTCGAAGGCGCCTACCTGCTCCTCGCATCCATGCACAACCTGCGCCGGCTGATGGCTGAAAAGCAGCGGCGGATCCGGCAACAGTCGGTGGCCTGAAACGATCATGGACGCCTGCCGGCCCATCCGCGAGATCGATTGCAGTGACGATGGCGGCCTGCCGCTGGAAGATCTGCTGGAGGGCGGCGTTCCCGTCGTGTTGCGCGCAGTCGCGCGCAGCTGGCCACTCGTACAGGCAGGCCTGCGGTCACCCCAGGCGGCAGCCGCTTATCTGTGCAGCCACTACAACGGCCAGCCCGTCACGTATTCGTGGGGAGAGCCATCAATTGCAGGGCGGCCGTTCTATACCGAGGATTTCACCGCCTTGAACAGCGAGGTACGCCGGGGTGATCTCGATCAGGTGATCGATGAGATCCTGCGGCACGCGGACGACGCCGAGCCGCCGATGTATTACGTCGCCTCCTTGCTTGTGGGAGGCCGGTTTCCTGGTCTGCGACAGGCCAACGACATCGGGCTCGCGTCGCACGGCATCCATGCGGAACCCAGCATCTGGATTGGCAATCGCGTCATTGCCTCGTGCCACTACGACGCGCTCTACAACATCGCGTGCTGCGCGGCGGGGCGGCGTCGCTTCACGCTGTTTCCCCCCGAGCAGATCGGCAACCTGTATCCGGGGCCGCTTGATCCCACGCCCGGCGGACAGGCCGTGAGCATGGTGGATTTCAGACAGCCGGATCTGGAGCGCTACCCGCGCTTCCTGGAAGCCTGGAAGCATGCGAGCGCCACGGTGCTGGAACCGGGGGATGCCATCTTCATTCCCAGTCTGTGGTGGCATCACGTGGAAGGACTTGAAGCGTTCAACGTGCTGGTCAACTACTGGTGGAACAGCATGCCGATGCATGTGCCGACACCGATGCACGCGCTGTACCACGCGCTGTGGACGATTCGTGATCGGTCCGAACGCGAGCGCAATGCGTGGCGTGAAGTATTCGAACACTACGTATTCGCCGGTGCCGGACACGCTGGCGAACACCTTCCGGAAGCGGCGCGTGGCGTTCTGGCGCCCCTGGATGAAGCCGCCTCGCGTCAGCTTCGCGCGATGTTGATCGCCAAACTCAATCGCTAGTTCCACAACCGAAAGGAGCATCGAAGTGGAGACGGGACGGATTCGCAGGGTTGTCATCGCAGGCGGAGGCACCGCGGGCTGGCTGGCCGGCGCCGCGCTTTCGCATCAGTTCCGCGAGCGATTGGACATCACGCTGGTCGAGTCCGAACTGATCGGAACCGTCGGCGTGGGGGAGTCCACCGTTCCGCCGATTCGCGCTTTCCATCGTTTCCTCAATATCGACGAGCAGGAGTTCCTGCGGGCGGTGGCCGGCACGTTCAAGTTGTCCATCTCGTTCGAGAACTGGCGTCGTCCCGGCGATCGCTACATCCATCCGTTCGGCATCACCGGACAGAGCACGCTGGTCTGCGCGTTCCATCATTTCTGGCTCGACAGCGTGCGCCGCGGAATTGACTCCGAACTGGGCGACTATTGCCTCGAAACAGCGGCATCACTGCAGGATCGTTTCTCGTTGCATACCCAGCCGCAGGTCAACTACGCCTACCATCTTGATGCCGGACTGTATGCGCGATTCCTGCGCCGCCGCGCCGAAGCACATGGTTTGCGGCGGATTGAAGGCAAGATTCGGGAAGTCCGGCAGCATCCGGAGTCGGGTGACGTGCGTGCGCTCGTGCTGGAAGACGGCCAGGTCATCGAAGGCGATCTGTTCATCGATTGCACTGGTTTTCGCGGTCTGTTGATCGAACAGACCCTGCACACCGGTTACGAAGACTGGAACCATTGGTTGCCTGCCGACCGGGCCGTCGCCGTGCAGACGGAGGCCATCGAAAGGCCGGTGCCGTATACGCGCGCCATCGCACACGAAGCCGGCTGGCGCTGGCACATCCCGCTCCAGCATCGGGTCGGTTGCGGTTTCGTGTATTCAAGTGCACACCTGTCCGAAGACGAAGCGCAGGCGCGCCTGTTGCGCGATGTCGGCGCGCCTCCCATCCGCGATCCCTGGCGGGTGCCTTTCCGAACCGGCCGAAGATTGCGGGCATGGAACCGCAACGTGGTGTCGCTGGGGCTGTCGAGTGGCTTCATCGAGCCGCTGGAATCGACCAGCCTCCATCTGACGATGACGGCGATCGTCCGCCTGATTGAACTGTTTCCGTTCGATGGCATTCCCGATTCGCTGGTCGACCTCTACAACCAGGTCAGTCGCCAGGAAATGGAGCATGTGCGCGACTTCATCATCCTGCACTACCACGCCAATCAGCGCGAAGAGCCGATGTGGCGGGCATGCAGGGACATGGTGTTGCCGGATTCACTGGCCATCCGGCTGGATGCCTGGCGCGAGCGTGCGCATGCATGGCAAGGGGCGAACGAACTGTTCCGTGTCGATTCGTGGACGCACGTGCTGCTCGGGCAGGGCATGCGACCGCAGCAACACCACCCACTTGCTTCAGCCCTGTCCGATGGCGACATGCAGCGCCTGCTCGACGGACTGCGCAAGCCGATCGGACAGACGGTGCTGCAGATGCCGCCGCAGCAGGCTTTCATCGACCACTACTGCAAGGCGCCAGCCGAGATCTGGGGGAACCGGATGCCGCTGGCCATGGCTTGAGGGCGCGCCCGATGGCCGGCCGGTCAATGGCGCGCCGCAACATGTAGTCCGGCGGGCTCGCGTATAGAGTGTCGCGAACGCATGGCTGCTTCGTCCCCGGTCCGATTCTGGTCCGGAATGGCGAACCGGCCATTTTCGGAAACTTCGTTGTTAGCGCTAACTGTCAGGGAGATTTCGCTCCATGGGTCTGTTTGCCGGCATCGATTTGGGAACGCAGAGCATCAAGGTCGTGGTGTACGACGCGACCGCGCGGGCGGTCATCGACAGCGCCAGTGAACCGCTGGCTTTGATCAGTGGTGATGACGGCAGTCGCGAGCAGCATCCGTCCGAATGGGTCGCCGCGATGCAGCGCTGTTTCGACCGACTGGATCGCTCCGTGCGTGCGCGCATCCAGGCGCTCGCGGTTTCCGGCCAACAGCATGGGTTTGTTGCGCTGGACAAGGACGGGCAGGTGCTCGCGCCGGCCAAGCTGTGGAATGACACGAGCAGCGCGACTGAATGCGCCGGGATCATGGATGCGGCGGGCGGCGTCGAACGCACCATCGCGTTGGCGGGCAATCCGATCCTCGCCGGGTACACGGCCTCCAAGCTGCCATGGACACGCCGCCATCGGCCGGAGGTCTATCAGCGTCTGGCGAAGATTCTGCTGCCGCACGACTATCTGAATTTCATGCTGACCGGCCAGTACTTCTGCGAGTGCGGCGACGCTTCGGGCACCGGATGGCTGGATGTACGCACGCGCCGCTGGTCGCGCGACATGCTCGATGCGACTGATGCGGAACGTGATCTTGCCGAGTGTCTTCCGCCGATCGTCGCGCCGGATGCGCTGTTCGATATCGCACCGTCCGCCGCGGAAGCACTTGGCCTTGATGCGAGCGTGAAAGTGGCCGTCGGCGGGGGCGACAACATGATGGCGGCCATTGGCACCGGATGCGTCAGCGAAGGTCGCCTGGCGATGAGTCTCGGCACGTCGGGAACGCTGTTCGCCCATGCGCCACGACCGATCATCGACGAGAACGGCGCGTGGGCAGCGTTCTGCTCCTCCACCGGCGGCTGGTTGCCGCTGATCTGCACGATGAACTGCACGGTGGCGACGGAATCGGTCGCGCGCCTGTTCGGATTCGATGCACGCGCGGGCGATGCGCATGTCCACTCGACGCCGCCCGGCGCCGACGGGCTGGTGATGCTGCCCTTCCTCGATGGCGAGCGCACGCCGGACTTGCCGCATGGCAAGGGCGTGCTGGCCGGCATGGACGCGCACAACATGACGCCCGCGCACTTCTTTCGCGCTGCGATGGAAGGCGCGAGCTACAGCCTGAAGTACGGCTACGACGCCTTCATGCGGGCAGGCATGCGGTTCGACCGCATCGTGTTGACCGGCGGTGGCGCCAACAGCGCGGCATGGCGGCAGATGATCGCGGACGTGTTCGAGTTGCCGGTCGAATCACCGCGGCAGGCAGAAGGAGCGGCATTCGGCGCAGCCCTGCAGGCCCTGTGGGCATCTGGCCGCGCCGATGGCGGTGCGGATTCCCTGGAATCAATCACGCAAACGCATGTGCTCATGGACGACGCGCGCTCCGCAGTGCCGGACGTCGCGACTGCTGCCGCCTATCGCGCCGCCTACGAACGCTTCCTCCGTCACCTCGCCGCCATCGCGCCACTCCAATGCGGCTGACATCCTTCCCCCCAACGCGCAACAGGAATCCCGATCATGAGCACGCAGCCTTTCATTGGCGCCCAGGAGTACTTTCCCGGCATCGGCCGCATCGCGTACGAAGGGCGCGAGTCGGACAACCCGCTCGCTTTCAAGGTCTACGACGCAGGCCGGAAGATTGGCGGCAAGACGATGGAAGAGCATCTGAAATTCGCGGTGTGCTACTGGCATACCTTCTGCAACGCGGGCCACGATCCGTTCGGGCCCGGCACGCGGCGCTTCCCCTGGGAGGCGGGTTCGCCCATGAAGACGGCCGAAGCGAAGGTTGACGCCGCATTCGAGTTCTTCACCAAACTGGGCGTGCCGTACTGGTGCTTCCATGACATCGATCTGGCGCCGGATGCCGAAGACATCGGCGAATACGAAAGCAACCTGCGGCACATGGTCGCGCTGGCGAAGCAACGGCAACAGGCGAGCGGAATGAAGTTGCTGTGGGGCACGGCCAACCTGTTTTCGCATCCGCGCTACATGAACGGTGCATCCACCAATCCCGACTTCAACGTGGTCGCGCGCGCCGCCGTGCAGGTCAAGGCCGCGCTGGACGCGACCGTTGAACTCGGTGGCGAACACTATGTGTTCTGGGGCGGCCGCGAAGGCTATGCGTCGCTGGTGAACACCCAGATGAAGCGTGAAGTCGAGCACTTCGCGCGCTTTCTGACGATGGCGCGCGACTACGGTCGCAGCATCGGCCTGAAGGGCAACTTCCTGATCGAACCCAAGCCGATGGAGCCGATGAAGCACCAGTACGACTTCGACAGTGCGACGGTTGCGGGCTTCCTGCAGAAGCACGGTCTGGAGAAGGACTTCAAACTCAACATCGAAGCCAATCATGCGACCCTGTCCGGCCATACGTTCGAACACGATCTGCAGGTCGCGTCGGATCGCGGATTGCTCGGCAGCATCGACGCCAATCGCGGCAACGCGCAGAACGGATGGGACACGGACCAGTTCCCGGTCGACCTGTATGACACCGTCGGCGCCATGCTGGTCGTGCTCCGCCAGGGCGGCCTGGACGGCGGCCTGAACTTCGACGCGAAAGTACGCCGTGAATCCACGGATCTGGAAGACCTCTTCATCGCGCACATCGGCGGCATGGACGCGTTCGCGCGCGGACTCGAAGTGGCGCATGCGCTGCTGACCGACTCACCTTGGGAACAATGGCGCAGCGAGCGCTATGCCAGTTTCGACAGCGGCGCCGGCAAGGACTTCGAAAACGGCAAGCTCAGCTTGGCCGATCTGCATGCGCTGGCGCTGGAAAACGGTGAGCCCAGGCAGATCAGCGGAAAGCAGGAGCGTTATGAAAACCTGATCAACCAGTATCTGCTGCGTTGAACGCGGACGCGCGCCGCCCGAGGGCGGCGTGGCTCACGGTTGCTTCCAATGTCGCGCGCTTGAGGCCCGTCTGATGGCTCCCCCGGTCCGCCCTTTACGTGCATCTGCTGTTGCCGAATGCGGTAGGACGGGCCGCGAGATCAACGACGCCTGCGCGGCGGCGCCACCGAGTCGCGGATGACCAGCCGATGGGGCACGACGTGATCAGAGAGAACACGCGTGCCTTCGCCGCGCCGGCGGATATCGCGCAGCAGCACGTCGATGGCCGCATCCGCCATCGCTGCGATGGGCTGGTTCACGGTCGTCAGCTCGGGCCAGACCGTCGTGGCCGCGGAACTGTCGTCGAAGCCCACCACGGACAGATCGCGCGGCACGTCCAGTCCGCGACGGTGCGCCACCGATACGACCGCGGCGGCCATATCGTCGTTGCTCGCGATGATGGCCGTCGGCGGCTTGCGCAGGCCGAGCAGTTTTTCCGCTGCGGCCAGGCCGGAACGGTAGGTGTAGTCACCCGCCTGGATCAGCTGCCTGTCGACTGCGATTCCGGCTTCCCCCAGCGCGGTGCTGAAGCCTTCCAGGCGGCGCGCGCTGGCGCTCAGATCCGGTCGGCCCTTGATGAAGCCGATCCGCTGGTGGCCCTTGTCGATCAGATGCTGCGCCAGTTCGTGGCCGGCGCGCAGATCGTCGATGCGCACGCAGGAAACATCGTCGCCGTGGCGACCCGATGCGATGGCGACTACGGGAATGCCTGCCTTGACCAGCTCGCCGACTGCGACCCGGGATTCGCAGAGCGGCGGCGGCAGGATCACGCCATCGACCTTCTTTGCCAGCGCGCGGGCGGCCTTGCGTTCGGTGTCGGCGTCGAGTTCGTCCCAGTAGTCGATGATCAGCTGGATCGCCGTGCGCGAGGCGACCCGCAGCAGCCCGATCAGGAGTTCACGCAGATATGCGCCGCTGGGGTCGGTGTAGATCACCGCCACGCGCGTGTTCTGCGCGGCGGCAAGCGAACTGGCGGCGAGGTTGGGCGTGTAGCCCAGCTCGCGCACGGCGCGCTGGACGGATTCGCGGGTGCTGTCGCGGACGCGGTTCTGACCGTTGATGACGCGCGATACGGTCATCGGCGATACACCGGCGTGTCGTGCGACATCGTTGATGGTGATCGCGTCGCTCTTGCGGCGCACGGACTTTTTCGGCTTGTTCAAGAAGTCTTCCTACCCGTCACGAAAACCCCGGATGCCTGCAGGACCGCGGGAACACGGCCACGTTCTTCGGCAAAGCGCCGCATCTTCCGGGGCGCGATTGCGCCACCGCCGGATGGTAATGCCTGCGGCGATCCGAGGCGAGCGCACGCGGAAGCGGGGCGAGGTTCGACGGTGAGCTGCGGAGCGATGACGTGAATGCGCAAGCCGTGGAAGGACGATACGAGGGCTCGCTGCGTGAGCGGGAGATTGTCGATGCGCGACTCATCCGGAGCGGCGACGGATCCCGCTTCCTCACGCTGCAGATAACCACGGCGTCCGGTGTGCGCGGGCTGGGCGACGCGACGTTGGCGGGCTGGGACGGTGCGGTGGCGGCGTGCCTGCGGGATCGGATGCTTCCGTGTCTGTTGGGCCGCGATGCCGGCTGCATCGAGGAGACGTGGCGATGCCTTCGACAGGACATGCCGCCCTGTCCCGGGACGGTGCTGATGTGCGCGCTGGCTGCTATCGATGTGGCCTTGTGGGACATCCGCGGAAAGATGGCCGCGCTGCCTCTGCATCGTTTGCTGGGTGGGCGTGCGCGGCACGGTGTGCGGGTCTTCGCGCACGCAGCGGGCCGCGATGTCGCCGAAACGAGCGATCAGGTGGCTTTGCGTCGCGAGCAGGGCTTTGCCGCCGTCGCGGTCGAATGCGAGCTGCCGGACATGAAGCGGGTGCGCAAGGCACCGCCAGGAAGCACGCAGGCACAGCCTCATGATGCGACGTCGCAGCCGTCGGACGGCCGCGTGCGCCAATATCTCGATCTGGTCCCCGAACTGTTCGATACCTTGCGGCACGACCACGGCAATGCGCTCGACGTGCTGCATGACATGCAGGAACGCCTCTGGCCGATGGATGCCTTGCGGTTGGCGCGGAGCATCGAGCGATACCGTCCGTTCTGGCTCGGGAATGCGACCGGCGTGGACAACGCCGATGCACTGGCGCTCATCCGCGCGCACGGGGCCGCGCCGCTGGCGGCCGGGCAGGGCCTCGGCACGCCGCACGACTGGCGAAGACTGATCGAATCCCGTGGCGTGGATTTCCTGCGTCTCTCCATCGCCGACGCCGGCGGCATCACGCTGCTGCGTCATGTGGCGGATCTGGCCGCAATGCACGGCGTCCGCATGGCCCTGCACAGCGATGCAAGGCAGTCACCGATCACCCACGCAACCACGTTGCAGTTCAATGCGTGGGTTCCGAACTTCGGCATCCAGGCATTCGTTCCGCATTCCGGGCCGGACGCTGACGTCTTCCGTCATGAGCATCAACTCAGGGACGGCCATCTGTACGTCAGCAATGCGCCCGGCCACGGCGTGGAGATGGACGGGTTGCCAGCGTCGAAACACTCCTCGTCGATGACGCACGGTGCATCAGCCGGGCTGCGCTGAACCCGCGCGCCGGCATGCGCTTTGCACCGAAGCGCAATCAGGGCTGGAAGCCGAGCCCGACGGAATGCACGCGAAGACGCAGCACGCGCTGATGCGCGGTGAGGTAGAGCGTCCTGCCGTTATCGCCGAACGCGCAATTGGATACGGCGGAACCGGTTTCGATCCGCCCCAGTCGTTTGCCATCGGCCTGGAACACCACGACGCCGCCCGGCGCACTCGCGAACACATCGCCATCGCGGGTGACGCAAAGTCCATCGGGCAGACCCGCAACACCCGGGCCCATCAGGTCTGAAGCATCGGCGAATGTTCGCTTCGCTGTCACGTTGCCTTGCGCATCCAGCGAATACGCCATCCAGACCGGATGCTCCGGATCGGAGTTGGCGACATAGAGCGTACGTCCGTCGGGCGACAGACCGATGCCGTTGGGGAAGCGCAGTTCGCGATCCAGCAGATGGACCGTCCCGTCGGTATCCAGCCGATACACGCCGCTGTACGGCAATTCCCGAGCGGGCGAATCATGCAGGCCCTTCAGACCGTACGGCGGATCGGTGAAGAAGATGCGGCCGTCACCGCGCCGCACGACGTCATTGGGGCTGTTGAACCGCTTGCCTTCGTGGCGTGCGATCAGCGTGGTCTTCCGCCTGGATGCCGGGTCAAGCCGCGCGAGCAGGCGCGAACCCGAGTCCGCCAGAAGGACAGTTCCCTCCGGCTCCGTGAACAATCCATTGGCGCCGGCTTCGCGCAGACGATCATCCGGCGGGCCGTCGTAACCCGATGGCTTGAGCAGCGTGCCGAGGCCATCGCGCTCGCTCCAGCGATAGAGCGTGTTCTCCGGAACATCGGTGAACAACAGATACCCATCCGCGTCGCCGACCCAGGCCGGACCCTCCGACCATGTGAAGCCCTGCGCGATCGTTTCCACCTGCGCGGCCGCTGGCACGCGGTCATTGAACGACGCTTCATAGGCCACAAGGCGCTGCGGGACGCTCGACCGCACGGCGTCCGGATTGCCAGCGCAGCCGGATACAGCAAGAACGAGCAGCAAGACGATGAAGCGCGAACGGTTGAGCATCGCGAAGGCACCGGGCGAAAGGGCACCCGATGCTATCGCGGCCACGGCGGATGTGCGAGCTGCAGTGACGTGCCACCTTCACCGCGTCCGCGTGCTGCGCAGGTATCGACGCAGCCATTTCAGTGCGGGTCGCTCGCTGCCGTTCGCACGAACCAGGTTCGCGCCTTCCTTTTCCCGCCAGAGTCCGGGACGGAATCCCCAGAAGGTTATGCCGCGCACGCCCGGATGCTCCCAGAACACTGGAAAGACCCGCTGGAAATTCGCCAGTTGCTGTTCGTCTGCGATTCCGTCGACATCCATCTCCGTCACGTACACAGGCAAGCCGGTGGCGGCCAGTGCATCCAGGTTCGCGCGATGGACGTCCATCGGCCATTCGGTGGTCGTGGCGAACGAATGCGCCTGGACGCCAATGCCATCCAGCAGATTTTCCTTCTGCAACAGCGCGATGATCTCCAGGTAGCGTCGTGTGTTTTCGGGCTTGTTGGTAATGTTGTAATCGTTGATCAGCAATTGCGACCGCGGGAAATGGCGCCTGGCGAGTCGATAGGACTCCACGACCCACTCCCAGCCGCTCGCGCCCGCGCCGCCGAGCGCCGCAATGTAGTGGCCGCCGCCGGCATCCGTCCTGTCGGGTGGATCGTTGAGCGGTTCGTTCACCACTTCGACGAAATCCAATTGGGGATAGCGCGCCGCCACCGCCGCGAACCACTCTTCGATTTCCTCGCGTTGTTCCGCAGCTGGCAAGTCCTTCATCCATTCGGGTTGCTGGTTGCCCCAGATCATCACGTGCATGTGGAACGGATAGCCGCGCCGCTTGGCGAAACGGTACGCCGCGTCGAGCCCGCGCCAGTCCATGCGATCACGTTCGGCTTCCACCTCGCCCCATTTGCCGCTGTTTTCGGGAGTGACCTTGTTCCAGTAGCGGCCGAACGCACGCGACTGCATGTCCGCGTAGGCGCATCCCAGGAACTTGTCCTGATGTCGAGCCAGTGGCCGCGCCGCTTCGGCTGGCGCAGCGGACATGAGCAGCAGGAAGAAGGGCAGAAGCATCCGGCTCATGCGGTACCTCCGACGATTGGCGCATCGTCTGATAGCGCTACCATTATCATGTTCCTCCGCCGCAGGCTTGCCGTAGTGCAGCAAACGCCTCGCAGCCTTGTTTCGCAGTCATTTCGTCATGTTGCTGCGCAGCGTGCGTGCAAATTGATGGTAGCGCTACCATCTTCTGACCGGGCTCGGGCACGCTTCATGCCGTGTTGGAATCGACCCGGGATGCCGGGAAGATCCGGCAGGATGCAGATCAATGTGTCGCAAGCCGCTGTCCACTCGGGGGATTGCCCACGATGTCGAAGCAAGACGAAAGGCTGTCGGTAATCGAGAAGGTGGGCTACAGCCTGGGCGATCTGGCGGCCAACCTGATCTTCCAGACGTTGATCACCTATCTCGCGTTTTTCTACACGGACGTGTATCGGCTTCCGCCAACCGCGGCCGCATCGATCATCTTCATCGTGGGACTGCTGGGTGCGTTCGTCTTCACGCCGCTGATCGGGCTCCTGGCGGATCGCACGCAGACGCGCTGGGGAAAATTCCGGCCCTGGATCCTTTGGACGGCCATTCCGTTCGGCGTGCTATCGCTGCTGGCATTCTCGACACCGGCGCTGGAAGGGCGGTCGAAAGTGGTGTACGCGTTCGCCACCTACACGCTGCTGGTGCTTGTGTACGGAGCCAACAATCTTCCGTACTCGGCCTTGAGCGGCGTGCTCACTGGAAATATGACACAGCGCAACAGCCTCTCGGCGTATCGCTTCGTTGCGGTGATGATCGCGCAATTCATCATCCAGGTCCTGCTGCTGCCGCTGGTGCTGATCCTGGGAGACGGTGATCGCGTCCGCGGTTTCGAACAGGTGATGGGCATCTTTGCGGCCGTCGGAACCCTCTTCTTCCTGATCACGTTCGCGACAACGCGCGAGCGTATCGTCCCTGCGCGCGAACACGCTTCCAGCGTGTCGCAGGATCTGCGTGACCTGCTCCACAACCGTCCATGGCAAGTGATGCTGGCGTTGACCGTGCTGGTCTTCGTCAACCTCGCGCTGAAGGGCGGCATGTATGTGTACTACTTCCAGTATTACCTCGACGAGTCCGCGCTCGCCGCCTTCCTGCGGGACATGGGATTTCCCACCCTGATCGCCGCCATCAACGCGACCATCACCGGCGCGGGGATGAGTGGCCTGCAATGGCCCGAAGATGCGCCGACGTCGGCTTTCAGCCTGTTCAACGCCTGCGGCATCGTCTGCATGATCCTCGGAATCGGGCTGTCTCGAAGGCTCGCCGATCGTTTCGGCAAGCGCGATGTATTCGGCGGTGCGCTGCTGGTCTCGACGATCTTCCTGTTGGCGTTCCTGTGGTTCCCCGCCGATGCGATCGGCCTGGTCTTCCTGTCTTTCATGCTTCATGGCTTTGCCTACGGCGTCACCATTCCGCTGCTGTGGGCCATGATTGCCGACGTCGCTGACTACTCGGAATGGAAGACCCGGCGCCGGGCCACCGCGATCATCTTCTCGGCAATGCTGTGCGGCCTGAAGATCGGCCTGAGCATCGGTGGTGGGCTGGTGGCCGCAATCCTGGCGCACTACGGCTACCGCGCCGACCTCGAGTTGCAATCTCCGGAGGTGGTCACGGGCATACGCATGACCGTCAGCCTCTATTGCTCGATTCCATTCCTCGTCGCGGTGGCCCTGCTGTTCGTGTACGAAATCGACCGGCACATGGAAACGCGCATCGAGCATGCATTGCGCGAACGCCGCGTGCGCGCGGATGCGACGGACGCAATGGAGCACGCATGACATGAACGGCCTCCACGACTCCCAGGCGCCGGCGTACACGCAGGACGAACTCGAAGCGTTGAGGCGCCGCGCAATCTCGCCGCCGCTGCTGACCCACATCTACACGGCGGATCCATCCGCGCATGTGTTCGATGGACGGATCTACATCTACCCATCGCACGACATCGATGCAGGCGCGCCATTCGACGACGAAGGCGGCCATTTCGGCATGGTCGACTACCACGTACTGCGTCAGGAAGCCCCGGGCGGAGCAGTCACCGACTGCGGCGTTGCACTGCATCTGCGCGATGTTCCCTGGGCGGATCGACAGATGTGGGCGCCCGATGCGGCCGTCCGCGACGGGCGCTACTACCTGTACTTTCCGGCGAAGCAGAAAGACGGGCGGTTCCGTATCGGCGTGGCGGAAGCGTCCCGTCCGGAAGGGCCGTTCGTCGCCGAATCTCGACCCATCGAAGGGGCGTATTCGATCGATCCGGCCGTGTTCGAGGATATCGATGGCGAGCACTACCTCTACTTCGGCGGACTCTGGGGCGGCCAGTTGCAGAAGTATCGGGACAACACCTACGCAGCGGATCATGAAGAACCCGGAGACGGCCAGCCGGCGCTGGGGCCGCGCGTCGGTCGTCTGACGCCCGGCATGAAGACGCTGGCGGAGCCGAGCCGGGAGGTTGTCATTCTTGACGAACACGGAGTGCCTCTGCGCGCGGACGATCACGAGCGACGCTATTTCGAAGGTCCCTGGCTGCACAGGTTCGCGGGGCGCTATTACCTGTCCTACTCGACCGGCAACACACACCGGATCTGTTACGCCACCGGCGACACACCGTACGGCCCGTTCACCTGGCAGGGGGTGATCCTGGAGCCGGTGGTGGGTTGGACGACCCATCATTCCATCTGCGCTTTCGAAGGGCGCTGGTATCTCTATTACCACGACGCACTGCATTCCGATGGCGTCACGCATTTGCGGACGATCAAGGTCGTCGAACTGCATCACGATGCCCAGGGGCGGATTCGCACGATCGATCCCTACGGCGGTGAATGACCCCGCCTCCGATGCAATGCCTGATGCGTTTGCGCTCGTGCGTGCCGGTCCACGCTTGCGGTTGCATGCCGGCGCCCTGGAAGTGGAACTTGCGCCCCGCGCGGGTGGCCGCATTGCGCAGATCCGCTTCGGGACGGTCGAGCACCTGATTGCGCCGAGCGGCGATGACGCGGCACCGATGATCGCCTGGGGCTGCTATCCGATGGTGCCTTGGGCAGGGCGAATCCGCCGCGGGCAATTCGTCTTCGAGGGGCGCGAATGGTCGCTCCCCTTGAACATGGCGCCGCATGCCATTCATGGCGTCGGCTTTGCGTTGCCCTGGCACGTGGACGCGCAGTCAGCCGACTACGCAGCACTGTCACTGACACTGCCGGAGGATGCCCGGTGGCCCTTCGGCGGCAGCGCGCGGCAGGAAGTCCGGCTGTCTCCGCACAGCCTGCAGCTGTCATTGTCCGTGCGTGCGGAACGCCACGCGATGCCGGCCGCCATCGGTTGGCATCCGTGGTTCCGCAAGCCGGAGCGCATGCGCTTTTCGCCCATTGCGATGTATCCACGCGACCACGAAGGAATCGCAGTGTCGACCATCGGAGCACCCGCATCGCCGCCATGGGATGACTGCTTCATCAATGAGCGACCCATCGCGATCGAACGGGAAGGCCAGCATCTCCGACTGTCATCGTCATGTCGTCACTGGGTCGTCTACGACGGCGCGGAGCACGCCACGTGCATCGAGCCGCAGACCGGACCGCCCGACGCGTTCAATCTGTCGCCCTGCGTGCTGCCTCCCGGCGATGAACTGCGTGCAGACTTCCGGATTGAATGGTTGGATACGTGCGATCGCACGCGCTGAACCGGAACGAGGCGCGGCCAGGCGTGCTTGTGCTCGAATGCAAAATCGCATCGGAACTTTTCCTCGATTGCGCTTCATCCAGGACAAAGCGCCATCGCGCATCGGGCCTGCGTGCTGCGTGCTAAGTTCGCCGCCGCCCTGCATGCATGCACGCTCTGGTGCGTGCGTCCATATGCAGGCACCGCACGTCGAACCCCGTCATCCTCGTCAGGCGGATGCACTGCGCGGGTTCGGCGACATCGCCCCGCGAGATTGGACGTTCCCGCATGAAGCACGTATTCCTTGCCACCGCCCTGTCAATCGCCGCCGTACTGGCGGGCTGCGCCGCTCCCGCACGCATTTCGGTCTATCCGCAAGCCACACCCGGCCCAGCGTCGTCGGGCGCCGGCGAATCGATCGTTGTCGCCAAGGGCGACACCCTGTACGGGATTGCGCGGCGGCACGGAGTCGCGTTGAACGACCTTGCCGAGTGGAACTGCACGCCACCGCCGCATGTCATCCGGCCGGGCCAGCGCATCGTGCTGAGTTCCGCCCATCGGGAAGAGTGCGGACGCGCCCCGGCTGTCGCGGGCAATCCCGCAACGCCTTCATCGACAGCATCAGCCGCTTCGCCATCCGCGGCGGGCGCGACTGCGGCGACCGCAACGTCGTCGCCACCCGCGACGTGGCATTGGCCCGCGGAAGGAAGTACCCGTGCGGTGCGCCAGTCCGGCACCGTGACCGGCATCGAGATACAGGGTGCATCCGAATCGCCGGTGCGCGCCGTTCGCGATGGTGTCGTGCTGTATTCGGGTTCCGGCTCGCCCGGACGCGAGGAGATGATCGTCCTCAAGCACGAGGGAAACTGGGTGTCATCCTACGCACACAATCGACAACGCCTGGTCAGTGAAGGCCAATGGGTGCGCGCGGGTGCGGTCATCGCACGGATGGGCGATGTGGGCACCGACGGCACCAAGCTGCATTTCGAACTTCGCCATCAGGGCGAGCCCGTGGATCCACTGCGGCATTTGCCTTCACGTTGACGACGGCGTGGCATGATGTCGCCGCGCCTCTCCGGCGCAGTCGGAGCGGCGACGATGAAGCGGAACGCGGCGAGGAAGCAGTTCGGGTACTCGATGCTCGGGTGGTGCGCGATGGCCTGCTGCTCCGCTTTCGCGGACGAGCCCGCCGCGAAGGCCAGCCACGTGCGGGTCGTCGAAGAGAACGGCGCGTATCGGCTGCAGGTCAATGGCGCGCCCTTCTACATCAAGGGTGCCGGCATGTCCGGCGACGAGCAGGACGCGCTGGCCGAGCGCGGTGCGAATTCTTTCCGTACCTGGGACACCGGGCTGGACCGCGAGCGGGTCACGGCGATGCTTGATCGCGCGCAGCACAACCGCTTGATGGTGGCGATGGGCATTGCGGTGGGCAAGGAGCGTCACGGCTTCGACTACGACGACGAGAACGCCGTACGCGAACAACAGGAACGCATCCTGCGCGAAGTCCGGCTGTACAAGGACCATCCGGCGGTCCTGATGTGGGTGGTCGGCAACGAGCTCAATCTGGAACACCGCAATCCGAAGGTGTGGGATGCAATCGGTGCGATTGCCGAGGCCATTCATCGCGTCGATCCTGATCATCCGGTGATGACGACGCTTGCCGGCATCGATGCGCCGCTCATCCACGAAATCAGGACGCGCGCGCCCGCCCTGGATCTGATCGGCATCCAACTCTATGGCGATATCGAAGCGCTTCCGCAAAAGCTGCGCGACAGCCAATGGACTGGTCCGTATGTCGTGACCGAATGGGGACCGACCGGTCACTGGGAAAGTCCGCTGACCACATGGAAAGCCGCCGTCGAAGAAGATGCTTCGCGCAAGGCGTTGCGGCTGGCCCAGCGCTACCAGCGCTACATTGCGGCGGATACACGCCAGGGCCTGGGATCGTACGTGTTCCTGTGGGGACAGAAGCAGGAGCGCACGCCGACGTGGTATGGCCTGTTCCTGGAAAGCGGCGAGTCGACGCCGAGCGTCGACGTGATGCAATACCTGTGGACCGGCCGCTGGCCGGCCAATCGGGCGCCGTCCATCACGCCGATCACGGTGAATGGCCAGGACGCCACGCGCAGCGTCACGCTCGCGCCGGGCAGCTGGAACGATGCTGTGGTCGAAAGCCGCGACCCGGATGGCGATGCGGTGTCCTATCGCTGGTTGCTCCGCGAGGAAAGCCGGGCAGTGTCCATCGGCGGCGATCCCGAGACGCTGCCCGATGCGGTCGATACCGGGATGCAGGTCGAGCAGGGACGTTTGCGTTTCCGTGCACCGGAACGGCCCGCTGCCTATCGACTGTTCGTGGAAGCCCATGACGGCAAGGGCCATGCAGCGTATGCGAATTTTCCGCTGCAGGTCGCCGCGCACTGACGCACGCGGAACGGATCAGGGCGTCGTGTTCCTCTGGTCGCGCACGTAGCGCATCAGATTGCTGAAGGTATCGACCCAGTACACATCGCGATGCGCGGCGAGGTAGCGCAACAGCGTTTCGTGCGCGTCATTGGAGACATCGAGGTAGTCACCGCCCACGCCATGGAAGGTGAAGTTCACCATCGTGCCGCGCCGACGCGCGTCCTCGACCATGGCAATCAGTTCTTCGCCACTCGTCTTGATCGGCGTGAATACCGGCACCGCGGAGAGATCCAGCGTCGCCATGTCCGCCACAACGGCGCCGGAACCCCACTTGATTGCAATGAAGGCGGGCGAGACGCTGGCGCGATAGTCGCCATCCTGCGCTCGCGTATCTCCGCACGGAATGGTCAACGTGCGCTCCGTGCGTCCATCGAGCGCGGTGAGCATGACGTTGGCGAGCAGAATCTGATCGGCCATCTGCGCGACGGTCGTGGTATCGAGGTTGCGCTGCGGCTCCACCCAAACGCGGTCCGGCAATGATCCGGAGCATTGGTGGAAGAGGGAATGGTTGCCCAACTCGTGGCCGTTGCGCGCGGCCTGCCGCCACGCATCCATGCGCAGGCGGACGGAATCGCGCGACAGTTGCAGATAGAAACTGCCTTTGAAGCCATGACGATCGAGCGCCGGAATCGCGTGATCCAGCTGCGAATCCAGCGCGTCGTCATAGGCCAGGCTGACCGCGGCGCGCCGCCCGTCCGGCCAGGTAAACGGCGCGGGCTCGCTTGCCCACGCGTTCGCCTGTACCAGCAGCGACGGCAACAGCAGCCGGAGCCACTTCATCGGTCAGTGCACCAGCGTCTGGATGGCATGCGCCGGAATGGTGACCTCGGCCGATGCGGTGCCGACGTAGTAGTTGTACTTCAACTCCTTGTCGGTCGGATTCATCACCACCGTCGCCACGCGCTTGTCCGGATTGACGAAGGAAGTGGCAATGAGCACGCTGCGGCTGGTCGCCGTGCCGAGGCGACGCGCGTCCGGCTTGATGAACTTCGAGAAATGGCCGATGTAGTAATAGCTCGGCGTGTAGATCAGTTCGCCGGTGCGCGTGTCGGCGTGGATGGGCGAGAAGCAGAAGTTGCCGACGTGGTTGGGGCCACCCTTTTCATCGAGCAGGATGTTCCAGTCTGTCCACGCCACCGCGCCGTTGTTGAAGTCGTTGATCATGTTGCTGCCATAGCGCTCGGCATTCGGCCAGTACTGGTAGCGCGAGGCATCGAACTTTTCCACCGACGCTTCGGTGAGCATCAGCGCCTTGTCCGGATAGGCCTTGGCGACTTCGGCCACGTTCTGGAACATCGGGTCGAAGCCCGCCCAGGTTTCGTACCAGTGGAAACCCATGCCCCACGCGTACTTGGACGCTTCCGGGTCATCGAAGATCACCTTGGCGCGGTAGGCCATCATGTCGCGGTTGTGGTCCCACACGACGATCTTCTTGTCGGCATAGCCGGCCTTGTGCATCGTCGGGCCGAGATGGTTCTTCAGGAAGTCGCGTTCCTGTTCAGCGGTGTAGAGCATCGATTCCCACGTCTGCGTGGCCATCGGTTCGTTCTGCACGGTGATGCCCCACAGCGGGATGCCTTCCTTCTCGTAAGCGGCGATGAACTTGGTGAAATACTGCGCCCACGCATCGTTGTACTCGGGCAACAGTGCGCCGCCGCGCAGCATGTTCTTGTTGCTCTTCATGAAGGCGGGCGCACTCCACGGGCTCGCGTACGTCGTGATCGTGCCGCCTGCGGCCGCGATGGCCCGCTTGATCATCGGGATGCGGTACTTGCGATCATGATCGATCGAGAAGCTCGACAACTTCCTGTCGCCTTCCTTGATGTAGGTGTAGCTGGCGGAACTGAAATCCGAGCTGTGGATGGTGGTACGCAGCAGCGAGTAGCCGATGCCCTGATCCTTGTCGTAGTACGCGCGCAGGAACTCGGCCTGCTTCTCGGGGCTGAGCGTGGCGAACACTTCGGCGCTCGAATCGGTGATCGCGCCACCGATGCCCAGCACGCTCTGGAACTGCTTGTCCGGATTGACGAACACCGAGTTCTGGACTTCGGTCAGAGCATGGCCGTCGCGCAACTGCACCTTGCCGGTTTCGCTCAGGCGCTGTTCCGTGCCGGAGGCCGTCGTATAGATCGTGACCTGTTCGGCCGCGTGCAGTGGCAGGCAGATTGCGAGCAGGGCGCCAAGGCCGGCAGTCGCGAGGAAGGGGGTGCGTTTCATCGAAGCCTTCTCGAGCAATGGGGAAATGGATGGTGCGCCGCCGCGGGCCGAACGTGTCGGCCATCAACATTTGACAGCGCTGTCAGATGGCGGATAAAGGTAGTGCCCCCCAACGGGGCAGGCAAGCGGCGGTGCGTCATCGGGTGAATGCTGTGCCGCAGCATGGGCTTGAGGCTGTCCCGCCGGTCTGCTGCGTGGAACGGAATACGCGTATGTCAATCCGTCCCGCGCGCTGTCAGAATCCGTCGCGCCGAAAAATGGGCTGGATCATGAAGGACACCGGAGCGGTAAAGGCCATGCGCAGTCGAATAGAGGATGTCGCTGCCGAGGCGGGCGTGTCGATGAAGACCGTTTCCCGCGTCCTCAACAACGAACCCAACGTGCGCGACGAGATGCGCGCGCGCGTCATGCAGGCCGTCGAAAAACTGCAGTACCGCCCGAACCTGTCCGCGCGCAGCCTGGCGGGCCAGCGTTCCTACGTGGTGGCGCTGGTGTACAACAATCCATCGCGCAACTACCTGATGGAAGTGCAGAGCGGCATGCTCGAAGCCTGCCGCGCCAGCCACTACAACCTCGTGCTGGCGCCGGTCGCCACGCAGAAGCAGCGCAAGGCGGAAGATCTGAGGGCGGTGTTCGAGAACTTCGCCCCTGACGGCGTCGTGCTGATTCCGCCACTGACCGATGATCGCGTCGTGCTCGACTATCTGGAAGCGCATGACGTGCCGTTCGCCTGTATCGCGCCCAAGGAGCTGGACCACCGCATCGGCGTGATGATGGAAGAGACGGCCGCGGTGCAGGAATTGATCGCCAACCTGGTGGCGCTGGGTCATCGGCGCATCGCGCACATCAAGGGACCGCCGGCGCACGGCGCCTGCCAATGGCGGTACAAGGGCTATCGCGATGCGCTGCGAACGGCCGGCATCGAATACGACGCCGATCTCGTCGCGCAAGGCGAGTTCTCGTTCGAATCCGGGATCGATGCCGCGAACGAACTGCTCGATCTGCCGGAACCGCCGACCGCGATTTTTTCCGCCAATGACGACATGGCGGCCGGCGTCATCCGTGCCGCGTGCCAGCGCGGACTGGCCGTGCCGGATGATCTGTCCGTATGCGGTTTCGACGACACGCCGATCGCACGCCACATCTATCCGGCGTTGACGACGATTCGCCAGCCCACGGCCGAAATGGGGCGGCTGGCGACGTTGCAACTGCTGGATCGCATCCGCACGCCCGGGGGCGGTGCGATGGTGCGCGTCGAACACGAGTTGCTCATTCGCGAATCGACGCGACCCCCCCGCACGGTCTGAGCCCTTCGCCGGGTATCGGAACGGAATGGCCGCCGCGTGCGGCCATTCGCGTTTCTGCGCGTTCGCGTGCATGCACTGCAACACGGGCGTGGCGATGCAATACCAAAGAAGGACCGCTTCAATAACCACGATTACAACGTGATGAAAAATGTCCCGGCCCACGGGCCTGGAACAAACCGGAAAACGGTTTCAGTTGCGTTGCAACAATCACGAAACTGCTAAAAACAAGTCAAATTTTCGGGATTTTAGTGTTTTGCAGTGCAGCGTTGACAACGCTGTCAATCGCGCGCTCCAATGCCCCGCAATGTGAACGACCTGTCGCTTCGCATCCAAAAAACAAAGACATCGCCATCGTGAATTTCCGGAGAGGGAAAGATCCATGAAGCAGGTGAAGTGGGTTCCGAAAAAGAAGGTCCTGACCTCGGCGCTTTTGCTGGCCATGACCGCACCGGCCTGGGCGCAGCAGGCAGACCAGAACACCAACACGCAGTCCAGCCCGGCGGATGCAACCGAACTCGATTCGGTGGTCGTGACCGGCATCCGCAGCAGCCTCGAAGCCTCGATGAACCTCAAGCGCGACGCGCAGGGCATCGTCGATGGCATCACCGCCGAGGACATCGGCAAGTTCCCCGACACCAACCTGGCTGAAGCGCTGCAACGCATCAGCGGCGTATCCATCGATCGCCAGCTGGGCGAGGGTTCGAAGGTCACCGTGCGCGGCGTCGGCCCAGACTTCAACCTCGTGCTGTTGAACGGTCGCCAGATGCCAGCCGCCAACCTCGGTTCGGGCGGCGCCGGCACGACCAATTCGCGCTCGTTCGACTTCGCGAACCTGGCGGCTGAAGCCGTCAGCGCCATCGAAGTGTTCAAGACCAGCCGCGCCGACCAGCCGACCGGTGGCATCGGCGCCACGCTCAACGTCAGGACCGCGCGTCCGCTCGATCACGACGGCATGGTCGCCAGCTTCGGCGTGAAGGGCATGCACGACACCACGGTGGACAACCTGCCGCGGTCGTTCGAAGGCGAGTCCATCACCCCGGAAATCTCCGGCATCTTCAGCAACACGTTCGCCGACGGAAAGTTCGGCATCGGATTGTCTGCCAGCTACCAGGAACGCGATTTCGGCTTCAGCCAGGCGTCCGTCGCCAATGGCTGGGCGAAGTTCCGCGGTGACGACACGACCAGCTGGAACCGGCTGCCGCAGCCGGGTGATCCGAACTACGACCTGATCACCAATCGTCCCGGCCCCAACGACGTCTACTCGCGGCCGCAGAACACCGGCTACAGCGTCAACGGCGTGCAGCGCCAGCGCACCAACGGTCAGCTCGTGCTGCAGTACGCGCCGACCGATCGCATCACGATGACCGCCGACTACACCTATGCCGAAAACAAGGTGCAGCAGCAGCGCAGCGAGTTGTCAGTGTGGTTCAACTTCCAGCCGGGCCCGAGTTCGTGGACCGACGGTCCGGTCTCTGCGCCGAACTCGTATTCCGAGTTCACCAACGGCGCCGCCGACGTCGCGATGGGCGGCGCGCAGTTCGCCACGCGTTCGGAACTGAAATCCACCGGCTTCAATGTCGAATGGGAAGTCAGCGACGCGCTCAACCTGGCCTTCGATTACCACAATTCCCAGCAGGAAACGCTGCCCGACAGCCCGTACGGTTCTGCCGGCGTGCTCGCGGTGGCCGCGTTCGTGCGCGGCACGACGACCGTCGATTACAGCCGCGACCTGCCCATCGTCCATTACGAATTGCCGGCCGGCGTGAGCCAGGTCGATGCGTCGCAGGCGCTCGTCACCGGTTCCGTGTTCCACAACAGCTACTCCAAGTCGGAAGTGGAGCAGGGCCAGATCAGCGGCAAGTTCACCTTCGGCGAGTATTCCGCACTGGATTTCGGCGTGGCCAGCACGGAGGTGCAGAACCGCACCGCGTACGGCTACACGCAGCGCGATACCTGGGGCGGCGTGGGGACGCCGGCGGATTACGAAGACGACATCTGGTACGCGGACAACATGTCCAACTACTTCGGCAGCTTCTACAACAGCAACGATCCGCGCTGGAGCGATCGCTTCCTGGTGTTCGATTTCGAGCGGCTGCGCGCACGCGCCGCGCAGGTTGGCGATCCGGCCTGCCCGAGCTGTTATGTCGCGCCGTCGGCCTATACGCGCGATCTGCGCAGCGAGGAAAAATCGCGCAGCGCGTTCCTGCAGTATTCGACGACCTGGGACTGGAGCATTCCGGTGCACTTCGCCGCGGGCATCCGCTACGAGAAGACCGAGGTGACCTCCAATGCCCTCGTGCCGACCGCGACCAGCATCCGTTGGGGTTCGGCGAACGAGTTCAACGTCAACTTCGCCGATCCTTCCTTCGGCGAGGGCAAGGGCGAATACGACTACTGGCTGCCGAGCGTCGACTTCAAGGCGGATCTGCGCGACAACCTGGTCCTGCGCGCCAGCTACGGCCACACGATCGGCCGTCCCGGCTGGCAGGACATCCAGGGCGGGCAGACGCTCGACCAGCAGGGCAGCGTCAGCGGCGGCACCGGACGCCAGGGCAATCCCAATCTTGAGCCGCTGCTCTCGAAGAACTTCGACGTCTCGTTCGAGTGGTACTACGGCGAAGGCAGCTTCCTGTCGGCCGGCTACTTCCGCAAGAACATCGACAACTACATCGGCACCACCGAAGTCATCGGCACGCCGTACAACCTGCACACCCCGGTGGGCGGCGCGTACTGGAATGAAGCGCTCGCCGCGGGCGGTTGCGCAGCCACCGACATGGTCTGCATCCGCAACTACATCTTCCGCAACCACGCGGGTGATCCGGGCGTCAATCACACCGGCACCAATCAGGCGGGTGAAGAGACTGGCGACATCATCGGTCAGCCGGGCGATCCGATTGCCTCGTTCCGCATCACCACGCCGGCCAACCAGAAGTCGGCCTCGCTCGATGGCTGGGAGTTCAACATCCAGCACATGGTCGAGGACACCGGCTTCGGCATCGCGGCGAACTACACCATCGTCAATTCCAGCCTGACCTACGACGACTACAACCTTGGCGAGCAGTTTGCGCTGGAAGGCCTCAGCGATTCGGCCAACATCGTCGGCTTCTACGACAAGGACAAATGGCAGGTTCGACTGGCGTACAACTGGCGTGACAAGTTCCTGTCCGGCCGCTTCGACGGCCAGGGCGCCAATCCGAACTACACCGAGGCCTACGGTCAGCTCGATGCGAGCGTCAGCTATCAGTTCACGGAGAACCTGAGCGTCAGTTTCGAAGGCATCAACCTGACCGACGAAACCGTGCGCATCCACGGCCGCAACAAGAACCAGGTGCTGTGGCTGACGCAGGGCGGTCCGCGTTACGGCATGGGCGTGAGATACAAGTTCTGATCGGCGGTTGCCATCCGGTGCACGGCCTGCGGGCCGTGCGAAGGAACAGGCCGCTGTCCGCAGCGGCTTGTTCTGTTTGGTCCTATGATGGCCCGTACGGCCGCTGCTTCCCGTCTTCGCGATGACCCGATACGTCCTGCTGAACAACATCGACCACCGCGATCTGCGCGTGGATCCAAGGCGCGGCGAAGCATTCGGGGATGGCGCGATGTTCGCGCTCGCAGTGCCGAGCGAATTCCGCAACCTGCAGGCGCACTATCCGATTGTGTTCCAGCGCGCCCAGGATGGCGGCTGTCGACCGGTCGCGCTGCTTGGACTGCGACAGGGCGAGAATCTTTTCCTTGCCGGTGATCGCTGGGACGCGCACTACATTCCGCTCGCGATGGATCGCTTGCCGTTCGCGATCGGCGCCGAGGGCGGTCAACCGATGGTGCATATCGATCTGGATCATCCGCGCGTGCTCAGCGGGCAGGGCGAGGCGTTGTTTCGCGAACACGGCGGCACGACCGGGTACCTGGAGCGCGTGAACTCCGTACTGCGCGCATTGCACGACGGCCTCGGCGTGGTGCCTTCGTTCGTGGCCCTGCTGGACGAACTGCAACTGCTGGAGCCGTTCGTGCTGGATATCGAACTCGATGACGGGACGCGGCACAGCCTGTCGGGCTTCCAGACCATCCAGGAAGAGCGCCTCGGGATGCTGGACGGGGCATCCCTCCAGCGGCTGATGCAGGCGGGCTTCCTCGAGCCGATCTACATGGCGATGGCGTCGCTGTCGAACTTCCGCGCGCTCATCGAGCGGATGAACCGGGCCCATGCGAGCCACGGCTGAATCCATTCCAGAACTCCACGGTCTGGATGCGAACGCCATTCCGGATGAGGTGCTGCTCTCGCCGCGCCCGCTGGTGTTGCGGCAACTGGTCGGGCATTGGCCGATGGTGAAGGCCGCGCGCACCTCCGCGACCGATGCAATCGCCTACCTGCAACAGTTCGAACGTCCCGGCGCGCCACCCGCCATCGCAACGGTGGGCCCGCCGGAAATCGGTGGACGCTTTTTCTACAACGACGATTTCAGCGGCTTCAATTTCCGGCAGGAGAAGGTGCCGTTCGGCGTTGCGCTCGCCACCTTGCGCAAATACCTGCCGGATCCCGCGCCACCGGCGATCTACCTGGCGTCCACGACGATCGACACATGGTTGCCCGGATTCCGTGCGGACAACGATCTGCCGCTGCGACGCGACGCGTTGGCCAGCATCTGGATTGGAAATCGCACGCGCATCTCCGCGCATCAGGACGTTCCGGACAACATCGCATGCGCGGTGGCCGGGCGCCGGCGCGTCACGCTGTTCCCGCCAGAACAACTGCGCAATCTCTACATCGGGCCGCTGGAACTGACGCCGGCTGGCCAGCCGATCAGCCTGGTCGATTTCGCGCATCCCGATGTCGAGCGTTTCCCGCTGTTCGAGGAAGCCTGGGAGCATTCGCTCGGCGCGGAACTCGAACCCGGCGATGCGGTGTTCATTCCCAGCATGTGGTGGCATCACATGGAAGGACTGGAAGCCTTCAACGTGCTGGTCAACTACTGGTGGCGCCAGACACCGGCGTACATGGACACGCCGATGAATGCGCTGATGCTGGCGTTGATGACCGTACGCGATCTGCCGCCGGTCCAGCGCGGGATCTGGCAGGACGTTTTCCGCCATTACATATTCGAAGCCGATGAAGCGACGGCTTCGCACATCCCACCTGCCGCACGCCGCGTGCTCGGCCCGCTGGACGAGGAACGCGTCCGCGATCTGCGCGCACGGCTGCTGCATCGACTCAACCGCTGAGGATCATCGAACGTGTCGAACGAAGGCATCTGGCAACGTCCCATCAGGCGAGTGGTCATTGCCGGCGGAGGTACCGCAGGCTGGATGGCCGCCGCCGCCCTGTCGCGCATGCTTGGACGCGTGCTCGACATCACCTTAATTGAATCGGAGGAAATCGGCACGGTCGGCGTCGGCGAGGCGACGATTCCCACGCTGGTGACGTTCCATCGCCTGCTCGAGATCAACGAACAGGAATTCCTGGCCGCGACCAACGGCACGATCAAGCTGGGCATTTCGTTCGAGAACTGGCGCGACATCGGCCACCGCTACATCCATTCCTTCGGTACCACCGGCAAGGATCACTGGATGGCGACGTTCCAGCATTTCTGGATGCGCGGGCGCGATGCGGGCATGGCGACGCGCTACGAGGATTACTGCATCGAGTTGCGGGCGGCGGAGGAAAAAAAGTTCGCGCACCTGCCGCGCAATGGCATGAATTACGCGTACCACATGGACGCGAGCCTCTATGCGAAGTTCCTGCGCCGCTTCAGCGAGGGCTTCGGCGCCAAGCGCGTCGAAGGGAAGATCGTCGAGGTCGGGCAGGATGAGGCGTCGGGCTTCATCACGTCGCTGACGTTGGCCGATGGCAGCGTGATTGAAGGCGATCTGTTCATCGATTGCACCGGCTTCCGCGCGCTGCTCATCGGCAAGACGCTCAACATCGGCTTCACCGACTGGTCCCATTGGCTGCTCAATGACAGTGCCCTCGCCACGCAGACCACCGCCGTGCGCGACGCCGTGCCCTACACGCGCGCGATTGCCGGCAAGGCCGGCTGGCAATGGCGCATTCCGCTGCAGAACCGCGTCGGCAACGGCATCGTCTATTCGAGCCGCCATATCGGCGACGACGAAGCCAGGCAGGAATTCCTGTCCAGCCTGGAAGGCGAGATCATCAAGGACCCCTGGCCGATCCGCTTCCGGCCGGGACAACGGCAGAAATGCTGGAGCAAGAACTGCATCGCACTTGGACTGGCGGGCAGCTTCATCGAGCCGCTGGAATCCACCACGATCCACCTGATCCAGCGCGGCATCACGCGGTTGCTCAATTGCTTCCCGCATGTCATCACGCCGGAAATCATCAACGAGTACAACGCCCGCCTGGACGCCGAACTCCAGCACGTGCGCGACTTCGTCGTGCTGCACTACGCGGTGACCAACCGCCGTGACAACCTGTACTGGCGCACCGTCGGCAGCATGGAATTGCCGCCGACCCTGCGGCATCGCATCGAAGTGTTCCGCGAGACCGGTTCGGTGTTCGCCGTGCCCACCGAGCTGTTCGCCGAGAATTCGTGGATCCAGGTGATGATGGGGCAGGGCATCGCACCGAAACAGCATCATCCTGTGGCCGACGTCATGAGCAATGACGAACTTCAGCACTTTCTCGACATCATCAAGCAGAACGTGGAGAACACGGTTCGCCAGTTGCCGCAGCACATGGATTACCTGCGCAGCTACGCACCCGGTCCCGGGTCGTGATCGCGCTGTATAGTGCCGACGCTTTGCCTTGACCCCGACGCGCCATGAATCCGATTTTCGCCCTGCTGGCCGATGCGGCCATTTTCATCCTGCTGGCCTGGGCCGTCTGGCGCGTGCTGGGTCGCGCGATTCCGATCGCGGTGGTGCCGATCATCATCGGCCTGCTGCTGGCGGGCAGCGGCATCCTTCCCCGGGAATGGGGCGTGCCTTCGCTCTGGGGCGATCGCATCGGCTGGGTCGGCGTGTTGCTGTTGGCCTTTACCGCGGGACTTGAGACCCGCCATTTCAAATACGCACCGAACGCGGCGATCACGCCCGACCGTCATTCGTCGCATCCGACCCGTTTCATGGCCAGCGCCGCCATCGCGTTGCTGCTGCCCTTCGTCGTCGGCCTGATCGCCGCGTATTTCCATTTCACCCAACTGCAGTACTGGGCGCCGCCGACGGGTGATCGCTGGCTGGGATCGCTGGCCATCGGGTTGTGCGTGGCCGTCAGCGCATTGCCTGTGCTGATCGGTATCGTGCGCGAGCTCGGCCCGGCGCATCGGCCGCTGACGCGGGTCGCGGTGAACCTGGCGGTGGTCGACGACGCCGTCCTGTGGAGCGGCTTGGCGCTGCTGCTGTTCGTCGCCAACCGAGGAGCGGGAAATTTCGAATGGTCCACCCTGCATGGTGTCGCACTGCTGACGCCGCTGGCGATGGCCGCGGTCTCGTCGTGGTTGCAGAAGAATGACCTGACGCCACCGACCTGGCTCATCATCGTTCTGTTGCCGGCGTTCCTGGCGGCCGGTGCATGGGCCAGCAACACGCTGGGGCTGCATGAGCTTCTGGGCGCCTACTTCGCCGGAGTCGTCGTGCCGCCGAACTGGACGCGCCGCCTGCCGGTGGAAACGATGGGGCGCTTCGCATTGATGGCGCTGGCGCCGCTGTTCTTCGGCCACAGCGGTCTGAAGATCGATGGCGATGCGCTGGGCTGGGCGTCGTTGCAGGCGTCGGTGCTGTTGCTGGTCCTGTCGATCGGCGCCAAGTTGCTCGCCGTGTTCGTGTGCCCGCCGGTCGCCGGATTCTCGCGCCGCGAAACGCTGGCCGTCGGCGCGCTGCTGCAATGCAAAGGTCTGATGGAAATCGTCGCGGCCACGATCCTGCGCGACAAGGGGCTCATTTCCGAGCACGCGTTCGCGGCGCTGGTCACCTTGGCGGTGCTGTCCACGCTGCTGACCGGCCCGGCATTCCGCTTCATCCTGCGGCAGCGCGCCGAAGCGACGGCCGCGCATCGCACCACCTGATGACGCAGCGCACGGGCGACGCCAGGGCGGCGTCGCCCTGCTTGATCAGAACGTCACCTTGACCGAATCGGCGCTGCGTTGCGCCTCGCCGTGGTAGACGACTTCGATGTTGTTGCCATCCGGGTCGAGCGCAAACGCGGCGTAATAGCCGGGATGGTAGGGACGCTCGCCGGGTTTGCCGTAATCGGTACCGCCACTGGCCAGTGCGGCCGCATGGAAGGCATCGACCATCGCGCGATCCTTGGCCTGGAACGCCAGGTGCACGCGACCGGTCAGCATGCCGAGCGCGGCGTCGCTGTCGGCGGTCGATACGAACAGTTCATCGGCCCAGAAATAATCCTCCGCCGTGCCTGCCATCGGGATGCCGAGCACGTCGAACACGGCGCTGTAGAACGCCTGGCTGGCGGGGAGATCCTTGACCACCAACTGGATGTGGTCGATGAGGCGGCCGCGATGCAGTTCCTGCGTTTCCATGGGCGAACTCCGGCGGTAGTGGGAGCCGCATCATCGCAATGCGATTGTTGCGGCTCCGTGCAGTCAGCGCGGCAGCGCGGGGAAATCCCCCAGGACCTGGGCGGCGACGTCATCCAGCCGCGATTGACGGCCATCCCCGCGCTTCACCGTGCCCTTGCCGCTGGCACGCCACAGCACGCGTATCGTGCGCGGTTCGATGGCTTCGATCATCAGGTCGCCTTCCGTGCTCTGCTTGACCGACGTCTTCAGCGTCGGCACTTCGCCCGCCGAGGCGCTCACCAATTGCGAGCAGCCGCCGGCCGTGCATTCGATGGCAGCCTGCGGCACGGGCCCGGAACGCGGCGCCGGGATTTCCTTCACCAGTACCTGTTCGACCTGATGCACGCCGAGCTGATAGGCGATGAAGAAGTCCGCATCGGCCGGACTGCTGGCCGGGGTGTAGCCCTTCGCCTGCAGCGCTTTGTCCAGCGCCAGTTCCAATCGCGTGCGGAATTCGGACGACTGCACGTTTGCGGTGGCTTCCGGACTGGTCCCCTCCGCGCTGATGTCCTTCGGCGTGGCGACATAGGCATAGCGAGGACCGGGCAGGGACGTGCTCGCGCGTGTCACGGTAACTTCGTCCTGCGCAAAGGCGGCGAACGAGGCAAGGCACGCGAGCAGTGCGCCGGACATCCACCATCCACTGCGCGCGCGAGAAAGGAAAACAGGTCGGGTCGTGGACATGACGGGCGGGCTCTGCAGTGCGGGGAGATGACGTTAGCACAGCGTGGCGATGCGTCAGGCGCGACATGCGTGTGTCGGTAATTACTCGCAGATGCCCACCCTGCATCGAACGCAAGTCATCGGCTGGATGCCGCATTCGTGATGCCAGACACCATCCCGCGCCAAAAAATCACTCCGCCTTGACTCCGTCGTCACTTCCGCAGGCGCAACCTCATGCGCGTACCGACCCTCCCCCGCCGGTCCTGGAGATCCCCATGAAGAGCGCGACTCGCCATACCTTGCTGGTGGTGGGCATGTTGGGGCTCTGGGCGAGCGCCTTCGCCGCGGGTCACGACCCGGGCAAGGACGACAAGGCCAAGGCCATGGATACCGATGGGGACGGCAAGGTGAGCGCGGCCGAGCACACGGCGGGCGCGAAGCAGATGTTCACCCGCCTCGACGCGGACGGCGATGGCTTCGTGACCGCGGCGGAGATGGATGCCGCGCACAAGGCGAAGTCGGGCGAAGGCAAGTCCATGTCGGCTGCCGAGAAGATCAAGAAAATAGATACGGACGGTGACGGCAAGCTGTCCGCGGCCGAACATGCCGCAGGCTCGGAAAAAATGTTCCGGCAGGGTGACAGCAATGGCGACGGTTCAATCGACGCCGCGGAAATGAAAGCCGCGCACGCGGATCACGACGCCCGCAAGTAAGTTCTTCGCCGAAAACCGATGAGTCACGACGCCCGGCCCCGTGCCGGTCGTCTTCGTTCGGCCACGGTGCTCAGGCGTAGGAATCGCTCACGCCGTCCAGATAGCCCTGCGCGAAGGCCGCATGCGGACTGCGGTGACGCACCGTGCCGGCCTGGCTTTCCGGCAGCTCATCCAGTCGCAGCTGGAACGTTTCCGCCCGCTTCTTGCCGGCTGCGTAACCTTGTTCGTAGGCGCAGCCGGCGCAACGGTGCCGGCCGGCGCCGCCCTGGTCGAGCGGCAGGTTCTCGAAGAACTTCTCGTGACGATGGTCTTGCTTGCACTGCATGTCGGTCCTCCCTGGACGATCCCCGCGGCAGTTTAACCGGGCCGCGAGGGTCGGGATGGACTCAGGCTGCATTCCACGCCGAAATGCGCAGGCGCACGCTGCCGCGGATGCCGGGCACGGTGGGGCTGCGGCTGCCGTCGGCCGCAACGGTCTGGCTGTCGAAGGGGATGGCGATTTCAACCTGCTCGTCATCGATGCGCTGCGGGTCGATCTCGGTGTTCGCCATCGCCACGCCGCTGTCCTGCCACGCGTAGCTGACCTTCCAGCGACCACCGGCCTGCGCGGGCGGCGTCATTTCGAGGATCAGCGAATTGCGGAACAGGTAGCCGCCTTCGTAGTGTTCGTTGATCCACAACTTGCGTTCGATTTCGTAGTCCGGCACGCGCACGCCGAGCGTCATCGCATAGGAAAGCGAGCGCCGCTCCGGATTGACGCGTGCGCGGTTGGCCAGGAAGACACTGGACAGGTAGTGGGTTTTCTCCTTGCGCCAATCCTTCTGCGAAAAGCACGCTACCGAATCTTCCTCGGACATGCGGCGCGTCAGATACCAGAGCTTGCCGCGCGGCGCCGCAAGCATTTCCACCTGGTACAGCGCATCCACTTCGCGCCCCTGCGCCACGGCGTTTTGTACCGGCTGCGGAAGGCGGATGTCTTCCACGTCGAGCCACACGTCCACGCGGACGTCGCCGAACAGGAAACGCGCCAGGTTCTGGAAGGCTTCTTCGCTGTTGACGATGCCGTAGAAGCCCGAATGCGATCGGTAGGCGAACGCCTTGGCGCAGTACGCGCCAACCGAACCATCGGCATTCAGTCCACGCAGCGTGGCGTTGCGGATCAGCACCAGCCCGTCACTGCCGTGACCGACGAAGGTGCGAGACAACCCCGCCGCGGTTTCGTAATCCATGCGGTTGGTGCCGACCATGCAGAACACCTTGCGCGAAGGAAAGCGATCCTCCTGGATCAGATCCACCCGCTTGTGCTGGCGGTGCGCGTTCTTGAGATCGAGATATTCCGGCATGCGCTTGTCGCGGTCGAAATTGTTCATGTCGAATGCCGACAGCCACCGCGGCACGTTGATGCCGGCCACATCGATGCCGTTGTGCGGCGTGGCATAGGTGAACAGTTTGTCCACGTGCTTGCGCGCCTGGCGCGGATCCAGCGCCGGGTTCTGCA
Organism: Pseudomonadota bacterium; assembly: GCA_023419315.1. Classification (GTDB taxonomy): domain Bacteria; phylum Pseudomonadota; class Gammaproteobacteria; order Xanthomonadales; family Xanthomonadaceae; genus Pseudoxanthomonas_A. The sequence goes on from JAEZYE010000013.1 coordinate 52,486, forward strand.
GGAATGCGCGGCACACCAGCCCGCCCATCGAATGGGCGACGAGGTAGCAGCGGAAATCCGCCGGACTGACGCCGTTGTCCGGGTTGCCGCAGACGAGGTCACGCGTCTTGAGGATCAGATCGCCCAGTTCGCGCGCGAACGTTTCGATCTTCGGCGTCTTGCCCGCACCGAACAGTTGCGAAGCGCTGTCGTAGTAGCGATGGATGATGATCGAGCGGCTGCCGAGCCGATTGCGGGTCGGTTTGCCTTCCGCATCGGTTTCCCATTCGGGGTCGAGGATGTCGCGTCCGTCCTCGTAGACATCGGAATAGCCGAACTCCGACATCAGGCGGACGATGGGCGATTCAAACACGTACTTGCGCGGCTTTCGATCCGGATCCGATACCGCCCGGAACACGGTCGAGCCGAGATTGAACCCGCAGAACGGATCGGCCGTGGTCTCATCGATCTCGCCGCGCGTCATCGCATAGCCGCGCACGTAGATGATCGGGTAGTACGGGGCTTCCATCTTCGCCATCGCTGTCTCCCTCCGTTGCCGCGGTGAGCTTAGTCTCTACCGGAACTACGGATCAGGACGGCGATCACGGCCACGCTTGCGCGCCGGGTATTGCGGTGCAACGCATCTGCGGGCGATGAACGCCGGCGGCCGGCTGCGCACCGCGCCAGATGCGCGATGCGCATGGCGGAGCATTGTCAGCCGAACAGCTTGTTCGCCACTTCGGCGATCTGGCGGCCCTGGAAGCGCGCGCCTTCCAGTTCGTTTTCGCTCGGCTGGCGGGAACCGTCTCCGCCCGCAATGGTGGTCGCGCCGTACGGGCTGCCGCCGGTCACTTCATCCAGTCGCATCTGGCCCTGGAAACTGTAGGGCAGGCCCACCGTGACCAGGCCGAAATGCAACAGGTTGGTGAGGATGGAGAACAGTGTGGTTTCCTGCCCGCCGTGCTGGGTGGCAGTGGAGGTGAACGCACCGCCGACCTTGCCATTGAGCGCGCCACGCGCCCACAGGCCGCCCGCCTGATCGAGGAAGTTCGCCATCTGCGAGGCCATGCGGCCGAAGCGCGTGCCGGTGCCGACGATGATGGCGTCGTACTCGGCCAGATCGTCAATCTTCGCGATGGGCGCCGCCTGATCGAGCTTGTAGTGCGATGCCCTGGCGACTTCTTCCGGCACCAGTTCCGGCACGCGCTTGATGTCGACGGTGGCGCCGGTGGCGCGCGCGCCTTCGGCGACGGCCTGTGCCATTTTTTCGATGTGACCGTACGACGAGTAATAGAGAACGAGAACCTTGGCCATGGAGTGCTCCGGAGGAATGTGCCGCGAGGCGGCGGGCGCGGTGACTATAGGCCAGTGACCGTGACGGCTTGGAGCACCTTGGCAGCACCGGATTGTTCCATCCGTGCCCGTGATCGCGCGCTGCACGTCCGGCGGCTTGCGCTTCACGCGGTCTTTTTAACGGCTGGGTTTGCATTCGGACGCCACGCTCAGGGAGCACGCCGATGCATTCGAATGCTGCTTCATCCCGTCCGCAGCCGGAGCCGTCGCTGACGCTCTATTTCATCCCGGGGCGTTCATGGCTGCCGCGCTGGTTGCTGGAGGAACTGCAGCAGCCGTACCGGTTGGTGCGGCTCGACCAGACGCGCGGCGACCACAAGCAGCCGCCCTATCTGGCGATCAACGTGCTGGGCAAGTTGCCAGCGCTCGATGTGGACGGAAAGGTGATGATCGAAACCGCCGCCATCTGCCTGTACCTGGCCGATCGCTTCGGCATGGGGCGTCTGGCGCCCGCGTTGCAGGGACGGGACCGCCCGCGCTACCTGAGCCTGATGGTGCATGCCTCGGCCGCGCTGGATCCGATGCTCGCCGAACGCGTGCAGGGGCGTGCAACACCGCCGGAGCAGATGGGCTGGGGCACGCACGAACAGGAGATCCATTTCGTCGAGGGCCAGCTCGATGCGGGGCCGTATCTTTTCGGCGACACCTTCACCGCAGCGGACGTGATGGTCGGCGGCGCGTTGATCTGGGGCAAGCTGTCGGGCGTCGCGCTGTCACCGCGGTTGGAGGACTACGTTGCGCGCCTGATGCAGCGGCCCGCTTTGATGAAACTGTTCGAAGAAGTGGGCGGCATGCCGGCCTGAGTCCGGCCCCGGGCGTTGGAGTCGTGATGGCTCGCACAACCGGGCACGCGCGTCCGTCCTGCGGCGATGCTACATTCGCCCGTCAAGTGGAATCGCGCGCAGGGGACGCTTCGGCGGCGCGCCATCCCGGTTGTTCTGCCAATAGCCATGGAAGCTCGTTGCGCATGCGTGGAACCGCGAATCCGATCAATCCCGTGCAACGCCACTCATTGATTGACGCCCTGCGCGGCATGGCCCTCGCCGGCGTACTGCTCGCCAACATCGGCTGGCTCTGCCTCTATGAATTCATGACCGACGCCGAACGCGCCGCGCTGCCCACCGCGGGCTTCGATGCGTTCGGGCTGACGCTCATGCAGTGGTTCGTCAACGTCAAGGCGATCACGGTGTTCTCGATATTGTTCGGCGTCGGCTTCGCGCTGCAGATTGATCGCGCGGAACGACGCGGCGATGGCGGGCTGCGTCGCTTCCTGCGCCGCCTGTTCTGGTTGCTGGTGATCGGCGTCCTGCACAGCTATCTGCTGTGGTGGGGCGACATCCTGTTGATCTATGCCGTCTGCGGATTCCTGCTGGTCCTGTTCCGGCGCGTGCCGGACGGCGTGCTGCTGTGGGGCGGGTTGTTCATTGCGCTGGTGCTGCCGGGGCTGATCCAGCCTGCGCTGAATGCGGTGGCTCCCGAAGCCACTCGCGCGGAGGTGTATGCGGCTGGCCTGCACGGCTTCCAGTCGTCCTCGCTCGCACACGCGCTGAGCGTCAACACGATGCTGGCGAACTGGACCCGGCTGTCGAACTGGACGCTGCTGTGTTTCGTGCTGGGACGTTTCCTGCTGGGCTACTGGGCAGGCAGGAAGGGTCTGTTGCAGGACCCGCATCGCCACCTCGCGCATATTCGACGCCTGTTCTGGATCTCGCTGCTCGCGGCAGTGATCCCGCTGCTGTTGCTCAAGGGTGTCGACGTATTCGCGCAATGGCCCCGCGAAGGCGCAGGTCGAGTGGTACGCAACGTGTTGCAACGATTGTCGCCGCTGGCGCTGGGCATTGCCTACGCGCTGGCGTTCGCATGGATGTTCACGCGCCCACGAACGGCGAAAGCCCTGGAATGGCTGGCGCCGGTCGGCCGCATGGCGTTGACCCATTACCTCATGCAGAGCGTGATCGGCATTGCGCTGTTCTACGGCATCGGCCTGGACATCGGTCCGCGCTACGGCGTGCCCGGCTGGTGGCTGGCGTTCGTCGCCATCTTCGCGGCGCAGATCGTGTTCAGCCACTGGTGGCTGGCGAGGTTCCGGTTCGGCCCTTGCGAATGGGCGTGGCGCAGCCTGACATACGGCGCGCCGCAACCGATGCGCCTGCCCAAGGTGGCCCTGGCTTCGTGACTGCGTCCGCACATTGCCACGCGCCGCTTACGAATTGCTCCGGTGCTTTTAACAGGCGCGGCGCTAGGCTTGCTCGCCGCTCCCGTTGGAGCGGAACCAGCCGGAGAGCGATGCATGAATACCGACTACTTCTTTGCCCAGGATGACGCCGGCAACCGTTGCCGGGTCGATGTCATGCGGGCTGGCGAACTGCGTGATCACGACGCAACGCTGCACGACAATGCGCCCGTATATGTACTGGAAGATGGCTCGCGCCTGCATCGGGTCGATCGCGATACCTTCCGCGTGCTCGGCACCGGCGCGTTCGTGACGGTGATCCGCGAATAACGCAGCCGCTGTCTTCCTTCCGCAACGCCTTCCCGCCGAAAGACGGGAAGGCGTCGTTGTTTTCGGCGCCTGATCAGGCTTGCAGGAACGCGAGCAGATCCTGGTTGAGGCGGTCCTTGTGGGTATCGGTGATGCCATGCGGCGCACCGGCGTATTCGATGAGCGTGGCGTCCTTGATCAGCCTGGCCGACGCGCGTGCCGACGCATCGATGGGGACGACCTGATCGTCGTCACCGTGGATGATCAGCGTCGGGACGTCGAACTTCTTCAGGTCCCCGGTGAAGTCGGTTTCGGAAAACGCCTTGATCGAATCGTAGGTGTTCTTGTGGCCGCCCATCATGCCCTGCAGCCACCATGCCTGGATGAGCCCTTCCGAACGCTTCGCGCCCGGCCGGTTGAAGCCGAAGAACGGGCCGCCGGGTACATCGAGGTAAAACTGCGATCGGTTCTCCAGTTGCGCCGCACGCAGTCCGTCGAACACCTCGATGGGAAGCCCGCCGGGATTCGCGTCGGTCTTCAGCATGAGCGGCGGCACTGCGGAAATCAGCCCGGCCTTCTTCACTCGTCCGGTACCGTGGCGGCCGATGTAGCGCGCGACTTCGCCACCGCCTGTGGAGAAGCCGAACAGCGTCGCGTCGCGGACGTCGAGGTGTTCCAGCAGTTCGGCCAGATCGTCGGCGTAGTGATCCATGTCGTTGCCATCCCAGGGCTGGCTGGATCGGCCATGCCCGCGCCGGTCGTGGGCGATGCAGCGATAGCCGTGGTCGGCCAAGAAAATCATCTGGGCCTCCCAGCTGTCCGAGCTCAACGGCCAACCATGCGAAAACACCACGACGGGCCCTTGGCCCCAATCCTTGTAGTAGAGATCAACGCCAGCGCGGGTGGTGAATACACTCATTGCAGACTCCTGTGGGGGGTGGAGGAAGAACGGCGACCGCCGTCACCGGCAGCCTGGCAGATGCGGATGACAGCGCAATGAGACGGCGGCGCAACGCGCCGCCGCTCACATCAGGCGGCCATCGGCGCGAAGCGACGACGCTGGTGCAGGCGCCACGCTTGGTAGAGCGCACCGATCACGAACAGCACGGCGACCAGCCCCACCAGTCCAAGCACGATGGGCGAGTCCGGTCCGCTCGCGATCGGTTGCGACGGCGGCACGCGCCGCAGGGTTTCGTTGATCGCGGGGATGAAGAGCAGCATGTAGCTGAAGGACAGCGCGAGGTTCTGCAGGTATTCCGCGCCGCCACCGAGCCAGTGCATGCGGCGCGCAGTGAAACCCACCAGCATCGCCAGCAAGGCGACAATCCCCAGCGCATGCGCTTCATTGAAGCCGCCCGTGCTGGACAGGCCGAACGAAGTGGCGATGGAAACGACCATGCCAACCAGATACCACTTTCCGAGTGACGAGCGCGGTTCGATGTAGCCGGTGCGGAGCAGGGCCCATGCGCCGAAGAACACGGGCAACAGACTGAGTGCGGTGTGGACGATGCCGAGCGGTGAAAACGTGGGAGCCATGGCGCGATTCCTTCAGAGGGTGGAAAGGAAACTTCGACCGCGCGCGGCGCCTCCCGAAACCCGTGCGGGCTTTCCCCATTGCGACGCGCGTCCACGCAGACTATGCGTTGCGTCGTCGGCGTACCAGCCCGTTCATCGGCCCGCGGGCCACGCCAGTTCCGTCAGCACCGGAAAGTGATCGTGACCTGCCGGGTGATTTCCGGACCAGTTGAAAGTTGAGAGGATGGCTCCCGACAGAGCGAGGAGCCCATGCGCAAGTCCCGATTCACCGAAGACCAGATGGTCAAGATCCTCCGCGAGGCCGACAAGGCGCCGATTGCGGACGTGGCCAGGAAGCATGGCGTCAGCGAGCAGACGCTATACGTGTGGCGCAAGCGGTATGGCCAGCTG
>JAEZYE010000039.1 GCA_023419315.1 Pseudomonadota bacterium
GGCAACCGGGTCAGGCCGACAGCCTCGCGCTTGAACTCCTCGCTGTAACGCTTTCTCTGCTGCATGACACTCCTCCTGCCCCATCATGGGGCTTAACTGAAGTGTCCGTGTTAGCGGGGTAGAACCCATGCGGCGGTAACGGTGATTGCGGTGTGGGGTCCGGAGTGCCCACACAACGACCAGTCGTTGTGCGCGCCGCGCTTTTATCGCGTGGCCGCAAGCGAAGCGGTGGAAGTCGGAGTTGGCGATATCTGGCCCGGCGCGCCGGTCATCAGCGATCAGCAGGCGGATTACCTGAGCAACTACGGACCCACCGAGCCGCACCTGCGCTTCAACCGACTGGCGTATGCGCCAACGTTTCGCTGGGAGATGGAATTCGATCCGACATTCATGCCCCCACGCAACGCACCGTTGCCCAAGGGGTGGGCCACGGGCCATATGGGTTTTGTCGTCTGGAACGGGCTCCGATTTGAACTGAAAACGGCTGTGTCGCGCCGGTTCTGGCCCTGCATCCCGGTCTATCGGGACAACAAGCCCTGTTCGGATGTCTACAACGAATATCCCCTTGAGTTCGTCACCCCGTAAAGGACCACTGCATGACCAACCCACATCCGATTGCGCCCACTGCCATCGATATTCGCGGTACGGCGGACAGAGTCATAGCGTCGTTGCAACTCGGCCGCAATGAAGATGCTTTGCAGTTGTTGGAACAGTCTCGTCGAAGTGAACGGCCCGTGGTCCAGGAGGCGATCGAGCGCTACGTTGTCGCGGCCGCGGGGCCGCGACTCGAGGCGATGCATAGTCTCGTTGTCATGGGAACCGCCACTGCGATGGTGTGGCGGTCGAGCGAGGATGCGACCGCACTCGAACGCGTTGAGACTTTGGCTCCGTTTGTGCCGCTGCTGGAACGATTGCATCAGACGGCCAACCATTCTCCCCGCCATCCGGTCCACGAGTTCCAGGTCAATGGGGCGGAACCCGTGCCCAATGAACTGGCTGGCCTGACCGAAGCCCAGCGATACGACGTGTACGCGAGCATCGTGCACCTACATGGCACGCAAGCCGCGCGAGATGCGCTGGGACGACCGGGCGAGAAGCTGATTCTGGGGTTGCGGCAGGAAAACCGTACGACGGATGCGGGAACGAATCACCGAGCCGGGCAGGGAATCTATGACGATCGGATCGTAGTGTTGTGGACGGACACGGATGGACGTCGCCAACTGTTCGAGGCGCTGCGCGGAAACACAGAACCGACCGCGCAGTACGACCACCACGCCGGCAGCAATGGGCGACGCCAAGGCGCACGACCGAATGCAGTGGTGCTCCCTTCAGCAGGTTTCGAGGGCGTCGGTCTCCACGTCCGCAAGGTCGAGGGCGAAGACCGGGATGCCGATGGCCTGCGCGACCTGGGGCGTTTGGCTGATGGCACCATCGAGATGCGTGCCACCACCCACAACAATCCGGGCGCAGTTCCCGACTTCTCGTTGCGGCCGACCTCGAATGCGGTCCGGGCGGGGCAGGGCGGCGTACAGCGCGATACCAACGGGGACGGATACTTCACAGCTGCGGATGTCAACGGCGTGGACGATTTGAACAACTCTTTCAAAATCCACAGCGGGTCCCGCACGAACACCGATTCTGCGGGCTGCCAGACGATGCACCCAGATGATTATCGGAGCTTTGTTCTGAAAGTCACTGGCGTCGAGAACCCCAACCCCGCCCACTACCCCGACGATCGCTGGCAGTACGTCCTTGTCACCACGTCACCCGGTCTGTTCCGTGGGGTCGAGGCACGGGTGGACAGTTCCGAAGAGCAGGTGCGCGAACCAACCGTCGATGTGCCGCCACAACCCGCAGGGCAGCAGCCGGGCCCTCCTCAGGCGCGCAACGAGGCAGGCCCGCGATTGAGTCCGCTCCTGCAGGAGATGTTCGATGCGGGGATGAGGGGCGATCGCCCCGGTTTCGACAGCGCGATGCGCCAGAACGCGCAGGCGTATTTCGCGTCTGCCCTCGGCGCCGAACTGCTGCGCGAGGCGCAGGCGATGGCGCGCGGAGTGGAACAGGCGCAACTGCACGCGCAGGCGCAATCGCCGATGGAAGAACAGAGGGCGGTCGCCGGTACCGCGCGGGGGCGCGGCTTCTGAGCGCGCGCACCGCAGTGGATTGAGGCGCATCGCGCGGCATGCGCGAAGCCGGTTTTCGAGATGAATGAGGAGCGCACTGAGGATGTACGGAACGGACCAGGAACAACAATGGCTGACGAAACTGGCGGCCATCGCCGAACTGATTCACGGACGCAACGAGGAATCGACGCGACGCATGGAGCAGACCGCAAACCGCATTGGCAGGCATGCCGATCAGCTGGCTGGAAGCAGCGATCAGTTCGCTCGCGAAGTGGTGGACGCCGTGGGGGCGCAGAGCCAGCAGGTGATCGCGCAGGGCGCCGCCAAGGCGCTCGCCGGTTTCCAGCAGCAACTGCTGGAGGCCACCGAGCAGACGCGCCGGCTGGGCGCCGCATTGGACGCGCAACGCGCGCGCTCGCGCCTGTGGGCGACGGCGGCGCTGGGCTGCCTGACCCTCGGTGCGCTGCTCGCGGCCGGCGGCAGCATCTATGTCGTGCATGACCGCCTGCGTGCGCTGGACGATGTCAATTTTGGCGAAGAGATACACGCGGCGACACGCAGCGGCGCACTCAACCGCTGCGGTGACCGGCTCTGCGTGCGGGTGCCGGGGAAGCCCGTCCGCTTCGCCGGCAATCCGGAGTACGTGATCGTCGAGTGACGGTCGCCTGGATGTCGATTTCACGCGCGCCGGTTCGTCGAGGGGTAAACAGTTCCTTCCGCACAGGAGAGTCCGCCATGCCGCTCATCAAACCGATCACGCCGCTCCTGTGGTTCAACACCGAAGCCCGCGAGGCTGCCGAGTTCTACTGTTCCGTGTTCCCGGCCTCGCGCATCGATGCATTGACACTCTTGCGTGACACGCCGTCAGGCGACTGCGATCTGGTGTCGTTTTCGCTGAACGGGCAGCCGTTCATGGCCATCAGCGCCGGGCCGCTGTTCAAGTTCAACCCTTCGGTGTCGTTCATGGTCAACTTCGACGCCACGCGCGACCCGCAGGCGCAGGAGAAGCTCGACGCCGCGTGGGGCCGGCTGATTGAAGGCGGGCAGGCGCTGATGCCGCTGGACAGCTATCCCTTCAGCAAGCGCTACGGCTGGGTGCAGGATCGCTACGGCCTGTCGTGGCAGTTGATCCTGAAGGATACGGCCGGCGAGCCGCGTCCCTTTATCGAGCCAGCGCTGCTGTTCGTCGGCGCGAATGCCGGCAAGGCGGAGGAGGCCGGCGCTTTCTGGCGCTCCGTGTTCGATGACTCGGAGGCCGGGCAGATGGCGCGGTATCCCGAAGGCATGCCGCCGAACCGGCCGGGCACGGTGATGTTCTCGGATTTCCGGCTCGACCAGACCTGGTTCGTCGCGATGGATGGCGCCAACGAGCACGGCTTCATCTTCAACGAGGCGATTTCCTTCATGGTCACGTGCCGCGACCAGGCCGAGGTCGATCGCTATTGGGCGCAGCTGTCGTCGGTGCCGGCGGCGGAACAATGTGGCTGGTGCAAGGACCGTTTCGGCCTGTCGTGGCAGATCACCCCGCACGTGCTTGATGAAGCGATGACGTCGGGCGATCAGGCAAAGGTCGACCGTGTCACCCGCGCCGTGATGGACATGCACAAGCTGGATGTTGAACAGATCGAGCGCGCGGTGCGCGGCTGATCCGGTCTGTCGCGCTGCACTGGTAAAGTGCGCGTCTTTCCGGAAAACGGGTTCGCCATGACTTCGATTGAACGCTTCCACCCCATCGGCACACCCGGCCAGCCCTGGACCGACGCGGACAAGGCCGAATGGCGCGCGCAGCAGCCGGTGAAGCGCAGCTATGTGGACGAGGTGGTCACGAAGATCGGACGCCTGCGTGACCGCCTCGATGTGCGGCCGTACGGCACGCTCGACTATGGCGATGACGAGCGCTATCCGCTGTACGCCGTGTGCAGCCGCGACTGGGACGATGCGTTGCCGACGATGCTGGTCACCGGCGGCGTGCACGGCTACGAAACGAGTGGCGTGCAGGGCGCGCTGCAATTCCTTGATGAACGTGCCGGCGACTATGCCGGCCAGGCGAACCTGCTGGTCGTACCGTGCGTCAGCCCGTGGGGTTATGAGCGCATCCATCGCTGGAATGCGCAGGCAGTCGATCCCAATCGCTCGTTCCGCGCGAACAGTCCCGCCCAGGAATCCGCCGCACTGATGGCGCTGGTCGAGCCGTGGCGCGGCGACATCCTGATGCACATCGATCTGCATGAAACCACCGACAGCGACGAAACCGAATTCCGTCCTTCGCTGGCCGCGCGCGATGGCAAGCCGTTCGAACCGGGCGGGATTCCGGACGGCTTCTATCTGGTCGACGACAGTGAGAACCCGCAGCCGGGGTTCCAGCAGGCCGTGATCGCGGCGGTGGCCAAGGTGACCCACATCGCGCCGGCCGACGCACGCGGCGAGATCATCGGTTCGCCTGTGGTGGCCGAAGGCGTGATCGAGTATCCGTTCAAGCCACTCGGTCTGTGTGCGGGCATCAGCGATGCGCGCTATACCACCACCACCGAGGTGTACCCGGACAGCCGGCGCGCCACGCCGGAGCAATGCAACGCAGCGCAGGTGGCGGCCGTGTGCGCGGCCATCGACTACGCGCTGGCCCATCGCTGAACATCGCGCCGGGACGACGGTGGACTAACGCCCGCGGCGGTAGGATCGCGCGGCGAAAAACGGCACGAGCGGAGAGCGAACATGGCAACCGGATGGGCAGGCGATGGCGCGGTGCAGGACCAGATTGATGCGACGGTCAAGGACGGCATCGAGCGCGCGCGACGCAACCTGCACAAGGGCCCCAGCCTGAGCCATTGCGAAGAATGCGATGCGCCGATTCCACCGGCGCGCCAGCGTGCGGTGCCCGGCGTGCGCTTGTGCGTCGTGTGCCAGGAAGCCGCCGACGAAGCGCAGGAAAGCGGTGCGACGTACAACCGCCGCGGCAGCAAGGACAGCCAACTGCGCTGACGCATTCGCCGTCACCGCTTCGACAGACAGGCAGACGTTTCTTCATGCAGGACGACCTGTTCGGCGCGCGCCCGCCGGAACCGCTTCACCGATTGTTCTTCGCTTTCGTACCCGATGAGCACGGCCTGACCGTGATCGCGCCGGTGGTCGAGGGCGTGCGGTCGCAGTTTCCGAACGCGCGCTGGGTGTCGCCGTCGCGGCAGCACATGACGCTGGTGTATCTGGGCGAAAGCGCCGGACGGCGCGAAGACTGGATCGCGCAGGCGTGCGCGGCGATGGAGGGCTGGCGTGCCGGAGCGTTCGACGTCGAATTCGATCATCTGCGCGCACTGGGCAATCCGCGCCGGCCGGCGCTCGCGCTGACGGCAAGCCGGCCGTCGGAAGCATTGCAGGCGTTGTGGCGCGATCTGCAGCAGCGCATGCGCCGCGCGGGGTTTCGCGGGCTGCACGGAAATGCGTTCCTGCCACACCTCACCGTGGCCTATACGGATCCATCGCCCATGCTGCCGGCCGTGCCTGCGGTGCACATTCAGGCGAGTGCGGTCCGCCTGCTGCTGAGCGTCGAGGGCGCAGCCGCGTACGCATGCCTGCGCGAGTGGCCGCTTTCCGCCGGCTGACCTGGGCTGCGCGCGGATGCCGTTTAAGTCGGCATCGTCCCTGTCATGGTGTCCCGTCATGTCGATCGCCTCTTGCCTGCGTGTGTCCGCTCTGTCGGCCGGTTTTTCCCTGCTGGCGGCATGCAGCAGCCTGCCCGCGCCCACGGTCGCTCCGCGCGCGGGCACCGACCTGCCGGCCCAGTTCCTGGTCGAGGACGCCGGGAAATGGCGTGAAGCGAGGGCGGGCGAGGGCTGCCGCAATCCAGTGCAGGATCCTCGGGACAGCACGACCCTGACGCTGGCGCAGTCGCGCAACGGCACGGGCGATTACGTGGTGCCGCCCGGCAAGTACGGCGCCAGCGCCGGGGAATGGTTGCGGCTGGAGTGCGCGAGCGGGCGTCCGCTCGGCCTCGTGCGCTGATTCAGCGGAGTCGCGGGTCCGGGCCGAACAGGCGCTGGCCCTCGATTTCCTTCTTGCGCAGCCGTTCCAGCTTGGCCTGGTAGCGCGCCTGTTCCTCCCCACGGCTCATGCTGCGCGCACGCTCCAGTGCGCGTCCGGCCCGGCGCGCGTCGCCCTGCAGGAAATACGCACGCGCCAGTCCTTCGAAGAAGCGCGGCTCTTCCGGATGCAGGCGGATGGCGTGCTGATAGCGCTTGATGGCCGTCGCGGAATCACCGGTGCGCTCGCTTTCCAGCGCCAGCAGGAATTGGTCGAACGGATCCCGGTCGCGGATGCGCGCCAGTTTTTTCTCCAGCGGCTTGGCGGCTTCGGCTTGTCCATTGCGCTTGTACAGCGCGATCAGGTTGAACAGCGCAGGGGAGTGCTTGTCGTTGAGCGAGATGGCGTGCCGGTAGTCGGATTCGGCCTGCGCGCGATCGCCATTGCGGTAGGCCATCACCCCCAGGTTGTTCCAGAAGGCCGCGTAGTCACCGCTGTAGGCGATCGCGCGTTCGGCATACGCCTTCGCCTGCGCGCGTTCGCCCTTGCCCAGCATCGCCACCGCGCGATTGTTGTAGAACAGCGCGTACAGGTGCGCATCGTCGATGCGTCGCGGTTCCTGTCGCGTGATCACTTCGTTCCATGCGACATCCGCGCTGAAACGCTGCCGGTGGATCAGGAAGCCGGCGTTGACGTGGTTGTTGCGATAGACGGTGCTGCCTTCCTGGAACCAGGTCAGCACGTCCTCGATTTCCTGCGCATAGGCGTCCAGCCCGGCTTCGCGTGCAAGCGCCACGGTGATCAGGGTGAAGCTCAGGCAGTTGACCTGCCGCGTCGCGTACACCTCGGCGACCGTGTGGTTGGCCTCGAAGTGGTACTGCAGGCCAAGGCCGCGTGTCTCGTCGAACAGGAAGGTGACCAGCTGTTCCAGCCGCTGCTCGGGACCGCGCACGGCATCGCCATTCCATTGCGCGAACTGGCTGCGGAGTGGGGCCGGAATCGCCATGATTTCGGCGGGTGCGGGCGGGGCGTCCGCTTCCGGCATCGGGGCGGGCGACAGGGCCAGCGCAAGTGCGAACAACCACGTGGCCATACGCGAACCTCCACGTCTTCGGCCAAATCCGGTCGCCGGCAGTCTAGTCCTTCCCGCGGCCACCGGCGTGAAAGATCCCGCAGGCGCATGCCATCCGCCGACAGGCGTGGCAAGGTGGCGCGATGAAACTCGAAAACGCCACCGCTGACGACCTGCCGCGCCTGGGCGACATCTGGGAAGCCGCGGTCCGCGCCACGCATGATTTCCTCAGCGAGGACGACATCCAGCTGTTCCGCCCGCTCGTGCGCGACGGTTACCTGCCGTCCGCGCCACGGCTCGCGGTGGCGCGCGGCGATGGCGGACGGGCGATCGGATTCGTCGGCGTGGAGGGCGACAAGGTCGAAATGCTGTTCGTGGATCCGGAATGGCACGGGCGCGGTGTCGGACAGGCGCTGCTGGCGCATGCGGTGCGGCAATGGGCGGCGTGCCGCGTGGACGTCAACGAGCAGAACCCGCGTGCGCTCGGGTTCTACCTGCGGATGGGGTTCGCGGTCGAATCGCGTTCCGAACGCGACGGTCTCGGCAAGCCGTTCCCGCTGCTTCACCTCCGCCGTGCAGCGCCTGTGGTCTGCTGACCGCAGCCGAGGACCTTGCCGATGAATGCTTCGCCCTGCCTGTTGCCCTGTCCGCATTGCGCGGCGATGAACCGACTGCCGGGCGAACGCCTGCACGAGCAGCCGCGCTGCGGCCGCTGCCACCGCCCGCTGTTCGAAGGCGCACCAGTCGCGCTGGACGAATCGACATTCGACGCCCACGCCGTACGCAGCGATCTGCCGCTGCTGGTGGATTTCTGGGCGGCCTGGTGCGGTCCGTGCCGCAGCATGGCGCCGCATTTCGAAGCCGCCGCCGCCGTGCTGGAACCGCGCGTGCGTCTGGCCAAAGTGGACACCGAAGGCGCACCGACGCTGGCGTCGCGCCACGCCATTCGCAGCATTCCCACGCTGATCCTCTTCAGCGGCGGCCGCGAGCGCGCGCGTCATTCCGGCGCGCTGGCCCGGGTTCAGATCGTCCAGTGGACGCAGCAGCAACTCGGGGAATCGCCCGGCCGGGCATGACTTAGGTGGGGTGCCGTTCGTCGGACGGAATGCCAAGATTGCGGTTTGGCCGCTGCGGCCTGCCACCCGGAACCTTGCCCCGATGAAGACTTCCCGCATTGCCCTGGCGTTGTCGCTCGCGCTTCCGCTGACCGTTTCCGCCGCCCAGCCGGACATCACCCGATTGACCCGCGACAGCGGCGTGCCGCGCGCGCCCGAACAGGCGGCGGTGGTGTTCGAGCATGCGGATCTGGCGTTCAAGGTGCTGCCGCAACGCAAGGCGATCGAAGGCGATGCGACGCTGAGCTTCACCGCCACCGCGCCGGTGTCGCGACTGGTGGTGGATCTGGATCGCAACTACCGCGTGGCCAAGGTCGAAGTCGATGGCGCGCCGCTGGCCGCCGGCGCCTGGCGCAATCCCGAAGGGCGCATGAGCGTCGACCTGCCCAGGCCACTGGCCGCCGGGCAATCGGTCAAGCTGCGCATCGTCTACGACGGCCAGCCGCACGTCGCCGTGCGCGCGCCGTGGGACGGCGGTTTCGTCTGGTCGACCGCTCCGACCGGCGAGCCCTGGATCGCCTCGGCGGTGCAGGGCGAGGGCTGCGATCTGCTGTGGCCCTGCATCGATCATCCGCAGGGCGAGCCGAAGTCGGTCGATCAGCACATCACCGTGCCGGCGCCGCTGGTCGCCGCCAGCAACGGCATTGCGCTGGGCATGGACGAAAAGGACGGCTGGCGCACCTATCACTGGCGCGCGCGCGATCCGAACACCTACGCCATCTCGATCAACGTCGGTCCCTACGAGGAAATGAAGGGCGAGTACCGCAGCCGGTTCGGCAACACCATTCCGCTGCGCTTCTGGCACCTCAAGGGGCGCGAGGCGCAGGCGCGCGATCTGTTCGCCGAGTTCCCGCTGGTGCTGGACTTCTTCGAACGCAACATCGGCCCGTACCCGTTCGGCGACGAAAAGATGGGCGTGGTCGAAACGCCGCACCTGGGCATGGAGCACCAGACCATCAATGCGTACGGCAACGACTACAAGAAGGACAAGTACGGCTACGACTGGCTGCTGCAGCACGAATTCGCGCACGAGTGGTTCGGCAACCAGCTGACCAACGTGGACTGGGACGACATGTGGCTGCACGAAGGTTTCGGCAGCTACATGCAGCCGCTGTACCTGCAATACCTGCGCGGCGAAATGGATTACCACGCGGCCCTGCTGGACCAGCGTGCGGCCCTGGCCAACAAGTATCCGATCGTGTCGGGCAGCTCGAAGACCGAGGAAGCGGTCTACAACCGCGAGAACGGCCCCGGGCTGGACATCTATTACAAGGGCTCGCTGATGCTTCACGCCTTGCGCGGGCTGATCGGCGATGAAGCGTTCTTCGCGACGATCCGCCACGCGGTCTACGGCACCGACGATCCGAAGCCGGGCAACTTCAAGCCGCGCTATGTCTCGACGCGTGACTACATCGATATCGTCAAGCAGGTGACCGGCAAGGATTACGGCTGGTTCTTCGATGTCTACCTCTACCGCGCGCCGCTGCCGGAACTGCTGGCCGAGCGCGACGCGGATGGAATCAAGCTGCGCTGGAAGACGCCGGACAATCTGCCATTCCCGATGCCGGTGCAGGTGCGTGTCGGCGGCGTGGACGGCGAAATCCGCACGGTGCCGATGACGGACGGGCAGGGCCGCGTCGCGTTGGCGGCCGGCGAGACCTTCACTCTGGATCCGCAGTCGAGACTGCTGCGCGCACTGCCGCACATCGATGCGTTCCAGCGCGACGCCGAGGCACGGCGCAAGGCCGCCGCCGCCAAGGAGCGGTCTTCATCCAAATGAACAGGTCGGGCGTTTCGCCGGTCTGTCATGAAACGCTTTTGCAATGGCGCGCGTAGCCAGCTAGATTGCGAGCGGACTCACAGAGTGTGGCGCGATGGACGTGCGTGGAAGCCTGGTTTGCATTGGTACGGGCATGATGCTCGGGGCGCATCTCGCCCCCCGCGCGCGCAGCCACGTCGAACAGGCGGACGTCGTGTTCGTGGCCGTTTCCGATCCGCTGGTCGAACTGTGGGTGCAGGAATTGAACGCCGATGTGCGCAGCCTGCAATCGTGTTACGCCGGCCGTTCGCGTCGCGAGGCCTATGACCGGATGGTGGCGTTGATGATGGCCGAGGTGCGCGCTGGCCGCCGCGTCTGCGCCGCCTTCTACGGACATCCCGGCGTGTTCGCCGCCGCACCTCACGAAGCGATTGCGCAAGCGCGCGCGGAAGGCTTCGCTGCACACATGGAGCCGGGCATCTCCGCCGAGGATTGCCTGTACGCGGATCTCGGCATCGATCCCGGCCGGCACGGTTGCCAGCACTACGAAGCCAGCCAGTTCATGCTGTACGAACGCCGCGTGGAACCGTCCGGCTGCCTCGTGCTCTGGCAGGTCGGCCTGGCCGGTGCGCGCAACAGCGGCCAGCTGGAAACCTCCGCGGCGCAGCGGCAATTGCTGGTGGATCTGCTGCTGGAAACCTATCCGCCATCGCACGAGGTCGTCCTGTACGAAGCCGCCACGCTGCCGATCACCGCGCCGCGGATGGAACGGTTGCCGCTGGGCGAACTCGCGCAGGCCCGGCTGGGCATGCAGACCACGCTGGTCGTACCACCGCTGCTGCCGATGCGTCGGCGACAGTCGATGTGGGATCGCATCGCCGCGTTGCAGGGCGCCGCCGAGAAGGAAGCTATCCAGGCCGCCTAGGCATTGCAGGGGGAAACAGGTGCGCGGGGACACGCGAGTGTCTTCGCGGCAACACGGTTTGCGGGCGGGCGCCCCGCAGGCCGGCAACAGTGAACCGCGTCCGCGAACCGGCGTGGCAGCCGTGCCACCCGGACTACTGTCAATCACGGGGAATCGTATGTCCGAGGCAATCAGGGTATTGGAGAAACTGGGCAAGAGTGCCGGCACGGCGGAGGACATGCTGCCGACGCTGCTGTCCGACGCGCAGCTGGATCAGCCGGAGCGTGACGCGTTGGCCGGCGGCGACGCCGCGGCGCTGGCGCAGTTGTTGGGTGCGCGGGTGGAGATGGTCGCCATCCAGTATCCGGGCGACGGCGATCCGGTTCCGGATGAGGCGCCGCAGCGTGATGACGATGAGGACGAACCCGAGCGCAAGGACGACGAGTAAGTCGATGCCTCCGGCCGGGGCCGGCAGATCGACGCAGCGTCCGGGCCATTGGGCCTGGGCGCTCGTCCTGCTGCTCCTCTTCGCCACGGCCAGCCAGGCGTCGATTCGCGTCGACGCCTTGCTGGAGCGCGCCGAGGCGGTGCGCAGTTCGGATCCGCAACGCTTCGCCGCGATCCTCGGCGAGCTGTCGCAGCGCGCCGGCGAGTTGAAGCCGGAGCAGCGCGAACAGCTGGCCTATCTGGTCGCCTACCGCGTGGCGTTCAAGGGCGACTACGCCGCCGCGATCGAACTGCTGAAGGATCTGGCGAGCCAGTCCAGCTCGATCAACGTGCGCGTGCGCGCCGGCATCCTGCTGGTCAACATCTACAGCAAGACCCGCCAGTTCGCCGATGGCCTGCGCCAGCTTGAAGCGGTCCTGACGCAGCTGGACGCGGTGACCGACATGGATCTGCAGATCCATGCGTTCACCGAAGCGGCCTTCATCCACAACCAGGTCGGGCAGTACAAGCTGGGCCTGCAATACGCCGAACGCATTCTCGAACGCGCACCGCATGCGCGCGGCATCTGCTTCGCCAACGAACTGAAGATCGATGCGCTGTTCAACCTCGGCACGCTGCCGCGCGAGGACGCGCCGATTGCCGATGCGCTGCAGAGTTGCGTGGACATCGGCGAGACCGTGATGGCCAACTCCATCCGCGTCACGCTGGCGCGCAAGTGGGCGCAGGAAGGCCGCCGCGACCAGGCCGTCAGCCTGCTGAAGCGTCACCTGTCCGAAGTCGAAGGCACGCGCTACCTGCATCTGATCGTCACCTTCAAGGCGACGCTCGCCCAGCTGCTGTTCGAGAAGGGCGATCTCAACCTGGCCGAAAGCTATGCGCGCGAGAGCATCGGGCACAGCGCATCGCTCGGCAACACGTTCGCGCTCGCCAGCGCTTACCAGACCATGTACCAGGTCGCCGAAAGCCGCGGCGACGACGCGCAGGCGCTGGTCTATTACCGCCGTTATGCAGAGGCCGACAAGGCCTACCTCAACGAGGTCAAGGCACGCGAGCTGGCCTACCAGCTGGTGCGCCAGGAAACCCTCGACAAATCGCAGCAGATCCAGCGCCTCGACAGCCAGAACCAGTTGCTCAAGCTGCAACGCAAGCTGGAGATGAAGTCCTCGCAGAACACGCGGCTCATCATCGGATTGCTGGTGCTGCTGCTGGCGAGCATCGGTTACTGGGCGTACAAGACCAAGCGCGTGCAGATGTCGCTGCGCCGCCTCGCCGAAACCGATGCACTGACCGGCATCTGCAATCGCCACCATTTCACCGAACTGGCCGAACGCGCACTGGCGCAATGCACGCGCAATGGTGAAGACGCCGCGCTGATCATGTTCGACCTGGATCACTTCAAGTCGATCAACGACCGCTTCGGCCACGCGACCGGCGACTGGGTGCTGGCGCGGGTGGCCCAGACCTGCCAGGCGTTCTGCCGCCGCATCGACGTACTCGGCCGGCTGGGCGGCGAGGAATTCGCGCTGCTGATGTACGGCTGCGACCTGCGCTCGGCGATCCGCCTGGCCGAAGACTGCCGCGTGCGCATCGCCACGCTGGACAGCCAGGAGTCTGGCCACCGTTTCGAAATCACCGCCAGCTTTGGCGTCGTTTCCACCAAGCAGGCCGGCTTTTCGCTCGAACGCCTGCTGTCGCAGGCCGACCTGCTGCTGTACCGCGCCAAGGCCGAAGGCCGCAACCGGGTCTGCGGCGATCCGGCCGACGGCCGCGGCAGTGAACCCGGCGAATCCGCCGTGAGGGCGTCCCCGCAAGCGGACGGCCGGGAACCTGCGCCGCGCCTGCAGGGCGCGACCTGACAGGGCGGCCCCTACCGGCGCAGCGCAATCACTTTGGGCTAGAATCGGGACCAGGAACGCACGTGCGACGGGGATGGTCGCGACTTGCTCCCTCCACCCGAAGGACACCATGTCGAACTCATCGCGCTGTCTGTACGCCCTGCGGCTGCATGCCGGGCCGGCGCGCGCGCGTTCGCGCATGACCGGGTTTCCCGGGCGCGCAACGACGGCGGACGATGTTGCCATCGTTCCTGCCGCCGGCCGCCACCGCTGAGCCAAAGGCGCGATCCCATGCGCATGCGTTGGCTGTCATTTCCACTGTTCGTGCTGGCAGCGCTCGTGGCTGCGGTCGCGGTGGATGCGGCCACTCCGGTGCAGGCGTTGTTCGAACGCGCGGAATCGATCCGCAGCGCGGATCCCGCCGCATTCGGACGCACCATCGAGGAAATCGCCCGGCGCCGGATCGAACTGTCGGCGTCCCAGCGCGAACAGCTGGCCTATCTGCAGGCGTACCGGCTGGCGTTCACCGGCAACTACGCGGCCGCGATACCGCGCCTGAAGGAACTCAACCAGGCGTCCCCGGACACGGAAGTGCGCTTCCGCGCCGGCGCGTTGCTGGTCAACATCTATTCCAAGAGCCGGCGCTTCACCGAAGGCCTGCGCCAGCTCGGCGACACGCTGGTGCAGCTCGACAGCATCCGCGATTCCGCCCTGCGCGAGCATGCGCTGCTGGAAGCGGCCTACATCCACAACGAAGTCGGCCAGTACCGGCTCGGACTGCACTACGCCGAGCGCGTGCTGGAAGGCGAGCCCATCCCGCGCTCGCGCTGCTTCGCCGAATATCTGCGCTTCGACGCGATGCAGAACCTCGGCATCCTGCCGCGCGATGACACGCCGCTGGAATCGGCGATAGAACAGTGCGACGACATCAAGGAAGGCATCCTCGCCAATTCCATCCGCACCACACTGGCGCGCAAGTGGGTGGGCGAGCGCAAGCGCGAGAGCGCGATTGCCTTGTTGCGCAAGCACATGGCGCAGGTGGAAGCGGCCGGCTACCCGTTCCTCGCGGTGCAGTTCAAGTCGCTGA
This sequence comes from Pseudomonadota bacterium, assembly GCA_023419315.1. Lineage (GTDB taxonomy): Bacteria > Pseudomonadota > Gammaproteobacteria > Xanthomonadales > Xanthomonadaceae > Pseudoxanthomonas_A. Next base: position 14,357 of record JAEZYE010000039.1, read on the forward strand.
TGGCCGAACTGATGCTGGAAAAGGGCGATACGCGCGCGGCCGAGAGCTTTGCCTCCGAAGCCGTCGCACTCAGTCGTTCGGTCGGCAACACCTATGCGCTGGTCAGCGCCTACGAGACGCTCTACCGCCTGGCCGAACGCCGCCGCGACGATGAAACCGCGCTGGTGTATTACCGCCGTTTCGCCGAAGCGGACAAGGCGTATCTCAACGAGGTCAAGGCGCGCGAACTGGCGTACCAGATCGTCCGCCAGGAAACGCTGGAGAAGTCCCAGCAGATCCAGCGCCTGGACAGCCAGAACCAGTTGCTGCAACTGCAGCGCGAACTGGAGATGGAGTCGGGCCAGAGCACGCGTCTGGTCGTGGTGCTGCTGGTCATGCTGCTGGCGAGCATCGGCTACTGGGCCTATCGCACCAAGCGCACGCAGATGTCGTTCAAGCGCCTGGCCGAAACCGATGCGCTGACCGGCATCTGCAACCGCAGCCATTTCACCCGCCAGGCCGAACGCCTGCTGTCCCAGTGCGAGCGCAGCGGACAGGAAGCGGTGCTGGTCATGTTCGATCTGGATCACTTCAAGACCATCAACGATCGCTACGGCCACGCCAGCGGCGATTGGGTGCTGCGCAAGGTGGCCGAAATCGGCAGCGACATCGCACGCCGCATCGACGTCTTTTCGCGGCTCGGCGGCGAAGAGTTCGCCTTCCTGCTGCACGGCTGTGATCTGCCTTCGGCGGCGCGCCTGGCCGAACTGTGCCGCACCCGCATCGCCGCCATCGACACCACCGAAACCGGGCATCAATTCCCGGTCAGCGCCAGCTTCGGCGTCACCTGCACCACGCTGGGCGGCTATCAACTCGCGCGCCTGATGTCGATCGCCGACGCCACGCTGTACCGCGCCAAGCACGAAGGCCGCAACCGCGTCTGCGTGCACGAGGTCGGCAACATCAGCCTCGTCAATCCGCAACGCGACGAACGGCGCCGCGACGGCGACGGAGAATCCTCGCTGCTGATGCCCGAAGCCTCGCTGGAGAAAGCGGGCATCTGAGTTCTTCGGCGATGCGGGCTGACCGTACGGTGGCCGCATCCGGTCCGGCTGGTTAAGCTGGCGCATGGGCACGATCCGTGCCGTGACATCGAGACAAGCATGATCCAGCGATTCGAAGTAGGTCCGCGTCTGTCGGAAATGGCCGTCCACAACGGCGTCGCGTATCTGGCCGGGCAGGTCGCCGAAGACGAAGGCCAGGACATCCGCGGCCAGACCCGCCAAGTGCTCGCGGCGATCGACGCGCTGCTGGCGCAGGCCGGCACCGACAAGAGCAAGGTGCTGCGCGCGGAGATCTACCTGAAGGACATCACCGATTTCACCGGCATGAACCAGGTCTGGGACGAATGGGTCGCACCGGGCCACGCCCCGCCGCGCGCCACCGTGCAGGCCCGACTGGCCGACGCCGAATGGCGCGTGGAGATCGTGATCACCGCAGCGGTCTGACCGCCGCCACCCGATTCACACCGGGCCGGGCCACCGCAAAAGCGTTGACCCGGCCACCCCGGCCCGTTTACCATTTGCGGCCCGAGATTCGGGCGGTTAGCTCAGCGGTAGAGCACTGCTTTCACACGGCAGGGGTCACAAGTTCGAAACTTGTACCGCCCACCA
>JAEZYE010000058.1 GCA_023419315.1 Pseudomonadota bacterium
AACGGAATGTCGTCGTCGGCGAAGTCATCCATCGCGGGAGGTTGCTGCTGGGTCGGTGCGGATTGGCGACGTGGCTGCTGTTGCGAATAGTCCTGGCGCGGCTGGCGCTGCGGACGCTCGCCGCCGCCACCGCCGCCACCTTCGCTCCGGCCCCCGAGCATCTGCATTTCGTCGGCAACAATGTCGGTCGTGTACTTCTCGACGCCGTCCTGTCCGGTGAACTTGTCGTAGCGGATGGAACCTTCGACATACACCTGGCTTCCCTTGCGCAGGTACTCGCCGGCGATTTCGCCGAGCTTGCCGAAGAACACCACGCGATGCCATTCGGTGCGTTCCTGCTGGTTGCCGTCGCGATCCTTGCGCACGCTGGTGGTGGCGAGGCTGATGCGGGTCACGGCCATGCCGCTCTGGGTGTACTTGGTGTCCGGATCGTTGCCGAGGTTGCCGACCAGGATGACTTTATTGATTCCGCGGGCCATATCGCTGTTTTTTCCGTGTGGGATGCCCGACGTTGCGGGCTTGGACCGGGGGAGTATAACCGCCGCGGACCGGCCGAAGCGGGCCGATTGCGCCCTGCCGGGCGTAGGACTTCTTCCTGTCGCGCCTTATAATTCAGGCACTTCCTTGAACGCGCTCCGCATGTCCGTCGTCGAATCCCCGCGTCCCGCCCTGGCCCTGTCGCAGATCCAGTCCCTCGCCGCCACGGACATGGCCGCCATCGACGCCCTGATTCGCCATCGACTGGCGTCGGACGTGGTGCTGATCAACCAGATCGCCGATCACATCATCTCCGCTGGCGGCAAGCGCCTCCGACCGATGCTGGTGGCGCTGGCCGGCCGGGCGACCGGCGCGGCGACGCCCGCGCACCATCAGTTGGCCGCCATCATCGAGTTCATCCATACCTCCACGCTGCTGCACGACGACGTGGTCGATGAATCCGATCTGCGCCGGGGCCGCAGCACGGCCAATGCGCTGTGGGGCAACGCACCCAGCGTGCTGGTTGGCGATTTTCTGTATTCGCGCAGCTTCCAGCTGATGGTCGAACTGGATCGCATGGATGTGATGCGCGTCCTGGCCGACACCACCAATCGCATCGCCGAGGGCGAAGTGCTGCAACTGCTGCACGTCCACAATCCGGATACCGACGAAGCCGCCTATCTGCGCGTGATCGAACGCAAGACCGCCGTACTGTTCGCGGCGGGCACGCAACTGGGCGCGCTGGCTTCGCAGGTGGACGCCACCACGCAGCAGCGGCTCCACGACTACGGCATGAACCTGGGCTATGCCTTCCAGATCGCCGACGACGTGCTCGACTACACCGCCGACGCAGCGGATCTGGGCAAGAACCTCGGCGACGATCTGGCCGAAGGCAAGGCGACGCTGCCGTTGATCCACGCCATTCGCCATTCGAGCCACGACGTCGCCGAGCGACTGCGCGTCATCGTGCAGGAAGGCGACGGCAGCGCGATGCCGGAAGTCCTGGCGGCGATCCGTTCGACCGGCGGCCTCGAATACAGCCAACAGCGTGCACGCGAATATGCCGAAGCGGCCGAACGCGCGCTTGATGCGCTGCCCGAGAACGATGCCGTTGCCGCCCTGCGCGGCCTCGCTCGTTATGCGATCGAGCGCAAGCACTGACGGCTGTCTCATTTTTGCCCGCATGACTCAGCAATAGCACTGAGCAATGCGTCATCGCATTGCTCAGTCACAAACGGGCAACCTCCTTCCATCAACGCGTTGCGCATGAAACATGCGGACGATTCCGGATGTCCGGGTCGCTTGATGGAACACAATGTGAGTTGAGCTTCTCAAACGAACACAAACTCACACTTCTCGCAGCGAACTCGCAATCAACGCGTCGTGCTTACAATCGCGCCCCCTCTTCAGGTGCGGACGCCATGTCCCGGTTCACACGACCCCCTGCGCGTTCCGGCAACAAGGCCGTTACCGCCCTCTTCCAGTCCGCGATCCGCGCCCAGACCGCCGGCCAGTTCATCAAGGCGCAGGCACTGGCAAAACAGATTCTCGTCGCCGATCCGCGCCATTCCGATGCGCTCAACCTGATTGGCGTGTCCTTGTATGTGCAGGGCAACGCTGCAGACGCCGAAGCCTGGTTGCTCAAGGCCATCGCAGCCAAACGTGATCCGTCCTATCTGTTGAACCTGGCGCTGGTCTGCAATGCACTGGGCCGTGCCGCGGATGCCATGGCAGCCTATCGGGATTCACTGGCGCTGGATGGAAGCAACGCGCAGGCGTGGTCCAATCTCGGCAATCTGTTGAGTCGAAGCCACGCCCCGGCGATGCGCGAGGAAGCCATCGCTTGCTATCGCCAGGCATTGCGCTTCCAGCCTGCGTATCCCAATGCGTGGACCAACCTCGGCCATACGCTGGAACGGCAGGGCGATGACGACGAGGCCGAAACGCATTACCGGCGTGCGCTGGAGGCCGCGCCCGGTTTCATTCCCGCATTGGCCAACCTGGCGTCGATACGCGAACGCCGGAAAGACTACGTCGAGGCGCTGCATCTGCACGAACGCGCACTGGCGTTGCAACCTGACAATCCGAAGACGTTGGGCTCCCTCGTCGAACTGCGGCAGCTCATGGCGGACTGGGATCCTGGACGCCGGCCCGTTCCGGCGGATCTCGCCACAGCGCTGTCCGCGGAAAAGGCGGAAACCATCGCGCCGCTGCAACTGATCGCACTGCCCGCCATCGGTGCGTCCCTGCAGCGCGATGTCGCCCGCCGGTTCGCCCACCAGACGTGGCACTACGAACTCGCGCATGCGCCGCTCGTCGCGTGCGCGTCTTCCAGCGATGGACGCCGCCTGCGCATCGGCTATCTGTCCGCGGATTTCCGCAATCATCCGGTCACCCATCTGTTGACCGACGTCATCGCCGAACACGATCGCGATCGTTTCGAAATCTTCCTCTACGCATACGGGCCGGAAGGCGAAGGCATCCATCGCGAGCGCATTCGCCAAGCCGCAGATCATTTCACCGTGGTCAGCGACATCGACGATCTCGACGCGGCCCGTCGTATCGCCGCCGACGGCATCGACGTGCTGGTCGAATTGACCGGCTACACCACGCATGCGCGCCTGGGCATCACGGCGCTGCGCCCGGCGCCGGTCATCGCTTCATGGCTGGGCTTCATCGGCAGCCTGGGTGAGCCGCGACTGGCGGACTACGTGATTGGCGACGCCATCGCCACGCCGCTGGAACATGCGGCGCATTTCTCCGAAGCGCTGGCCTGGATGCCCGGATGCTTCCAGCCGAACCAGCGCCTGGAACCACTGGCGGTCGCGCCTTCCCGCACTGAAGAAGGCCTGCCCGAAGACCGTGTCGTCTTCTGCAGTTTCAACCAGACGTTCAAGCTCGGCCCGGATCTCTGGGACGATTGGTGCCGCATCCTCGCCGCGGTGCCGGGCAGCGTGCTGTGGCTGGCGCCGGCAAAATCGGAGATCACCGAACGCAATCTGCGCGCGGAAGCCGAGCGACGCGGGGTGGATCCAAAACGCATCGTCTTCGCATCGTTCAAGCCGCTGGCCGAGCACCAGGCGCGCATCTGCCTGGCGGATGTCTCGCTCGACACGTTCCCCTACAACTCCGGCACCACCGCGAGCGATGTGCTGCGCGCAGGCGTCCCGCTGGTCACGCTGATGGGTGATCGTTTTGCCGGTCGCATGGCTGCCAGCCTGTTGCATGCCATCGGCATGCAGGAACTGGTCGCCCGCGATCGCGACGGCTACGTGGCGCTCGCGACCGGACTGGGCAATGACATCGGCCGCCGCAAGGACATACGCGCGCGACTCACCGGCAACGTTGCCGGTTCATCGCTGTTCGACCCCGCGGCCTTCGCCCGGCAGCTCGAAGCCCTGCTCACGCGCATGCATGCGCAGGCGCGTGCCGGCACACGCGAGCCGCTGCTCTGAGTCTTCGCACTCAGGGCGCGGCGAAACGCTCTTCGAGGAAGTCGTCCATCATCCGGTAGGCGCGTTTGGCGGCACGCGCGTTGTACACGCAGCCCGGCGGGCGGTTGGCGTTCTCCAGCGTGAAGCAATGCACCGCGCCGCTGAAATTGACGAACTGCCAATCGGCGCCGGCGTCGTTCATTTCCTTCTCGAACGCCGCGATGTGCGGCGCCGTGCCGCGATCATCGGCGCCGTTGAGCACGAGGATGGGCGCCTTCACCGCACCGGATTTCGCGGGCGCGGTCGTGTCCAGGCCGCCGTGGAAAGTGATCACGCCGTCGATGTCCGCACCGCTGCGCGCCAGTTCCAGCACCGATGAACCACCGAAGCAGTAGCCGAAGGCCGCCAGGCGCGAGGCATCCAGCGGCGCCTTGCCGGCCTGCGCGCGCAATGTCTCCAGCGCTGCGGTCATGCGGGTACGCATGGCGTCGCGATCGGCGTAGAGCGTCTTGACCTGGGCCTGCGCTTCTTCGGCATTCTTCGGCCGCACGCCCTTGCCGTACATGTCGACCACCAGGACGACGTAATCGTCCGCGGCGATCCGCTTCGCCTGGGCGACAGCATCTTCGGTGACGCCCATCCAGTCGGGCACCATCAACAGACCGGGGCGCTTTTCCCCACGGGCAGCGTCATGCACGAGGAATCCGGAGAACGTTTTCGCGCCAACCTTCCATTCCACCGGCGTGGCTTCGGGCGTCGCCAGGGCCGGCAGCATCCACACGGCGGCCAGCGCGGCCGCGAACACGGACATCAGGCGCATGAGCATTGCTCCGTCGGGAAAGCGCGGAGTCTACCCCGTGCGCGGTTCGCGGGGCGTCGCCTCGACGACGTCCGCCACGTCCTCAGGCGATGCCGATGCCTGGAATGGCGGAGATCAGATCCGGGTCGAAACCCGCCAGTTCCGCGAAATGGCGGCCGCGCGCCACGTAGTCGCGGTATTGGCCGAAGCTCGGCGCGCCCGGCGACAACAGGATCACGCCGGCGGGCAGGCGCTCGCGCGCCTGTTCCACCGCATCGGCCAGATCCGTGGCGGCGACCAGCTCGAACGCGCCCGCATCGGCCAGCGGCTGCAGCAGCGCATGGATGCGCGGGCCGTTCGCGCCCATCGTGACGATGACGCGTGGCGCGTGCGTCGTCACATGCGTGGCGAAATCGCTCCAGTCCAGGCCGCGATCATGTCCGCCGATCAGCAACGCCACCGGGTGCTCGGCAAACACGTCCAGCGCGGCGAGACTGGCGTGCGGCGTCGTGCTGATGGAGTCGTTGACGTAGGTGCGACCCTCGCGTTCGCCGAGCGTCTGCAAGCGGTTCGGCAGTGGGCGGAAATCGCGCGCGGCGTGGGCAATGGCGGCCGCATCGATGCCCACCGCTTCCAGCGCGGTCAACACGGCGCACAGGTTGCTGCGGTTGTGCCGGCCAGGAACCGGAACGCTGCGTGTATCCATCACCCGCGCATCACCGCGATACAGATCATCCCCGCGCAGGTGCCACCCCTGCGGATGGTTGAACCAGCGAACATCGCTGGCCGGCAGTTCCAGCGCGGACAGCACCGGGTCCATCGCGTTGAGCACCGCGATGCGCGGACGTGCGCGCGTCACCAGCGCCAGCTTGTCCTCGATGTAGCGCTGCTCGCTGCCGTGCCAGTCCAGGTGCTCGGGAAACAGATTGAGCACCACCGCGACCCCGGGCCGCGCGCCGCTGTCGGCGACGTCACCGGTCTGGTAGCTGGACAGTTCGATGGCCCAGAATTCCGGCGCCGGCTGCGGCGCCAGTAATTCGAGCAGCGGCATGCCGATGTTGCCGGCCAGCGCGGTGCGATGCCCGGCCGCGCGCAGCAGGTGTGCCAGCAGTGAAGTCGTGGTGCTCTTGCCCTTCGTGCCGGTGACGCAGATGGCATTCGCCACCACGCCGTCTTCGTCCGCGTGTTCACCGAACCAGAGCGCGGTGCCGCCGATGAAGCGGGTTCCGCGCGCAGCAGCGGCAAGCGCTTCGGGTCTGTTCGGGCTGATGCCGGGCGACTTGACGACGAACTCGAACGCCGCCAGTCCGTCCGCGTCCACCTGCGTGCGCGCGTGCAGCGCGGCGTCACCGATGGCATCGACCTGCACGGCTTCCTCAGCCGTACAGAACACCGTCAACGGCAGCGTCGGCAGGCCTGCTCGCAGCGCGGCATACGCTGCGCGCCCTTCGCGCCCCCAGCCCCACAACGCGACGTGGCGGCCCTCAAGCTGCGAAATTCGCACGCAATCGCTCCCACAGCGCGGCAGGAATGCGGTGCTCGCCGTCGATATCCAGCAGCGGTGCAATCTTCAGTGCTTCGGCGTCCAGTTGCAGACGGATTTCACGGTTGAAGCGCGTCACCAGGGCGTCCTCGCGCCATTCGGGGCGATCGCCCAACGCCGCCATCGCCGCACGCGATTCACGGCCTTCACCGACGCATTCGAACGGCTTGTGGTCCTGGAATTCCAGCAAGGCGTCATAGCCGGCGATCTGGCCCGGATCATCCAGCAGATTGCGGCCGAAGATGCGCACCAGCCTCGGCTTGGGCATGAACGGCGCCAGCGCGAGGAACACGAAGTGGCACTTCGGGCACACGCCGCACCAGCGATTGACCGGACGTTCGCCGAGGATGTGGAAGTTGCGATTGCAGCTGGAGAAGTGCGCGTCGTAGTGATCGGTGCGCGCGAACTGGCGCGCCACCGCAAGTTCCGACAGCGGCCGCAGCAACGAGTAGTAGTGCAGGTTCGATGCGATGTGCGCATGCACGTAATCGCCCAGCGCCTGCTCGAATGCCCAGCCCTTCGACCACTGGTGGTTCACTTCGCCCGTGCCGGGAATGAAGCTGCCGTAGCTGGCCGAGCGTTCGTTGGAGAACACCACCTGGTCCACGCCCAGCAGGATTGCCGACAGCAGCATGATGGCGGAGTTGATCGCGGTGACCGGGATGTGGCCGTTCCAGGCGCCCTGCCGGTTGTACTCGAACAGTTCGGGCGCGAGCGCGCGGCCGATGTTCAGCGTGGGCAGCCCGGTGCGCGCGGCGCAGGCGGCGATCAGTTGCGATCCGCCAATCCAGGTCACGGTCTGTTCGATGTCCGCCGAACGCAGGGCTTCGATGCTGACCAGCGAGTCCTTGCCACCCCCGATCGCCACCAGCGCGTGTTCGCGCAGCGGCAGCGCGGGCGCCGCGGGCGCCGCCGGAGCGCCAATCGGAAAACGCACGCGGCCATGCAGATCCAGGCCGTTGCGGTAGGCGAATTCGCCGAGCCCGTTGACGTAGATCATTTCCATCAGCGCCGCGGTGTCAGCGTCGATGGCGTAGGAATCGATGCGGATGTCGGGCGGAATCGCGGCCTTGTAATAGCTCACGCCGGTGATGAGATGCAGCAGGCGCAGCGCGTGCTCGGCGGCCTGCGCACGCGCCGCATCCAGCACGAACGGCGCGCCCGGAATGGTGACGGTTTCGGTCAGTTCCGGGCCGTCGTCGAAGGCATACACCAGCTGCGCGACGCCAGTTTCCGCATCGAGCGAACAGCGGACGAAGCGGAAGGTACGGATGCTGGATTTGTCGAAATTGCTCATGCGGAACCCGTGGTGACGTCCGCCGTGCGCCGCAGGTAGCGACGGCAGACAAAGTATTCGATGACGAATGCCGGCACTGCGCCGAACACGATTGCGATGCCGGTGAACAGCAGCACGGTCGGCAACACCCAGACCAGGCCGCTGTCGAGCGCGCCGCCGGTGGATTCGATCAGGACCATGCCGCCGAACCAGAGCACCAGCACTGCGGGGAAGCAGGTGAATGCCAGCAGCAGCGCGCGCAACGTCAGCCCGCCGGCGGACCAGCGGCGCTGCCTGGCGCGTGCACGCGCATGCCAGGCCGTGACCGCCAGCGTGCCAAGCAGGGTGGCGATGAACGCGGCCGGCGTCACCTTCAGCGACTCGTAGCCGGTGCGCCCCCACTGCGAGGTATCGCTGCCGCCCGCAATGGCGATGAAGGCGACCAGCGCCAGCGCGAACGCCAGCACTGAACTGAGCAGCACGAACTCGGCGCGCGCAGGAATCATCCGCGCTCGCCCCCGATCACTTCCTCGGCAGGCAGGTCGCGCAGGTTGTAGGTGCTGGCCATCGAGTAGCCGTACGCGCCGGCATCGGAGAACAGCAGCACATCACCTTCGCGCGTCGCCGATGGCAGTCGGCGGTGCTTGCCGAACACATCGCTCGACTCGCAGATCGGGCCAACGACGTCGAACGGTTCCTCCAGCGTGTCGCCCAGCCGGCTCAGGTTGGCGATGTCGTGCCATGCGTCGTACAGCGCGGGGCGAATGAGGCTGTGCATGCCGGCATCGCTGCCGACGCGCCGCACGCCCTGCTTCTCCACGACCTGGGTGACGTTCGCCAGCAGCACGCCGGACTCGGCGACCAGGTAACGACCCGGCTCGATGATGAGCTGATACGCCGGGTACGCCGCCTTGATTTCGGCCAGTCCAGCGCCCCAGGCATCGAGGTCGAAGGGTTCGTCTTCCGCCGCATACGGAATCGGCAGGCCACCGCCGATGTCGATACTCTCGATGGTGCCGATCTGGTCGGCGATGCCGCCCAGTTCGTCACTGACCTGCTTCCAGTGCTGCGGTGTTTCCACGCCGCTGCCCAGGTGCGCATGCAGGCCGACGACGCGGATATCCAGCGCACGCGCGGCGCCAAGGAATTCTCCCAGCCGCACCAGCGGCAAGCCGAACTTCGACGTCTTGCCGCCGGTCTTGACCTTGTCGTGGTGGCCGTCACCGCGCCCGAGGTCGACACGCAGCCACAGGCGGCGGCCGCGGAACACGTCGGGCCAGTTGTGCAGCGCTTCGACGTTGTCGAGCGTGACAGTGACGCCACGCGCCAGGGCGAATCCGTATTCCTCGCGCGGTGCGAAGCTCGGAGTGAACAGCACGTTGCCAGGCTCCAGTCCGGGCACCGCATCGAACACGCGTTCCAGTTCACCCTGCGATACGCATTCCAGGCCGAAGCCTTCGGCGACGATGGCACGCAGCAGGGCCGGATGCGAGTTGGCCTTGATCGCATAGAAGCGGCGATCAATCGCGCCAATCGCGGCCAGCGCGCGGGCGCGCGCCTGCACGGTCGGCAGATGGTAGACGTAGCGCGGCGTGCCGGCCTGCGCGAGCGAGAGCAGGTGTTCGCGTTCGCGCGGCGCGTGCCACCACGGCGTGCCGCGGCGACGCACGTTGCCGTTGATCTCGCGCCAGCTCGGGCCGAACACGCTGGCTTCGTCGATCGGCATCGCGCCGCTGTCGATCAGCGCCGCATGCAGCGCGGGCAGCATGCCATCGGCGGCGGCCTCGTCGATCACGAAGGTCAGGTTGAGATCGTTGGACGACTGCGAAATCAGGTGGACGCGCTCGCGACCGAACATCGCCCACACGTCCGAAAGCTTGTGCAGCAGCGAACGCATGCCGCGCCCGACCAGCGTGATCGCGGTGCACGGCGCGATGACCTTCACCCGGCACACTTCGGCCAGATCCGCGGACAACGCCGCGAGCACATCGGTGCTGACCAGGTTTTCGCTCGGATCCAGCGACACGGTGACGTTGGTTTCCGACGAACCGATGAGGTCGACCGACAGCCCGTGCTTCTTGAAGCGCGCAAACACGTCCGCGAGGAAGCCGACCTGCTGCCACATGCCGATGCCTTCCATCGACACCAGCACGATGCCGTTGCGGCGGCTGATCGCCTTCACGCCGGGCACGGTCGCAGCCTTGTCGTCTATGCTCGTGCCGGGCATGTCGGGACGCTCGGTATCGAGGATCGCCATCGGCACGCCGGCATTCCGGCACGGCTTGATCGAACGCGGGTGCAGCACCTTGGCGCCGGTAGTGGCGATTTCCTGCGCCTCGTAATAGTCCAGCCGGGTCAGCAGGCGCGCCTCGGCGACTTCGCGCGGATTGGCGCTGAACATGCCCGGCACGTCGGTCCAGATTTCAACGCGGCGTGCACCGAGCAGCGCACCGAAGTAAGCAGCCGACGTATCCGAACCGCCGCGCCCCAGGATGGCGGTGCCTCCATCGCCATGCCGCGCGATGAAGCCCTGCGTCAGCAGCAGGCGGTTGTCCTGCGCGGCGAACGCGCGGCGCCAGTCCTGATCCGGCGCGGTGGCGCAGGACACGGACAGACGCTGCGCCCATGCGGTCTGGTTGGGCAGGATGCTGGCCTGCAGCCAGTGGCGTGCGTCCACCCAGCCGAAGTCCAGTCCGCTGGCACGCAGGTAAGCCACGCCGACCGTCGAGGAGAGCAGTTCACCCTGCGCCAGTACTTCGGCCTGCCAGTCCAGCGTGCGCGTCGCCGCGCGCGGATCGTCGAGCAGCCCGCGCAGCGCCGCCAGGCGTGCACCGAGCACAGCGTCGGCATCCAGTTCCAGCTCGGCGAGGAACTCGCGATGACGCTGTTCGAGTTTTGCCACGCGGTCGGCCGCGTCGTTCGCGCCATCGGCAATGGCGGTCAGTTCGTTGGTGACGCCGGACAACGCAGAAACCACCACCAGCACGCGCGCGCCCTGCTCGTCCGCCCGTTTCTTCGCAAGCTGCCCAATCGTGTCCCAGCGATGACGGCGGGACACCGAAGTACCACCAAACTTGAGGACGATCCAGGAATCGGGCGCGATAGCTGCGGAGGGCATGGATAGAATCGTTGGGGATGCCCGAAACATTCGGGCGTGAATCCCGGATTCTAGCCCGAAACGCCTGCCTTCCCTGGCTTGAAAGGAACCGCCGATGCGACCGCGCCGCTACCTGCAACTCGATGTCTTCGCCGACCGCCCTGGCGCCGGCAATCCGCTGGGCGTGGTACTCGACGCCGCCGACATGGACGCCGCGCAGATGCAGGCGTTCGCTGCGTGGCTCAACCTCTCCGAAACCATCTTCTTCCTGCCGCCGAGCGATGCCGGCGCGGACTATCACGTGCGCATCTTCACCCCGTGCCGGGAACTGCCGTTCGCCGGCCATCCCAGCGTCGGCGCCGCGTGGGCGGCCATCGAAACCGGCATCGCGCCGGAGGGCGTCGAACTGCGCCAGCAATGCGCCGCCGGATTGCTGCCGGTGCGGGTCGAAGGCCAGGGTCCGGCGCGACGGATACGCCTGCGCGCGCCACGGGCCCGGCCGCTGCCGATGCCGGAGACATGCGCGAACCTGCTCGCCAATCTGCTCGCACCGTGGTCGCGCGGCGCGATGGCGCCCGCACTGTGGGACAACGGGCCGCACTGGTGGCTGGTGGAACTGGCCGATGATCACGCAGTCCGTTCGCTGCAGCCGGATCTGCCCGCCATTGCCGCATTGACCCGTGCATCCAGCGCGGTGGGGCTGGCGGTGTTCGGCCAGACACCTGCCGGCAGCGATCACGCGCTGGCGGTGCGCGCGTTCTGCCCGGCCGACAACATTCCCGAAGACCCGGTCACTGGCAGCGTGAATGCCTGCATCGCAGCGGCGCTGCATGCGCAGGCGCGACTGCCGGCGGGCGACGGTTACGTGGCCAGCCAGGGCCGCGAACTGGGGCGCGATGGGCGCGTCGAAATCCACGTCGATGAAGACGGCGAAGTGTGGATCGGCGGCCAGGTGCAGGCCGTCATCGCCGGCAGCGCGACTTGGTAAGCTGCGCGGCCCCCACCGAGATGTCCCGATGACCCGCCGACGCTACGTCCAGATGGACGTCTTCGCCGATCGCCCCGGCGCCGGCAATCCGCTTGCCGTGGTGCTGGACGCCGAAGGCCTCGACGAAGCCGCCATGCAGGCGATCGCACGCTGGACGCGCCTGCCCGAGACCACTTTCGTGCTGCCCCCGGAAACCGCCGACGCCAGCTATTCGCTGCGGATTTTCAGTCCTCGCCGCGAAGTGCCGTTCGCCGGCCATCCCAGCGTCGGCACCGCACACGCTGTACTGGATGCCGGATTGGCGAGCGCACGCGACGGCCTGCTGGTGCAGGCAGGTATCGCCGGCCTGCTGCCATTGCGCGTGGAAGGCGAAGGCGCCCGCCGCAGCATCGCAGTGCGCACGCCGCGCGCACGCATCGTCGAAGTGATCGAAGGTGCGCCGACGGATCTGCTCGCCGCTGCACTGCGCGACTGGCCGCTGGGCGCTTTGACGCCCGCACTTGTCGAAGGCGGTCGCCGCTGGTGGCTGGCGCAGGTGGCCGATGAAGCGTGCCTGCGTGCGATGGCGCCGGACTGGGATGCGATCACCGCGCTGGCCAAGGCCACCGACAGCATGGGCGTTTGCGCGTATGCGCCGGCCGCCCACCCCAGCGAAGGCTTCGATCTGGTCGTGCGTGCATTCGTCGGCGCGCCCGCCGCATTCGAAGATGCCGCTTCCGGCGCGGCCAACGCTACGCTCGCCGCGTGGCTGGCCGATCGCGATGCACTGCCGGGTGGACGCCGGGATTACATCGTCAGCCAGGGCCGCGAAGTCGGCCATGACGCACGCCTGCAATTGCGCATCGACGACGAAAACAACGTCTGGTCAGGCGGCCAGGTCCGCACCGTCGTACAGGGCCATATCGACTGGTAGGAAACCGCCAGCGCGTCAGTCGCTTTCCCGCAATTCGGCGTCCAGCAACTCGACGGGGTTGAACGGTTTGCGATAGAGCGGCACCGCCGCATGGCGGGGCGGAATCGCGTCGGCGTCGTAGCCTGTGGTGAACACGAACGGCACACCGCGCCGGCTGAGTTCATCCGCCACCGGAAACGACAGCTCGCCGCGCAGGTTGATGTCCAGCAGGACCAGATCGAACCCGCCCTGCTCGCGCACCAGTTGCAGTGCATCATCGCGTGTCGTGGCCGGCCCGATCACGGTGACGCCGCAACTGTCGAATGCCTCGGCGACGAGGCTCGCCACCAGCCAATCGTCCTCCACCAGCAATACGCGTTTGTCCTGCAAGCCATTCGTCGGCATCACGGCGCCTTGCTCTCCTTCGACGGTCCGGGTGCATTGCAGGCAAGCGGCGGTGGCAAGCACGTGAACAGGCGCGCGAAGCGTTCATGGCCGTGCACGCAACGTAGCGGCCGCGTGCACGCCTGATTAACGTCAGCGTCCGTACGTTGGCCCGTCATGCAGCGCTGGGGAGCGTTTTCGATGCCATCCGTCGCAGGCCGTATCGCTCTTGACGATGAAACCCGCCAGTTCGCGCTGCTGCTGAACAGCGTTACCGACTACGCCATCTACATGCTGGACCCCGACGGCTACATCCGCAGCTGGAATCCCGGCGGCGTCCGCATCAAGGGATACGCGGCGGATGAAATCATCGGCGAACATTTTTCCCGCTTCTATACGCCGGAAGACGCGGCTGCCGGCGTGCCGCAACGTGGACTGGATATTGCACGCCGGGAAGGCAAGTTCGAAGCCGAAGGCTGGCGCGTGCGCAAGGACGGCAGCCGTTTCCTGGCCAGCGTGGTCATCGACCCGATCTGGGACGAAGGGCGTCTGGTGGGCTTCGCCAAGGTCACGCGCGACATCACCGAACGCGCCCAGGCGCAACAGCAGTTGCAGGAAACACAGCGCGTGCTGGCGCAATCGCAGAAGATGGAAGCCATCGGCAAGCTCACGCTCGGGCTCGCGCATGACTTCAACAACCTGCTGACGGTGGTCATCAACAGCCTGGATCTGATCGACATGCAGCCCGAAGCAGGCGCGCGCACGCATCACCTGGTCGAGGCGGCCTTGCGCGCCGCCGATCGCGGCGCGCTGCTGACGCGACAGTTGCTTGCATTCGGCAGCGGGCAGAGGCTGGTCGCGGAACGAACCGATCTGAACCAGTTGCTCACGCGGTCGATGGAACTGTATCGGCGGGCGTGCGGCGGCAACATCAAGGTCACGGCGGATCTGGCGCCCTCAGTGCCGGCGGTCGAGGTGGACATTGCGCAATTCGAAGCGGCGATCCTCAACCTGGTTTCCAACAGTCGCGACGCCATGCCGCGCGGCGGCTCGATCATCATCGCCAGCCACGCCGCGCATGTCCGCAATCCGGATGACCCGGGCATGCCGGAGCGCGATTACGTCTGCATTTCGGTGACCGATGATGGCGTCGGCATTCCGCGCGAATTGCAGGAGCGCGTGTTCGAACCGTTCTTCACCACCCGCGAAGTCGGCAAGGGCAGCGGGCTGGGATTGAGCCAGGTGTTCGGTTTCGTCCGCCAATCCGGAGGCTTCGTCGATCTGGAAAGCGAATCCGGACGCGGCACCACGGTGCGCCTGTTCCTTCCGGTGGCAGGCCACGCGCCATGACCGGCAAGCGCGTATTGATGGTGGAAGATCAGGCCGAACTGCTTGCACTGATCAGCGATGCGCTGGCGTCGAGCGGCCATGAGGTCCACACCGCCGAGCACGGCCCAGCCGCGCTCGAGTTGCTGCGCGGTGACGTGCAGTTCGATGTCATCGTCAGCGATGTCAGCATGCCCGAGGGGATTTCCGGCATTGAACTGGCCGAATACGCGCGCGAACTGCAACCTCAGGCGCGCATGGTCCTGGTGTCCGGCTACGTCAAGGCGCAGTTGCCCGGCCTGCCCGAAGGCGTGGGCTTCCTGCCCAAACCGTACCGGCTGGCCCAGCTCCTGCAGTTGCTGCGGGAGTCCTGACACCGCATCGCCGCAGCGTTCCCGGTCTACTTCGCTTCGTAGACCGGCTTGCCGTCCACCCAGGTCGAGCGGACGTGCAGTTCATCGAGCGCCGCCGCCGGCACGGCCAGCGGATCCTCGTCGAGGATGACGAAATCCGCGCGCAGGCCTGCACGCAACTGGCCGATCCTGTCTTCGTCCCGGCCCGCATAGGCGGCGTCGGCCGTGAAGCCGCGCACCGCTTCGGCCGCACTCAGCCGCTGCTCCGGCTGCCAGCCGCCCGGCGGGCGGCCGTCGCGATCCTGCCGCGTCACCGCCGCATACAGACCCAGGCGCGGATCCACCGATTCCACCGGGAAATCCGAGCCCAACGCCAATCGCGCACCGCTGTGCAGGAAACGCTGCCAGGCATACGCGCCCAGCACGCGTTGCGCGCCGACGCGATCTTCGGCCCACGGCATGTCCGAGGTCGCATGGGTCGGCTGCATCGATGCGATCACGCCCAGTTGCGCGAAGCGCGGGATGTCCCGCAAATCCACGATCTGCGCATGTTCGATGCGCCAACGGTGATCGCTGCCCTGTGCCTGCGCACCGAGCGCATCGGAATACGTGTCCAGCACCAGCCGGTTGCCGCGATCACCAATCGCATGCGTGGCGACCTGCACGTTGCAGTCGCGTGCCTTGCGCACCGCTGCCGCATACGCCTTCGGCTCGGTGACCAGCAGACCGCGATTGCCGTGATCGTCGCTGTAGTCCTCGATCATCGCAGCGCCCCGACTGCCGAGCGCGCCGTCGATGTACAGCTTCACGCCGCGCATTTCCAGCCGGCCGCCCGGATGCCGGTACAGCCCATCGCGACATAGATCCGCCAGTGCATTGCCATCGCCATCCGCATAGGCATCGATACGCAGCGGCAAGCGGCCGCTGTCGGCGAAACGGCGATACAGCGCCAGATCCTCGCGTGACACGCCCATGTCGTGGACGCCGGTCAGGCCATGCCGCACGGCCGCTTCGAACGCGCGCGCCGCCGCTTTCTCGCGGGTGGCGTCGTCGGCTGGCGGAATTGCCGCAGCGATCAACGGCATCGCGCCATCCACGAACACGCCGCTGGCCTTGCCCTGCGCGCGCTCGATGCGGCCGCCTTCAGGTTGCCATTCGCCATCCAGCGATTTGCCACTCTTCTGCACTGCCGCATGCATCGCCGCCGTGTTCGCCCAGCCCGCGTGACCGTCGACGCGGTCCAGCCAGACCGGACGCTGCGGAAATGCGGCGTCGAGATCCGCCGCCGTGGGGAATTGTTTCCCGGGCCAATCGTTCTGGTCCCAGCCGCCGCCGGTCAACCATGCACCCGCGGGCAACTGGCGTTCGTAATCGCGCAGGCGCTCGATGATTTCCGCCTTGCTGCGGGTGCCGGTGAGGTCTGCCGTCATCAAGGCGAAGCCCAGTCCCATCAAGTGGCCGTGCGCGTCGATCAGGCCCGGGATCACCGTCCTGCCCGCCGCATCGACGAGACGCGCCTGCGGAAACTGCTTGCGCAACGTATCGGTTTCACCGACGGCGAGCACGTTCCCTTCTGCATCCCAGACCATCGCCTGCGCCTGCGGCGCGGCGGGATCCAGCGTGTGAATGCGCGCCGCCGTCAGCAATGTTTCATCGGCGCCCGATGCATTGCAGGCGAACACGGCCAATGCAATGGCCAACCCTGTCTTGCGCATGTCCTCTCCCCGGGATCAAAGCCGGGCCGACTATGCGGGCAGCGACTTTCCCAGGCAAGTCCGCGCATGCAGCGAGGCGCGGCGCGGCGCTCAGTCGGGACGGGCATCCACGCGGACGCGGATGCGGTCACCCGGATGATGATCGGTGCGCGTGTGCCAGGTCCGGCCGGCGTACTCGTAGGTCACGTCGTACCCGGTCACGCGACCGTCGTCGTAGCCACCGTTGTAGCCACCGCGACTGGCGGGCACGGGATCGCAAACCCGCACGGTGCCGCGCTGCACGCGACGCTGGCGCTGCGAACTGTCGTAGATCGACCGTCCCGCCATGCCGCCGACCATCGAGCCGACGGCAGTACCGACATAGCGTCCACCGCCGTCGCCGATCTGGCTGCCCAGCACCGCGCCGGCGAGCCCGCCGATGACGGTTGCAAGCGTGCGCCCGCCGTCGCTTCCGCGCTCGCCGTCGCCGTAGTCCTCGTCACCGTAATACCCGTCGTTGTAGCGATCATCCCGATAGGGCCCGTTCCCGTAGCCGTTGTAGCGACCGTCGTCATACACGTAGGTTTCGTCCGCATCACGGGTGTAACAGCGCTGTGCCGTGCTGACGTAACGATCGCCGCGTCCGGACTCGATGATGGGGTCCACCCGGATCACGCGCGCATAGTCGTAGTCGGTGTCCGTGGAGTAGCGTTCTCCGTATGACTGCGCCAGGCCCGGTCCCGCCTGCAGGAGGCCGAGGACAAGAACGGCGGTGGCGGCTGTTTTCATGTCGTGCTCCGGCGTGACGGGATGGCGCATCGTTGGGCCGCCGCAGTGAAACGTGCCTGAACTCAGCTGGCGTGTTCGTGCGTGTTCATCCATTCGACAGCCTGTGCCGCGATGCCGGCCGCCAGCGGTCCCATCAGCGGCGAAAGGTGGCCGCCGCGTACGCCGAGCCAATCGGCGTTCCAGCTGTTCGCCATCGCGCGGGACGCCTGCGCCGGAACATCCCGATCATCGTCGGACGCAATGATCAGGCAGCGATGGGAGGCCGATGGCAGCGCCACGCCCGCACTGGCCGTGCGCAGGACATCGCCGGATTCATCGCGCCAATGACGAAACGCATGCAGCATGCTGGCCTCGTCCGCATCACTTGCCGCACGTCGAGTGGAATCCAGACGCGCCTGCCGCCGCCATTCCACCCGCGGCGGCCAGGCGCGCGGCGGCCACTGCGCATGCCAGGGCGCGGGCGGAAATGGATTGATGAGAACGAGGCCGCGCGCATGCGACGCCACGGCCAATGCAAGCAACCCGCCAAGGCTGGCGCCGACAATGCAGGCCGGCCTGGCGTCTTCAACGGCCTGCTCCACCTGCGAGAGGTAGTCGGACCAGCGTGTGGAGGCAGGTTCCGCCGCCACCGGCATCAGATCCGGAGCGCGCACATGCCAGCCGCGCGCGCTCCAGACCGAACACCAGATCCGCCATTCCCACCCGCCGCCGCCGGCGCCGTGCAGGAACAGCGCGCGCGGCTCACTCAAGCAAGGTCGCCTCCAGTGACACCGGCACCGACAACGCCCGCGAGATCACGCAGCCCGCCTTGGCCTGCTGGGCGATTTCCTCGAAGCCGGCCGCATCGATGCCCGGCACGCGCGCGGAGACAATCAACTTGACTGCGGTGATCGTCGGGCCCGGATCCATGCCCGGCTCCATCGTCGCTTCCGCGCGCGTCTGGATGATCTCCGGCGTGAAGCCCGATTTTCCGAGCACGGCCGACAAGGCCATGCTGAAACAGCCGGCGTGCGCGACCGCCAGCAGTTCTTCGGGGTTGGTGCCTTTCTCGTCGCCGAAGCGCGTCTTGAACGAATAGTTCTGCGCATCGAACAGGCCACTTTGCGGCGTGCTGAGGTTGCCCTTGCCCGCCTGCAAATCGCCCTTCCACACTGCATCCGCGTAACGTTTCAAAGCCATGAGGTCGCTCCTCGTGCCGGGGGAAGCGCAGCTTACACCTGCCCGTGTGATCGGCCGGTTGCGCGTTGCGACTTGACCGCGCCGCCCACGCAGACCGATGCTGGCTTCCCGCCATGACCGCCCGCCGAGCGCACGCTCACGGGTCGCGCCGGCCCGGACAGCCATGACGGCCTTCGAACCCAACCACGGGAGGAACGGCCTCATGTCGTACAGCACACCCCAAATCCGCAACGTGGCCCTGGCAGGCCACCCTGGCGCCGGCAAAACAACGCTTTTCGAAGCCCTGCTGCATGCCGGCGGCACCCTCCAGACGGCAGGCAGCATCGAACGCGGAACCACCGTGTCCGATCACGATCCCATCGAAAAGGCGCGCGGGCATTCCATCGATACCGCCATTGCCAGCACCGATCACACCGCCACCAACGGCCAGTTCGTCCACCTCAACCTGATCGATACGCCCGGCTATCCCGAATTCCGCGGCCCGACGCTGTCCGCCCTGTCGGCGGTGGAGACCGCCCTGATCGTGGTGGATGCCGACACCGGCGTCGCCCATGGCACGCGCCGGCTGATGGAGCGCGCCCGCCAGCGCAATCTCTGCCGCGCCATCGTCGTCAACAAGATCGATCACGACGGCGCCGACTGCGCGCGCCTGCTGGAAGAACTGCGCGAGGCATTCGGCCCGGAAGTGCTGCCGCTCAACCTGCCGGCAGAGGGCGGCACGCGCGTGGTGGATTGTTTCGGCCAGTCGGACGGCCAATCCGATCTCGGACCCGTCGCTGACTGGCACCAGAAGATCATCGACCAGGTCGTGGAGATCAATGAAACGGTGATGGAGCATTTCCTCGATCTCGGGGAAGGCGGCCTGTCCGGCGAGGAATTGCACGATGCCTTCGAGCAATGCCTGCGCGAAGGCCATCTGGTCCCGGTCTGCTTCGTCTCCGCGCGCACCGGCGTGGGCGTGAAGGAATTGCTCGACGTTGCAGAGCGCCTCTTCCCGCATCCGGGTGAAGGCAATCCGCCGCCTTTCCACAAGAGCAACGGCAGCGGCAGCGAGCCGGTGCAGGCATTGCCGGATCCGCATGCGCACGTCATCGCCGATGTCTTCAAGATCATCAACGATCCGTTTGTCGGCAAACTCGGCATATTCCGCGTCTATCAGGGCACGGTGAAGAAGGACGCGTCCCTGTTCGTGGACGACGGCCGCAAGCCGTTCAAGGTGGCGCACCTGTTCAAGCTCAAGGGCAAGGACCACGTGGAGATCGATCACGCCGTGCCCGGTGACATTGCCGCGGTGCCGAAGATCGAGGACCTGCATTTCGACGCCGTGCTGCATGACAGCCACGACGAAGACCACATCCACCTCGCGCCGGTGGATTTCCCGCGGCCGATGTTCGGCCTGGCGATCGAGGCCGCGAGCAAGGGACAGGAGCAGAAGCTCTCCACGGCCCTGCAGAAGCTGGCCGAAGAAGATCCGGCGTTCGTGGTCGAACACCTGGCCGAACTCAACGAGACCGTCATCCGCGGCCTGTCCGACCTGCACCTGCGGGTGATGCTCGAACGATTGAAGGATCGTCACGGCGTGGACGTGAAGACGCGGCCACCGCGCATCGCCTATCGCGAGACCATCGGCACGCGCGCCGAAGGCCACCATCGCCACAAGAAGCAGACCGGCGGCGCGGGGCAGTTCGGTGAGGTGTTCCTGCGCGTAGAGCCGTTGTCCCGGGGACAAGGCTTCGAGTTCGTCGACGAGGTCAAAGGCGGCACCATCCCCGGCCAGTTCATGCCGGCCGTGGAAAAAGGCGTGCGCCAGGCGCTGGCCAGCGGCGCGGTAGCGGGTTACCCGCTGCAGGATCTGCGCGTGACCGTGTACGACGGCAAGCATCATCCGGTGGACAGCAAGGAAGTGGCGTTCGTCGCTGCCGGCCGCAAGGCATTCCTCGATGCGGTCGGCAAGGCACGTCCGCAGGTGCTCGAACCGGTCGTGGATCTGGAAGTGGCCGCGCCGGAAGCACAGGTCGGCGACATCACCGGCGGCCTGTCCAGCAAGCGCGCGCGCATCAACGGCACCGATACGGTGCGCGGCGAGATCGTGGTCAAGGCGCAGGTGCCCTTGTCGGAACTCGACGGGTATGCCGCCGAACTGAAGTCCGCAACCGCCGGACGCGGGCGCTACAGCCTGGATTTTTCGCACTACGAGCCGGTTCCGGCGAACGTGCAGCAGAAGCTCGCGGATGCGTACCGGCCCCACATGGACGATGACTGAGGGCTGCGTTTCCACCGCATTCGAGCCGCGCCATGCGCGGCTTTCGCGGCCGCAATCCCGCTTTTTTTGCGTCATTCCAGCAAGGGCATGACGGAATCGCGAAAAAAACCGCTCTTTTTATGCCTCCGCTACTTGGCGGCGCGAATCGTTTGCCCTACATTTCGTGTGCCGACGCGATCGGCCCGATTACCCACCTACAGACTGTATACACAGGACATTTATGGCAAAGAGCACCAAGAAGGCAGCGCCGAAGAAGGCCGCCAAGAAAGCCGCACCGAAGGCCGCTGCCAAGCCGGCAGCCGTGAAGCCGATCAAGGAAGTGCTGAGCAAGTCCGGCCTGGTCGCCCACATCAGCGAGCTCACCTCCGTGGCTGCGAAGGACGTGCGCGCCGTGCTGGCCTCGCTGGAAGGCGCGGTGCACGCCTCCGTCAGCAAGAAGGGCGCGGGTTCGTTCACCCTGCCGGGCCTGCTGAAGATCACCGCTGTCAACGTTCCGGCCAAGCCGAAGCGCAAGGGCATCAACCCGTTCACCAAGGAAGAGCAGTGGTTCGCCGCCAAGCCCGCTTCGGTGAAGGTCAAGGTTCGCCCGCTGAAGAAGCTCAAGGACGCTGCTGCCTGATACGGCGCGCCACTTTGGCTCAAGAGATCGGGACGGTTCGCCGTCCCGATTTTTTTTGCCCGTCATCCGGGCACGTCGCGCAGCCAGGCAATGAGTGCCGCATGAATCCGGCACCGCGCGCATTTTCCATGCACTCCTCCGATGGGCCATCCTTGGGCGCTCTTTCCTTCGCAACCGGATGCCATCGATGAACCTGCAAGGCCTGCTCAACCACTTCCTCAAATCCCAGAGCGGCGGCAGCCTGCTCAACGCCGACTTCGGCAAGGGCGCAGTGACCGGCGGCGCGCTGGGCCTGCTGCTCGGCAAGAACAAGAAGACGCGCAAGCTCGCCACGTATGGCGGATTGGCGGCTATCGGCGTAATGGCGTACCAGGCCTATCGCGATTACCAGCAGCAGAACGCCAGCGGTGCATACCAGGAACCGCGCACGGTCGACCGCCTGCCGCCGCCGCAGGCCGAAGCGCACAGCCAGGCCATCCTTCGTGCCCTGATCGCCGCGGCCAAGGCCGATGGCCACATCGACGATCGCGAGCGCCAACTGATCGAAGGCGAGTTCCAGCGACTCGGCCAGGACGCCGAGGTCCAACGCTGGTTCACCGCCGAACTGCAGAAGCCGCTGGATCCGGCCGAGGTCGCGCAGGCCGCCGACTCACCGGAAGTGGCTTCGGAAATGTATCTGGCCAGCCTGCTCGTAGCCGACGAACAGAGCTTCATGGAACGCAGCTATCTCGACGAACTGGCGCGGCAACTGCGGCTGGATGCGCCGCTGAAGTCGCAACTCGAACGCCAGATCGCACTGCAGTCGTCGCAGCAGGCATGACATGGCGCCATCACGTGCGCAGCGGCTTGCACGCGCGCTGCGCATGCTCGTGCTGTTCGCGGCGCTGTGGGTGTTGATCGCCTGGGCATGGCAGCAGCCATTCGTGAACCGTCTGCGCACCACTTGGGAAATGTCGCGCCTGCCGCCCGCCAGCGAGTTGCCCGTGCCGGTGCAGGGCGTCCGCGCGCGTGCCATCGCCGATACCTTCGGCGCGCCGCGCGGCCGTGATCGACGACATGCCGGCGTGGACATCTTTGCGCCACGCGGGACGCCGGTGCTGAGCAGCACGCGCGGTGTCGTGACCGCGGTGCGCGATGCCGGCCTCGGTGGCCGCCAGGTATGGATCCTCGGACCCGGTGGCGAGCGCTACTACTACGCGCACCTGGACGCGTGGGCGCCGGGACTGGCGCGCGGTGATGTGGTGGAGACCGGAACACCACTCGGCACGGTCGGTACGACCGGCAACGCGCGTGGCACACCGCCGCACCTTCATTTCGGCATCTACGGCGACGCGGGCGCCGGCGACCCGCTGCCGCGCCTGCGCGCTGGCGTGAAGCCGGACGACGCCGCGCGCTGACCGTCGCGCACCTCCGCGACGGAACAGTCCATCGCGGTGGCGGGCCTCGTCCCTGCGTCCGACCGCGCCTATCTTGGCCCCGTCCCCCACCGGTTCTTCCCCCCATGGCCAACGCATCCCATCGCTATCGCCTGACCGTCACGCCCATCGAAAACGACGGTCTTCCCTGCCACGGACGTTGCTCCGTGGAATTCGAACATGCCGACCACGACGACTGGACCCGCATCCTCGAAAACGTGCAGCGCCTGCGCGGTTTCAGTGGGGACGAGCGTGTCGCGCTGATTGTCGGCACCAAACTGCTCGGCGGCCTCATGCTGTCGCACCGCAAGGACGAGGACGATCTGTTCGCCGCCCTCCGTCCCGGCTTCGGCGACTTCATCAAGACGCTGAAGCTGCGCGCCCGCCAGGAGGGCAGCGACGCCTCGCTAAGCTGACGGACAGACTGGAGCGGATAAGGTGCGGAGCATCTCCCCCAAGCATCTCTCCGCATGATCCAGCGCTTCCGCCCTACCGTGCTGCTCGCGCTGCTGCTGGCCGTCCTGCTGGCAGGTTGCAGCAGCCTCAATGCCGTCAGCGGTTACTTCGGCAACCAGATCAGCTTCACCCAGCCACAGATCCAGAAGCGGCTCGATCGCAGTTTCCCGCGCGAGTTCGATCAACTGGGCGGGCTTGTCTCCGCCACGCTGAGCCGGCCGCGCCTGTCACTGGCGCAAGGCGATGATCGTCTGCGCCTGGACTTCGACATCGCGGTCAACGCGATCGGCGCCGGTAACGTCGCTCGCGGACAGTTCGCACTGGCGAGCGGGCTGCGTTACGACCCCGCCACGCGCGGGTTGCATCTGGATCAACCGGAACTGCTGCGCGTGGATCTGCCTGGCTCCGGCAGCCTGATGAAGGGCGGCACGCGCGGCCTGCTCAACACACTGCTCGCCGAGTACGCGCGTGAAGAACCGGTCTATCGCATCGACGACGACGTGCTGGATCGCTTGCCGCGCGGCAAGCGCATCGGCCAGACCCTCATTGAAGACCAACGCATCGTGGTGAAACTGGATGAACGCTAGCCTCTACACACTCAAGCGACTGCGCAATTCGCGCCGCGTACTGGCCGCCGCGCTGGCCGCCAGCGTCGCCGCGGCGCCATTCCTGGCCACCTTGATGGCGACGCAGGCGGCCACTCACGAGCAGGCGATCGATGCACTGACCGTCACGCCCGCACAGTTGCAGAGCGTCGTCGAGCAGGGTTTTCCGCGCGAGGAAGAATGGCTGGGCGGCGTCGCCACGTTGACCCTGAGCCGTCCGCGCATCGCCATTCCGCTGGAACAGGCCCGCATCCATCTCGATCTCGATTACCGCATCGAGGTCAGCCTCGATGGCCGGGAGGAACAGGGCCAACTACGCGTGGCGAGCGGCCTGCGTTACAACCCGGCCACGCGCGGTCTTCATCTGCAGAATCCCGAACTGCTGGATCTGCGCAACGCCAATCGCGACCCGGCCGTGGACGAACAGACCCGCGGCCTGATCAATGCGCTCCTCCAGGACTACGCGAAGGACGAACCGGTCTATCGACTGGATGCCGCCCAGCTCGCGCAGATTCCCGGCAATCCCGGCGCGGATGCCATCCGGATTGAAGGCGGCAATGTCCACCTCCGGCTGGCGCCCTGATTCAAACGCGCAGCGTCGCGCAATGGAGAAACCCGGGAATCCCGGGCTTCTTTTTGGCCTGCGGCTACAGCTCGAACCGGTAGCTCAACTTGACCAGCAGCTGTTCGTCGTCGCGCAGGCCGAAACTGTCGCTGATCAGTGAACTGCCGGAATCCGTGTAGTCGTTGTCGTCGCGACCACCGCGACCATAGACGACGTAAAGGTACGACAGCGGCGCCAGTTCGTAGCGGTAGCGGATCTGGAAGCCGAGGTTGCTCAGGCTGAAATCCTCAAGCGCATCATTGCTGGCGATCGCCTGCCCGTTCGGGGCGACGCGATGCGCCTGCAGCGCCTGTGCGTCCACTGCGATGGATTGCAGCTTCACCCGCAATTCCTGGCGATCGCTGATGTTCCAGTTGATGCCGGCATTGACGTGCCATTCGCGTCCCTTGTAGCTGCCGATCAGGTTGTCGTATTGCCACAGCAGCCAGTCCGGCGTCATGTCGGCATACACGCCGCCGTAGAAACTGAAGGCGTCGCTGACGAAATAGGTCGCTTCATACTCCGCCGCGTAGCCCACCTTGCGATTGCCGGCCAGGCCGCCCGTGAAAGCCTCGATGAACATCTCGTGCGCCCAGTGTCCCTTGCGCGGACGCTCGAACTCGTAATGCGCATTCCAGCGGCCCGGCACGTTCACTACGCCGTTGCCGCGCGTGAGCAGATCATCGACACCGGAAGTGTTGACGTTGATCTGTGCGTATTCGCTGCTGCCATTGCGCAACTGGCCTTGCCGGCTCATCCGGAACTGGTTGTTCAGGCGTTGGCCCTGATCGTTGTAGACCGTGCTCCCGCGCCAGCGCCACTCCTTCGACGAGTACCGCGATTCGACCGGCTGTTCGGCGAAGCGCCTGCGGAACTCCCAGTGCAGGTAGTTGAGGTTGTTGCGCGACAGGTAACCTGCATCGTTGATCTGCAGTTCGTCGCCGAAATGCATCGCGATCCATTGCTGGCGCCAGCCGTGATCCATTTCGTAATCGGCCCAGACGGTCGCGCCGTTGTCGCGCGACGTCTGGCCCTGCTGATCAATCTCGCTTCCGAACAGGCGGGTGCGGATGTTCCAGCGCGCGTTCGGACGCCAGTTGTGGTCCACGCCCAGCACCGTCGCGTCGCGATCCAGATACGGCCGTTCGACGTTCGTCACCATCATGCCGAGGTTCTGCTTCTCGAAATCGCGCACGACGCGCAGCGCGTAGAAGCTGCGGCCGACATCATCCGCTTCGTCGGCGGCGAACAGGCCGTACTTGGTCTGGCCGATACTGCCATTGAGTTTCAACGCGGCCGTGATGTCGCCCGATCCGTCGCCATCATCGGCGGGGCCGCCAATGCGCCGCGTGTACAGCAACTGGCTGTAGTCGGACGGCGTGGTGTATTCGAAAATGCCCTGGTTCTCGGTGAAGAACGGACGCTTGTCGCTGATGAAGGTTTCGGTGGCGCTGAAGTTGACGACGAGATCATCGCTCTCGACCTGGCCGAAATCCGGATTGATGGTCGCGGTCATCTGGAACTGCCCATTGGGCTTCCAGAACAGATCCACGCCGCCATCGAAATCGCTGGACTGCCCGACGTTGTCGTACAGGCCGGACACATACGGAGTGATCGCGAGCAGCGACTGGCTGTATTGCGCCACTTCCACCGGAGCGAAGTCGGAGACGAAGCGCGGGCGCTCGAAGCTCGCCGCCGGCCATGCGGAGCGCTCGCCGGTCGAGCCGATGACGCGATCCAGGTACACCTTCATCGTGCGCGTGTCGCCGTCGCTCTTGTGCATCGGCGCGATGTACCACGGGATGAGGATCTCGACCGACCAGGTGTCTCCGTCCTCGCTCACCGCGTGCTTCCAGTTGCCGTCCCAGTCGTCGTTGAACTGGGATTCGTTGGTGATCACGGAGTCGGAGATGCCGTCGGTCGAGGAGACGGTGAAGTTGTACGCCGTGCGCCCGTCACCATCGAAATCGATCATCAGGTTCACGCGATCCACCTGATCCTCGAAATCGCGCTGCACGCGCTGGCGCGTCCATGGCACCGAAGCAGGCTGGACATTGCGCCAGGCAATCGCCAGGCCGTCGGGCGTCGCGAGGATCCACGCCTCCGTCGGTTGTGATCCCGGCGCCTTCGTCAGCGGCTGGACCTGGCGGAAATCGGTGATGTGCCGCGCACCCTGCCATTCAACCGGATCTATACGGCCATCCACATCGATGGCCAGTGCAGGCGCGGACAGCGCCATCAGGATGGAAAAGCTCAGGCTTGCCAGACGCATCGGTAACTCCCCCCGGGTTATTCCCGTGGCGCAGACGTTACCCAGCCCTGCGGCTTTCACCGACTGGCGTTAGTCATGGCAACCATTTGCCGGTTTCCTGCATCAGCACAGGAAACGCGTTGCGTGATGCGGCCAGCAACGGTGTAGGCGTGCTTACTTTTTCGGCTGCAGCATCGTGCCGGTGCACTTCCTGCTGCCGCAGCGGCACGCCCAGATCTTCTTCAATCGCGCGGTGTGCGGCTCATCCAGCACGATGCCGTAGTTGTAGGTCAGTTCCTCACCCGGCTTGATCGCGCGGATGGCTTCGATGAACACCTTGTCCTTCTTGCGGTTCTTGCCGTCGTGTTCCTCGATGACGGCCTCGCAGTTCGGATCGCAGCTGTGGTTCATCCAGCGCGCCTTGTTGCCCTTGTAGTTGGCGTCGATGACGTAATCATCGTTGAGCGTGAACAGGAAGGTGTGGCCGGACTCCACATCGCCGCTGTCGTCGGCGTCCACTTCCTCGTGCGTGCGCCGCTTGCCCTTGTACTCGACGACCCGCTCGCCTTTCTTGATCGGGGCGATGGCGAACACGCCATTGCCATGGATGTCTGACTGGCGGGCTTCGATCTTGCTGGGCATGCGTAATCCATCGGCTGGCGGGAAACGGGGATTCTCGCTCAGACCGCGTGGAATCCCAAGCAAACGGATTCGCTGCGGGGCGCCTGGCGTCACTCCCCTGTTCACATGAATCGCCGCCATTGCAGTGTGTCCGGTTGCCCTGCAAGCGCGCGTTGAAAGCGAAGTTCCCCCGGACCCTGTCGAAAACCGCCATGCCCATGACCCAGAAATTGCTGTTCCCTTCGCTGCTGCTCGCCGCCCTGGCCGGATGCCAGGCCGACGCCAGCCGCGCCCCCGCGACCGCCCGGACGATTTCGTCCGTACCGGTCGATCTCGTCGCCCGCGGCGAATACCTCATCAAGACCAGCGGCTGCAACGACTGCCACACCGCGGGCTATGCCGAACGCGGCGGTGATGTGCCGACGTCCGAATGGCTGACCGGTTCGCCGATGGGCTACCACGGCCCGTGGGGCACCACGTACGCGGCCAACCTCCGCCTGCGCCTGCAGGAAATGGATGAGGCGCAATGGATGGAATACAGCGCGCATCTGCGCACGCGGCCGATCATGCCCGACTTCGCCGTGCGCGCCATGACAGCCGAAGACCGGCGTGCGATGTACCACTTCATCCGCTCGCTCGGTCCGGCCGGCCAGCCGGCTCCCGAATACCTCCCGCCCGGCAAGACACCGCCGGCACCGTATTTCGGTCTGGTGCTGCCGACCGCGCCGGCTGACCCGAAAACCGCTGCGAAATAAGGGCCGAAGCCCCTGTTCATCCAGAGTCTGGCGCGGGTGGGATTCAAAGCGTACAATTTCGGTACGCTTTTGGACCCACCCCCGCCATGCTCCGTGTCACCAAGCTCACCGACTACGCCACCGTAGTCCTCACCGTGCTCGCCGCACGGCCCGGCGAGATCCTCAGCGCCAGTGATCTGGCCGAGCATTCCGGCCTCGAGACCCCGACGGTCAGCAAGGTACTCAAGCCACTCGCGCAGGCCGGGCTGGTCGAAGGCCTGCGCGGCGTGCATGGCGGTTACCGCCTGAGTCGCACCGCCGCCGACATCAGCCTCATCGAAATCGTCGAAGCCATGGAAGGGCCGCTGGCGATGACGGAGTGCAGCCAGCCCGACAGTCATTGCGGCATCGCCCACCAGTGCACCGCGCGCGCCAACTGGCGCCTGATCAACGATGTCGTCGCCGACGCCCTGCGCGGCGTGACGCTCGCGCAGATGCTGCGCCCCCCTTCTCCCTCCGACGATGCACCGCGGCGTCCCATCGCCGTGCGCGTCGCCAGTTGACCCTGTAGGCAGCCCCCATGGCCACCGAAAACGCAGAAATCCTCGAACAGCTGGGCCGACGTTACGACGCCGGCTTCGTCACCGACATCGAATCCGACTCCCTGCCGCCCGGCCTGGACGAGGACGTCGTGCGCGCGCTGTCCGCGAAAAAGGACGAACCCGAATGGATGACCGAATGGCGGCTGGCGGCGTACCGCCATTGGCTGACCATGCCGGCCCCGCACTGGGCGAAGCTGAAGATCGGCCCGATCGATTTCCAGTCGATCAGCTACTACAGCGCCCCCAAGGCCAAGTACAAGTCGCTGGATGAAGTGCCGCAGGAATTGCTGGACACCTACGACAAGCTCGGGGTGCCGCTGCACGAACGCGCCAAGCTGGCCGGCGTTGCGGTCGATGCCGTATTCGATTCGGTGTCCGTGGGCACCACCTTCCGCAAGGAACTTGCCGAGAAGGGCATCATCTTCTGCTCGATGAGCGAGGCCATCCGCGAGCATCCCGATCTGGTCCGCAAGTATCTCGGCAGCGTCGTGCCGACCGGCGACAACTACTTCGCCGCGCTCAACTCGGCCGTGTTCTCCGACGGCAGCTTCGTATTCATTCCCAAGGGCGTGCGTTGCCCGATGGAACTGAGCACCTACTTCCGCATCAATGCCGGCCATACCGGCCAGTTCGAGCGCACGCTGATCATCGCCGAGGACAAGAGCCACGTGTCCTACCTCGAGGGCTGCACCGCGCCGATGCGCGATGAAAACCAGTTGCATGCCGCGGTGGTCGAACTGGTGGCGCTGGAAGACGCCGAGATCAAGTACAGCACGGTACAGAACTGGTATCCGGGCGACGAGGAAGGCCGCGGCGGCATCTACAACTTCGTGACCAAGCGCGGCGAATGCCGCGGCGCACGCAGCAAGATTTCGTGGACGCAGGTCGAAACCGGCTCGGCGATCACCTGGAAGTATCCGTCCTGTGTACTGCTGGGCGACGACTCGGTCGGCGAGTTCCATTCCGTCGCGCTGACCCATCACCGCCAGCAGGCCGACACCGGCACCAAGATGATCCACATCGGCAAGAACACCAAGTCGAAGATCATCAGCAAGGGCATCAGCGCTGGCCGCGGGCAGAACACCTATCGCGGCCTGGTCAAGGTGGACCGCAACGCCGCCAACGCACGCAACTACACGCAGTGCGACAGCCTGCTCATCGGCAAGAAGTGCGGCGCGCATACATTCCCCTACATCGAGGTGAAGAACCCGACCGCCACGCTGGAACACGAGGCCACCACCTCGAAGATTTCCGACGACCAGCTGTTCTACTGCCGTGCACGCGGAATCAGCGAAGAAGACGCGGTCTCGATGATCGTCGACGGCTTCTGCAAACAGGTCTTCCGCGAACTGCCGATGGAATTCGCGGTGGAAGCAAAGAAGCTGCTGGAAGTCAGCCTGGAAGGATCGGTCGGATGACGGACCGGCACCGCTCCAGCGCATTCAAGCAACCCTGCCGCAGCCAGCGTGCGCAACCCGCGCCTGCGGCCATCCAGCAATAACCGGGATTTTTTTCCATGCTCAAGATCGAAAACCTCCACGCCAGCGTCGCCGGCAAGCAGATCCTCAAGGGCCTCACGCTTGAAGTGAAGCCGGGCCAGGTGCACGCCATCATGGGTCCGAACGGCGCGGGCAAATCCACGCTGGGCAACATCCTGGCCGGCCGCGAGGGCTACGAAGTCACCGCCGGAACCATCGAGTTCGAAGGCAAGCCACTGCTTGATCGGGAGCCCGAAGAGCGCGCCGCCGCAGGCGTGTTCCTGGCGTTCCAGTACCCGGTGGAAATTCCCGGCGTCAACAACACGTACTTCCTGCGCGCCTCGCTCAACGCGCAACGCAAGGCGCGTGGCGAAGCCGAACTGGATTCGATGCAGTTCCTCAAGCTGGTGCGTGAAAAGCTCGCCGTGCTGCACCTGAAGGACGAACTGCTGCACCGCGGCGTCAATGAAGGATTCTCGGGTGGCGAGAAAAAGCGCAACGAGATTTTCCAGCTCGCCGTGCTCGAACCCAAGCTCGCCATCCTCGACGAAACCGACAGCGGCCTGGACATCGATGCGCTGAAGAACGTCGCCGACGGCGTCAACGCGCTGCGCTCGCCGGAACGCGCATTCCTCGTCATCACCCACTACCAGCGTCTGCTCGAGTACATCAAGCCCGACGTCGTGCACGTACTGGCGGATGGACGCATCGTCGAATCCGGTGGCCCCGAACTCGCGCTCGAACTGGAACAGCACGGCTATGCGTGGCTGAAGGATCGCGTCGCACCGGAACGGGTGGCCTGATGAGCGTGCTGCTGGACTCCTTGGCCGCTGCCTTCAACGGCGACGCCGCGCGCCGCGCGGTGCTGGACGATGCCTTGCGTGAAGGGCTGCCTGGCCCTCGCAACGAAAGCTGGAAGTACACCTCGCTGCGACAGCTCGAACGGCGCAGCTTCAGCGCCGTCGAACACGCGCCCGTGCTCGACCCGATGCTGCTGGCGGATATTCCCGGGCCGCGCGCGGTGTTCGTCAATGGCCGGTATTCGGTTGCACTGTCCCTGACCTCCGATCTGCCGGAAGGCGTGAGCCTGCAACTGCTGTCCGAAGCGCTGGCCGAAGGTGGTGAATCGGCGCGTTTCCTTTCGCGCCGCTTCGAACGCAGTGACGAAGTCTTCGCCCGCCTCAACGCCGCGCTCGCCGACGAAGGCGTGCTGCTGCGCGTCGACGAAAACGTACATGTGGCGACTCCGCTGCATCTGGTGTTCGTCGGCGCCGAAGCGCAGACCGATGCCGCCTGGCATCTGCGCCACCTGATCGAGCTGCGCGCGGGCGCATCGCTGAAGGTGTTCGAACATCATTTCGCAGCGGGCCCGCATGCGCACCTGAGCAATGCGCTCATCCATGTGCATATCGGGCGCGGCGCGCAGCTGGCGCATGCCCGCGTGCAGCGCGACAGCGCGACGGCCACCACGGTGTTGCGCACCGACGCCGTGCTCGCCAGCGATGCGGAATACCGGCGCGTCGATCTCGAACTCGGCGGCGTGCTCTCGCGCCATGAACTCAACGTGCGTCTGGAAGGTGATCGCGCGCGTCTGACTGCCAACGGCGTGCTGCTGGGCGAGGGTCGCCGGCACGTCGATACGCGCCTTGGAATCGATCACATCGGCCGCGATACCGCGTGCGAACTGACCTGGCGCGGCTTGGCCGATGGACGCGGCCGTGTGGTTTTCCACGGCGGCATCCTGATTCGCGAAGGCGCCGATGGCACCGATGCCGCACTGTCGAACAAGAACCTGCTCCTGTCCGACAACGCCGAGATCGACACGCAGCCGGTGCTGGAAATCCACGCCGACGAAGTGAAGGCCGCACATGGCGCGACCGTCGGCCAGCTCGATGCGCAGGCGCTGTTCTACCTGCGTTCGCGCGGGCTGCCGCAGGCTGAGGCGCAGCAACTGCTCACCGTTGCGTTCTGCCGCGAGCCGCTGGCCGTCATCGAAGATCCCGCCGTGCGCGAATTGTTGACGCACCGCATCGATCACGCACTCGCCAGCCTGGGCTCGCCATGAACGAGGCGGCCCTGCAACCCGGCACGCACGCGTTGATCGACTGGACCCGTGTCCGGGCCGATTTTCCGCTGCTCGAGCGGCACGTCCATGGCAAGCCGCTGATCTACCTCGACAGCGCCAACACAGGCCAGAAGCCGGCAGCGGTGATCGAAGCCGTCGACAGCTTCTACCGTCATCACAACGCCAACGTGAGCCGGGCGGTGCACACGCTCGGCACCGAGGCCACCGAAGCCTACGAAGGCGCGCGACGCAAGCTGGCCCGCTTCATCAATGCACGCCCGGATGATCTGGTGCTGTGCAGCGGCACGACGTTCGCAATCAACCTGGTCGCCTATTCGTGGGCCCTGCCGCGACTGAAGGCTGGCGATGTCATTCTCGTCTCGCGCATGGAGCACCACGCCAACATCGTGCCTTGGCAACTGGTGGCACAACGCACCGGTGCGCGCGTACAGGTTGTCGAGGTCCTTGCGGACGGCAGTCTGGACATGGACACATTGCGCGCCGCCATGACGCCGGACGTGAAGCTGCTTGCCATCGCGCATGTCTCCAACGTTCTGGGCACGGTCAATCCGGTCCGCGAGATCTGCCGCGAAGCACGCAAGCGCGGCATCGTCACCGTGGTCGATGGTTCGCAGGCCGTGCCGCATCGTGCGGTCGATGTCGTGGCCATCGGCTGCGATTTCTACG
Organism: Pseudomonadota bacterium; assembly: GCA_023419315.1. Classification (GTDB taxonomy): domain Bacteria; phylum Pseudomonadota; class Gammaproteobacteria; order Xanthomonadales; family Xanthomonadaceae; genus Pseudoxanthomonas_A. Next base: position 32,632 of record JAEZYE010000058.1, read on the forward strand.
CGCTGACCGGCCACAAGATGTGCGGTCCGACCGGCACGGGCGCGTTGTGGGCGAGACGCGAACATCTCGACGCCATGCCGCCGTTCGTCGGCGGCGGCGAGATGATCAAGGAAGTGAGCTTCGACGGCACGGTGTTCAACGATGCGCCGCACAAGTTCGAAGCCGGAACCCCGAACATCGCCGGCTTCGTCGGTCTGGGTGCGGCGGTCGACTATCTGCAGGCCATCGGCATGGCGCAAATCGAAGCGCGCGAGCACGCGCTGCTGGCGCACGCAACCGAAGAGCTGCGGAAGATTGACGGCCTCCGCCTGTTCGGTACGGCTCCGGAAAAGGCCGCCGTAATCTCGTTCCTGATCGAAGGCGCGCATTCGCACGACCTGGCGACGCTGCTCGATCTGGAAGGCGTCGCTGTGCGTTCGGGCCAGCACTGCGCGCATCCGCTGCTGCAGTTCTACGGCGTCACCGCCACCTGTCGCGCCTCGTTCGCGTTCTACAACACGCATGAGGAAGTCGAGGCATTCGTCGCCGCGCTGAAGAAAGCGCGTACCCTGCTCGGCTGAGCATCCTGCACAACCCACCCCTTGATCCGCATGACCGAACCGACGTTCCGCAGCGCCACCCACGATGACATCCCGGCGCTGATTGCGCTGGTCACTTCCGCGTACCGTGGCGAAGGAAGCAAGCAAGGCTGGACGACCGAGGCCGACATGCTCGACGGCCAGCGCATCGACGCCGAAGCGCTCCGCCACGACATCGACCGGGCGCAGAGCCGCATCCTGATCACCGAGCAGGACGGCGCACTCGTCGCCTGCGCTCATGTCGCAGTGGATGAAGGCGCCGGCTATTTCGGGATGTTCGCCGTGGATCCGAAGCGCCAGGGCGACGGACTCGGCAAGCAGGTCATCGCCGAAGCCGAGCGCGTCGCCCGCGAGGACTGGAACCTGCCTGCAATGCGCATGACCGTCATCGACATCCGCGACGAACTGATTGCGTTCTACGAACGTCGTGGCTACCGGCGCACCGGTCTGAAGAAGCCGTTCCCCTACGGCGATGAGCGCTACGGCATCCCCAAGCGTGATGACCTGCGTTTCGAAATCCTGGAGAAGCCGCTGTGAGCGACGCCGCCTGGACCTTCGTCTGCGCGCTCGGCGAAATGCTGCCCGGCGAAATGCGCACCGTGTTCGACGAAGTGACCGGCACGCCGATTCTCGTCGTCAACTACGACGGTGATTTCTACGCGCTGGAAGACCGATGCAGCCATGAGGATTTCGAGTTGTCGTCCGGCAATTTCGACGCGGATGAAGCCAGCATCGAGTGCGTCCTGCACGGCGCGCGCTTCGATATCCGCGACGGCCGCGCACTGTGTGCGCCGGCGTATTCGGCGGTGCCGAAGTTTCCGGTCAAGCAAGAGCACGGCGGGCTCTGGACCCGTGACGATCGCTCCTGACGTTCCATCACTCGTAGCGCGAAGAGCCGGCATCGCCGGCTTTTTTTATGCCCGTTGTTCCAATGCTTCCGATCCCCGCGTCATTCCCGGTCGCCAAGCGATTGTCCGGAAATGCCCCCGGAATTTGTCCGTAGAGGCTTGGCGCACCGTTTGCCAAAGAGAACAATTCTCGTTTAGGATCGTTAAGAGTTGGTTACTTCACGGTCAAGCCTTGGTCGTCATGCCCGTTCCACCGCGCTCCTCGCGCTATTCGCATTGGTCCGGCACCACAATCAGCGTGCCTGCGTGCATCACGCCGACGCTCCGTGCGCCCTGTCGGAACACAGCGCGCATGGCCCGCCCCGCCCCCGTTTGATGCCAGCGCGGAGCACTCCGCTGCCAGCACTGCTTTCCGCTTCTTGCGGACTTCCCGTTTCTCCCCCGCCGCCGCCAACGGGAGCCCCACTTCCAACCGGACCCCATCCATGAGCATCAAGTCGCGCAAACACGCTGCCCCCGTCCTGCGTCCTCCTTCCAGCCTGGCAACCGCCACGTTGATCACCGGCCTCGCGCTTGCGGTGCCGGCTGCGGCACAGGTAGCCACCGACGGCAACAATCCTGATCCCACCACGCTGCCGGAAATCCACGTCGAAGGTGTGCGCGTCGGTGACATCAAGTCCGACAAGATCGCGTCGCCCAAATTCACCCAACCGCTGAAAGACACGCCGCAGACGATCCAGATCATCACCGACGATCTGTTCAACCAGCAGGGCGCGACGACGCTGACCGAGGTGCTGCGCAACAGCCCCGGCGTCGGCACGTTCTTCGTCGGCGAAAACGGCAACAGCACCACCGGCGACACGGTCTTCATGCGTGGCTTCGACAGTTCGGCCAGCATCTTCGTCGATGGCGTGCGCGACCTCGGTTCGATTTCCCGCGACATCTTCAATACCGAGCAGGTCGAAGTGGAGAAAGGCCCGGCGGGCACAGACAACGGGCGCAGTGCCCCCTCGGGCGCCATCAACCTGGTCAGCAAGCAGGCTTCGTTGCGCGATTCGATGGCGGCTACGGTGTCTCTCGGTACCGATGATCAGCGTCGCGTCACTGCCGACTGGAACCAGTCACTGGGCAGCAGCGCAGCCGTTCGCCTGAATGTAATGGCGCAGGACAGCGACGCCGTCGGGCGCGACCAGGTGAACAACAAGCGTTGGGGTATCGCGCCATCGCTGGGCTTCGGGCTGGGAACCGACACGCGCTACATCCTCAACCTGCTGTACGTGAAGCTGGACAACATTCCCGATGGCAGCGTGCCGACGATCGGCCTGCCCGGCTGGACGCCGCAGCCCAGCCTGGAACATCTGGCCGGTCATCCGGTGAACCCCGAGAACTTCTACGGCACGCGCCACGACTACGACAAAGTCACGGCGCAGATGGCGACGTTCCGCATCGAGCACGACTTCTCCGACACGCTCAAGCTGAGCAATATCGCGCGCTGGGGCAAGAACGATCAGGAGTACATGCTCACCGCGTTCATGAGTACCGGCGCACTGACCGGCGGCTTGCCCAGCGGCAACATCCAGTACACCGATCCGGATGATCTCTCAACGTACACGATGGCGCGCAGCAACCCGACGTTCAAGGATCAGGAGTACACCATCCTCACGGATCAGTTGAACCTTCGCGCCGATTTCAAGACGGGTTCGGTCGAGCACAACCTCAGCACGGGCGTGGAAATCACGCGCGAAGAACTCAAGAGCTGGGGCGTCGCCGCACGCGCGGGCACGAGCTGGCCGCGCGCAAACCTCTACAACCCGGATCCGGATGTCGATGGACTGCAATGGGGTCGCAATGGCGCGCACAGCACCGGCAAGACCACGACCACGTCGCTGTATGCGTTCGACACGCTCACGTTCAACGAGCAGTTCCTGCTGACGGCGGGCGTGCGATTCGATCGCTACGAAACCGACTTCGCCAGCATGGTCGCCTGCGGCGGTCGTGGTGGCCCGGCGTGCGGCAGTCTGCCTACCGGCTCGATCGTGCCCGGCGTCGATACCGACGATTCGGACACGCTCGTCAACTGGAAGCTCGGTGCGGTGTACAAGGTCGGCGAGATCGCCAGCCTCTACGCCAACTACGCCGTCTCCCAGCAGCCTCCGGGTGGCACCTCGCTTGAACTGAGCAACTCGGCCACCAGCGCGAACAACCCCGCCTATGACCCTCAGAAGGCCAGGACGGCGGAGATCGGCAGCAAGTGGAACCTGCTGGGCGACGACCTGCTCGTCGCGCTCGCGCTGTACCAGACGGAAGTCGAGAACGAAGTCATCACCGAAGCCGGCGTCACCAGCCAGGGCGGCGACAAGCGCGTGCGCGGCATCGAGCTTTCCGCCGTCGGCAAGATCACCGAGGACTGGTCGATCTCGGCGGGCTACACGACGATGGACGCCAAGGTGATCAACAGCCCGAACGTTGCGCAGGACGGCACCACCCAACTGACGTATACGCCGGACAGCGCTTTCACCGCGTGGACCACTTACCAGTTGCCGTTCGGACTGACGATCGGCGGCGGCGTCCGCTACAGCGGCGAGATGAAGCGCGGCACCGATGGCGCGGTCGGCACGCCGACCTTCGTCAAGTCGTACACCGTTTGGGACGCGGTGATGAGCTATGCGATCAACCGCAACGTGGACCTGCGCTTGAACGCCTACAACCTGTTCGACAAGGAATACGTGGCGGGCATCAACAAGAGTGGCTACCGTTACACGCCGGGCGCGCCGCGCTCGGTGCTGCTCAGCCTCAACCTGCGATTCTGATCGCTTCGCGCGGGGAGGGTTGCGGCCCTTCCCGCGTGCTTCCGGAGTCATCGACATGCTGCTGCACATTCCCGACGTTCTTGGCGCAGACGAGGTCGCACGGTTCCGCGAAGCATTGCTCGCCGCCGAATGGACGGACGGGCGCGAGACGGTCGGCATGCAGGGCGCGCGGGTAAAGCGCAACCTGCAACTTCCGGATGCCTCCGCGTTGAAGCATGAACTCGGCCAGCGCGTGCTGTCCGCGCTGGAGCGCAATCCACTGTTCTTCGCAGCGGCCTTGCCCCTGCGCATCCTGCCGCCGCGCTTCAACTGCTACCAGGGCGGCGGCGAATACGGCTTCCACATCGACGGAGCCGTGATGCTGACGAAGGACACCGAGGGTGCGGCGATGCACGTGCGTTCGGATGTGTCGTGCACGCTGTTCCTCAGCGCACCGGACGAATACGACGGCGGCGAGCTGATCATCAGCGACACCTACGGCGAGCATGAAGTCAAACTGCCGGCCGGTGATTTGATCCTCTATCCGTCCAGCAGCCTGCATCAGGTCCGGCCTGTGACACACGGCGCGCGCCTGGCCTCGTTCTTCTGGGTGCAGAGCATGATCCGCAGTGACACGCAGCGGCGGCTGCTGTTCGAAATGGATGCCTCGCTCGAAACATTGCGCCAGACGAATGCCGATGCGCAGGCGCTACTGCAATTGACCGGCGTGTACCACAACCTGCTGCGCGGCTGGGCCGAAACCTGACGGATTGCTTTTGATAATTATTCTCACCTAGAATGTGAGCATTCGCGGCGCGCACGGCTGCCGCGCTTTCGGGGTGATGTTTGTCGAAGGCTTTCCGCCATGGCGTCTGCTTGCGCGTGCGTATGTCCCAAGGCATGCGGCGGTGGACGCTCGCCTGCGTGGCAGGGCTGATCGCCGGCTGCCTGCTGCTTTCGACAGTACATTTCGGCGCGGTATCGAACTCCGACCGTCCGCATGGCTTCGGCCATTGGCAGACGAACCAGAACGCGGCGTTGCTGGATGCCGATTCGGCTCCGGACCTGCCCGAGGCCGCCTTCCACGAAGACGCTCCGGCCAAGAAGCGTCGTGCTTCGGCCTTGTCCGTTACGCGCGGGGACGAACCAGCGCCCGCGCTTCCGTTCCATGTGATGGCCAATGCGGTCGCTGCACTTCGTTACGCCCCCTCTTCGATCCCGACGCTTCCCGATGTAATCGCATCTGCGCACGTCGTGCCCGATCGAAGATTCAATCGCGGCCAGGCGCCGCCGTCGCTGTGCTGATCGGCTGACGCCTCCCGTCAGCACCCGCATTCTTCATGCCGAACCCGATCCGTGCGCTGCACCGCGCGCGTGAGCCGCGCTCGTCCTTTTTTTTTCCCGCGCTTGCCATGACGGCCGCCATCCATGCGGTACGGCAGAGCGCAATCCATCCAAGACCCCACCATGACCCAGCACGCCTCTTCGCCCCAACTGCGCCGCAACCTGCTTTCCGCCAGCCTGCTCTGCCTGCTTCCGCTGCCGGCCTTCGCGCAGGTCGATCCTGCGACGAATGACGCCACGACGCTCGATACGCTCGTCGTCACGGCCGCCGGCTTCGAACAGAAAATTGTCGATGCGCCCGCCAGCATCAGCGTGGTGACGCGCGAAGAGCTGAGCCAGCGTCCCTACACGAGCCTGGTCGATGCGCTGCGCGATGTGGAAGGCGTGGACGTCGGCATGGAAACCACCGACAAGAATGGCCGTGCGACGATCAGCATGCGCGGCCTGCCATCCGAGTACACGCTGGTATTGATCGACGGTCGCCGGCAGAGCAATGTCGGCCAGTTGTATCCGAACAACTTCGGCGGCGGCCAGTTCAGCTATCTGCCGCCGCTGGACGCCATCGAACGCATCGAGGTCGTGCGCGGGCCGATGTCCACGCTGTACGGTTCCGATGCGATGGGCGGCGTCATCAACATCATCACGCGCCGCGGCCAGAAAAACTGGCAGGGCTCGCTCACGCAGGGCTTCACCGTGCAACAGGATGATCAGTTCGGTGATGCCCGCACCACGGACCTCTACGTGAGCGGTCCGCTCATCCAGGATCGCCTCGGCCTGACCGTGCGCGGCAGCTATTACGACATCGATGAGTCGTCGCCGGAGTGGGAAGCGCTGCCGCTTCCGGACGGTTCAATGTGGGAACGCACGCTGGGCTTCGGCGGGGGCGGCAAAGCGGTCGCCAATACCAACTGGAGCGGCGGCGCGCGCCTGGATTTCGCTGCGAACGCCGATCACGATCTCTGGATCGAGTACGACATTGCGAAGCAGAAGTACGACAACAGCGAAGGCCAGACCGGCACGCTCGACAGCCTCGCGAGCCTGTGGCGCAGCGGCAACGTGACCGTACCGAACCCGCTCGGCGGAACGCTGACGCGCCGCGTCGTGCAACCGCGTGTGGGCTATACCGCCTATCAACGCTACGAGCGTGAGCAGATTGCGCTGAGCCATCAGGGCCGGTTCGAATTCGGCACCTGGCAGAGCAGCCTTTCGCGCGTGACCAGCAACAATCTCGGTCGTTCGCTGCCGCTGACCCTGGAAGAGCGCGCGGACCTGCAGACCCTCTGGAATGATGTCTGCATCCGTCGCGGCCTGGCCGCGAACTGCAACATGACCAGCGGCAACCTGAGCGTGCTCAATGATGCCGAGCGCGCGCGTCTGGCGGCGTTCCTGCCGCGTCCGCTGCGCACGATGGAGCTGGAGGGTTACGTGTTCGACACGATGCTCGATATGTCGTTCGGCGCGCACAAGCTGACGCTGGGCGGGCAATACAACGACACCGACATGATCGACGGTGTGTTCGGCATGGATGGCGGTGGCTACAAGAATGACGTGAAGCAGAAGCACCGCATGTGGTCCGTGTTCGCCGAGGACAACTGGTCCTTGACCGACGCACTGACCGCGACGCTGGGCGTTCGCTACGACGATCACAACATCTTCGGCAGCCACGTCAGTCCGCGCGCCTATCTGGTCTGGAATGCGAGCGACGCGTGGACGATCAAGGGCGGCGTGAGCACCGGTTACAAGACGCCGCGTCCGGATCAGCTGTTTCCGGGCGTGACCGGTTTTGGTGGACAAGGCGTGTTGCCACTGGTCGGGTCGCCCAACCTGAAGCCCGAAACCAGCACGAATTACGAATTGGCGGCCTACTACGAAGGCCAGCGTTTTTCGTTCAACGCGACCGCCTTCTTCAATCAGTTCGACGACAAGATCGCCAGTGGCGGGACGTTCCCGAACTGCGAAGTGGCGACCGGCAGCGGCTATTGCGTGGACGTGGGCCCGGGCTGGGCGGATCTGGGCTACAGCACCTTCAGCCAGAGCGTGAACATCGACGAAGCAGAGACGCGCGGCGTCGAGCTGGCCGGCCAGGTGAAGCTGCTCGACAACCTGCAGCTGCGTGCGAATTACACCTACACCGAATCCGAACAGACCAGCGGCACCGACAAGGGCAAGCCGGTCGGCGGCTCCACCACGCCAGCCAAGCACATGGCCAACGCTAGCCTCAACTGGCAGATCAACGATGCGGTGAGCCTGTCGTTCATCACCGAAGGACGTTACGACCGCTACCGCGACACGCTGGTGTCGACGGTCAACGGTGCGACCACTTCGACCGTTCGCCATTACGAGGACTACACCGTGTTCCACCTGGGCGGAAGCTGGGAAGCGACCGACTGGCTGACGGTGAACGCCCGGGTCAATAATCTGTTCGACAAGGATTTCGTGTCGCAGTCCTGTCTGTTGATCAGTGACAGCGAGTACAACTGTGTCGACGACTACGCCATCAAGGAACAGCGCCGCAGCTTCTGGGTATCGATGAACCTGCGCTTCTGAAGTCGAGCGTGGCCGGCCGCGTGATGCGGCCGGTCAATTGAGAGCGATTCTCATCTGTGGTGTAATCCCTTCCCTGCCCCGAACCGGCTTTCCCGTTTGAGTCCTGCGTCTTCGCCCTCCTCCGTATCCAGCCAGCAACAGCGCCGCGGCTATTGGCTGCGCACGCTGCATCAATGGCATTGGATCAGTTCGGCGATCTGCCTGATCGGGATGATCCTGTTCTCGGCCACCGGCATCACGCTCAACCACGCCGCGCGCATCGAGGCCAAGCCGCAGGTGGTGAACCGCCAGTTGCAGCTGCCGGCACCGATGCTGTCGCGGCTGGGGGAACGCGAGGAAGGCAACGCGCCGCTGCCGGTCTCCGCCGCGGGCTGGCTGAGCGAACAGCTCGATGTCTCCATCGGTGCGCGCAATGCCGAATGGTCGCCGGAAGAAATCTACGTCTCGATGCCGCGGCCCGGCGCCGACGCGTGGCTGAGCATCGATCGGGCGACCGGCGCCGTCGAATTCGAAAGCACCGATCGCGGCTGGGTGTCCTACTTCAACGATCTGCACAAAGGCCGCAACGCGGGGCCGGCCTGGGGCTGGTTCCTCGATCTGTTCGCCGTCGCCTGCCTGGTGTTCTGCATCACCGGCCTGTTCCTCCTGCAACTGCACGCGCGCCAGCGCCGCCTGACGTGGCCGATGGTTGGCCTCGGCCTGGTGATTCCGACCGTGCTGGCGCTCCTCTTCATCCATTGATTCCGACCGAGTCCATCCGATGACCAAGACCCCTGTATCGCTGACCCTGACCTTCGCGCTCAGTGGTCTGTTGACCGTCCCGGCGCTCGCCGCCGAACTCAACGTCAACGTGGAAGTACCGAAGTTGAACGTGGCCGAGTACCACCGCCCTTACGTCGCCATCTGGCTGGAAGGCGCGGATCAGAAGGTCGCCGCGAACCTGTCGGTCTGGTACCAGTTGCGCGACACCGCCGAAGGGCATGGCACCAAGTGGCTGCCGGATCTGCGCCAGTGGTGGCGCAAGTCGGGCCGCACGCTGAAGGTTCCCGTCGATGGGGTGACCGGCCCGACGCGTCCGGTCGGCCAGCACGCACTGAAATTCACCGACAAGCAGCCGCAATTGGCGAAGCTGCCGCCCGGCGAGTACACGCTGGTGGTGGAAGCCGTGCGCGAAGTCGGCGGCCGTGAACTGGTGAAGATTCCCTTCTCCTGGCCGGCGAAAAGCCCACAGACCGGCAAGGCGCAGGGCAGCACCGAAATCGGTGCGGTCAGCATCTCCGTCAAACCCTGATTCCCACGAAAGCTGGAGTGTTCCATGAAGCGTTCTCTTACCCTCGCCATGGCGCTGGCTGCCGCGCTGCCGTTCACCGCCCTGGCCCACAAGGCCTGGCTGCAACCGTCGCAGACGGTCATCGCCGGTGAAAAGCCGTGGATTACCGTCGACGCCGCGGTGTCGAACGACCTGTTCTACTTCAACCATGTACCGCTGCGTACCGAAGGCCTGAAGATCACCGCGCCGGACGGCAGCCCGGATCAAGCGCAGAACCTGGCCACCGGCAAATACCGCACGGTGTTCGACGTCGAACTGAAGCAGCAGGGCACCTATCGCATCGCCGTGGTCAACAGTGGCCTGTTCGGCAGCTGGGAAGAGAACGGCAAGCCCAAGCGCTGGCGCGGAACCCCGGCGACCTTCGCCACTGAAGTGCCGAAGGACGCGAAGAACCTGCAGATCTCGCAGTCGGTGGGCCGCATCGAAACCTTCGTGACCAATGGCTCTCCGAACGAGACCGTGTTCAAGACGACAGGCGAAGGCCTGGAACTGGTGCCGATCACCCATCCGAACGATCTGTTCGCAGGTGAAGCCGCCAAGTTCAAGATGCTGAAAGACGGCAAGCCGGCCGCCGGTCTGGAGTTCGAAGTCACCCGCGGCGGCACGCGCTATCGCAACGCCCAGGACGAGATCAAGGTGACGACCGATGCGAACGGCGAATTCAGCGTGACATGGCCGGAAGCCGGCATGTACTGGCTGGAAACGACCGCGCAGGACGACAAGACCTCGCTGCCGCAGGCCAAGCAGCGCCGCCTCAGCTACGTGGTCACGCTGGAAGTGCTGCCGCAATAAGTCTTTCGCAAGACGCAGCGATGAATGCGCTATCCACCCAGGGCTTGGTCGTGCACACGCTGCATGGCCAGACCATGGGCACGAACTGGTCAGTGCGTTTCTGCGCATCGACCGACGCCGATCTGCACGCATGGCATTCACGCGTGCAGGCGGTGCTCGATCACATCGTCGCGCAGATGAGCACCTGGGAGCCGGATTCGGACATCAGCCGTTTCAATCGCGCGCCGGCCGGCCAATGGCAAAGCATGCCGGCTGAGTTCATGCGCGTGCTTGCCTGTTCTCTCGCGATCGCGCGGGACAGCGACGGTGCATTTGATCCCTCCGTCGGTTCGCTCGTCGGTGCGTGGGGATTCGGCGCGCATGCACGCGAACAGTCGATTCCCGAAGCGTCCGTGCAACAGGCTGCGCAAGCGGGCGTGGGCTGGCAACGACTGCAGGTCGACGTGGACGCCTCGCGTGTCCTGCAGCCCGGTGGCCTGCAACTGGATTTCTCCGCGATCGCCAAAGGCTTCGGCGTCGATGCCGTGGTGGAAATGCTGCAGGCGCGCGGCGTGCTTTCGGCGCTGGTGGAAGTCGGCGGCGAATTGCGCGGGTTCGGTCGCAAGCCTGACGGTGAACGATGGCGCGTGCTGATGGAGTCCGCACCCGATGAAGAGGCCGACGCCAACCTGCCGATGCGCGTGATCGCGCTCGATGATCATGCCGTCGCTACGTCAGGCGATCGCTGGCATGCATTCGAGGCGGACGGTCAACGTTTCAGCCACACGCTGGATCCACGCAGCGGACGTCCCGTGCAGGCGGCCAGCGCCGCGGTGACGGTCGTGGCGCCCAGCGCCATGGAAGCCGATGGCTGGGCGACGGCATTGACCGTTCTGGGTGTCGAAGCTGGCCTGGCGCTTGCCGCCGAACGCGACCTCGCGGTCCGCTACGTCGTGCGCCGCGACGATGGCCTGGTCGAACATTGCAGCCCCGCATTGGGTGCATGGTTGTCATGAACGTCCCTGCGCAGCGCGTTTCCCTGGCATGGCTGGGCAATCTGGCGGTCGTGTCTACCCTGGTTGTCTGCGCGGTGTGGTTCGCGCGCCTTCACGCGGCGCCGTGGTGGATCGCGCCGCCGCGCTTCACCGATTCGGCCATCGCCGGGAGCGTAGTGCTCGCGTACCTGATGTTGCTGGGTTGGAGCCTGCGGCCACGCCGAGGTGAAGCGGAACGCGCGGTCGCGACACCATCCATCGACGGCTTCACCGTCGTGTACGCAAGCCAGACCGGCTTCGCTCAGGTGCTGGCGGAGCGTAGCCTGGAAGCGCTGCGCGCAGCCGGATTGCATGCCCATCTCCGCGCGCTGGGCACACTCGCACCGGACGATTTGCGTGACCGCATGCTGTTCGTGATCAGCACGACGGGGGAAGGCGATCCTCCCGACCCCGCGATCGCGTTCGTGCGCAACGTCATGTCGCGCTCGCCGGATCTGCGCGCGTTGCATTACGCAGTGCTCGCGCTGGGTGACAGCGAATACGAGCACTTCTGTGGATTTGGCCGCCAGTTGGACGACTGGTTGCGCCAGCACGGCGCACAACCGTTGTTCGATCGCGTCGAAGTGGACAACGCCGACGAAAGCGCGCTGCGGCACTGGCAACATCATCTCGGTCAAATCGGTGGCACGACGGATCTGCCTGACTGGGATGCGCCGCGCTACGAGGCGTGGACGCTGATCGAACGACGGCTGCTCAATCCCGGCAGCCTGGGCGGTCCGGCATTCCACCTGGCGCTGCAACGCGCCGATGGCCCGGGCGCGGACTGGCAGGCCGGCGACATCGCCGAGATTGGTCCGCGCAATCCGCCCGACGTCATCGCGCGGTTCGCGAAGTCCTGGGGCTGGAGCCCGGCCCAGCACCTCCTGTGGGAAGGACGTTCGGTGACACTCGGCGAGCTGCTGTCCGATCGCCACCTGCCTGCTGCGGAAAGCGTGATCGGTCAGAGTCCGGAGCAGGTCGTGCCGACGCTGCCTTTGTTGCCGCATCGCGAATACTCGATTGCCTCGATCGCGGCGGACGGCCGGCTGGAACTGCTGGTCCGGCTGATGCATCGCTCCGACGGTCAACCGGGGCTAGGCAGCGGATGGTTGTGCTTGCACGCGGTGCCAGGCGACGCGATTGCGTTGCGCGTCCGCCGCAACGCCAATTTCCATCCGCCTGCGCCGGAAGCGCCGCTGATCCTCATCGGCAATGGCACCGGCATGGCCGGGTTGCGCGCCCATCTCAAACATCGCGCCCGAACGGGTGCGCGCGACAACTGGCTGATTTTCGGCGAGCGGCAGCGCAGCACCGATTTCTTCCATCAGGCGGAAATCGAGCGCTGGCAACGTGATGAGGTGCTGTCACGCGTGGATCTGGCGTTCTCGCGCGATCAGGCGCAGCGCTTCTACGTGCAGGACGCACTGCGACTGGCGGGCGACGAGCTTGCGGCCTGGGTCCAGCGCGGCGCCTCCATCTATGTCTGCGGCAGCCTGGAAGGCATGGCGCCAGCCGTCGATGCCGCGCTCTCCGACATCCTCGGCGAGGACACGCTCGACGCTTTGCGCGTCGGCGGGCGCTATCGCCGCGACGTCTACTGACCCCTGCTCAACGCGGCTCGATTCGAATCGCCAGCAGTTCGCCCGCCCCTTGCAACGCGTGACGCACGCGCGATGGCGACGCCGGGAGAATTGCCGTATCGCCTGCAGACAGAGGCGGCAGGTCCGAGGCAGATTCGAAATGCGCGTGCCCTGCCAGCAGGTGGAGCGCCCAGGTCGTGCGCTCATCGACGAAGAACAGCATTGCGCCGACCAAAGGGCGATGCAGCAATTCCGCCTGCACCGCGTCGCGCCGCCACATCAGGTTGAAGTCGTGCGTCGGTCCGTCCACCAGCTCGCCGGTGACCTCGCGCTCGCCAGCGAACCGGCACCGTCCGTGCGGCGGCTCCAGATCGACCACGTCCGCGTCGTCGAACTTCAGTCGCAGCCCATTGCCGCGCAGCAGGACAAGCTCGCGATCGATCCCGGGAAATGAAGAGAACGCGGCGTCGCGTTCGATCTCGGCGATGGACAACCGCCAGCGCCAGCTGTCCTCATCCGGTACGCGGATAATCTCCCGCGTCCAGCCCAGTCCGTTCTTCCAGCGGACTCTCCGGTATTCGTTGGCCGGGATGACAAAAGCAGGGCCCATATTCCACTTCATGCATCGTGACTGCGTGGATTCTAGCGCCCCAAAAGCACATCGCCCGGACACACTTGCGTGGTCCAGGCGATGGTCACTTCCTTGTCGGCTCCTTGCCGAACGCAGGCGTCCTGCCCGCTCCTGTCCATGTGCATTCCGCACGTAGGCCCTGAAATCGGTACATCCCTGTCGGCATCCGTGCCTTCTCCCCCCTGGCATCCTGCCCCTGAGGCCGGGCGGGTTGCGATCCTGCATCCGCGCCCGGCATTGGGTTGTGATGGAAACCTGTCAGCGTCGCGTGACCGGAGTCGCTGGCGCCGCCTTCGCCGCCGCCGGCTTGACTGCCGGTGAAGCGGCGACATGCAGTTCGATCCGGTCGCGATTCCGTTCAACCGTCTTCAAACCGATGCCTTGAACCATTGCCAGTTCTTCAGCGCTCTTGAAAGGACCGTTGGTCTTGCGGTACTCGACGATGGCCTTCGCCTTCGCTTCACCGATCCCGACCAGGACTTCTTCGAGAGTGACTGCATCGGCCGTGTTGATGTTCACCTTGTCGGCGGCGAATGCGCTTGCCGACAGCATCAACGACAACACGAACGACTTCAGAACTGTGCTCAGCAATTTCATGACTGACCTTCCTTGTGGCTATGGGGTGTATTCCTTCGGGAGCATCTCCGCTTCCCTCGCCTGGCCGGGATTCCTTCCCGGGTCGGCGTAGCCAGTGTCATTTGCGAGTGGATGTAAAGGTATCGCCGACGGGCCGTCTTGACTGCCGGGGAACGCCCCTACTCTTTGTAGGAAAAGTCCTACATGGCAGGGAGGCGTAGAATGCGAGTTCGCATCCGCAAGACTGGAGTTTCCATGGACACCGCCAAGATCGACCGCTACGTCAGTGAAAAATGGGACGACGACATCGTTCCGCAGCTGGTCGAATACATCCGAATCCCGAACAAGTCGCCGATGTTCGATCGCGACTGGGTCGCCAACGGCTACATGGAAGCGGCAGTGCAGTTGATGGAGCGCTGGGCGCGCGCGCAGGACATCCCCGGCCTGCAGGTCGAAGTCGTCCGGCTGGAAGGTCGCACCCCGCTGATTTTCCTGGAAATTCCCGCCAGCGGTCCGGAAACCGGCGAAGACACCGTGCTGCTGTACGGGCATCTGGACAAGCAACCGGAAATGACCGGCTGGGACGCGGATCTCGGTCCCTGGCTGCCGGTGCTGAAGGGCGACAAGCTCTATGGACGCGGCGGTGCGGATGACGGTTATGCCCTCTTCGGTTCGCTGGCTGCCGTGCAGGCGTTGCAGCAGCAGGGCGTGGCCCATGCGCGCTGCGTCATCCTCATCGAAGCCTGCGAGGAATCCGGCAGCTACGACCTGCCGGCGTACGTGGATCATCTCGCCACGCGCATCGGCCAACCGTCGCTGGTGGTGTGCCTGGATTCGGGCTGCGGCAACTACGACCAGTTGTGGTGCACGACGTCGCTGCGTGGCCTGGCCGGCGGCAACTTCACCGTGAAGGTGCTGCAGGAAGGCGTGCATTCGGGTGATGCGTCGGGCGTCGTGCCTTCGAGTTTCCGCCTGTTGCGCCAGTTGCTGTCGCGACTGGAAGACGAGAACACCGGCCGCATCCTGCCGGAAGGCCTGCAGGTCGAGATTCCAGTCGACCGGCTGGCCCAGGCCGGCGAAGCCGCGCGCGTGCTGGATACCGCCGTGTTCGACAAATTCCCGTTCCTGCCCGGCATGACGCCGATGGCCGAGGATTTGACCGAACTGGTGCTCAACCGCACCTGGCGGCCGGCGCTTTCGGTGACCGGCGTGGACGGCATGCCGCCGCTGTCATCCGCCGGCAACGTGCTGCGTCCGCATACTTCGGTGAAGTTGTCGCTGCGACTGCCGCCCACGCTCGAGGGCAAGCAGGCCGGCGAACTGCTCAAGCAATTGCTGCTGAAGGATCCGCCGAACGGCGCCGAAGTCAGCCTCGAACTGGAGAAGGCCAGCACCGGCTGGAACGCCCCGGCGATGTCGCCGTGGCTGGAAAGTGCGATTGATGCCGCGAGCCAGGAGTTCTTCGGCGCGCCGGCCATGTACATGGGCGAAGGCGGGACGATTCCCTTCATGGGCATGCTGGGAGAGAAGTTCCCCGGCGCGCAGTTCATGATCACCGGTGTGCTGGGTCCGCACTCCAATGCGCACGGACCGAACGAATTCCTGCATATCCCGATGGGCAAGAAGGTCACGGCCTGCGTGGCCCGCGTGATCGCCGAGCATCACGCCGCCAGTGTTCGCGGTGAGACGACCGGCGTGCAGGCGGTGGCCGGTGGCGAACAGCACGGCGATCACGGCTGCTGCTGATTCGGCAACGGGTTTTGAGGGGAAGGGGTCGGCGTTTGCCGGCCCTTTCTTTTGGTGGCGATGGCTTGGTCGTTCCGCAGGCTGCGCGCTAACCTCGCCGCACCCCACTCCACTCAAACCAACCGGAGCAAACCCATGGAACAGATTTTCGGTGGCGGCATCCTGTGGACGCTGTTGATCGGCCTGCTGGCGGGCCTGCTGGCCCGCGCGCTGAAGCCGGGCGACGACAAACTCAGCCTGATCTGGACCATCGTGCTCGGCATCGCCGGCGCCGTCCTGGCGCGCGTGGTCGGCGGAATGCTGGGCTGGTACGGGCCGGAGGAACCGGCCGGCTTCATCGCTTCGGTCGTCGGCGCCATCCTCCTGCTGTTCGTGTACGGCCTGCTCCGCAAGAAGCGCTGATCCCGAATCCGCCACGCTTCCGGGCGCGCGGGTCCTCGCTTTCATAATTCTTCATTCGCATTTCCGGCACTTCATTTGCGCCGGCCATGGAATGCGGGCTCCCCAACCGGAGCCCGCACCATGCGTTTCCCGATTCTGATCACGCTTTTCTGCCTGCACGCCAGCACGGCGCTCGCCGCCGATCGTTCCTCCCTTCCGCCCAGGCAGGATGACGGCTGGCCCGTCGCCAACGCCGCCCTGCAAGGCTGGGACACCGCACGCTTCGAGGCGCTGGAAACCGCCATCGCCGCCAACGAGTTCCCAGGCGTCACCAGCCTGCTGGTCGCCAAGGACGGTGCGCTGGTCTACGAGCGCTACTTCGGCGAAGGCGGGCCGGACGTACTGAACGACACCCGCTCGGCCACCAAGAGCGTCACCTCGATGCTGATCGGCGCGGCGATTGATCGCGGGAAGATTCCGTCGGCGCAGGCAAAGGTCTACGACTTCTTTTCCGACATGGCGCCCTGGCAGCACGCCAGCGAACGCAAGTCGCGCATGACCCTGGAAGACCTGCTGACGATGAGTTCGGCCTGGGAATGCGACGACGAGAATTCGTTCTCGACCGGCAACGAGGAGCGCATGTACCTGAGCGAAAACTGGACGCGCTTTGCGCTGGATTTGCCGCTTCGCGGCTTCGCGCCGTGGATGACGCGTCCGGAAGACAGCCCGCACGGTCGCGCCTTCTCGTACTGCACCGCCGGCAGCTTCCTGCTCGGGGCGGCGATCGGGCGTGCGACCGGCAAGCCGCTGTCCGAGTTCGCCGCCGAAGCGCTGGAGACGCCGCTCGGCATCCGCGGTGCGCACTGGAACCGATCGTCCGAAGGCGTCGGCATGGGCGGCGGCGGCACGCGTTACCGCACGCGCGACCTGGCCAAGCTGGGCCAGGTGATGGCCGACGGTGGCGTGTGGCAGGGGCGGCGCGTGCTGCCGGCCGAGTGGGTACGTCAAAGCCTGACGGTCCACGCGCAGGCGCGCGAGGACGCGGACTACGGCTACCAGTTCTGGCGTTTCCGGTTCCCGTATCGCGATGGCGAACTCGCCGCTTGGTGCATGTCCGGCAATGGCGGCAACTACGTCTTCATCGTTCCCGGGTTGCGGCTGGTCGCGGTGATCACGCGCACGTCGTACAACCAGCGCAATGTGCATCCGCAGTCGCAGAAGATGTTCGCCGACTACCTGCTCAAGGCGATGCCGTGATGCGCGCCAGCAAGGCGGTCGGGATGCGTGCACGTTCGGCGGCGATGTCGCGCGCGATCCGGTCGATGATGCGCGCGAATGCCGGTTCGTTGGCCAACGGTTTGAACCACGGCGACACACGCAGATAATCGGCATCCCGATAGCCTTCGTCGACGGCGCGTTGCAGCGAGTGCAACGCGCCCGCTCGATCACCCGCGGCATCCTGCAGCAGCGCGACTTCCAGCCAGTCCGAGGAATATCCGGCGCCCTGCGCGAGTTCGCCGGCCAGCATTTCCGCGCGCGAGCGCGCCCATCCCGCGTCGAACACACCGGACTGCAGCCGCGCCAGCGTCGTCGGCAGGCTCGCCTGCGGCCGCAATCGCACCGCGGCCCGGGTCGCCGCGGCCGCGTCTTCGCGACGGCCCTGCACCCACGCCAGTTCGGCGAACAGCAGATGCAGATCCGTGTGTTCCGTGCCCCGCTGCATCGCTTCGCGCAGGGCCTCTTCGGCCTCGCTCAGGCGGCCATGCCGGAACAGGAACCGCGGCCACGCACTGTTGGAGAACACGTTGTCCGGGAACAGCGAGAAGCTGCGGCGATAGATCGCCTCGGCGGCCTGCGGGTAACCCAGCAGATCCAGATTCGATGCAATCTGCAGGGACAGGAAGCGCACGCGCGCCGGATCGCCCCGGATCGCGTGGTTGGCGACCACCGCATCGGCAAGCCGTCCCTTGCGTTCGTAGAGGTAAGCCGCCGAGGCGCGGCTGTTGTCATCGGCGGGATCGATTCCGAAGGCGCGTTCGTAGTGGGCCAGCGCGTCATCGATGCGCCCCCGGCAATCGTGCGCATAGCCGAGCGCGGCTTCCGCGCGTCCGTTGCGTGGTTCCCGCGCCAGCACGCGCTGCGCCAACCCCTGCGCACGCACCGCCCATTCCGGCGGGAAATTGAATTGGCAGACCCGTGCGCTGTAACCGCGGCTCAGTCCGAGCATGGCGGCGGTGTCTTCCGGCGTCTGCTGCAGCACGCGCTCGTACAACGCAATCGCGCGTTCGTTGTCATCGCGCTGGCCGATCGCCGCGTAATACGACGCGCGCTCTTTCATCGCGGCGGTCGGCGAAACCGGTGTCGCGGCGGTGGTGGGCGCTGGCGTGGATCCGCTTGTCCACCACCACGCCAGTCCGCCACACAGCACTACGATCAGCAGCATCACCGCCGCGATGACGAACTTCGGCGACGGACCGGCGCCGCGTTCGTGCGCACTGGCTGCCGCCGCATCGGCGAAAGCGCCCGTCGTGATCGGCTCGGGCCGTTCGCACAATTGATAGCCCTGACCACGCACCGAGCGCAGGTAGCGCGGCCGTCGGCCGTCGTCACCCAGCGCCTGCCGCAACAGCTTGACGCGCTGGGTGACAGTTTCTTCGTTGACGACGGCGGGCGACCACACCTGCGCGATCAACTCGTCGAAACCAATCACGCGATCACCCTGCATCATGAGGTAACGCAGCAGCTGGAAACTGAGCCCGGTGACGTTGAGCGGCTCGCCATCGCGTTCGACACGCTGGCGATCGACATCGACGATCAGATCGCCCAGCCGGTAGCGTGATGCGGCGTGCACGTTCAGGACGCCATGCGATGCTTCGGACCGCGCTTCGAGGCAATCGCCGGAGGTGGCAGCATCGCGGGCGCTCGCGTGGAAGAAGGCGGCAGTTTACCCTTTACGCGCCTTCGAGACCGGCTGGAAAACCCGCATGAACGATCCCTCGCCCGACGCGCAGGAACGCGCCACGCAACGCCTGCAATGGGCGCGCACGGCGTTGCACGACGACGTGCTGACGCTGGAACGTGCATCGGTCGACGCCGGTTTCCGAAGCTACTGGCGCGCACGCACGGCCGACGGCCGCAGTTGCATCGTGATGGATTCGCCGCCGGCGCTGGAGGACGTGCGTCCGTGGCTTCGCATGCGGGATCTCCTGGACATGGGCGGCGTGCGCGTACCGCAGGTGCTTGCGCGCGAAGTCGAGGCGGGATTCCTGTTGCTGGAGGATCTCGGCGGCCCCACGCTGGCGCAGACGATCACGGCCGAGTCGGCCGATGACTGGTTCGAACGTGCGATCACCGAACTGCTCCGCTTGCAGGCGATCGCGCCGCCCGCGGACATGGGCGAATTCGGCGAGGCGCTGCTGCAGCGCGACGCCGGTCTGTTCGAAGAGTGGTTCCTGGTGCGCCATCTGAACCTGCGACTGGACTGCGGCGAGATCGAATCACTGCAACTCGTGCAGCGCCGCCTGATGGACAACGCGCTGGCGCAGGCGCGCGTGCTGACCCATCGCGATTACATGCCGCGCAACCTGATGCCCACGTTGCCCGCCCCGGCCGTACTGGATTTCCAGGACTGCGTGCGCGGACCGATCGCCTACGACCCGGTGAGCCTGTTCAAGGACGCCTTCCTCAGTTGGCCGCTGGAACGCGTGGACGGTTGGCTGTTGCGCTACCACGCCCGCGCACGCGAGGCGGGATTGCCGGTGCCGGCTGCGCCGGAACACTTCCTGCGCGACGCGGACTGGCTGGGCATCCAGCGCCATCTGAAAATCCTTGGCATCTTCTCGCGCCTGCACTACCGCGACGGCAAGTCGCGCTACCTCGCGGACGTGCCGCGCTTCATCCGCTACCTGGACGAAGTACTGCCGCGCCATCCGCAGCTCGCGCCGTTGCAGCAATTGCTGGAACAACGCATCAAACCGGCGCTGCGGGAGATGGCCGCATGAAGGCGCTGATCTTCGCGGCGGGTTTTGGCGAGCGCATGCGTCCGCTGACGGATCACACGCCCAAGCCCCTGCTCATCGCAGGTGGAAAACCGCTGATCGCCTGGCATCTGGAAAAGCTCGCGGCGATGGGCGTGCGCGAGGTCGTCATCAACACCAGTTGGCTGGCCGAACAGTTTCCGCAAACGCTCGGCGATGGTGCGCAGTGGGGTTTGCAGCTGCGCTACTCGTATGAAGGCGGGCAACCGCTGGAAACCGGCGGCGGCATGCTGCATGCGCTGCCCTTGCTCGGCGACGCGCCGTTCCTGCTGGTGAACGGGGATGTCTGGACGGATTGCGACTTCGCGACGTTGCCGCGCGAACCGGACGGTCTGGCGCACCTGGTTCTGGTCGATCCGCCTGCGCATACCACGCATGGCGATTTTGCGCTCGACGGACACGGCTTCGTTCGTAGCGAAGGCGCGCAGCGCCTGACCTACGCCGGACTGGGCGTGTATCGCCCGCAGCTGCTGCGCGACTGGCGCGACGTCATCCAGGCCGATGTCGGCACGCCGCCACGCTTCATGCTCGCGCCGATCCTGCGCGCCCACATGCCCGCCGATGCGATTCGCGGCGAACACTGGCGTGGACGCTGGACCGATGTCGGCACGCCGGAACGGCTTGCGCGCCTGGATGCGGAATTGCGTGCAGAGCCACGCGACGGCTGAAGCCCGACATCGGCGAATCCGCTTTCATCCACAACGCGTGTGGATGAAAGCGGGACAATCATGTGGATAACCGCTTGTCCGCCAGTCGGGACAAGCGTGTCAAGGTGATTGGCGGATTTTTCGCCACACGCAGCGACAATCGCTCAACGTGCTTCCAGCACGCTGCGCAGGAACGGCACGGTGATCCGCCGCTGCGCCGCGAGCGACGCCCGATCCAGCTGATCGAGCAAGGCGACGAGATGCCCGAGATCGCGATCGGTGCGCGTCAGCAGCCAATCGATGGCCGCGTCTTCGAGTACGAACCCGCGGCGCTGCGCACGCTCGCGCAGGACGTCCCGGCGTCCCTCGTCATCCAGCGGCGTCAGCATGACCCGCGCGCATTGCGACAGCCGCGAACGCAAATCCGGCAGGCCCAGACCGATGGCATCCGGCACGTCGCGCGCGGTGTACAGCACGGACAACCCGGCCGGGCGCGCGCGGTTGTGGAAATCGAACAAGGCCACTTCGTCCTCGCGCTGACCGGCGATGGCATCAAGTCCATCAAGGGCGACCACGTCATTGCCCTCCAGCGCTTCCAGCGCTTCGCGCAGGCGACCCGCGGCCGCAGCCAGCGGCAGGAACGCGGCGCGCCGCCCGGCCTGTTCGGCCGCCGCACACAGCGCCAGCGCAAGATGCGTCTTGCCGGTGCGGCTCGACCCGGCCAGATACAGCCATTCCGCGTCGGACGCGGTGGCCAGCGCCCGCAACTGTGCGAGTGCGCCTGGCGGCGCATGCAGGAAGCTTTCGAATCGCTGGTCCGGCGGAGTGCGAAGCGCGAGCGGCAGTTGCGGGGTGAGGCCGGGAGGGGTTGCCGGGTTCACTTGTGCTCGGTCTTTTCCGCTTCGACATGCGAGTCGAGCAGGATGGTCGGATGGTCGCCCGCGTACAGGTGGCTCTGCGTGTAGCGTTCGTGCGCGAAGCGCAGCAGCACGTTCGCGATGGCCGCAATCGGCAGCGCGAGCAGCATGCCGAGGAAGCCGAACAACTGACCGCCGGCCATGATCGCGAAGATCACCGCGACCGGATGCAGGCCGATGCGATCGCCGACGATGCGCGGCGTCAGCACGTAGCCTTCCAGCATCTGCCCGACGATGAACACGCCCAGCACCATCGCGACCAGCGTCCAGTCGCCGCTGGTCTGCACGAGCGCCGCAATCACGCCGAGCACGATTCCGGTGGCCGTGCCCAGATACGGCACGAAGCTGATCAGGCCGGCGATGATGCCGATCAGCAAGCCCAGTTCCAGCCCCACCACCGTGAGGCCGGCGGCGTAGATACCGCCCAGCGCCAGCATCACCAGGAACTGGCCGCGCAGGAAGGCGCCGAGTACGTCGTTGGATTCCTGCGCCAGCCGCGAAACGGTGCCGATGTGATCACGCGGCACCAGCGCCGCCACGCGCTCGACCAGCGTGTCCCAGTCACGCAGGAAGTAGAACGTCAGGATCGGCAGCAGAACGAGGTTGGCGATCCACGCCATCATCGCGAAGCCCGAGCGCGACAGATATCCGAAGAAGGTCGCCGCCACGCCACCGGCCTGCTGCCAGTGCCCGCGCAGCCAGGTCATCAGATGCTCCGGATCCAGCCACGACACCAGTTCCAGGCCGGTGCGACGCTCCACCCACGGCAGCGCCTTCTGGACGAACCAGTCCCGGTAGTTCGGCAGCGATTCGACCAGCTCCACCACCTGCCGCTCCAGCATCGGCAGCAGGATGATCAGCGCCAGCGCGAGCAGCAACAGCATCAGGGTGAAGACCAGCACCACCGCGGTGGTGCGCGAATAGCCGCGGCGCTGCAGCCGATCGACCCACGGATCGCCCAGCCAGCCGAGCAGGGCTGCGCACACGAACGGCGTCAGGACCGGAGCCAACAGGTAGATCAGCCAGCCCGCAATGGCGGCGATGACCAGCCACTGCCAGCGCCGGGCAAGCGCGGTTCCGGAAAGAGAGGAAGAATCCATGCGTCGTCCGTGTCGGGAAGGAGGTTTACTTCAAGCGATAGACGGGCGGTTCGCCTTCGCCACCCACGAACGGGCTGTCATTGCCCAGCAGGCGACGGAAGCCGGGCAGCCCCGAGATGAGTTCCAGATCCAGTTCCAGCGTATCGCCGGCCGCTCGCACCGGCGTGATGCGCCGGACGACCGACATCTTCTGCAGGTGCGCCATCAACGCGACGTAATCTTCCGTGCTGTCGATGCCGTTGAACACGATGCGGTACGTGCCCGCGGGGCCGGCCGCGCCGCGCTTGGCGTAGCGCTTGACCAGTGCATCGGCCGCGCCGTCGGCGCCCCCGGCCATGGCGCGGCGTGCATCGCCGTCGCTGCTGGACCAGGTCGACAGGACCTTGCCGCTGTCGACAAAGGACCAGTCGGCGGTCCAGCCGCTGCCGGATCGGTAGAGCTTGCCGATCAGCTGCATCGGCGGGCTGTAGCGCGCGGAGGCGCGCGCGACGGCCGCGGTGTCCTGCCGCCAGATGGCGCCGACCAGCGCCTGTTCCGCCGCGCCGCCGGCCGGCAAGCCCAGGCTGAAACCACGTTCGAGTGCGCGATTGAGCAGCGGACGCACCGCGTTCGCCTGCGGGAGGCTGACCAGGCGCGGACCGCTGCCGTCGTTGATCGCCAGCCACACGACCGGCTTCGGACGCGGCGCCGGCCAGATGGGCAGGCCGAGGACGGCCGCCAGTTCGTCCACTTCGGCCGGTTCGAACCGAACGACGAGCGTGGTACGGAACGTCGGCGCACCGCTCGGCGAAACGCCCTGGTCCTGCCGGTAGTCGTAGCTCTTGACCAGGTTTTTCGCGTTGCGCAGTTCCTGCCCAACGCCGGGGCGGCCGCTCACGCTGCGATCGCCGGACAGCTTGCCCAGCACGGTCGACAACGCGCGCGCAAACGCCCCGTTCCGCTCTGCCTCGCCCTGCCCGTTCACCGGCACTTCGGCCTCGTAGGCGCCGCGCGCGCTGGCGCTGTCGCCCTCGGTACGCACGCCTTCCTGGGCCGAAACCGCGGGAATGGCGGTCGACGCGGCCAGCGCGGCGATTACGAACAAGCAGGCTTTCATCCAACGCATCGAGCGTTCCCAGGCTTCGGAAATCGGGGGAATTGTTGCCCGAATGGACACCTCGCGCCAACGCCATCCATTCAGGGAGGACCGAACCGAGCCGCGATTCCATTAAAATCGTGCGCCTTGCCCCTGCCAGTCGATGCCCGTGACCCAGCCCACGCCTCCCGCCTCCACCCCGATGACCTATCGCGACGCGGGGGTCGACATCGACGCCGGCAATGAGGTGGTCGAACGCATCAAGCCGCTGGTCAAGCGCAGCTTCCGCCCGGAAGTGATGGGCGGACTCGGCGGATTCGGTGCGCTGTTCGATCTGTCCGGCAAGTACAAGGAACCCGTGCTGGTCTCCGGGACCGACGGCGTGGGCACCAAGCTCAAGCTCGCACAGCAGTTGAACCGCCATGACACCATCGGCATCGACCTGGTGGCGATGTGCGTGAACGACGTGCTGGTGCAGGGCGCGGAGCCGCTGTTCTTCCTCGACTATTTCGCCACCGGCAAGCTGGACGTCGAAACGACCGTCGCGGTCGTCGGCGGCATTGCCAAGGGATGCGAACTGTCCGGCTGCGCATTGATCGGCGGTGAAACGGCCGAAATGCCCGACATGTATCCGCCCGGCGAATACGACCTCGCCGGCTTCTGCGTGGCGGCGGTCGAAAAGAGCAAGCTGCTCGATGGCGCACGGGTGCGCGCCGGCGATCTGCTGATCGGCATCGCGTCCAGCGGCCCGCATTCGAATGGCTACTCGCTGATCCGCCGCATCTACGATCGCGCTGGCCGGCCGGCCGAACTTGATCTCGGCGGCGTGCGCCTGGTCGATGCATTGATGGCGCCGACGCAGCTGTACGTGAAGCCGATCCTGGAGCTGCTGAAATCGCACGACCTGCATGCGATGGCGCACATCACCGGTGGCGGACTGACCGAAAACATCATCCGCGTCATTCCGGAACCGCTGGGCCTGCGTATCGAAGCCAGCGCGTGGACGCTGCCGCCCGTGTTCGATTGGCTGCAGCACGAAGGCGCAGTGGCGCCGGCCGAAATGTGGCGCACCTTCAACTGCGGCATCGGCTTCGTGCTGGTGGTCTCGCCGGATCAGGCGAGCGCGGTGGAAGCCGATCTGCAACGCCTGCAACTGGCCCACTGGCGCATCGGCGAAGTGGTCGCGGCCGCGGGTGCGGAACGCGTGGCGATCGCCTGATCCATGCAGCCCGGGAAACGGGCGATATTCGCCCTCACGCTGGCGGTCTTCGCGCTGAGCTGGATTTCTCCGCGCTGGCCGGTCGAACAGGCCCTGCACAGCAGCCTCACCGTGCTGGGGCTGTTCTGGCTGTGGCGCCATGATCGGCGCTGGCCGATCCACACCTCGCATTTCGGCCTGATCTGCCTTTTCATCGTCCTGCATTGCATCGGCGCGCGCTGGCTCTATTCCTACGTGCCCTACGACGCATGGTTCGATGCGGTATCCGGCTGGTCGCCGGGCGAGGCCTTCGGCTGGCAGCGCAACCATTTCGATCGGTTGATCCACTTCATGTATGGCGTCTGCTTCACGCCCGCGGTCTGGCACTGGCTGCGCCAGCGCTGGCCACTGAAGGCCGGGCAAGGCTTCGTGATCGCGGTGATGGCGATCATGTGCAGCAGCCTGGTCTACGAATGGATGGAATGGGGCATCGCGCTGGCGTTGTCGCCGGAGGCCGCCGAGTCCTACAACGGCCAACAGGGCGATCCCTGGGATGCGCACGCCGACATGCTGCTCGCCACGCTCGGCGCCCTGCTGACGTGGCCGCTGATGCGCAACGAGCGCCTCGGGACGACCGCATGAGTCGCCGCATCGCGATTCTCGTGTCCGGCCGTGGCAGCAACCTGCAAGCGCTGCTCGACGCCATCGACGAAGGCCGCCTCGATGCGGAAATCGTCGGCGTGTTTTCCGATCGCCCCGGCGCCGCGGCGCTGGAGCGCGTCGCCCCGGCCCTGCGCTGGAGCCGGTCGGCACGCCGCTTTCCGGACCGCGCCACGTTCGATGAAGCACTCGGCGATGCCGTGGCCGCCAGCCGCCCGGACTGGGTCGTCTGCGCCGGTTACATGCGTATCCTCGGCGACGCCTTCATCGCGCGCTTCCGCGGCCGCCTGTTGAACATCCATCCGTCGCTGTTGCCGAAGTACCGCGGACTCCATACGCATGCGCGCGCACTGGAAGCCGGCGACACAGAACACGGCGCCAGCGTGCACTTCGTGGTGCCCGAGCTGGACGCAGGGGCGGTCATCGCGCAGACGATCATCCCGGTCCATGCGGGCGATACTCCCGAGCTGCTGGCCGCACGCCTGCTGCCGCGCGAGCACGCCCTGCTGGTGTCCGTGCTGGCGCTCGCCACCGCCGGGCGACTGGCTGAACAGGGTGAGCAGGCGCTGCTGGATGGTCAGCCGGTATTAAAGCCGTGGATCCTAGGCTCCGCCGAACCTTCCTGACTCACATTTGATGACGACGACGCTGCGCCACACCTCATCCTTGCTGCTGGCTGCCCTGCTGGGCGGAACCAGCATGGGAGCGTCAGCGCTGGAGCCGTTCGTCGCCAGTTACGACGCGTATCGCGGCGGCAAGCTGGCCGGCAGCGCGACGATGAAAGTGACCCAGGATCCGAATGCCACACGCTGGCATATCGATCTGGACGTGCGCGGCACCAAGGGACTGGCGCGCCTGTCGGGACTGAACATCCAGCAGAGCACCTTGTTCGAAGTGCAGGACGAACGCTTCCGCCCGCTGAGCCAGGCGACCACGCAAAGCGCGCTCTTCACCGGAAAAAAGGTGGTCGGTGTCTACGATTGGCGCGCGATGTCGGCGCAGTGGCAGGGCGACGTCAAGAAGAACCGCCGCGCACCGGTGCCACTGCTGGATGGTGACATGAGTGCGCTGCTGCTTAACCTTGCGGTGATCCGCGATGCCGAGCCGGGCCGGCAGCTGCAGTATCGCGTCGTCGATTTCGGCAAGACGCGGCAATACGAGTACGCCGTGGCGGAGCAGACCGAAATCGTGGCCGTGGACGACCTCAGCTACGATGCGATGCGCGTCAGTCGCACCAATGGCGGCAACGACGAGACCATCTTCTGGGTGGCTCGCGGCGTTCCCACGCCGATCCGCGTGCTGCAACGTGAAGATGGCGAAGACAAGCTCGACCTTCGCCTCGTCGAATACCAGGGAGTTCCATGAACATGAAGAAGCTCTTTCCCGCTCCTGTGCGCCTCGGCGTGGCGGCCGGCCTGCTGGCCATCGCCAGCCTGCCCGCCCATGCCATCGATGCGTTCACGGCCCAGTACCAGGCCAGCGCGATGGGCATGCAGGGCGACGGCCAGATGGTGCTTGCGCCGCAACCGGGCAACCGCTGGCAGTACAGCCTGACCATCCGCAACCAGCTGGTCGATCTGAGCCAGAAGACCGTCTTCGATGAGCACAACGGGCGTCTGCGTCCGCTGTCCTCCACCGACAGCTCGCGCGTGCTGGTCAAGAAGAAAGCGGTGGACACCGTGTACGACTGGAGCAAGTCGCAGGCGACATGGACCGGCGACATCAAGCCGGATCGTGCAGGCCCGCTGAAACTCCAGGCCGGTGACATGGATGCGCTGCTGGTGAACCTGGCCATCGTGCGCGACGTGGCCGCGGGCAAGCCGCTGCGCTACCGCATGATCGAGAACGGCCGCGCGAAGGCCATGAACTATCAGGTGGCCGGCAAGGAACAGATCACGATAGGCGGCAAATCGCGCGAGGCGACCAAGCTCATCCGCAACGATGGCGACAAGCAGATGGTGGTCTGGGTGGTGCCCGATGTCCCGGTGCCGGCGCGAATCCTCCAGCGCGAGAACGGTCAGGACTCCATCGACCTGCAGATCAAGTCCTGGAAGTGACGCGATGAAAACGCCCGGCAGATGCCGGGCTTTTCCGTTCAGGGCGATTCCGGTTCCGCGGGTGTAGGCTCCGCCACCGTAGTGCGGCAATCCACGCGAATCGGTCGCCCGTCGCTGCGCCAGGCGTACGACCGGCATTCGCGCGGGCCTTCGCTTTTCTTCTCCACGGTCACCGCATAGAACGACTGGAAGATCTCCTCTTCGCTGACGGTGCCGTCACCGTTCCAGTCCATGTCCTTGCTGGGAATGCCGCTGGTGCCTGCCGCGCCCGTGAAATGCAGCCACGCCACGGCGGCGAGCAGCGCGGCGACAACGGCCAGCAACACCTGGCGACGGGGAGAGAAACGCTTTTTCGTGCGGACCATGGCTGCCTCAGGAAACGCGGCGGATGCGTGCGCCCAGCGCGCCCAGCTTCTCTTCGATGTTTTCGTAGCCGCGATCCAGGTGGTAGATGCGGTCGATGATGGTGTCGCCCTCCGCCACCAGTCCGGCGAGGATCAAGGACGCGGATGCGCGGAGATCGGTCGCCATCACCGGCGCGCCGCTCAGCTTTTCGACGCCACGCACGATCGCGGTATGGCCTTCCACGCGGATGTCGGCGCCGAGGCGCAGCAGCTCGTTGACGTGCATGAAGCGGTTTTCGAAGATGGTTTCGTTGATGACGCCAACGCCATCGGCCACGCAGTTCAACGCCATCAATTGCGCCTGCATGTCGGTCGGGAATGCCGGATACGGCGCGGTCGTCAGGCTGACTGCGCGCGGACGCTGGCCCTTCATGTCGAGCGTGATGCTGTCTTCGGTCGTCTCGATGGTCGCGCCGGCCTCGGTCAGCTTGTCGAGCACGGCGTCGAGCGTGTCACCGCGCGCCCGACGCGCCACGATGCGACCGCCGGTCATCGCCGCCGCGACCAGGAAGGTACCGGTTTCAATGCGATCCGGCAGCACCGCGTGGCGGCCGCCATTGAGCCGCTCGACTCCGCGCACGACGATGCGGGGCGTGCCCGCGCCTTCGATGTCGGCGCCCAGTGCAATGAGGCAATCAGCCAGATCGGTCACTTCCGGTTCGGCTGCCGCGTTTTCCAGCACGGTGGTGCCTTCTGCCAGGGTTGCCGCCATCAGCACGTTCTCGGTGCCGGTCACGCTGACCATGTCGAACACATAGCGCGCGCCCTTCAGGCGGTTCGCCTTCGCCTTGATGTAACCGTTCTCGACGCTGATGTCGGCGCCCAGCGCCTGCAGGCCCTTGATGTGCTGATCCACCGGGCGCGATCCGATTGCGCAGCCGCCGGGCAACGACACTTCCGCCGCGCCGTGCCGCGCCAGCAACGGGCCGAGCACGAGGATCGACGCGCGCATCGTCTTCACCAGTTCGTAGGGCGCGACGTGCTGGTTGACGCTGCGCGGATCGACCGTGATGGCGCTGCCGCGCGAGAGCGTGCCCTCGTCGATGCTGATGCCGGCCCCCAGTTCGCCCAGCAGCTTTACCGTCGTGACGACGTCATGCAGGTGCGGGACGTTGGTGATCTCGACCGGCGCATCCGCCAGCAACGTGGCGCACAGGATGGGCAGCACGGCGTTCTTGGCGCCGGAGATGGTGACTTCGCCGTTGAGCGGAACGCCGCCGGTAACAATGATTTTCTGCATGTGGGGCTCGGAGTGATGGGGGGAGCGGCCGGTCATTCGCCCGGTCGAGTGGAATACTGCGGTGAACCGTCGGCGGGCTCGTACCAGTCTGCCTTCGAGCCGACGAAGACGTGCATGCGTTGAAGCGGAGGCAGCGGCGTATCGAGCGTCCCGACGCGCAGGCGGAGCACATCCGGCATGGCGTCGCGACGGCTGTACAGCGGCGAAGCGCAGCGACGGCAGAACACGCGGTGGACGCCCGGCGACGAGGTGTATTCGTTCAACAGCGCATCGCCCTGAAGCAGTACGAACGACGCGCGCGGAATCGCCACCACCGCCTGGAATGCCGAACCGTTCGCCTTGCGGCAGCGCGAGCAGTGGCAGAACACCATTTCGGTCGGGACGGCGTCGACGCGATAGCGCACGCCATCGCAGAGGCAACTGCCGGAGAGACTTGCGTGCGCTGCGCCCATCCAGCTCAGTGGCCGTCCGGGGTGACGGTTTTCAGCGCCAGCGCGTGGATGGCGCCGCCCATCAGGTCACCCAGCGTTGCGTAGACCATGCGATGCCGGGCCAGCGGCATCTTGCCGCGAAATGCCTCCGATACCACGGTCGCTTCGAAATGCACGCCGTCCTCGCCTTCGACCTGCACCTGCGCGTCGGGCATGCCCGCTTCGATGAGTTTTCGGATGGTTTGGGCGTCCAACGGGCATTTCCTAATAAAATGGCGGCCTATTCTACCCCCGGCCCGTCCACGCATGCCCCAGACGCTTCCCCAAAATCCGGCCGTGCAGGACGCCGAACTGGCCGCCAGCGGGCGTCGTGTCATCGACATCGAAGGGCAGGCGCTCGCCGCGCTGGCGCGACGCATCGACGGCAGCTTTTCAGCGGCGTGCCGCGCCATTCTTGCCGGCAAGGGGCGGGTGGTGGCCACCGGCATGGGCAAGTCGGGCCACATCGCCCGCAAGATTGCGGCCACGCTCGCTTCCACCGGCACACCGGCGTTCTATGTCCACCCCGGTGAAGCCGGCCATGGCGATCTGGGGATGATCACCGACGCCGACATCGTGCTGGCGCTGTCGTATTCGGGCGAGTCCGACGAAGTGCTGATGCTGCTCCCGGTGCTCAAGCGCCAGGGCAATCCGCTGATTGCGATGACCGGGCGGCCCGGCTCCACGCTCGCCCGCGAGGCCGACATCCATCTGGACGTCAGCGTCCCGGCCGAAGCATGCCCGCTGGATCTGGCGCCCACCAGCAGCACGACCGCCACGCTGGCGATGGGCGATGCGCTGGCCGTGGCCCTGCTGGAAGCGCGCGGCTTCACCGCCGACGATTTCGCCCGCTCGCACCCGGCCGGCAGCCTCGGCCGACGGCTGCTGCTGCACATCACCGACGTCATGCACGCCGGAGAGCAGGTGCCCGCGGTCCACCAGGACGCCTCGCTGAGCGAAGCCCTGGTGGAGATGAGCCGCAAGCGCCTGGGCATGACCGGGGTTGTCGATGCCGAAGGCCGTCTCATCGGTCTGTTCACCGACGGCGACCTGCGCCGCACGCTCGACAATCCCGCCGTCGATGTCCGCCATGCCCGTATCGCCGACGTGATGACGCGCCAGCCCAAAACCATCTCGGCCGATCAACTGGCCGTCGAGGCGGCACGGATGATGGAGACGCACCAGATCAGCGGCTTGATCGTCGTTGACGCTGAACGTCGCCCGGTCGGAGCCCTCAATATTCATGACCTGTTGCGCGCCCGCGTGGTCTAAGCCGGAAGTCCACGCCGCACGCCCGGCTTCCCTCGTGCGGCGCCCTGCCCCCGATTCGAAAGTCCACTGATGCCCCTGTCCCATCTTGCCGACATCGACGAAAACATTCTTGCCCGCGCGGCCCGCGTGCGGCTGGCCTGCTTCGATGTGGATGGCACGCTGACCGATGGCCGCCTGTTCTACGACGACGCAGGCCGCGAATCCAAAGCGTTCCACATCCACGACGGTCAAGGCCTGGTGCTGCTGCGCCGCGCCGGCATCGAAGTCGCGCTGATTACCGCGCGCACCAGCCCGGCAGCGGAACGCCGCGCCCGCGAACTGGGCGTCCGTATCCATGTTGACGTGAAAGACAAGCTGGCGCAGGTAGATGCACTGTGCGGCGAACTCGGAATCGGCCGCGACGAGGTCTCGTTCATGGGCGACGATCTGCCGGACCAGCCGCCGTTCCGCGCCGTCGGCCTGGCGATCGCACCCGCTGACGCGCATGCCTGGACCGCCCGCCACGCCCATTGGCGCACGCGCAATCGTGCCGGCGCGGGCGCGGCGCGCGAAGCCTGCGATCTGCTGCTCGCTTCGCAGGGCCATCTGGACGGCTTCTTCGGAGATGACGCATGAACTGGCGACTGGTCACCGGCATCGTGCTGCTCGTGGTCGGGCTGGTCAGCGGCTGGTCCGCCTGGCGCAACCGCGACCGCGCGCCGCAGGCCGGCGCCAGCACGGACCGCTCCGACTACGTGATGCACGATTTCGAGATCGTGGCGCTCGACAAGCTGGGCAAGGAATCCGTGACCCTGCGGGCGCCGGAAATGCACCGCAACCCGGCCGACGACAGCTTCACCATCACCACGCCGCTGTTCCTGCTGCCGGATCGCGAAGGCCATTACTGGCAGATGCGTTCTCGCACCGGCTGGATGAGCCCGGATCACTCCGAGCTCCGGTTGATCGATCAAGTCACCGGCACCAGCCCACCCGAAGCGCAGGCCGCCACCACCTTCCGCACCGAACGGCTGGACATCTTCCCCGAGCGCGATCTGGCCAGCACCGACCTTGCGGTGACCATCACGCAACCGGGTTCTATACTCAGCGGCCGAGGTTTCGAGACCAATCTCAAGACCAAGGCCTATGCATTCAAATCCCAGGTCAAGAGCGTCTATGCCCCGAATCCAGCCCGCTAACGCCCTGCTGCTCGCGCTGCTGGGCTCCGTCATGGCCACCTCCGCCTGGGCCAAGTCGTCCGATCGCAATCAGGACATGACGATCGACGCCGGCCAGCAGTCCGGCTCGTTCGAAGGCAACGGCAAGACCGTGCTGAGCGGCGGCGTGACCGTCAAGCAGGGCACGCTGGAGATCAACTCCGCAGCCGGCGAAGTCTTCATGAACAACGGCGAGATCAACCGGGCCGTGTTCACGGGCAAGCAGGTCAAGCTCCGCCAGCAGATGGATGACGGCACGTGGATGGATGCCACCGCCGATCGCGTCGAATACGACATGAAGACCGAAATCATCACCTTCATCGGCAACTACACGGTCAGCTCGCCGCGTGGCTCCAACCGCGGCCAGAAGATGGTCTACAACACCCGCAGCGGCAACATGGAAAGCGGCGGCGACGGCAGTCGCGTGCATACGGTGATCAAGGCCAGGTCGCCGCAGACGCAGGACAAGAAGTAATGCTGACCGCCCAGGGACTGCGCAAGAGCTACAAGCAGCGCAAGGTCGTCAGCGATTTCGGCCTGACGCTGGATGCCGGCGAAGTCGTCGGCCTGCTCGGCCCGAACGGCGCGGGCAAGACGACCTGCTTCTACATGATCGTGGGCCTGGTGGCCGCCGACGCGGGCAAGATCGAACTCGACGGCCGCGACATCACCGGCGAACCGATGTACCAGCGCGCCAAGCTGGGCGTGGGCTATCTGCCGCAGGAACCCTCCGTATTCCGCAAGCTCACCGTGGCCGACAACATCCGTTTGGTGCTGGAGCTGCGCGAGGATCTCGACGAAGCCGGCATCGAGCGCGAACTGGCGTCGCTGCTGGACGAACTGCAGATTTCACACGTCGCCGAACAGTTGGGCGCCAGTCTTTCCGGCGGTGAGCGCCGTCGCTGCGAGATCGCCCGCGCGCTGGCCGCCAAGCCGCGCCTGATGCTGCTCGACGAACCCTTCGCGGGCGTGGACCCGATTTCGGTCGGTGAAATCCAGCGCATCGTGAAGCATCTGAAGAACCGCGGCATCGGCGTGCTCATCACCGACCACAACGTGCGCGAGACCTTGGGAATCTGCGACCGGGCGTATATCCTCAACGAGGGCAGCGTGCTGGCGCAGGGGGCACCGGACACGTTGCTGGCCAATCCGGACGTGCGCCGCGTGTACCTGGGAGAAACCTTCCGTCTCTGAGACAGCGCGCATGACCGGCCACTCGTCGGCCACGCGGCTTTTCTCGGACCACGGATGAAGACACGCCTCCAGACATCGCTGGGACAGCAGTTGGTCATGACGCCGCAGTTGCGTCAGGCCATCCGTCTGCTGCAGATGTCCACGACCGAACTGGAAGTCGAGATCACCCAGGCCGTGGAATCCAACCCGCTGCTGGACTGGGCCGATGACGCGCCCGCGGATGCGCCGGGTGAAGATGCCGGCGAGCATGCCGGGTCCGATACCTCCGGAACGCAGGAGAGCAACGACCGCGAAGGCACGGGCGATGACGACTGGGCGCCCGACGAAGGTCCGTGGAGCACCGGGGGCGGCGGTTCATTCGATGATGACGATCAGGGCAGCGCCGCCGAGCGCGTCGCCGAGGTCGACACGCTCCGCGATCATCTGCTCTGGCAACTGCACTTGTCGCACCTGTCCCAGCGGGATCGCCGCATTGGAAGCGCGTTGATCGATGCGCTCGAGGAAGACGGCTATCTGCGCGAGCCGCTTTCCGGCATCGCGGAGGCCCTCGAACCGGAAATCGAAGCCAGCGAAGACGAAATCCTCGTCGTGCTTCATCAACTGCAGCGCTTCGACCCCGTCGGCATCGGCGCGCGCACGCTGGGCGAATGCCTGCGCCTGCAGTTGTCCGTACTGAGCGACGATACGCCGGGCAAGGCGCTCGCCATCCACATCACCGAAGGCCCGCTGGATCGCCTGCCGCGCAGCGGCATCAGCGGCCTGGCGGCCGAACTCAAGCGTCCCGCTGCGGACATCGAAAGCGCGGTGCAGTTGCTGCGTTCGCTGGATCCCAAACCCGGCGCGCAGATCGGCGATCTCTCCAGCGATACCTACGTCGTGCCGGATTGCGTCGTCTGGCGTCAGCGCGGCGTCTGGCGGGCTGCCCTCGCCGCGAACACCTTGCCGCGCATCCACATCCATCGCGGCTACGAACAGATGATCCGCCAGTGCGGCGAAAGCGACGCCGGCTATCTCAAGGGCCAACTGCAGGAAGCACGCTGGTTGCTCAAGAGTCTGGAAGCGCGCGGCGAAACTCTACTGAAGGTAACGCGCGCATTAATACGGCAGCAGTCCGGCTTCCTTGAATTCGGCGAACAGGCGTTGCGTCCATTGACCTTGCGCGAAGTCGCGGCCGAGGTCAGCCTGCATGAATCCACCGTTTCACGCGCGATTGCCCGCAAGTACGTCCGGACCCCGCGTGGAACGCTGCCATTGCGTGCATTTTTTGCATCCGGCATTGATACCGAAGGCGGTGGAGAAGCGTCCAGCACCGCGATCCAGGCAATGATTCGCCGCCTGGTCGAGCAGGAAAATCCGCGCAAACCCTTGTCCGACGCCAAGCTTGCGGATCTGCTGAAGGCGTCCGGAATACCCGTCGCACGGCGCACCGTCGCCAAATACCGTGAAGCGATGCACATCCTCTCTTCGCACGAGCGCGTTCGCCTCGATTGAATTGCACGGACCGCTTGATCGCGGGTGCAAACAGGCCCATCTTGTCCTTGCGGCAACATGCCGTGTCAGCGGAGAACGCAGGAACTCCATACCCGATTCCGTTGTCGCATCGACAGCGGCAACGCGTTCCGTGCAGCAGCCGTGCTGCTGCATTCACCGACAGAAGGAGGCAAGCGATGCGTATCGAGACCTACGGCCATGAAATCGAAGTCACTCCCGCCTTGCGTGAGTACGTTGAGACCAAACTGAAGCGGCTTGAACGCCACTTCGATCAACCCTTCGAGGTCCGTACCCAGCTCAGTACCCGCAAACCCGACTACCTCGCCGAAGCGACCATCGTCGTAGCCGGCAAGACGCTGCATGCGGACGCCGGCGCGCAGACCATGTACGCCGCCATCGACATCCTGGCCGACAAGCTCGATCGACTGCTCGTCAAGCACAAGGAAAAGAAGAACGACGTACAGCGCGGCCTGCGCAGCGAAGCCATCGGCTGACTCCGCCCGTTCCGCACGACGGGCGCCCCCGCGGCGATTGAGCCGCGGGGGAAAACCACACCGCACCGCATTCGCGGTCGTCGCCAACCCGCATTACACTCGCAGCGCCCGCGGACAGCACGCAGGCGCCATTCGCGCGCTCGCGGCACCGCCCATCGGACGAGCCGCACCGCATGAATACCAGCATCACCGCCCGCGAACTTTTCGAGCAGCAGAAGGAACGCCTTGCTTTGCGCTGGGTCGCCGGCCAGAAGGGCGAACGACGCGTCCTGGAAGCAGGCGACACGATTTCGCGGCGGCCGTCGCTCGCGGGCTATCTCAATGCGGTGTATCCCAACAAGGTGCAGATTCTCGGCACCGAAGAACTGACCTGGCTGGACTCGCTCGATTCCCGGCAGCGCTGGGAAACCATCGAGAAGATCATCCAGTTCCGTCCGCTGGCGCTGGTGATCAGCAAGAACCAGCAGTGTCCGGAAGATCTGCGCGAGGCCGCGAACGAATCCGACACCCCGCT
>JAEZYE010000022.1 GCA_023419315.1 Pseudomonadota bacterium
TACATCGAGATGTTCTACAACCCGATCCGCCGGCATGGTTCCGCTGGCGGACTGTCACCGGTAGAGTTTGAAAGGCGCTACGCGCAGAGCGGCGACTGAGTGTCTACAGAACTCTGGCCGGTCCACTAGCATGGGCGGAAGAAGTAACACGTGTCAGTGAAACGCATGCCTCCGATGAGGCATACGCTGCAGCCGCAGCCGTGTTCTCTGAAAAGGATCTAGTCGACCTTACATTGACTATCGCCGCAATGAACGCGATCAATCGCCTGGGGGTCAGTTTCCGACTGAAGCCCCGCGCCAAAGCAGACGCATAAGGCGACGGACGCAACAGGCAGCAACAAGCTGAAGCCGCTGCCGTCGACTTGCATCACCTCGAAGCCGGAACTAAGCCGACTTGCACCAGAAGCGTCGATTTCACGCCCGGACGGTTCTCGTCCGTATCCAGTGGAAACACCTGAAAAAACAAAGGCCCGCGTTAGCGGGCCTTGTTCGGTGATGCTTGCAAACATCGCTTCGGAACTGCGCTGGAGGCATTACGAATGCGCCGCTCTACCAACTGAGCTATTCCGGCGGAGCCGCGAATTCTAGGGGCTGACGTGGGGGTGGGTCAATGTGGGACGAGACATCGGGGTCGAAGCGCCGGATGTGGCCGTCTCAAGAGAGTCGGAGCATGATGGTCCAAGGGATTACGGGTTGTACCGGGACTCCGTAGCTGCAATAAGCCGCAGGTAAGCCGGATGTTCGCGTCACGATACTGACTGCCAAGGGGACAACAAGGATGCGCGCCAGATTCACTGCCTTTGCCGTGGGGCTCTCGATTGCATTGGGCTCGTTGCCCTCCATCGCGGCCACTCTTAAGGAACCCGCTCCCATATCGATAAACCCGCAACGGCACCCGTTGCAACTGCTGGGCGTTGCCCTCGAAGCCGTCAAATCGTCCAAGAACGGCTGGCAGGTTGATGGCTCGTATGTGATGACGGAAGTCCCGGGCGGCTACCGCATGCGGGTCACCAAGGAATGGAACAACCGCCATGTGATCTACGCCTATCTGACGACCACGCCTCAGTCGGTCTCTATTACCTACGCCGACAGTCGGGAACTGGACTTCAAGCAGGGCTCGAACGGCGAACGCAAGATCCACGGCTCGTACAACGACTTCACCAAGCTGCTGACCAACGAGATCGCTGCGTCGCTGTCCACAATGTGCAGCGATTACAGCTTCCTGCAGAACTCGAAAGACACTCCCTATGTGGCGATATCGGCAAGCCAGCCGCTTGCACGCATGCCCCGAACGACCGAGCAGATTCCCGGCACAGGCTTCGTCATCCGCGAGTACACGGGCTTTCTGGCCAATGGACTGCCCTATAACTGCGGGCCGGTGGTCGCCGTTTTTCGCGACGACAAGCTGACTGATACCTATGGTGGAACTGCTGCACTGGCCAAGTTGAACATCCAGGGCGAGCTAATCAGCCAAAGGCACGCTTCGGGCCAGATTTCCTATGGTCAAGCTGCCGTCGAATACAAGGAAGCCGAACTCGACTTTTCCCAGGCGCTGGAATCGCACCGTCAGAAGCAACTGGTCAGCTACTACCGCCTGCTTGCCTCGCGGCTTGCCAAGAAGGAAATTTCGGTCGAGGAGTTCGACTACCTCGCTATCGAGAAGGAAGCCGAGATCAGGGACCAGCAGGACGCCATCCAGCAGAAGCAGATGTTCGAACGAGGCTTGATCGCTGCGGAACAGGGCAAGGTCTTGGCGATGCAGGATCAAGCTGCTGCCATGCAGGCACAGGCGCGGGCGCAACAGCAAGCCAACTTCCAAAACTTTCTGAGAAGTCTCAAGACAGTGACCTGCAGTACGGTGGGTTACGGCAACACTGCGACGACGACCTGTAACTGACCAATGCGCGCCTCAATCCTTTGCTTTGTAGGCACCGCCCTACTGGTTTCATGCTCTGCGGATCGCGAATCTACATTGACAGCACCGCGGAAGTACTTCGCATCAAGCAAGTCCGGGGCATCGGCCGACTACGGGATTATCAAGTTCGGCAATCCTGACGACCATGTCATCACGGTGCATGGCTTCATGGACGACGCCGCTTCCTGCGCAGAGGTCGTTGAGGCATTGAATACCAATGCGTGCAAAGAGACCAACGGTCAGCAATGCCTGAATCCTTACTCGTGCGTCGCGTTAAATGAGTAACTGATGCACCTCCCCGCTAAACGCATTTACCAAACCCTGAGCGCACTTGACGCCCGTCATATTCGGGCGGAGGATCGATTTGGGCGCTTGAAGCGCCCGTAAAGCGAATGTATTCCTAAAGGTCGAGTGCCTGTATGGAGTGCATCCGCCCTATCCTCCACTTCGACTCACTCGGGGCGGCGATCCCGGCACCGATCTAAGACTTCCATGCCCTGTAACGCGGATCACCCACATTTGGGTCAGTCAGGGGAGCGGCGCATAGTGTATGCGTGGTTCCTTTGCTAGACCCGACGCTGATGACCTTACGGGTCAATCACTACCTGACCCACGCCCCTGCCCGTCTTGGATGACGTCGCTTAAGCCGGCGCCTACGAGTATGGTTCTTGCGAGCAGGCTGTGTCCCTGATGTCCCACTTCTGGGAGGCGCCCGAAGCATAGAAGCCGCTTTTGATCCTGCAGATGGTCATGCTGCAGGAAGTGCAGTCAGAGAATATCTGCGGTCCGTGCAAGCCAACCAAACGGGATCAACTCACCAGTTGCAGCCGCAGTTCCTTGGGCAGCGCGAACACCATGTTTTCCGGTTCGCCTTCGAGTTCACCCACGCTGCCAGCGCCGAGCTCACGCAGGCGCTGGATGACTCCGTCAATCAGGATGTCCGGCGCGGATGCGCCGGCGGTCACCCCGATGCGCTGCTTGCCAATGACCCACGCCGGATCGATTTCCTGCGCGCCATCGATGAGGTAGGACTCGACGCCATCGCGCTCGGCGAGTTCGCGCAGGCGGTTGGAGTTGGAACTGTTCGGCGAGCCGACGACCAGTACCAGATCGCATTGACGGGCCAGATCGCGAACGGCGTCCTGGCGGTTCTGCGTGGCGTAGCAGATGTCGTCGTTCTTCGGTCCCTGCACTTTCGGGAACCGTGTCTGCAGCGCCTGGATGATGCCGATCGTGTCATCGACCGACAGCGTCGTCTGCGTCGTATAGAAGAGGTTTGCCGGTTGGCCGACTTCCAGCGTGGCGACGTCGTCGATGTCCTCGACCAGATAGATCTGCCCGGTTCCGCCTTCGCGGTTCCACTGCCCCATCGTGCCTTCCACCTCGGGATGGCCCGCGTGGCCGATCAGCACGACGTCGCGGCCGGCACGGCAATGTCGCGCCACTTCCAGATGCACCTTGGTCACCAGCGGACACGTTGCGTCGAACACCTTGAGACCACGGCGTTCGGCTTCGCTGCGGACCGCCTGCGAAACGCCATGTGCGCTGAAGATGACGGTCGCGCCGTCGGGCACTTCATCCAGTTCCTCGACGAAGACCGCGCCGCGCGCGCGCAGATCTTCAACGACGAAACGGTTGTGCACGACTTCATGGCGCACGTAGATCGGCGCGCCCAGCGTTTCGATGGCGCGCTTGACGATTTCGATGGCGCGGTCGACACCGGCGCAGAAACCGCGGGGATTGGCGAGCAGGACGTCCATGGGGCGTGATTTTACCGGAGGCGGGGGAGTCGGCAGATGAAGCTCAGCGGGCGAGTTTGCGCTTGCCGTCCAGCAGCCCGAACAGCGCGATGCCGATCGCGCCGCAGACGATGGCCGAATCGGCCAGGTTGAACGACGGCCAGGTATAGCCGCGCCAGTACCACTGGACGAAATCGATGACGTGCCCGTGGATGATGCGATCCAGCACGTTGCCCAATGCACCGCCGATCACCAGGGAAAACGGCAGCGCCTGCCGCCAGTCGTTGCGCGGCGTGCGGCTCAGCCAGAACGCCAGCAGGCTGCAGATGCCGACCGCCAGTACGCCGAAGAACCAGATCTGCCAGCCGCCGGCATTCGCCAGGAAACTGAATGCCGCGCCCGTGTTGTAGGTGCGATACCAGTTCCAGAAGCCATCGATGACCGGCACCGCGGTGTATTCCGGCAGCGATGACAGCACCCAGGCCTTGCTCCATTGATCGAGGCCGATGATGAGGGCCGAAAGCAGCAGCCAGATCAGGGCGTTGGGTCGCGGACGTGGGCTCATGTTGTTCCGTTCGGGATGAGAGGGCGGCCACGATGGTGCGCGGCCGCGGGATGGATCAGAACCAGCGGCGGTCTTCGCCGGGACCTTCGATGTTGCTGGCGCAGCGTCCGCACAGTTCCGGATGCGCCGCGTCCACGCCGATGTCGGCACGGTGGTGCCAGCAGCGGATGCACTTGGCGCGGGTGCTCGGCTGCGCGAGCACGAACACTTCATCGGCCGACACTTCGCTCACGCTCACGTCGCCGCTGATGAAGAAGAAGCGCAGTTCATCGGCAAGCGGCTGCCATTTGCCGGCCAGTGCGGCGTTGACGGACACGGTGATCTCGGCTTCCAGCGCGGCCCCGATACGGCCATTGGCGCGCATCGGCTCCAGCACCTTGGCGACCTGCTCGCGCAATGCCAGCAGCTGGTCGAAATCCGCTGCCGACAGCGCGGCATCGGCCGGCAGCGCAGCCAGGCCGTCGTACCAGGTTGCAAACAGAACGTTGCCCGTCCGCTCGCCCGGCAGGTGCTGCCACATCTCGTCGGCGGTGAAGCTCAACACCGGCGCGATCCAGCGCACGAAGGCTTCTGCGATGCGGAACATCGCGCTCTGCGCCGAGCGACGGCCGCGCGAATCCTCGCGCATCGTATAGAGGCGGTCCTTTGTCACATCGAGATAGAGCGAGCCCAGATCCACGCTGCAGAAATTCAGCAGCGCCTGCACGATTTCCGCGAAGTCGTAGCGCTCGTACGCGGCTTTGATCTTCTCCTGCAGTTCCCAGGCGCGGTGCACGATCCAGCGATCCAGCGCGACCATGTCTTCCAGCGAGCGCAAATCGCGCGCCGGGTCGAAACCGTGCAGGTTGCCGAGCAGGAAGCGCGCGGTGTTGCGGATGCGGCGATAGGCGTCCGCGTTGCGCTTGAGGATTTCCTGCGACAGCGACATTTCGTTGCTGTAGTCGGCCGAAGCGATCCACAGGCGCAGGATGTCCGCGCCGAGCGTCTTCATGATGTCCTGCGGCTCGATGCCGTTGCCGAGTGACTTGGACATCTTGCGGCCGTGTTCGTCCACGGTGAATCCGTGCGTCAGGCACTGCCGATACGGCGCATGCCTGTCGATCGCCACGCCGGTCAGCAACGACGACTGGAACCAGCCGCGATGCTGATCCGAACCTTCCAGATAGAGATCGGCCGGCTTGCCGAGTCCGCGCTCCAGCAGCACGCCTTCATGCGTCACGCCCGAATCGAACCAGACATCGAGGATATCGGTGATCTTTTCGTAGTCGCCGGCTTCGGCGCCGAGCAGGTCTTCCATGTCGAGCGTGTACCAGACATCGACGCCGCCCTGCTCCACGCGCTCGGCCACGGCGTGCATCAGTTCGACACTGCGTGGATGCGGTTCGCCGGTTTCGCGATGCACGAACAGGGCAATCGGCACGCCCCAGGTGCGCTGGCGCGAAATCGTCCAGTCCGGACGGCCTTCCACCATTCCGGCGATGCGCGCTTCGCCCCACTGCGGGAACCAGCCGACCTGCTTGATCGCGGCGAGTGCGTCACGACGCAGGTGCGCCTGCTCCATCGAGATGAACCACTGCGGCGTGGCGCGGAAGGCGATCGGCGTCTTGTGGCGCCAGCAATGCGGATAGCTGTGCTGCAACTTGCTGAAGGCCAGCAGCGTGCAGTTGCCTCGCAGCACGTCGACGATGGCGTCGTTCGCCTTCCAGATATGCGTTCCGGCCAGCACGACGTCGCCGGCTGGCGGCGTCGACGGCAGGTAGAGGCCGCGTCCGTCGACCGGATTGAGCTGCGCCGTCGTGTACTTGTCGATCAGGCCGTAGCGCTGGCCCACTACAAAGTCTTCTTGGCCGTGCCCCGGTGCGGTATGCACGGCGCCGGTGCCGTCTTCCGCCGACACGTGATCACCCACGAGGATCGGGATTTCGCGCTCGGCGTAGAACGGATGCGACAGCAGCACGCCGTCGAGCGACGCACCGGTGGTGCGCGCGTGCACGACCGGCTCGGCGACGCCATACCGCTGCAACGCGCGCACGGCCAGCGCATCGGCCAGCACCAGCCAGCGGCGCTTGCCCGCGTGGGCCGGCCCTTCGACCAGTGCGTATTCCAGATCCGGGCCGAGCGAAACCGCGAGCGAAGCCGGAAGCGTCCACGGCGTGGTCGTCCAGATCGGCACGGCAACTTCGACATCGTCCGGCACGGCCACGTTGAAGGCGGCCGCAAGCGCCTTGCGATCACGCACGGCGTACGCCACGTCGATCGCCGGCGATACCTTGTCCTGGTATTCGATTTCCGCTTCCGCCAGCGCCGAACCGCAATCGAAGCACCAGTGCACCGGCTTCACGCCGCGGGTCAGGTGGCCATTGGCCACGACCTTCGCGAGCGCGCGAATCTCGTTGGCTTCAAAACGGAAATCGAGCGTCTTGTACGGATTGTCCCAATCGCCAATCACGCCCAGTCGCTTGAAGTCCTTGCGCTGCAGATCGATCTGCTCGTTGGCGTAGTCGCGGCATTTCTGGCGGAACTCGACCGCGTCGAGCTTCACGCCGACCTTGCCGAATTTCTTCTCGATGGCGATTTCGATCGGCAAGCCATGGCAATCCCAACCCGGCACGTAAGGCGCATCGAAACCCGCCAGGTACTTCGACTTGACGATGATGTCCTTGAGGATCTTGTTGACCGCGTGACCGAGGTGAATCGCACCGTTCGCATACGGCGGGCCGTCATGCAGGACGAATTGCGGGCGGCCTTGCGCGTTCTCGCGCAGCTTCGCGTACAGGTTTTCGGTTTCCCAGCGCGCCAGCGTGTCCGGTTCGCGTTTGGGCAGATCGCCGCGCATCGGGAACTCGGTGGCGGGCAGATGAAGTGTGGCTTTGTAATCCTGGCTCACGCCGTGGCTCGTCGGTTGTCGTCGGAAAGAAGGCCGCGCGCCTGTTCGGCATCGCGATGCATCTGCGTGGTGAGGCTCTGCAGATCGGGGAATTTCAGTTCGTCGCGCAGCTTGGCGACGAATTCGACCTCGATATGGCGCCCATAGAGGTCGCCGCTGAAATCGAACAGGTGTGCTTCGAGCAGAGGCTCGACGCCGTCCACGGTCGGGCGCGTGCCGAAGCTGGACACCGATGGCCACGGATGCTCGGCCACGCCATGCACCCAGGTCGCATAGATGCCGGACAGCGCAGGCGTTTTCGGGAATCGCAGGTTGGCGGTCGGGAAGCCGAGCGTGCGCCCGAGTTGCTGCCCGCGCACGACGCGGCCGCCGATGGCGTAAGGCCGGCCGAGGAACTGGGTGGCCCTGCCGAAATCACCGGCCTGCAAGGCTTCGCGGATGCGCGTGCTGGAAACGCGGTCGCCGTGCACGTCCACGGGCTCGATGGCGTGCGCGCTGAATCCCCGCTCGCCGCCCATGCGCTGCAAGAGCGCCAGGTCGCCACCGCGACGATTGCCGAAGCGGAAGTCCGGGCCGATCCACACTTCGCGAGCCGACAGTCGTTCCACCAGCATCTGCTGGACGAAATCCTCCGCGCTCATCGCGGCAATGCGCGCATCGAAGCGCAGCAATCCAATCAGGTCCGCGCCGAGATTGCGCAGGCCTTCGACCTTCGCACGCGCCAGCGTCAAGCGCGGCGGCGGGTTATCCTGGGCGAAGAACTCGCGCGGGAGCGGCTCGAAGCTGAGCACAACGGCAGACAGGCCGGACTCACGAGCACGTGCCACGGTATGCCGCACCAGCGTCCGGTGGCCGTGGTGGAGGCCGTCGAAAGCGCCGATGCAGACCACGCTCCCGCGCGGACTCAAAGGTCCGCCGTCGACGTCACGAAACAGCCTGCTCATGGTTTCCTGTTGTAAGCGGCCCGGGCCGATCCGCCGGGCGCACGCAAGTTCCGCAGTATAGCCGTCCGGCTGGGGCTTAATGTCCCCGCAAATCCCGCGGCCGGATGCCCTGCATCCACAGCAGCGCCGCATACAGCGCGCCGCCGGACCCGACCAGCACGGCGAGTCGCCAGCCTCGTTCCCACCACGCCCAGTCGGACCAGTCAGGCCACACCAGCCGCAAGGCCACGAGGACCAGCCCCATCGCCAGCGAGGCCACACCGATCTGGCGCAGGAAGCGTCCCCATCCCGGCTGGCGGCGATAGACCCCGGCCCGCCGCAGGTACCAGGCCAGCTGGAGCGCGTTGGTCCAGCCTGCAATCGCAATCGCCAAAGCAAGCAAGGCGTGCGCACCCGGCACGTGCGCGAGCGCGTCGATCACGTTGCCGCCGGACTTCTCAAGCGCCTGCTGGCCGACATCGGTCAACGCCAGCATCGCCGCGAACAGCAGCACCGTCGCGCTGGCGTTGACCAGCACGGACACCACGGCCGACTTCACCGGAGTCCGCGTGTCCTGCCGCGAGTA
Source organism: Pseudomonadota bacterium (assembly GCA_023419315.1). Taxonomy (GTDB): domain Bacteria; phylum Pseudomonadota; class Gammaproteobacteria; order Xanthomonadales; family Xanthomonadaceae; genus Pseudoxanthomonas_A. The sequence goes on from JAEZYE010000022.1 coordinate 8,616, forward strand.
GAACGCGGGCGCCAGCACTTTCACCAGCAGGAAGGCCGGCACGGCGGTCGATTGCGCCATCAGGCTCCAACTGCTCATCTGCGCATGGAACGCGGTGAACTTGTTGTACTGGAACAGCGTCGCCATCAACGGGCCGGCGCACAGCACCAGACCGATGCAGGCGGGAATCCCGATCAGCAGGCACAGGCGGAACCCCCAGTCCAGGCCTTTGGAGAAGCCTTCCGGATCGGTCGCGGCGTGACGGCTGGACAGGTGCGGCAGGATGACCGTGCCGATCGCCACGCCGAACATCCCCAGCGGGAATTCCAGCAAGCGGTCGCTGTAGTACAGCCAGCTCACGCTGCCGCTCAGCAGGAACGCCGCGGCCCACGTGTTGAACAGCAGGTTGAACTGCACGACCGACGATCCGAACAGCGTCGGCACCATCAGCTTCATGATCTTGCGCACGCCAGCATGGGCCAGCCCGAATTTCGGTCGGGGCAACAGACCCAGCTTCGCCAGCGCCGGCAATTGGAAAACCAGTTGCAGCATGCCCGCAGCGAATACGCCCCAGGCCAGCGCCATCACCGACCCGCCCATCAACGGCGCCAACCAGAATGCCGCCGCAATCATCGAGAGGTTGAGCAGGATCGGCGACAGCGCGGGAATGGCGAACCGCCCGTAGCTGTTGAGCACACTGCCCACCAGCGACGCCAGCGAAATGAAGAACGCGTACGGGAACGTGATCCGCAGCATTTCGGTGAGCATCTCGTGGTGCTCGCCGGTGTACTTCGATGCAATGGCAAAGGCCAACTGCGGCGCGAACACCAGAACCACCGCGGTGACGACCAGCAGCGAAGCCGCCAGCGTGCCGGTCACCCGGTCGATCAGTTCCTTCACCGCCTCCGGACCGTGCTTTTCCTTGTATTCGGCCAGCACGGGCACGAAGGCCATCGAAAACGACCCTTCCGCGGAAAGCCGGCGCATGAAGTTCGGAATCCGGAACGCGATGAAGAAGATGTCCATCGCCGCCCCGGCGCCGAACACCGCCGCGTAGACCTGGTCCCGGATCAGCCCGGACAACCGGGAAAGGAAGGTCATCGAACTGAAGATCGCGGTGGACCGCAGCAGACGGTTCCCGCTCATCGGCGGACCTCCCCGGACAGGAGGTTGTTGTTGACGCAAGCCTCTGAATCATCCATACTTTTTGGTCTATTTTCCCGTAACCCCATTATCCCAGCTTTCAGGAACCCATCGTGGCCAATATCAAGTCCGCCAAGAAGCGCGCCAAGCAGACCGTCGTGCGCAACGCGCGCAACTCTGCCCAGCGCTCCATGCTGCGCACCGCCGTCAAGAAAGTGCTCAAGGCGCTTGACGCCAACGACGCCGCTGGCGCCCAGGCCGCTTTCGCCGTGGCCCAGCCCATCCTGGACCGCTACAGCTCGCGTGGCCTGATCCACAAGAACAAGGCCGCCCGTCACAAGAGCCGCCTGACCGCCCGTATCAAGGCCCTCCAGGCCGCGGCCTGATTCGGCCGTCACGGGAAAGCAAAAAAACCCGGCTTCGGCCGGGTTTTTTGTTGCCTGACCGGCCGAGCCTGTCGCCAGTTCATTCATGCTGCGCCGCCTCGGCAGCGTCTTCGCGCTGGCGATCGAAGAAGGCCATTACGTCCTTCATGATCGGCCAGGTGCCTTCGCGGGAGATCGCGGACACCTGGTACCAGGGATGCATCCAATCCAGTTCGGCCACGATCTGCTCGGCGCGCTCGCGAGCTTCGTCCTCGAACATGAGGTCCGCTTTGTTGAGCACCAGCCAGCGTGGCTTTTCAAGCAGGGAGGGATCGTGCTTGAGCAGCTCGCGCTCGATGGCGCGCACCTGCTCGACGGGTTCGATCCCTTCCACGCCGCCTTCCATCGGTGACATGTCCACCAGATGCAGCAGCAGGCGTGTGCGCTGCAGGTGTCGCAGGAATTGCGCACCGAGTCCTGCGCCGTCGGCCGCGCCCTCAATCAGGCCCGGAATGTCGGCGATAACGAAGCTGCGATGTGCTTCCACGCTGACCACGCCCAGATTCGGATACAGCGTGGTGAACGGATAGTCGGCAACTTTGGGCGTCGCTGCGGAGACCGCGCGGATGAAGGTGCTCTTGCCGGCGTTCGGGAAACCCAGCAAGCCGACATCGGCCAGCAGCTTGAGTTCCAGTTTCAGCAGGCGCTGTTCGCCTTCTTCGCCCGGCGTCGCCTTGCGCGGCGCGCGCGTCACCGAACTCTTGAAATGCATGTTGCCGAGACCGCCCTTGCCACCCTTGGCCACGAGCAGGCGATCCCCGTGGGACGTCAGATCGCCGATGACTTCGTCGGTGTCGACGTTCACCACCACCGTGCCGACCGGCACCGTGATCGTCCTGTCGTCGCCGGCCTTGCCATACATCTGGCGTCCCATGCCGTTCTCGCCGCGTTGCGCGCGAAAGACTTTTTCGTGCCGGAAGTCCACCAGCGTGTTGAGGTTCTCGTCCGCTTGCAGCCAGACGCTGCCACCGCTGCCGCCATCGCCGCCGTCCGGCCCACCCAAGGGAATGAACTTCTCCCGACGGAAGCCGATGCAACCGTTGCCGCCATTGCCGGCAATGACCTGGATTTCAGCTTCGTCTACGAGTTTCATGGGAAAGCATCAGTGGAGATTGGGGGAATTCGGCGAAAAGCGCCGTGGGCAGTTTAACGTCGTCCGCAGACGGGACCTGCCTCAGTCCAAACGAAAAACCCCGCCGGAGCGGGGCTTTCGTGGCGAGCAATGGGCGAAGCCTCAGGCTTCGGTCACCACGCTCACGGTGCGGCGCTTCTTGGCGCCCTTGATCGAGAACTCGACCTTGCCGTCGACCAACGCAAACAGCGTGTGGTCACGACCCAGGCCCACGCCCGGCCCCGGATGGAACTGGGTACCACGCTGACGGACGATGATGTTGCCGGCATCGATCGCCTGGCCACCATAGACCTTCACGCCCAGCATCTTCGGATTGGAGTCGCGGCCGTTGCGCGATGAGCCTACGCCCTTTTTATGTGCCATGACTGATTCTCCTTACTTGTTGATGCCGGTGATTTCGATTTCGGTGTAATGCTGCCGATGACCCTGGCGCTTCATGTGGTGCTTGCGGCGGCGGAACTTGATGATGCGGACCTTGTCGGCGCGGCCGTGGCCGACGATCTTCGCCGAGACGCTCGCGCTATTGAGCGCGTCGCCGAGAGTGACGCCTTCGCCGTCGCCCAGCATCAGGATATTGTCGAACGTGACTTCCTTACCGGCCTCGGCATCGAGCTTCTCGACGCGCAAAGTCTCGCCCTTCATCACGCGGTATTGCTTACCGCCAGTGACCAGAACTGCGTACATTGGGATTCCTCTTCTGTAGTTATTCTCAACCTGAGCCGCAATCGAGGGCGGTCAGAAGCGGAATTGTAGCCCTGTCAGTGACTTGGGGTCAACTTGCCCATTGACGCGCGCCCAGTCTGGCGGTCTCGGCTGGTGAGACGCGCCTCAATCAACGTGTTGGCGTATCCGCTCGACCGATGGCGGGACTGAATGGAGAGCCGCCGTTCCATGGTTCGTCAGGCCGTGCCCGCTTTGGTCCTGTGGGTTTGCCCCCAAATATCGGAGTCGCTACGCTGGGTGATTCCCTGGCCGCAGTCCGGGCCAGCCCCAGATTCTCCTCCCCTTCCCTACTGAACAGGCCACCCCACGGCATGGACAGCATCCGCATCCGCGGCGCGCGAACGCACAATCTCAAGAATATCGATCTCGACCTCCCGCGAGACAAGCTGATCGTGATCACCGGCCTGTCCGGATCCGGCAAGTCTTCGCTGGCGTTCGACACCATCTACGCCGAGGGCCAGCGCCGCTACGTGGAGTCGCTGTCGGCGTATGCGCGGCAGTTCCTGTCGGTGATGGAAAAGCCGGATGTCGACCACATCGAGGGGCTCTCGCCGGCGATCTCGATCGAACAGAAGTCGACCTCCCACAACCCGCGCTCCACCGTCGGCACCATTACCGAGATCTACGACTACCTGCGCCTGCTGTACGCACGCGTCGGCACGCCGCGCTGCCCGGATCACGGCTATCCGCTGGAAGCCCAGACCGTCAGCCAGATGGTCGATCAGGTGCTGGCGCTGGACGGCGAGCAGCGCTACATGCTGCTGGCGCCGGTCATCCGCGAGCGCAAGGGTGAACACGCGCAGGTGTTCGATCAGCTGCGTGCGCAGGGCTTTGTCCGCGTGCGCGTGGACGGCCAACTGCATGAGATCGACGCGGTTCCGCCGCTTGCGCTGCGCCAGAAGCACACGATCGAAGCGGTGATCGATCGTTTCCGTCCGCGCGAGGACATCAAGCAGCGACTCGCGGAGAGCTTCGAAACCGCGCTCAAGCTGGGGGATGGAATGGCTTCGGTGATGTCCCTCGACAATGCTGATGCGGCTCCCCTGCTGTTCTCGTCCAAGTATTCGTGTCCGGTCTGCGATTACTCGCTTCCGGAACTCGAACCGCGCCTGTTTTCCTTCAACTCGCCGGTCGGCGCCTGCCCGACCTGCGATGGCCTCGGCGTGGCCCAGTTCTTCGACCCCGCGCGCGTGGTCGTGCATCCGGATCTGTCGCTGGCGGCAGGTGCCGTGCGCGGCTGGGATCGCCGCAATGCCTACTACTTCCAGCTGATTGCTTCGTTGGCCAAGCACTACCGCTTCGATGTAGATGCCCCGTGGCAATCGCTTTCGGCCAAGTCGCAGCAAGCCGTGCTGTATGGCAGCGGCGATGATGTCATCACCTTCAGCTACCTCACCGAAGCCGGTGGACGCACGCAGCGCAAGCATCGTTTCGAGGGCATCGTGCCCAATCTGGAGCGGCGCTACCGCGAGACGGAATCGCCGGCGGTGCGTGAGGAACTGGCAAAGTTCATCAGCGAACAACCCTGTCCCGATTGCGGCGGCGCGCGCCTGAACAAGGCGGCGCGCAATGTGTTCGTCGCTGATCGCCCGCTGCCGGCGCTGGTCGTGATGCCGGTGGATGAAGCGCTGTCGTTCTTCCGCGAACTGACGCTGCCCGGCTGGCGTGGCGAAATCGCCGCCAAGATCGTCAAGGAGATCGGTGAGCGCCTCGGCTTCCTCGTCGATGTGGGCCTCGATTACCTGACACTGGAACGCAAAGCCGACACGCTGTCCGGCGGCGAAGCGCAACGCATCCGCCTGGCGTCGCAGATCGGCGCCGGCCTGGTCGGCGTGATGTATGTGCTCGACGAGCCTTCCATCGGTCTTCACCAGCGCGACAACGAGCGCCTGCTCGGCACGCTCACGCGCCTGCGCGATCTGGGCAATACCGTCATCGTCGTCGAACATGACGAAGACGCCATCCGTGCCGCAGACTACGTGCTCGATATCGGTCCCGGTGCGGGCGTGCACGGTGGAGAAATCGTGGGCGAAGGCACGCTGGACGACATCCTGAAATCCCCGCGCTCGCTTACCGGCCAGTACCTCTCGGGCAAGCGGCAGATTGAAGTGCCGAAGTCGCGCCACAAGGCCAACCCGAAGATGATGCTGCACCTGCGCGGCGCCAGCGGGAACAACCTGAAGAATGTCGATCTGGACATCGGTTCCGGGCTTTTCACCTGCGTCACCGGTGTGTCCGGCTCCGGCAAGTCGACGCTGATCAACGACACGCTGTTCGCGCTTGCCGCGAACGAGATCAACGGCGCGTCCCACAAGCCGGCGCCGTATCGCGAAGTCGTGGGCCTGGATCTGTTCGACAAGGTGGTCGATATCGATCAATCGCCGATCGGCCGCACGCCGCGCTCGAATCCGGCGACCTACACCGGCCTGTTCACGCCGTTGCGCGAGCTGTACGCGCAGGTACCGGAAGCGCGTGCACGCGGGTACTCGCCTGGCCGTTTCAGCTTCAACGTGCGCGGCGGCCGATGCGAAGCCTGCCAGGGCGATGGGCTCATCAAGGTGGAAATGCACTTCCTGCCGGATGTGTACGTCCCGTGCGACGTGTGCCACGGCAAACGCTACAACCGCGAGACGCTGGAGATTCTCTACAAGGGCTACAACATCAACGACGTGCTGGAAATGACGGTCGAAGATGCGCTCAAGCTGTTCGAACCGGTGCCTTCCATCGCACGCAAACTGGAAACGCTGATGGATGTCGGCCTGAGCTACATCAAGCTGGGCCAGAGCGCGACGACGCTTTCCGGCGGCGAAGCGCAGCGTGTGAAGCTTTCCAAGGAACTGTCGCGCCGCGATACCGGGCGCACGCTGTACATCCTCGACGAGCCGACCACCGGACTGCATTTCCACGATATCGAGCACCTGCTCGCCGTGCTGCACAAGCTGCGCGACGACGGCAACACGATCGTGGTGATCGAACACAACCTGGACGTGATCAAGACGGCCGACTGGGTCGTCGATCTCGGCCCGGAAGGGGGGCATCGCGGTGGCCAGATTCTCGCCACCGGCACGCCGGAAGAGATCGCCGCGCATCCGGGCTCGCATACCGGCCGCTTCCTCGCCAAGCTGCTGCCCGAAAACAAGACACCGAAGGCAAGCAAACCGGCCGCGGTCGCCAAGCCGGACGTGTTGCCGCCACGCAAGTCCGCCACCAAGAAGAAGACCAAGGCTTCCCGATGAGTGACCTTCCCGATTCCGCCGACCGCCGCCTGCTGGCGAAAGTGCCGATCAGCGTGCGCTGGCGCGACATGGACAGCATGGGCCACGTCAACAACGCCAAGTTCATTTCCTATCTGGAAGAAGCCCGCGTGCGCTGGATGCTGACCGTGCCCGGCGTTTCAATGACGGATCGCATTGCTCCGGTCGTGGCCGCGAACAACATCAACTACAAGCGACCATTGACTTGGCCGAACGACATCGTGGTCGAACTCTACGTCGATCGCCTCGGCACCAGCAGCGTCACCATCGGCCACCGCATCGTCGACAAGGACGATGACAGCCTGCTGTATTCGGACGGGAATGTGGTCGTCGTGTGGATGGACACGAAGACCGGCAAGAGCGCGCCTTTGCCAGACGCTATCCGCGACGCGTCGAACTGACGCAGCGCGCCGCACTGCGCGCTTTACGGCGCGCTGCGACGGACCGTGAAGGTGACGGGCACGCTGCGCCCGCCCTTCAACTTCAGCGTAATGACCGGCTGCTCACCTTCCTTGAAGGCGCTTTCGGGCCGGTAAAGCATCAGATGCAAGCCGCCCGGCTTCAGTTCCACCGATTTGCCGGCTGCAATCGGCAGGACTTCAATCTCGCGCATGCGGCTTACACCATCGACCTCGCGGGACTCGTGCAACGACACATCACCGAAGGCGGGACTTTCCGCTCCGGTCACCACGATTTCCTTCGCACACGGGTTCGAGATGCGGGCGAATCCGGCCATCATCGGCATGCTGGCCGAAGGCGGCATGCGGATCCAGGCGTTTTCCACCTTGGGCACGCATTCGGCGGCCTGCGCGCCTGCGGCAGCGGTGGACAGGACAAACAGGGTGGCGGATACAAGGCGGCGATTCATGCGCCTATGATAGTTGCTCACATTGCCGGAGTGACTGAATGACCGCCCTGATCGATATCCGCGACCACGGAAGCATCCGCGAAATCCGCCTTGCGCGGGCGCCGGTCAATGCACTCAACATTGAACTGTGCCGTGCGCTCATCCACGCGGTGGAAGGTGCGGTGGCCGCAGGTGTCCGCGGCATCGTGCTGGCCGGCAACGAGCGTATCTTCTCCGCCGGCATGGACGTGCCCTATCTGCTTTCACTGGGCGAGGACCGCCACGCCCTGTTCGACGCGTGGCAGGCGTTCTTCGGCGCGGCGCGCGCGCTGGCCGATTCGCGCGTCCCGGTCGCCGCCGCGCTCACGGGCCATGCGCCCGCCGGTGGCTGCGTGCTGGCACTGTGCTGCGATTACCGTGTGATGGCGCGCAGCCTCGATCCGGCGCGCCCGTTCGCGCTCGGGCTCAACGAAACGCAGGTCGGCCTGGTCGCGCCGGAGGGCATCCAGCGCCTGATGCGCCGTCTGGTCGGCCCGCACCGTGCGGAACGCCTGCTGGTGTCGGGCGAAATGGTCACCGCGGAGCGTGCGCTGGACATCGGCCTTGTGGACGAACTTGCGGATCAGGAGCATGTCGTCGCGCGCGCGATCGCATGGCTCGAGGGATTGCTCGCATTGCCGCACCATCCGATGCTGCAGACCCGGGCGATTGCGCGCGCCGACGTGGTGGAAGCGATGTCGCCCGAGTTGATCCAGTTGGAGCGCTTCGTCGATGCCTGGGACGCGCCGGATACGCAGGCGGCGCTGCATGCGCTTGTCGCCAAGCTGCGCAAGTAAGCCATGCAGTTCCTGCTCTTCTACGACTATGCAGCCGACTACCTGCAGCGGCGTGCCGAGTTCCGCAACGCCCATCTGGAACTGGCATGGGCGTCGCAGGCGCGCGGCGAGATGATCCTGGGTGGCGCACTGGATGATCCGCTCGATGCGGCGGTGATGCTGTTCCAGTGCGAATCACCGGAGGTCATCGCAGCTTTCGTCAACGCGGATCCCTACGTGCGCAACGGACTGGTGACGCAATGGCGCATCCGTCGCTGGCACACGGTCGTCGGCGATCAGGCTGTGCAGCCGGTGCGGCCGGACTGACCCGGCCTACTTCACCCAGATTTCGACGCGCTCGTTGCGATGACGCGACTCGGGCGATGATCCCGAGGCCAACGGCCGCGTCGCCCCCATGCCGATCGAGCGTTGCACGGGCACGCCCTGCTTGATCAGGTACTCGGCCACCAGATCCGAGCGCTCATTGCTGCGCACAGTGGCAATCAGGCGGTTGCTTCCGTCGTCGTGGGCGAATCCGACCACGATGGCCTGCCGGCCGCGGTTCTCCGGAAGACGCAGATAGGCGACGAGCCGGTCCAGGTCATTCGCGCTGCGGCTTTCGAACACGTTGGTCAGCGATGCCGGATTGAAGCGCAGGCTGACCGGCACACGCTGCGTACCCGCGACGGTCGCGCCGTAGGGCTTTGCAGGATCCGGAGCGACCGCTTGCGCAGTCGGACGCAAGGTCACGGACATGAAGCCGGCTTTCTCGGCCGCCTGCTGTGCTGGCCGCGTCACGCTGTACTGCGCAAAGCTGCGACCCAGCGCCGACATCAAGGGACCGCCGTAAAGCCGATAGCGCTGCACCAGCGGGTAGTCCTCGCTCATCACGTTCAACCGCGTGGGCAGGACCGCCATACCGCCATCGGCGATCGCCAACGTTCGCGTGCCGCGGGGAATTCCGGTGCGTACGGCGACCACCGCCAATGCGTTGGCATCCTGCGCCACCGCCCGCGCCGCATGCGCGAGCGTGGCGTGCGTACGCAGCGTTGGCGCAACGGCCTCACCCCGCATTACGCGCATGCGCAGGAAATCGCGACTGCCGCCCTTCGCGCCGAGATGCACCTGCATGCCGCCTGCGCGCCCGCCGAGTTGCGACCAGTCGGTCATGCGTCCGGCAAGCACGTCTCGCAACTGCGTGACGCTCATGCTTCGAACGGGATTGCGCTCGTTGACGACAACCGCCAGGCCGTCCAGCGCCACCACGAATTCCTGCTCCGGTGAAGACAGATCGCCCAGTTGCCAGGCGGCGTCGCGTTCGGTCGCATCGGGTTCGCGCGGCATCATCGCGATTTCGGCGTTGCCCTCGATCAGCGCCTGGAAGCCCTGTGCCGAACCACTTCGATCAATCTCGACGATCAATGGAAGGTCATCGCGCGTGCCGCGAATCTCGATGCGGTTGTTCCGCTCCCGCCGGCGAACCTCCCGGTAGCCGATGTCGTGCAACCACGCTTCCACCATGGCCGGTACAAGTTGCGCGCCGAGTGTGTTCGACCCGTGGATGCGCAGGCGTTCGGCGGATGCGTCGTCCTGCGCGCGCGCGCCGGGAGCGAGCAAAGCAACCAGACAGCACGCCGCCCACGTGGCGCGCATGATGCGTGACAACATCGTTGTTCCCCCTGTGAAGCCCGGCAGGATGCTGCGCGCCGGTTACAGGGCGATGACGGCGCTCAGCCGGCGCCGCGTTCCACCGGACGCGCGGGATCACTGATCCAGCCGCTCCAGGATCCGGCGAAGACACGCGCACCACGCACGCCGGCGTGTTCGAGTGCGAGCAGAAGATGGCACGCGGTGACGCCCGAACCGCACATCAGCACGAGATCCCCGGCGCGATGCAACTTCAGCAACGGTGCGAACGATTCACGCAGTTCTTCGGCCGGGAGGAAGCGGCCTGCACGCAGGTGACTCGCGTAGGGGCGATTCACCGCACCCGGCACATGGCCGGCCACCGGATCAATCGGTTCGACTTCACCGCGGAAACGTTCGGGTGCGCGTGCGTCGATCAGCCAGCCGCTGTCGGCACTCAGTCGCGCAAGTACTTCGGCGGCATCCGCGATACGCCCGGTGTCGAAACGGGCGGGATAGGCCGCTTGCGGGGCAACTTTCACGGCGGCATCAGTCTCCGGCAATGCGTGCTCGCGCCAGGCCTGCAAGCCCCCGTCAAGCACCGCGACGGCCTCGTGTCCCAGCAATTTCAACATCCACCAGAAACGGGCAGCCGCCATGCTGCCATCGCTTGCGTCGTAGACCACCACTTGTGTCTGCGGCGCGATGCCGAGTTCGCCCAGCCGGCGCGTGAATGCCGTATCGGAAGGCAGCGGGTGTCGTCCCTGCCCGGTGCGCGAAAGATCGGACAGATCGCGGTTGAGATCGACATACACCGCACCGGGCAGATGCGACTGGGCGTACGCAGTCCGTCCCGCTTCCGGATCGGCCAGGACGAAACGCGCATCGACGAGGCGCAACTGCGGGTCGCCAAGCTGCCTGGCCAGCGCTTCGACATCAACCAAGGTGGTCCATGTTTTCATTTGCCCTCCAGTCGCTGGCGCAGATTGAACAGGATGGCTGCGGTCGCGCCCCAGATGCGCTGGCCGGGCCAGTCGTATTCCAGTACCGAACGTGCGCGTCCCCGGTAGTCGACCTCCACCTGGCGCAGGTTGCCCGGCGTCATCAGGTAATCCAGCGGCACCTCGAACACATCGGCGACTTCAGCGGGATTCGGCTGCGCAGTGTATGAGGGGTCAATCACCGCAACCACCGGCACCACACGGAAGCCGCTGATCGTGGTGAACGGATCGAGATAGCCCAACGGCGCCACCTGCTCGGGCGTCAGCGCGATTTCTTCCCAGGTTTCGCGCAGGGCCGCGGCAACGACGCTTTCGTCCATGGGTTCGATGCGTCCGCCCGGAAAACTGACCTGCCCCGCGTGATGGCGCAGAGCGTCGGTGCGCCGCGTCAACAGCACTTGCGTGCCTTCCTCGCGCGGCACGAGACCCGCCAACACCGCCGCTTCCGACATCGGGCCAGGCGGCAGCAGGTCGTGGAGTTGCTCATGGTTCCATCCCGGCGCCGCGGGTACATCCTCCAGTGGATGCAGTGCGCCACACAGCCGTTCGACTTCACGCAGGCGTTGCGGAAACGGACGCCGCTCCCGCTCGCGTCCGGGCAGGATGGCGTCCATCAAATGCCGTCGTTCGATCTCATTCATTTGCGACCAGCGGGCAATTTCCGGCAGCGTGCGCAAGCAACCATCGCAGAGCCCGTCCGCGGCGATGGTGCAGACGCCGATGCAGGGACTGGAAACGGACTGGAATACGGAGGAGCTCATTGCCTTCCTGCGCTGCGCAGCCTAGCGCGAGCGGCTTGACGATGCATGAAAACGACGACGCCGGCTCGAGGCCGGCGTCGCTGTTGGTTCTGGATTGCTTGCTTACTTGACGCTCTGCAGCTTGATCTCGAATACCACCGCCACGTTCGGCGGGAAGCCGGTGCGCGGATCGGCGCCGTAGGCCTTCTCCGGCGGCAGCGCCACTTCCCACTTGGCGCCCGACGGCATCTGCAGCAGCACTTCGCGCATCGCCTGCATCTCGATCTCACTGACCTTGACGTTCGGCATGGTCTGCGGCGCGCGCGCTTCCTGCGGGCGCTGGCCCATCGGGAACGGACCGCCGACTTCCAGCGTCACCGTGCTGCTCTGGGTCGGCTTGGCGCCGCTGCCGGCTTCGATCACGCGGTATTGCACGCCGTTGGCCAGCGATTGCACGCCCGGCTTGCTCTTGTTCTGCGCAAGGAACTGGTCGCTCTTGGTCTTGTTCTCGGCGGCGAGCTTGTCGTACTCCGCCTTGGCCTGCTGCGCGCGCTGCTGCTCGCGCTTCTGGAATGCTTCCAGGGCCGGCTTCAGCTGATCGGCCGTCAGCGACGGCTGCTTCTTGGCGTAGGCATCCTGAAGACCCTTGATGACCGTGTTGATGTCGAGCTGTTCGCCGCGCGAAGTCAGTTCGGCGAGGTTGTTGCCGTAGTCGTAGCCAAAGTAATAGCTCAACTTGCCTTTCTCGGACGTCGTGTCCTGGGCCAGGGCGCTACCGGCCATGGCGAATGCCGCGATAGCGACCACAAACGAACGCAACTTCATCAACGATTTCTCCGGATGGTAGACGGGGCGGAAATACCGCCCCGGATGGACGCGCTAGGATAGCGGTGGCGGGGCTTAATCGCCACTGACAACCGGGGCTCTGACCCCGCCGCCGCAAGGCGAGTTCCCTTTACCAAAATTTCACAACCTTCCCTGGATTCCGCATGACCGATACCCCCGTTTCCGTCGTCGACGAGGGCGCCATCCGCCGCGTCACCGTCAACCGTCCCGACAAGCTGAATGCCCTCAACGCCGCCACGCTGGACGCATTGATGGTGGCATTCGAAGCCGCAGCGGCTGATCCGGCGGTGCGCGTGGTGGTATTGACGGGTGCGGGACCGAAGGCATTCGTGGCCGGTGCGGACATCGCCGAGATGTCCACGCTGTCGGCGACGGACGGGCGTGACTTCTCGTTGCGTGGACAACGGCTGATGCGCCGCATCGAGACGATGCCCAAACCGGTCATCGCAATGGTGAATGGTTTCGCACTGGGCGGCGGTCTGGAGCTGGCGATGGCCTGCCATCTGCGCATCGCGGCGGACACCGCCAAGGTCGGCCAGCCGGAAATCAACCTCGGCCTGATTCCCGGTTTCGGCGGCAGCCAGCGCCTGCTGCGACTGGCAGGCCGGGCCGCTGCACTCGAACTGTGCCTGCTCGGCGCGCCCATCACCGCGGAGCGCGCTCATCAGCTGGGCATCGTCAACCGCGTGGTCCCGGCCGACGCGTTGCAGGCGGAAGTACAGCAGTGGGCCGAACAACTGGCCCAGGCCGCGCCACTTGCGCTGCGCGGCAACCTCGACGTGATCCACATCGGCGGCGAGTGCGCGATCGAGGAAGGCCTGCAGTACGAATCGGCGCAGTTCGGACTGATGTTCTCCACCGAAGACATGCGCGAAGGCACCGCCGCTTTCCTTGAGCGCCGCAAGCCGCAGTTCAATGGACGTTGATCCAATGCGTGCATCCGTTTTCGCATGCCGCGTGCCGGACTTGCTGGCGACGCTCGCTTCGCGGCTTGCGGACGCGGATGTCGATGGCGCGATAGACGCCGGACTGATGTCGTTCGCGCCGTGCGCCGGCGACTGCTGTGGGGATGCGGCGAGCGTGCTCGCCGCGCAGCAACGCCTTCGATACGCATGGGCCGCACGTGACCGCCATCGCGCGCGTGCGTTGCGGTTGCAGCAACGTGCTGCGGAACGTGATGCGCGACGGCGTCCGGCATCGACCGATGTCCAACGCCCTTCCCTGCCGCCGGCCGCTGCCGCCATTCTCGCGCGTGCAAAAGCCAAGGCCGCCAACCGCTCCGGCGGACACGATCCCGCATGACTGAACGCATCAAGCGCCGCGGCAGAATACTGACGCGCGACGAAATCCACGCGTTGTTCTCGCGATTGCGCGAACTCAATCCCAGGCCGACGACCGAACTGGAATACAGCACGCCGTTCGAGTTGCTGGTGGCCGTCACGCTGTCCGCGCAGGCGACCGATGTCGGCGTGAACAAGGCCACGCGACGGTTGTTTCCGGTGGCGAACACGCCGCAGGCCATTCTTGCGCTGGGCGAAGAGGGACTGAAGTCGTACATCTCCACCATCGGCCTGTTCAATGCGAAGGCCAGGAACGTCATCGCCACCTGCCGCATCCTGGTCGATCAGTACGACGGCGAAGTGCCGCGTTCGCGTGAAGCGCTGGAATCGCTCCCGGGCGTCGGTCGCAAGACCGCCAATGTCGTCATGAACACCGCGTTCGGCGAACCCACGATGGCCGTGGACACGCACATCTTCCGCGTGTCCAACCGCACGGGGCTCGCTCCGGGCAAGGATGTGCGCGCGGTGGAAGATCGCCTGCTGAAGGTCGTGCCCGCGGAGTTCCTGCACGACGCGCATCACTGGTTGATCCTGCACGGCCGCTACGTCTGCAAGGCGCGCAAGCCGGATTGCCCGCAATGCGTCATCCGTGATCTCTGTCGATATCCGGACAAGACGCCAGGCGTTGCGGGCGGGTGATCCCGATTCGATGACGGTCGGCGCGTGACCGGACAGCACGCATGCCCACGCGGCTCGATGCCGGTTTCCCCGTCGCTGTCCCGCATCTGTCATCACTTCGAAATAAGACAGCGCTGTAACAATAACGCAACTTTCACGGACTAGCCTGCGCAGCGTCTTCCACACGCGCCCCAAGGGCTACCCATGAAACTGTCCCGCTCCACCCTGACGCTTGCCCTGCTCGCGGCCGTCGCCGCGCCCGCCGCCCAGGCCGAGATTCCGATCGACGTCATCGCCGGTTCCGAAGTGTCCTTCGAGGGCCTGGTGCAGGCTGACTTCTACAAGTTCGATTCCGATACCATCGACTACGGCGCCGATTCGGCCAGCGATCTGGACGGCGACGATTACCTGCAGGAACTGCGCCGCGCCGAGCTGGTGCTGAAGGGCAAGGGCCCGGGCAACATCGAATGGGTGCTGGGCTATGACGCCAAGGACGACAAGTTCCTCGACGCCAACGTCAAGTACAAGTTCGGCGGCAACGGCAACCATTTCCTGCAGATCGGCCAGTTCAAGCAGCCGGGTGCCACGCTGGAAGAACTCTCCAGCACCAAGAACAACGACTTCATTTCCAAGTCGTCGATCACCAATTCGATCGGCACGCCGCGTCGCGTCGGCATCCAGTACAACATCGGCGACGCCAACTGGGGCGTGACGGCGAGCTTCTTCGGTCGTGAACTGACCCGCAACCGTGAGCATGGCGGCGGCTACGCGGCCCGCGGTTATTGGGCGCCGATCAACGAGGCCGGCAAGATCCTGCACCTCGGCGTCAACTACACCGACAAGGACACCGACGGCGATTTCATCCGCCTGCGTGCGCGCCCGATGGCCGACATGGTCTCCACCCGCTTCGTCGATACCGGCAGCAGCGGCCTGCGCGCCTCGGATCGCAGCAGCGTGCTCGGCGTCGAAGGCCTGTGGGTCCAGGGCCCGGTCAAGCTGCAGGGCGAATACATGAAGACCGACGTCAAGCGCTACGGCGCGTTCGACGACTTCTCCGGCGACGGCTTCTACGTGTCGGGCCTGTGGAACATCACCGGCGAGACCTGGGGCTACAAGGCCGGCGTGCCGACCACCGGCCTGCCGGATGATCCGACCAAGGGCATGTGGCAGCTCGGCCTGCGCTACGACACCATCGACCTGACCGATGGCGCGGTCGTCGGTGGCGAAATGGACAGCTGGACTGCCGGCGTGAACTGGTACTGGCGTTCGAACTTCAAGTTCATGCTGAACTACGTGAAGGTCGAGCAGGAGAAGGGTGCGCTCGAAGACAACCCGAACATCCTCGAAGCCCGCATGCAGTTCTACTGGTAAGCGCAGCGGTACCGCAGCAGCACGGGAGGCGCGACGCGAGTCGCGCCTCTTTGTTTTGTCAGGCCGGATGCAAACCCGCCCGCTTCCGGACCAGGCAGCCTCCACTGTTCGCTGCTCGTTCCTCGCCTGTCATCGCACTGTCACAACCGAGACACCTCGCTGTCACGCAAGCGTCGTCAAATGCTCGCCGACGGCAAACAGGCCGTGACATCAATCCCAGGAGCCATCCGTGTTCAACTCGTTCAAGTCCCGCGTCGCCGTGCTGGCGATTGCCGCCGCGCTCTCGGCCAACGCCGCCGCTGCCGACGTCACCGGCGCCGGTGCTTCGTTCGTCTATCCGGTCATGACCAAGTGGTCGGCCGATTACGCCAAGGCCACGCAGAAGAAGGTCAACTACCAGTCGATCGGTTCCGGTGGCGGCATTGCCCAGATCAAGGCCGGCACGGTGGATTTCGGTTCGTCCGACGCGCCGCTGAAGCCGGAGGAACTGGCCAAGTTCAACCTCGCGCAGTTCCCGTCGGTGATCGGCGGCGTGGTGCCGGTGATCAACGTGCCGGGCGTGCCGTCGGGCGCGCTGAAGCTGGACGGCGAGCTGCTGGCCGACATTTTCCTGGGCAAGGTGAAGACCTGGAACGACCCGCGCATCGTCGCGCTCAACGGCGGCGTGCAGCTGCCGTCGCAGAAGATCACCGTCGTGCACCGCTCGGACGGTTCGGGCACCACCTTCAACTTCGTCAACTACCTGTCCAAGGTCAGCGGCGAATGGAAGAGCAAGGTCGGCGAAGGCACCTCGGTGCAGTGGCCGACCGGCATCGGCGGCAAGGGCAACGAAGGCGTCGCCGCATACGTGAAGCAGATCAAGGGCGGCATCGGCTACGTCGAGCTTTCCTACGCGCTGCAGAACAAGATGGCGTATTCGCGCCTGAAGAACGCCTCCGGCAACTTCGTGCTGCCGAGCGACGAAACCTTCTCGGCCGCCGCCGCCAGCGCCGACTGGGCCGGCGCCAAGGACTTCTACCTGGTCATGACCAACGCCCCGGGCGCGAACTCCTGGCCGATCACCGCCACCAACTTCATCCTGGTCAGCAAGCAGCCGAAGAATCCGGCCGGCACCCAGGCGGCCCGCGAGTTCTTCGACTGGGTCTACGACAACGGCGACGCCCAGGCCAAGGCCCTGGACTACGTCCCGCTGCCGGACGAGCTGGTCAAGCAGATCGAAGCCTACTGGGCGCAGAACCTGAAGTAACCGTCTCCCGATCCTGTCCGCGGCCCTCTCTCTCTCCCACGCGGACGGGATCTCCCTACTCTCTCTCGCAACCCTCCCTTGTTTATTTCAAAGCGGGCCTCGGCCCGCTTTTTTTGTCCGCACAAAAACCAGACCTCGCGCCATCCGCCCCCACAAACCGAAGCCCCTCCCCGCCGGGGAGGGGTTGGGGAAGGGGAAAGCACATAGCGGGGCCCGGACTTCTGCGAAGCAAAACGTCGGGGGATGCCCATGCGCTGCATGGGCATCGTGTCATCACGCTGTAACAAAAACATCATTTCATAGCGCCATGAATCCTGACGCCCTCTTCATGGAGCTCCGCATGCCGCTTTCCCGCCCGATCCGCTTCGCCGCCCTCGCTCTGGCCGCCAGCCTGTTCGTCACCGGCTGTTCGCCTTCGCAGGACGCGCCGGCCGGCACGAATGCAGCGGCTCCGGCGGCGGGCACCGCCGATGGCGCCGCGCGCGTGACCGCGGAAATCACCGGCGCCGGTGCGTCTTTCATCTATCCGTTGATGGCGCGGTGGTCCACCGACTACAACCGCAGCACCGGCGCGAAGATCAACTACCAGTCGATCGGTTCCGGCGGCGGCATCGCGCAGATCAAGGCGGCGACGGTGGACTTCGGTTCCTCCGACAAGCCGTTGTCGTCCGAAGAACTCGCGCAGGCCGGACTCGGCCAGTTCCCGTCGGTGATTGGCGGCGTCGTGCCGGTCATCAATCTCGCCGGTATCGAGCCGGGCCAGTTGAAGCTCAGCGGTCCGGTACTGGCCGACATCTTCCTCGGCAAGATCGCCACCTGGAATGATCCGGCCATCGCCGCATTGAATCCGGGCTTGGCCTTGCCGGCGGAAAAGATCCACAGCGTGCATCGCTCCGACGGCTCGGGCACGACCTTCAACTTCGTCAACTACCTCTCCAAGGTGAGCCCGGAGTGGAAGCAGAAGATCGGTGAAGGCACCTCGGTGAACTGGAACGGCGGCGTCGGCGGCAAGGGCAATGAAGGCGTTGCCGCCTATGTGCGCCAGCTGAAGAATTCGATCGGATACGTCGAACTGGCATACGCCGAACAGAACAAGATGGCGTACGCCTCGCTGCAGAACGCCGCCGGCAATTTCGTGCAGCCCACCGCGGAAAGCTTCGCCGCCGCCGCCGCGAGCGCCGACTGGGGCACCGCCAAGGATTTCAACCTGGTCATCACCAATGCACCGGGCGCCGACGCATGGCCGATCACCGCGACCAACTTCATCCTCGTCTACAAGCAGCCCAAGGATGCGACCCGTGCGAAGAACACGCTGGAGTTCTTCAAGTGGGCGTACGAACAGGGCCAACCGCAGGCGCAACAGCTCGACTACGTGCCCCTGCCGCCGGAACTGGTGAAGCAGATCGAGGCCTACTGGTCGGCCGAAATCAAACTCTGAGTGCACCCGCGGGATCGCCTTGATCCCGCTCCTTCCACGCCGGCCCGGATCACCCGACCGCATGAGCACGACCGCCCTTCCCGCTTCCCTGGCTGATCTGCGCACCGCACGCGATGCCCGTGCCGATCGTCTGTTCCGCTGGACGCTTACCGCAGCTGGCCTGTTCGTGCTGGTGTCGCTGATCGCAGCCGCGCTGTCGATGCTGTGGGGCGGTCGCGAAGCGTTGCAGACCTTCGGCCTGGGCTTCTTCACCAGCACCGAGTGGAACGTCGGTACGCGCGAGTTCGGTGCGCTGGTGCCGGTCTACGGCACGCTGGTCAGCGCCACGGTCGCGATGGTGATCGCGGTGCCCGTGAGCTTCGGCATCGCCCTGTTCCTCACCGAAGTCGCGCCAACGTGGATGCGCGGCCCGGTCGGCATGGCCATCGAACTGCTCGCCGGCATTCCTTCGATCATCTACGGCATGTGGGGCCTGTTCGTGCTCGCGCCGCAGCTCAGCGAGCACGTCTATCCGTGGATCGACGAGAACCTCGGCCGCATCCCCGGCATCGGTCTGCTGTTCTCCGGTCCGCCGCTGGGTATCGGCATGCTCACCGCCGGCCTGGTGCTGGCGATCATGGTGATCCCGTTCGTGTCCTCGGTCATGCGCGAAGTATTCCTGACCGTGCCGGGACGCCTGAAGGAATCCGCGTACGCGCTCGGCTCCACACGCTGGGAAGTGATGTGGGACATCGTGCTGCCTTACACGCGCTCGGCGGTCATCGGCGGCGTATTCCTCGGTCTGGGGCGCGCACTGGGCGAAACGATGGCGGTCACCTTCGTCATCGGCAACGCCTACGCCATCAGCGCCGCGCTGCTCGAACCGGGCACTTCGATCGCCGCGACCATCGCCAACGAATTCGCCGAAGCCACCGACCCGCTGCATCGCGGCTCGCTGCTGCTGCTCGGCTTCACCCTGTTCCTGCTGACCTTCGTCGTGCTGGCCGCCGCCCGCCTGATGCTGCGCCAGCTCGCCAAGCGCGAGGGCAACTGAGATGTCCGCCTATCCATCGACGAACGCGCTCTACACCTGGCGCAAGATCAAGAACGTCATCGCACTGACGCTGTCCATCGCGGCCGCGATCTTCGGCCTGATGTGGCTGGTGTGGATCCTCTGGACCACGATCACCAAGGGGCTGGGCAGCCTCAACCTCGACCTGTTCA
The DNA here is from genome assembly GCA_023419315.1 of Pseudomonadota bacterium. GTDB lineage: Bacteria > Pseudomonadota > Gammaproteobacteria > Xanthomonadales > Xanthomonadaceae > Pseudoxanthomonas_A. Next base: position 28,363 of record JAEZYE010000022.1, read on the forward strand.
CGATGATGACGCCGCCGCCGAACGAGCGCGGCGGCCTGCTCAATGCGATCTTCGGCAGCGTGGTGATCAGCCTGCTCGCCATCGCGCTCGGCACGCCGATCGGCATCGCCGCGGGCACGTACCTGGCCGAATACGCCAACAAGCACTGGCTGGGTGAAACGATCCGCTTCGTCAACGACATCCTGCTTTCGGCGCCGTCCATCGTGCTGGGCCTTTTCATCTACACCGTGATGGTCGCGCAGATGGGCCACTGGTCCGGCCTGGCCGGCGCCGTCGCGCTCGCGTTCATCGCGCTGCCGGTCATCGTGCGCACCACCGATGAAATGCTCCGGCTTGTCCCGCAGCAGATGCGCGAAGCCGCGCTGTCGCTCGGCGTGCCGCAGTGGAAGGTGACCGTGCAGGTGCTGCTGCGTTCCGCCCTGCCCGGCGTGGTGACCGGCGTGCTGCTCGCGCTCGCGCGCATCAGCGGCGAAACCGCGCCGCTGCTGTTCACCGCGTTCAACAACCAGTTCTGGAGTACCGACCTGATGCAGCCGATGGCCAACCTGCCGATGGTCATCTACCAGTACGCGATGAGTCCGTACGACTCGTGGAATTCGCTGGCCTGGGCCGGCGCCTTCCTGGTCACCGTGCTCGTGCTGCTGCTCAGCCTGTTGGCCCGCACCATCCTCCTGCGAAACAAGGTGACCCATGAATGACGTGGCCCGCATTTCGGTCGCGACGCCGACGCGCGAACTCGACTCCGCCACCCCGGCGAAGGTCAAGCTCGCCGCGCGCAACCTCGATTTCTACTACGGCGATTTCCACGCCCTGCGCAACATCAACCTGGAAATTCCGGAGAAGAAGGTCACCGCGCTGATCGGGCCTTCCGGTTGCGGCAAGTCGACGCTGTTGCGCATCTTCAACCGCATCTATTCGCTGTATCCGAAGCTGGAAGCGCGGGGCGAAGTGCTGCTCGACGGCCAGAACATCCTGGATCCGAAGTTCCCCATGAACCGATTGCGCAGCAAGGTGGGCATGGTGTTCCAGAAGCCGGTGCCGTTCCCGATGACGATCTACGAAAACGTCGCCTACGGCATCCGCCACCACGAACGCATCGGCAAGGCCGACATGGACGTGCGCGTCGAGCAGGCGCTGCGCCAGGCCGCGCTGTGGGAGGAAGCGAAGGACAAGCTGAAGCAGAGCGCGCTCGGGCTTTCCGGCGGCCAGCAGCAGCGCCTGTGCATCGCACGCGCGGTGGCGCTGCGGCCGGACGTCATCCTGCTTGACGAACCGACCTCCGCGCTGGATCCGATTTCGACCAGCAAGATCGAACAGCTGATCGAAGAGCTGAAGCAGGACTACACCATCGCCATCGTCACCCACAACATGCAGCAGGCGGCGCGCGTGTCGGACTACACCGCCTTCATGTACCTGGGCGAGCTGGTGGAGCACGACGCGACGGCGACGATCTTCTCCAAACCGAGCAAGCAGCAGACCGAGGACTACATCACCGGCCGCTTCGGCTGAGTCGCGGACGCACGCCGGCGCGATTCATGCCGGCGTCCCTTCGCAACTCCGCCCGCAGTGGGCCCGATGTCCCGCCGCCTACTCCCTTCTCCCATCCGGCCATTCCCATGAACACCCAACCGCACGAGCACATTGTGAAAAGTTACGACGAAGAACAGCGCCGGCTGGTGGCCGAAATCGTGCACATGGGCGAGATCGCCGTGGCGCAGCTCGAAGCCGCGCTCGACGTGATCGAGCGCCGCGATGATCGTGCCGCCCAGCGCATCGTCGCCAACGACGAAGCCATCGACGCGCTCGAACAGCGCATCAGCCATGACGTCATGCATCTGGCGCTGCGCGGCCCGATGGCGCGCGACCTGCGCGAGATCCTCGCCGGCCTGCGCATCCCGGCGGACATCGAACGCATCGGCGACTACGCCGCCAACGTCGCCAAGCGTTCCATCGCACTGAACGTGTCGCCGCCGATGCCGCAGATCACCGGCCTGCGCATGCTCGGCAAACTGGCCGTGCAGCAGGTGCGCGACGTGCTGGCCGCCTACCGCGACAACGACGACGCCCATGCCCTGCAGGTCCGCGAGCGCGACGCCGAACTGGATGCGCACTACACCGCGCTGTTCCGTGAACTGCTCACGTACATGATGGAAGACCCGCGCAACATCACGCCGTGCACGCACCTGCTGTTCATGGCCAAGAACCTGGAACGCATCGGCGACCACGCGACCAACATCGCCGAGAACGTGTGGTTCCTGATCCACGGCGACCAGCCGCTGCCGGCACGCGACAAGCGCGACGAGACGAGCACGACCGGCTCGCTGTAACGGTGGGGATGGCTTCCACGCCCCCAAGGCGGGGGCGGTCCGGGCGTCCCACGTTTCCGTAACGGCCTGCGTTTACACTGCGCTCCCCCGCGTGTAACCACACCCCTGACGGAGAGAACCCGATGAGCAAGTCCCCTTCCCGGCCTGCCTCCCTGGCTGTTTCCACCGTACTGGCCAGCGGCCTCACGCTGGCTGGCTCCGCCTTCGCCATGCAACCGCTGGCGCAGGGCTACCTGATTTCGGCGCAGGACGCCGCCGCTGCCGCCACCGACGCCACCGACGCCAAGGCCTCGGACAAGAAGGGCGAGGAAGGCAAGTGCGGCCTGTCCAAGGCCGACACCGACAAGGATGGCAAGGTGTCGCGCGCCGAGTTCGATGCCGCCCACCCGGGCAAGGGCGAGAAGTTCACTGCCCTGGACACCAACAAGGACGGCAGCATCGACGCCACCGAAGCCAAGGCGCACAAGGAAGGCAAGTGCGGCGAGGGCAAATGCGGTGAGGGCAAGTGCGGCGGTTCCGCCTGACGCGACCCGACCCGGCGCCCGCCTCCTTTGACGGAGCGGGCGCATCCGCCTCGCCATGAATGCTCCGCTCCCTTCAATGTCGGCAGGACTCGGCCTGCGCCGCACCCTGCTCGACGCGTTGCTGTCCGCCCCCGCGAGCGCCTTCGATTTCCTTGAATGCGCGCCCGACAACTGGATCGACGTGGGCGGCCGTTTCGGCGAGGCATTGCAACAGCTGTCCAGCCGCCATCCGCTGACCTGCCACGGCCTGTCGCTGTCGCTTGGCGGCGCGGCGCCGCTGGACGATACGTTTCTCGCGCGCACGCGACGCTTCCTCGATCAGCATCACGTGCGGCTCTACAGCGAACACCTGAGCTATTGCACGGACGACGGCCATCTCTACGACCTGATGCCGCTGCCGTTCACCGCCGAAGCGGTGCAGCACGTCGCCGCACGCATCCGCCAGGTACAGGACGTGCTGGGCCGTCGCATCGCGGTGGAGAACGTCTCCTACTACGCGGCGCCGTTCAAGGACATGGATGAAGTCGATTTCGTCAACGCCGTCCTTGTCGAAGCCGATTGCGATCTGCTGCTGGACGTCAACAACGTCTACGTCAATGCCATCAACCATCGGTACGACGCGGCGGATTTCCTTTCGCGCATGCCTTCGACCCGCATTGCCTCGTACCACGTCGCCGGCCATTACGACGAGGACGAGGATCTGAAAGTCGACACGCACGGCACGGACGTCAAGGACGATGTCTGGAATCTGCTGGCGCTGGCGTATCGCCTGCATGGCGTGCGCCCGACCCTGCTGGAACGCGATTTCAACATTCCGCCGCTGGCCGAACTGCAGCGCGAGCTGCAGCGCATCCGCGACATCCAGGCCGCGTCAGACCGCGACATCCGCCACAATGTCCGCGCCTGAACGCCTGCGGGAACAGCAATTCGCGCTCGCCCGGCATCTGCGCGACCCGGCGAATTTCCCGCCGCCTCCCGGTATCGAGGAACGTCGCCTTTCGATCTACCGGGATCTGTTCTTCAACAACATCGAGAGTCTGCTGGCGGGCAATTTCCCGGTCATCCGCCAGACGCTCGGCGACGCTGCATGGCGCGCCCTGGTGCGTCGCTTCTACGCCGGACATCGCAGCCACACGCCACTGTTCCCGCAGATCGCACGCGAATTCATCCGCTTCCTGCAGGACAACGAGACGACGGCGGAATGGCCCGCGTGGCTGCCGGAACTGGCGCACTACGAATGGGTGGAGCTGGCGCTGCAGATTTCCGACGACGCCTCGCCGCCACACGATCCGGACGGCGATCTGCTCGATGGGATTCCGCTCGCCTCGCCGTTTGCCTGGCCATTGGCGTACCGCTGGCCGGTCAGCCATATCGGCCCGGCCTTCCAGCCGGCACAGCCGCCCGCGACACCGACCTTGCTGCTGGTGCGCCGTGACGCGGATCACCGTATCCACTTTGCCGCACTGTCGCCCTTGGCCTACCGCCTGTTCGAACAGTTGCAGGAAGGCCGGCACATCGGGCGGACCTTGCTGGCCGGTCTCGCCACCGAGGCCGGTGCGCCATTCGACGCTGATTTCCTGGCGCAAGGACTGGCCATGCTCGAACGCATGCGCGAAGAAGGCAGCGTGCTGGGTACACGCACGGAATCACCCCACTGAGGGGCCGCGCAAGCGTCTGCCGCTGCGGTCGCGCGCCGCGCCTCTGCTAACCTGATCGCATGAACGACGCCGCCGCACTGCCCTCCGCCAACCCGATGGCCCGACGCTTTCGCGGCTATCTGCCCGTCGTGGTGGACGTGGAAACCGGCGGCTTCGACTGGAACCGCCACGCCCTGCTGGAAATCGCGGCGGTGCCGATCGAGATTGATGCCAATGGCTTGTTCGTGCCCGGCGAAACCGCGAGCGTGCACCTGCATCCGGCGCCCGGGATGGAGATCGATCCGAAGTCGCTGGAAGTCACCGGCATCGTGCTCGATCATCCGTTCCGTTTCGCCAAGCAGGAACGTGAAGCGCTGGATCATGTGTTCGCGCCGGTACGCGCCGCAGTGAAGCGCAATGGCTGCCAGCGCGCCATCCTGGTGGGCCACAACGCGCATTTCGATCTGAATTTCCTCAACGCCGCCGTCAATCGCGTCGGGCACAAACGCAATCCGTTCCATCCGTTCAGCGTGTTCGACACCGTCACGCTGGCGGGCCTGGCCTACGGCCAGACCGTGCTGGCGCGGGCGATGCAGGCCGCGGGTTTCGAATGGAATTCCGACGACGCGCATTCGGCGGTATACGACGCCGAGCAGACGGCGCGGCTGTTCTGCAAGATCGCCAACGCCTGGCCGACGCCGCTCTGATCACCTGCCGCGGGCGTTCGCATGGCAACGCAATTGATCGCACTCCAGGCCGACATCACGACGCTCTGCGTTGATGCAATCGTCAATGCGGCGAACGGTTCACTGCTGGGCGGCGGTGGCGTGGACGGCGCAATCCATCGCGCGGCTGGCCCCGATCTGCTGCATGCGTGCCACGCGCTGCATGGTTGCGAAACCGGCGATGCCAAGATCACGCCCGGCTTCCGGTTGCCTGCGCGCCACGTGATCCACACGGTGGGTCCGGTGTGGCGCGGCGGCACGCACGGTGAAGCGGAACTGCTGGCCTCCTGCTACCGGAGCAGCCTCGAAGTTGCGCACAGGTACGAACTGCGCCGGATCGCGTTTCCCTGTATCAGCACGGGGGTTTTCGGATACCCGGCCGAATCGGCCGCGCGCATCGCGGTCACCACTGTCACGACTTTCGTCCAGTCCCACGCGGAAGCGTTGGACGAAGTGCTCTTCTGCTGTTTCTCCGTCGCTGACGTCGCGATCTATCGCAAACTCATCCGCTGAAGTAGCGCTTCAGCGCGTTGCTGGCACGATGCCGTGCGTGCGCAGGACGTTGCGAACGCGGTCCAGCGGAACGGCTTCGACCGTCTCGCCATTGCCGTGCATCGTGGTCGCCATGAACAGCGAGTTGTAGATGGCCTCTTCGACCGCATCCACGCTGGCCTGGAATACCGCGCTCATCTGATCGTTCGCCAGTTCGCTGCTCTGCACACGTTCCGCGCCGAAGGTGCGACGCACGGATTCGGCCGTGGAGAACGCGATGACGTAGTCGCCGCTGCCATTGGAAGCCGAACTTCCGGTACGCCCCAACCCCATCATCCCGCGCGAGGCCAGCCGGCGCAGGTTGCGATCACCGATGGGCGCATCGGTCGCGATGACGATCATGATCGAGCCGTCGCCGGTATCCCGTCCGAGGTCATCGCGATCCGCGTTCACCGCCATTGCGTCGCGGAATGCATAGCGTTCGAGTTCGCGGCCGACCGGCGCACCCGATACCTGCAACACGCCGCCGAAATTGCTCTGCACCAGCACGCCGACCGTCCAGCCGCCCAGGCTTTTCGGCAACACGCGCGACGAGGTGCCGATGCCGCCCTTCCATCCGAACGCCACCGTACCCGTGCCGGCACCCACGCTGCCCTCCTGCACGGGGCCATCGGTGGCGGCAGCCAATGCGCGCCGCACGGAATCGGCGGTAACAGGGCGCGCGCGGATGTCGTTCAAACCGCCGTCGTTGGTTTCGCCGACTACCACATTGATCGACTGCACCTTTTCCATGCCAGGCTGTTCGAGCATCCAGGCCGCCAGCGCATCAGCCGCCTTCCACACGCACAGCGTGCAGGTCAGCAGGATGGGGCTTTCGAGTTCACCCAGTTCGTTGACCTGGGTACTGCCGACCAACTTTCCGTAGCCATTGCCGACGTGCACGGCAGCCGGCACGCGCGAGCGATACGCGTTGCCCGGATGCGGAAGGATCGCGGTAATGCCGGTCCGTATCCGTTTGCCTTCCTTCAGCGTCACCTGGCCGACGCGCACACCGGCCACATCGGTGATGGCGTTGTGCCGCCCGGGCGCGAAAATGCCCGGCGCGACGCCCAGATCGCGGGCGCGCACGCGGGCGCCGTCTTCCTGCGCATTGGCCGGTGGCAGCAACAACAGGTTGGCAACACAGAACGCAGCGAGCAGGTGGAACAACGGACGTTGCGTCATGGTCGGTTCCGGTTATTGGCGTTGGCGCACGGCTTCGAACAAGGTGACGCCGGCTGCGACCGAGACGTTGAGGCTCTCGATATCGCCCGGCATCGGAATCTTCACCAGACCGTCGCAGTGTTCACGCGTCAGCCGGCGCAGGCCATCGGCTTCACCGCCGAGCACCAGCGCCACGTTGCCGCGCAGGTCGGTCGCATACAGCGATGCGTCCGCTTCGCCGGCCAGGCCATAGATCCACACGCCCAGCTTCTGCAGATCCTTCAGGCAACGCGCGAGGTTGGTGACCGCCACCACGGCGATGCGATCCGCCGCGCCCGCCGAGGTCTTGCGCACGGTGGCGTTGACCGTCGCCGATTTGTCCTTGGGAATGATCACCGCGGTGACGCCAGCCGCCGCCGCGCTGCGCAGGCAAGCGCCGAGATTGTGCGGATCCTGCACGCCGTCCAGCACCAGCAGCAACGCCTTGCCTTCGGCGGCTTCGACCAGTCCTTCGAGTTCGTTTTCATCCCAGGTCTTCGCTGCGGCATAGCGTGCGGCGACGCCCTGGTGGCGCACGTTGCCGCCGACGCCATCCAGCGCCTGCGCGGTCACGCGGCGCACGTCAATGCCCTTGCGTCGTGCGTTTTCTTCGATTTCGGTCAGGCGCGCATTCTTGCTGCCGCCTTCGATCAGCACTTCACGCACGTGATCGGCATCGTTCTCGATCGCCGAGGCAACCGCGTTGACGCCGACGATCCATTGGTTCTTGCTCATGTCCTACCGCACAGGCTGTGGCGACGCGGGGTCGCGGATGTTTTCGTTGGACGACCGCCGCCACGCACGCCTTCTTCCGCGCACGCAGCGACCGCCGCCGGTTTCAGTATTTCTGCTTCTTCCGCTTCGCCGGCTGTCCCCGTGCCGGCAATGGCGGCGCCTCGCGTTCCTCGACGAGGCGGAAATCGATCTTGCGTTCTTCCAGGCTCGCCTTCAGCACGATGATGCGGACGCGGTCGCCCAGACGGTATTCCTTGCCACGACGCTCACCGGAAAGCGTCTTTCTCAGCGGATCGAAATGGTAGTAGTCGTGCGGCAACTGCGTCACGTGCACCAGTCCATTGACCTTGGATTCGTCCAGTTCGACGAACAGGCCGAAACTGGTGACGCCACTGACGACGCCATCGAACTGCCCGCCAACGTGTTTCTCCATCCATGCGGCGCGGTAACGCTCGTCCACCTCGCGCTCGGCCTCGTCGGCGCGACGTTCACGCTCGGAGCATTGCAGCGCCAGTGCGGCCATCTCGTGCGGCGGATAGGCGTACTTGTCCGGCTTGCCGCCGCTCAGCGCGTACTTGATCGCACGGTGCACGAGCAGGTCGGGATAGCGGCGGATCGGCGAGGTGAAGTGGCCGTAGGCTTCCAGCGCGAGGCCGAAGTGACCGACGTTGTCCGGCGAATACACCGCCAGCGACTGCGTGCGCAGCAGCACCGATTCGAGCAGCGCGGCATCGGCGCGACCGCGGATCTTGGTCAGCAGCGCGGTGAAATCGCGCGGCTCGACCCTGGCCCAGGCCGGCATCCGCAGCCTGAATTCCTTCAGGAACTCCAGCAGGTCGGCGTACTTGCTCTCCGGCGGCTTCTCGTGGATGCGGTACGGCGCCGGGATCTTCTTCTTCAGCAGGAACCGCGCGGCTTCCACGTTGGCCGCGATCATGCATTCCTCGATCAGCTTGTGCGCGTCGTTGCGCTGGAGCATGCCGGCCTGCACCACTTCGCCCTGCGCGCCGAGCACGAAGCGCACTTCGCTGGATTCGAACTCGATGGCGCCGCGCGCCCTGCGCGCCTTCGCCAGCACCTGGTACAGCTGGTGCAGGCGCTGCACCTGCGGCATCAGCGCGCCGATCCGCGCGATCGCCTCCTCGTCGCCCTCGCCCACCGCGTTCCAGACCTGGGTGTAGGTCAGGCGCGCGTGCGAGTGCATCACCGCTTCGTAGAACTTCGACTTCGTGACCTCGCCGTCGAAATCCACCTGCATGTCGCAGACGAAGCACAGGCGGTCGACCTTCGGATTCAGCGAACAGATGCCGTTCGACAACGTCTCCGGCAGCATCGGCACGACGAAACCGGGGAAATACACCGACGTCGCGCGCAGCTGCGCCTCGTCGTCCAGCGGCGCACCCGGGCGCACGTAGTGCGAAACATCGGCGATGGCGACGATCAGGCGGAAGCCGGACTTGTTCGGCTCGCAATACACCGCATCGTCGAAGTCCTTGGCGTCCTCGCCATCGATGGTGACCAGCGGCAGCTTGCGCAGGTCGACGCGGCCTTCGATGTCGGCGGCAGTCACCTCCAGCGGCACCGCCACGGCTTCGGCCAGCACCTGCGGCGGGAATTCGTGCGGCAGGTCGTGGCCGTGGATCGCGGCTTCGACCACCAGCGAGGGCGTCAGCTTGTCGCCGAGCACGGTCAGCACGCGACCGATCGGCGGACGGTAGGCATCGGGCGCGTGGACGATCTCGCAGACCACGAGCTGGCCATTGCGCGCGTCCATGCGGGCGTCGGCGGGAATCTGCACGTTGCGCTGGATGCGCGCGTCGTCCGGCACGACGTAGCTGATGCCGGCTTCCAGCGTGAAGCGACCGATCAGGCGCGTGAGCCTGCGCTCCAGCACCTCGACGATGGCGCCCTCGCGGCGACCGCGCCGGTCCAGGCCGGTGATGCTGACCATGACCCGGTCGCCATGCAGCGCCTTGCGCATTTCCATCGGCGGCAGGAAGACGTCGTCGCCGCTCACGCCATCGGGGCGCAGGAAGCCGAAACCGTCGGGATTGGCGATCACGGTGCCGGGAATCAGGTCCAGGCGCTCGGCCGGGGCGTAACCGCCGCGGCGGTTCTGCAGGAGCTGTCCGTCGCGGACCATCGCCGCGAGACGCTTGCCGAGGGCTTCGCGGCGTTCGAAGGTGTCGAGGCCGAGCGTGTCGGCGATGGTCTCGGCCAGCTCGGGGCCATCGACCTCGGCGAGCAGCGCGAGGATGGCCTCGCGGCTGGGAATGGGATCGGCGTAACGCTGGGCCTCGCGGGCGGCGTGCGGATCCTGGAAACGGCCCGGCGCGGCGACGGATGCGTGCGGCGGGCGGGACGAGGGTCGGGCGGGAGGACGGGATGCGCCGCGCGCGGTCGGCGGCAGGTCGGGCATCCAGGGCGCAGCCTTCTTCGACTTGCCGCGCGGACCGGACGAGGCCGGTTCGGCGGTGGATCGCGCCGGCTTGGCGGATTTGGCCGGTGCGGCCTTCGCGCCGGGGCGCGCGGGCGCCGATGTGGTCGGAGATGCGCCGCGTGCGGCGCGCGTGGCCCGAGGGCCGGTGTTCTTATTGGTTTTTCTGGACATTGGCGCCGAGTATACGTGCCCGGACGGACATCGGAACCGCCACGCGCGACCGCCTGGCGGAACATGCGGAACGACACCCGTGAAATTTTTTCGAAACAGACCGTTGACATCGCGTCCGCCGCGACGCAACATACGCGCCCCGATGCCCAGGTGGCGGAATTGGTAGACGCACTAGTTTCAGGTACTAGCGGGTAAAACCGTGGAGGTTCGAGTCCTCTCCTGGGCACCAAGATCGGAAAGAAAACCCCGCGAAAGCGGGGTTTTTTGTTGCCTCGGCTCGGGCATCCCCGTCGATGCGGACACCCTGCCCGGACATGGCGCAGCCTGCGTGTCCGGAGACCGCCGGCATCGTGGCGGCATGGCATGCGCATCGCCTGCGACCGCATCGCGGCATCGATATCGCGATGCGCCGGGCGCGAGATCGATCGCGTCCGGCGCTTGAGCCACCGTTCAGAACTTCCAGGCCGCCGATACGCGGATTTCTCGCCCCGGCGACGGGAAGCCGATGTACTTGCCGGACCCGGCGTGGTACCCGTAGGTGCCGTGATCGTAGTGGAAGCGGTCGAACAGGTTGTTCACCGCAAGGCCCAGGGTCAGGCGGTCGTCGTCGAGTGGCGTCCACTGCGCCAGCACGTCGACCACCCGATAGCCCGGCTTGTCGGGGGCGGTCGGCGCGATCGCGTTCGCTTCCGATTCCACGGCACGGGCGCGCAGGCCGTACTGCTGCCTGCCGGAGGCCGACACCCAGTCGCCGCGGAGGGTCCAGGTGCGGCCGATCGAGGTGCCGAGGCCGAGGTCGGCGTCGTTGAGCGGCCGATCCTCGAAGGTGTTGTCCGAGTTCCACACGCCCAGCGCGACGGTCCAGCGGTCCCAGCGCTTGCCGATCTCGGCCTCGTAGCCTTCGACCTCGGCGCGGCCGATGTTGCGCCATTCGCCCCAGACCGCACCGCCGAGGTACACGGCGGAAATGTAGTCGTCGATGGTCTGGCGGAACACGGTGGCGCGGGCGAAGGCGCCGTCGCGCTCCCAGGCGATGCCGAATTCGGCGTTGTCGGCATGCTCGCCGTCCAGGCCTTCGGCGTAGGTGTACAGGGCGCCGAAGAAGGCCTCGCGGATGGTGATGCCCCTGTAGGCATGGGCGTAGGCCGCACGCAGGGTCAGCGAGGGCACCGGCTTCCATTCCAGCGACAGGTTCGGGCTCAGGCCGTCGCCGCCGTTGTCGATGCCGGCGCTGACGCCGGAGACGCCGCGATGGCGGTAGTCGTCGTAGCGCAGGCCACCGGAGAGGGTCCAGCGCTCGCCCAGCGGCATGCTGCCCTGCACGTAGACGCCGTAGATGTCCGCGCGCTGCTCGGTGCGGCCCCAGAAGGCCGGCGGCGTCGCGCGCTGCTCGGCTTCGAGGCGGTCGCGGCGATGGTCCACGCCCCAGACGAGACGGGCCTCGCCCCAGCGCATGGTGTTGCGCGCGTCGATGCCGGTGCTGACCTGTTCGCCGCGGGAGTACACGAGCCCGGTCGTGTTGCGGCGCACCCGGAAGTCCACCGCGGTGCGGTAGAGGTTCGCCTCGATGTCGAGCAGTTCGCTGCCGGGATCGTAGCGATGGCGGTACGCGGCGCTGCGCCGGCGCATCTCGTGGTCGGAGAGGACGAAACGCCCGGCGAAATCGGTCATGTGCGGTCGTTCGTAATAGGTGCCGGTGTCGTCGAGGCGCTCGATCGACAGGTCGACGTCGTGCGCGTCGAAGCGGCCACTGAGCTTGAGCTGGCCGCGCTCGTGGTCGAAGGCGGTCGGGAACACGCGGTCGCCGTTGCCGTCCTCGTAGTGATCGCCGTCCTGCCGCACCACCGAGGCCATCACGCCGACGCGCTCGCCGAGGGTCCCGTAGACCGAGGCGACGGCCTTGCGGTTGTCGCCGTTGTCGCCGTACGCGGCCTTGAACAGTGCGCCGAAGCGCTGGCCGGGGCGCAGCATGTCGAAGGCATCGCGGGTGGTCACCTTCAGCGCGCCGGTCAGCGCACCCGCGCCCTGCGTGGCCGCGCCGGCGCCGGCATCGAGCTCGATGCTGCGGATGAATTCGGGTTCCAACTGCACGCGCGACTGGTGGTGGTACAGCTCGGCCGGCTGCTGCGCGCCATCGACGGTGACGTTGAGCATCGTGTCCTCGAAGCCGCGCACGTAGATCTTCTGCGACACGACCGAGCCACCGCCGACGGCGACGCCGGATTCGTTCGACAGCAGATCCGAAAGGTCCGAGGCCTGGGTGAGCTGGATCTCCTTGCGGTCGATGCGGAAGTTGCCGGGCTCGCGCACGGCGTGGACGACGACGGTATCGAGTTCCTCGGGATCTGGCGCCGATGCCGCATCGACGTTGTCGGCGGCGCAGGCCAGCGGCGCGAGGGCGAGCAGCGTCATGCCGGCGGCCGGCAGACGGAAACGGGACGGGGTCATGGATCGGCAATCCTTCTGGAGGCTTCAGTGCGGGAGCGGGCTCTGCATCTGGCGGCGGCTGGATCGTCATGCCCTGACGGAGGCACCGATGAATCGTCGGTTCGGTGCATGCAGCGATTGTAAATGCAAATCACTCTCATTTAAAATGCCGCCACGCCTCGGGATGAGGCACAGGAGCAAGCCGGCGAGGACGCCTGCCAGCCATTCGTTCGATCGATGCGCACGCAGGAGCCCCCATGCCCACCGCTTCGCTGTCCCCGGAGCCGGGACTTCGATCCCGTCTTCCGTCCACGCCGTACCCCCAGGCGCCTCGCGAGGCAGCAGCGCCCGTTTCCGCGCCCGCGCTGCTGCCCGAATTCCGCGAAGGCGATGCCTGCTTCGCCTCGCCGACGACCACCCTGCACGCACGCGGCCTGCAGGCCGCCCTGCCCGGCTGCGCGCGCGACGCACTGCCCGGCCACGCCAGCGAACTGCTCGACCGCTGCGCGCGCGAACGCCGCTTCGTGCCGCTGGTCGGCGCGATTCCCTTTGCGGATGCCGCGGCGCCACGCCTCTGGGTGCCGGAACAGGCGCTGTTCGCGCCCGGTCGCGCACGACGCACCGCGCTGCGGCCGATGGCGAACGGAACGGACATCGCCCCGACGCACACGACACCGCGCACCACGCCGCGCCCGGCCCCCGCGCGCTACGTCGACAACGTCGCCCATGCGCTCGCCCGCATCGAGGCCGGCGCGCTCGACAAGGTGGTGATGTCGCGTGCGCTGTCCCTGGACCTGCGCATCGACGTGCCGCGCCTGCTCGCGGCGCTGATCGAGCGCAATCCCGAGGCGTACAGCTTCGCGATGCCGCTCGACGAGGCCACGCCGCGCTGCCTGGTCGGCAGCAGTCCGGAACTGCTGCTGTCCAAGCGCGGCGGGCGCATCGCCTCGAATCCGCTGGCCGGCTCGCTCCCGCGTGCGTCCGACCCGGACGAGGATGCGCGCCGCGCGCAGGCGCTGCTGCGCTCGGCCAAGGACCAGCGCGAGCACGCGCACGTCGCCGAGGCCGTGGCCGACGCACTGTCGCCCTGGTGCCGCAGGCTGTCGGTGCCGGACGGTCCGGGCCTGCGCGCGACGCCGACGATGTGGCACCTGTCGACCGAAATCCACGGCGAACTGCGCGATCCGCATGCGTCGTCGCTGGCATTGGCGTTGTCCCTGCACCCGACCCCCGCGGTGTGCGGGCATCCGACGCGCGAGGCACGGGCGCTGATCGAAGCGGTGGAAGGCTTCGAGCGCGGCATGTTCACCGGCCTGGCGGGCTGGTGCGACGCCAGCGGCGACGGCGAATGGGCGGTGAGCATCCGCTGCGCCGAAATCGGTGCCGAACAGGCGACGCTGTATGCCGGCGCCGGCATCGTCGCCGGCTCCGATCCGCAGGCCGAGTTGGCGGAAACCCGCGCCAAGATGGCGACGATGCTGCAGGCCATGGGCCTGGCGCACCTGGCGGAGACGCTGCCATGAGCGCGGGCAGCAGGACGTCCGCGCCGCACCGCAGCGCGACCTGGCCCGACGAGGTCGCCCGACGCTACCGTGCGCTCGGCTACTGGACCGGCGACACCCTGCACGCTCATCTCGAACGCGCCGCGGCACGCCACCCCGACCGCCTCGCACTGGTCTGCGGCGGCCGTCGCTGGACCCACGCCGGGCTGCAGGCGCGCATCCGCGCGGCCACTGCCGGGTTGCGCGCGGCCGGGATCGCCGCTGGCGATCGCGTGATCGTGCAGTTGCCGAACATCGCGGAGTTCATCGTCGTCTCGTTCGCACTGTTCCGCATCGGCGCGGTGCCGATCTTCGCCCAGGTCGCGCACCGTCGCGCCGAGATCGCGCAGTTCGTCGAACGCGGCGACGCCAGCGCCTGGATCGCGGTGGATCGGCACGCCGGCTTCGACCACCGGACGCTCGCGCGCGAGGTGCTCGCGCTGCGGACGACGATGCGTACCGTGGTCATCGTCGGCGATGCGGCGGAGTTCGCTTCGTTCGATGCGCTGTGCGCGACACCGGGCGACGATGCGGCCGCGCCGGCCGATGCCGGCGCCATCGCCCTGCTCCAGCTGTCCGGCGGCAGCACCGGCATCCCCAAGCTGATCCCGCGCACCCACGACGACTATCTCTACAGCATCCGCGAGAGCGCACGGATCTGCGCCATCGACGAGCGCAGCGTCTACCTGTGCGCGCTGCCGGCCTCGCACAATTTCGCGATGAGCTCGCCCGGCAGCTTCGGCGTGCTCGGCACGGGCGGCTGCGTGGTCATGACCCGCAGCGCCGATCCGGCGACCGCTTTCGCCCTGATCGAGCGCGAGCGCGTCGACACCGTGG
>JAEZYE010000034.1 GCA_023419315.1 Pseudomonadota bacterium
CCGACGCTGCTGCCGCTGGCACCAACGCCGCTGCCGACGCCGCTGCCGACACCGCCGAGAACGCGGCTGCCGCTGCCGGCGACGCTGCCGACGCTGCCAAGGACGCTGCTCCGGCCGAAGAAGCCAAGAAGTAATCCTTCTCGCTTCGTAGCTGGAAACTCGAAAAAGCCGCCGGAACATTGGCGGCTTTTTCTGTATATGTAGTCCGCGGGTCCGGGCACCGGTGCGGCTGGTAAAGCCGGCATGGACGCTCACCCGTTCCGTTACCAATCAACTTTCCGGGGATTACTGATGAAGACCAAGATTGCCATTCTGTTTGCCGCTTCCGTGCTGGCCCTGACCGCCTGCCAGAAGAGCGAAACCACCCAGCAGGCCGAAGCCGAAGCCGCCGCCGCCGCCGACAACGCGGCTGCCGCTACTGCCGATGCCGCTTCGGCCGCCGGTGACGCTGCCGCCTCGGCTGCCAACGACGCGGCTGCCGCCACCAGCGAAGCGGCCGACCAGGCTGCCGCCGCCACCGCCGACGCTGCTGCTTCGGCTGCCAACGCGACCGCCGACGCTGCCCAGGCCACCGCCGACAAGGCTGCCGAAGTGGCCGACAAGGCCGACGCCAAGGCGACTGAAGAAGCCAAGGACTGATCACTTCCCTCGAAGTGATGCAGACAGGGCCCGCGCAAGCGGGCCTTGTTTTTTGCGTCGCGGAAATGCGGATCACGCGGCGGCCTTATCATGCTGCTTTCCCGTCGCGACGCATGCATGTCCGCCATCACTTCGCAGTTGGATCCCCGTTCGCAGGAATTCCTCGACAACGCCACCTACCACCGCACGCTGGTGGATGAACTCGAACGCAGGCTCGCGCGTGCCGCGGATGGCGGTGGCGAGAAGGCCCGCCAGCGCCACACCGAACGCGGCAAGCTGCTCGCACGGGACCGCATCACCGCGTTGCTCGATGCGGGCTCGCCGTTCCTCGAAATCGCGCCGCTGGCCGGCGAAGAGATGTACGACGGCGCGGCGCCCGCGGCCGGCATGGTCTGCGGCATCGGCCGCGTCATGGGCCAGGAAGTGGTCATCGTCGCCAACGACGCCACGGTCAAGGGCGGCACGTATTTCCCCATCACGGTGAAAAAGCATCTGCGCGCGCAGGAAGTGGCGCGCGAGAACCATCTGCCGTGCGTCTATCTGGTCGATTCCGGCGGCGCGTTCCTGCCGCTGCAGGACGAGGTGTTTCCCGACAAGGAACACTTCGGCCGCATCTTCTACAACCAGGCGCGCCTGAGCGCGGACAACATTCCGCAGATCGCGGTGGTGATGGGGTCATGCACGGCAGGCGGCGCGTACGTGCCGGCGATGTGCGATGAATCCATCATCGTTCGCGAGCAGGGCACGATTTTCCTCGGCGGCCCGCCGCTGGTGAAAGCCGCGACGGGCGAAGTGGTGGACGCCGAAGCGCTGGGCGGCGCGGACGTGCACACCAGCGTGTCCGGCGTGGCCGATCACTTCGCCGAAGACGACCGCGACGCCTTGCAGATTGCGCGCAGGCTGGTCGGGAACCTCAACCGGCGCAAATCGATCACGCTGGCCGTGCGCGATCCGCGCGAGCCGCTGTACGCCGCCGACGAGTTGTACGGCATCGTGCCGCGCGACACGCGTCGCCCGTTCGATATCCGCGAAGTCATTGCGCGCATCACCGACGGCAGCGAACTTGATGAATTCAAGGCGCGCTACGGCAAGACCCTCATTACCGGCTTTGCACATCTGCACGGCTATCCGGTCGGCATCATCGCCAACAACGGCATCCTGTTCGCCGAGAGCGCGCTCAAGGGCGCGCACTTCATCGAACTCTGCAACCAGCGCGGGATTCCGCTGGTCTTCCTGCAGAACATCACCGGCTTCATGGTCGGCCGCAAGTACGAGAACGCGGGCATCGCGAAGGATGGCGCGAAGATGGTGACGGCGGTGGCGTGTTCGTCGGTGCCGAAGTTCACCGTGGTCATCGGTGGCAGCTTCGGCGCCGGCAACTATGCAATGTGCGGGCGGGCTTACGGTGCGCGCTTCCTGTGGATGTGGCCGAACGCGCGCATCAGCGTGATGGGCGGCGAACAGGCGGCGAGCGTGCTGGCCACGGTCAAGCGCGACGGTCTGGAAGCAGCCGGCCAGGCGTGGTCGAACGAGGACGAGGACGCGTTCAAGGCGCCGATTCGCGAGCAGTACGAAAGCCAGGGCAGCCCGTGGTACGCGACAGCCCGCCTGTGGGATGACGGCATCATCGATCCGGCCGACACCCGCCGCGTGCTCGGCCTGGGATTGTCGGCCTCGCTCAATGCTCCCATCGCGCCGACGAAGTTCGGCGTGTTCCGGATGTGACGCCAATGGCGGGCATCCTGCTGGTGACCGGTGGCAGCCGCGGTATCGGCGCGGCCACCGCTTGGCTGGCGGCGCAACGTGGCTTCGCGGTCGCGATCAACTACCGCCGCGACGCGGCAGCGGCCGAGGAAGTGCTTGCGCGCATCCACGCGGCAGGCGGCCGCGGCATCACGGTGCAGGCCGACATTGCCGTCGAGGACGACGTGCGACGGATGTTCGAACAGGTTGACCGCGAACTCGGCCCACTGACCGCGCTGGTGAACAATGCCGGCGTTCTCGAAACCCAGATGCGGGTTGAAGCCATGGACGCGGCGCGGATGCAGCGCGTGCTGGCGACCAATGTCATCGGTACCCTGCTCTGCTGCCGCGAGGCGGTACGCCGGATGTCCACGCGGCACGGTGGCGCCGGCGGAGGCATCGTCAATGTGTCCTCGGTGGCAGCGCGCACCGGCTCGCCCGGCGAGTACGTCGACTACGCGGCCTCCAAGGGCGCGGTGGATTCGCTCACGGTTGGCCTGGCCCATGAAGTCGCGGCCGACGGCATCCGCGTCAATGCGGTGCGACCGGGCTTCATCTATACGGACATGCACGCCAGCGGCGGTGAGCCCGGACGCGTGGACCGGGTCAAGGCATTCGTGCCGCTCAGGCGCGGCGGCCAGCCCGAGGAAGTGGCGCAGGCGATCCTGTGGCTGCTGTCGGACGAAGCGAGCTACACGACCGGCAACTTCGTCGATGTAGCAGGCGGGCGCTGACCTCTTCAGCAAGGTGAGCGTGTTCTGCACAAGTGCGACTCGCCGATAACCGGTTGACCTTCACATGCTTTTTGCGGCGGGCGGTCACATCGCTGACCTTCCTTGCTCGCCATAGTTCGGGGTTCCCGTCGCTGGAGCTGCCGATCCCATGTCCATCTGGAAAGACCAAGGTCCCGCCAAGAAAGATGCCGCCCCGCCACCGATCGAACCGTCCGCCGCCCCCGCGCGCGAGACCCCGCTCGTGGCCGATTTCAATCCCGTTTCCGCACCCGCCCCCGCCCGCCCGGCCACTGCGCAGGAGCGCGAGTTGAAGGAATCGCTGATCGCGGCGGACCTGACGGTCGAAGGCAAGATCGAAGGTGCGGGCCACATCCGCATTGCCGGCAAGTTCAAGGGCGACGTCAACGTGCAGGGCGACCTGACCATCGAGAGCGGCGCCAAGCTCAGTGGCGGCGTGCGTGCCAAGAAGGTGATCATCGCGGGCGAACTCGAAGGCAACATCGAATCGGCCGCGCGCGTCGAACTTCTTGCCTCGGGCGTGTTGATCGGTGACGTCAAGGCGGGCTCGCTGACCGTCGCCGCCGGTTCCCGCATGCGCGGCCAGGCGGACTTCGGCTGGGACGAAGCCAAGGCCGCCGGCGGCAACAGGAACACCGACACCGACGCCGGCTGACGCATGAGCAATCCGCGCCCGGGGATGGCAGGCGCGACCCGGACCTGCCCGCATTGCAAGGCGACCATCCTGGAAAGCGCCAGCGTGTGTCCGGCGTGCAGGCACCACCTTCGCTTCGATGAGGCGTCGGTGGTGGCCGCGCGCGCCGCGCAGACCATCGTCCCGCTCAAGGTGGAAGGAAGCGTGCGCCACCCCGCCGACAGCGGCCCGTGGGAGTACACGGTCGTACTCAGCATCCGCAACGACCGCGGCGAGGAAATCAATCGCCAGGTCGTGGGCGTGGGCGCGATGCAGCCGGGCGAGCAGCGCTCCTTCAACCTGAGCGTGGAGATGTTCCCGCGCGGCTCCGCCGGAAAACCGACGCGCCGCTGACATGGTGCAGGCCGCCCGCAGCTAGTTAAGATCCCCGTCTTCAAGGAGTGGTTTCGGGGAACGGGATGATTGTCGGTATTGATCTGGGGACCACGCATTCGTTGATCGGCGTGTACGGCGAAGCCGGACCGCAGTTGATTCCGAATGCGCTGGGCGACGTGCTGACGCCTTCGGTGATCAGCGTGGACGAAAACGACACCGTGCTGGTCGGGCGCGCCGCGCAGGAGCGCCTGCTGACCCAGTCGCATCGCAGCGTCGCCAACTTCAAGCGCTGGATGGGCACGCAGCGCATCACCCGCATCGGCAAGCATGCGTTCCGCCCGGAAGAGCTCTCGTCGCTGGTGCTGCGTTCGCTGATCGCCGACGCCGAAGCGCACCTCGGCGAAAAGGTCACCGAAGCGGTCATCAGCGTGCCCGCCTACTTCGGCGATGCCCAGCGCAAGGCCACGCGCATCGCGGGCGAACTGGCCGGCATCAAGGTCGAACGACTGATCAACGAGCCGACTGCCGCCGCCCTTGCCTACGGCCTGCAGCAGCGCGATGGCGGCCGCTTCCTGGTGTTCGATCTGGGTGGCGGCACCTTCGATGTATCGATCCTCGAACTGTTCGAAGGCGTGATGGAAGTGCATGCCAGCGCGGGCGACAATTTCCTCGGTGGCGAAGATTTCCTCGCTGCCCTGCGCGATGCCTGCCTGGCCGATCTCAAGCTCCTTCCGCATGTGATGCCCCCGGGCGAAATGGCATCGGTTATGCGCCGGCTGGAGCAGCTCAAGCGCGAGCTCTCCCATGCCGGCGGCGAAGCGCGTTCGGTGGAACTGGTGGTCGGCAACGAGCGCCACGCCTGGTCCATCGACGAAGCGCGCTTCGCGCATATCTGCGAACCGCTCGTGCAGCGCCTGCGCATGCCGCTGGAACGTGCGATGCGCGATGCGCGGCTGGACCCGGAACAACTGGATGAAATCGTGCTGGTCGGCGGTGCGTCGCGGATGCCGCTGACCGCGCGGCTCGTGTCGCGCATGTTCGGCCGGTTGCCGCTGCGCCACGTCAATCCGGACGAAGTGGTCGGACTGGGCGCAGCCGTGGCGGCGGGCATGAAGGCGCGCAACCAGGCGCTGGAGGAAGTCATCCTCACCGATGTCTGCCCGCACTCGCTTGGCGTCGACATCAGCCAGGAAATGGAAAACGGCCAGATCACCGCGGGCCTGTTCTCGCCGATCATCCCGCGCAACTGCACCGTGCCGGTCAGCCGCGTGGAGCGCTATTTCCCGATCCGCGACAAGCAGACCGAAGTGCGCTTCAACATCTACCAGGGCGAAAGCCCGCGCGTGGAGAACAACGTCAAGCTGGGCGAGATCACGGTGAAGGTGCCGGCGCTGCCGCGCAACGACAATCCGCTCGACATGCGCTTCACCTACGACATCAATGGCCTGTTGCAGGTCGAAGCAACGGTGTGCGCGACCGGCGAAACCCATGAAGTCGTACTGCAGCAGAACCCGGGCGTGATGACGCCGGTCGAAATCCGCGAACGGCTGGCGGCGCTGTCCAACCTCAAGGTGCACCCGCGCGATCAGCAGGAAAACATCGCGCTCATCGCGCGCGCCGAGCGCCTGTATGAAGAACTGCTGTGGGCGCGATCGCACTTGCAGGACGCCATCCTGCGTTTCCGTGCCGCACTGGATTCGCAGGATCCGCACGTCATCCGCGAACACGGCCAGCAGTTCGCGACCATGCTCGACCAGATCGAATCGCGCGGTTGAACATGTCGCCGTTCGAGGTGCTTGGCCTGGATGCCGACGCCGACGTGGCCGCCATCAAGCGGGCCTACGCCGCACGCCTGAAACAGGTGCGTCCCGACGCGAATGCGGAAGCCTTCCAGGCCCTGCACGAGGCGTACCGCGTGTGCCTGATGGCAGCGGCGTCACGGCGCGAGGCCCACGACGATCCGCCCACCGCCGTGGTGCGGGACCGCGAAGTGGACGTGCTCACGCCGTTGTTCCCGGCCATGGCATCGGACGACGCACAACCCGGTCACGGCACACGAACGACGGATTCATTCGCGTTCGCTCCCGAAGCCTTCGACCCCCAAGCGTTCGCCGACGATCTCTTTTCGGTTTCCAGCACAGGCAGCCACCGCGATATCCACGCGTGGCTGCAATCGCACGATGCCTTCTACGCCGTGGGCGCGCGGGAAGCGCTGGCGCCCGCGGTGATCCGCGAACTGCTCGAACGGCCGAACCTGCCTCCACGCCATCTGGCGGCGTTGTTGAACTTCTTCCATCTCGACGAAGTGGGGCCGGAATGGTCGCAGTGGCAGGAGGAAGTCCGCGAGCTCCAGGCACGTGCACTGATGACACCCGAACATGCCGCCACGGCGCGTGAGCTGTTTGGCGGGCCGGTGCCCATAGCGCCGCGGCAAAACGGTGAGCGAAGCATTCCTCCGGGATTGATCACCGTCGTCGTGTTCGTGCTGATCGCGCTGGCACGCTGCGCACAATCGGGAGGTGCCTGATGAGCGACGTATTTACCTTCCTCGGCGTGCGCCGCGACGCCGGGGAGCGCGACATCAAGCGCGCGTATGCGCGGCTGCTGCGTCAACATCGGCCGGACGAGGATCCGGTCGGCTTCCAGCGGTTGAACGAGGCGTACCAGCACGCGCTTGCCTGCGCCGCGCATCGCGCGATGTCGCTGGCAGAGGGCAGCGATGACGATGATGACCCAGCGCCCATTGCGGATGGGCTTGCCCACGCCGCACCCGTACAGGACCCACACGACGCACGGACGGAACCTTCGCCGAACATCGCCGCGCCGCTG
The DNA here is from genome assembly GCA_023419315.1 of Pseudomonadota bacterium. Classification (GTDB taxonomy): domain Bacteria; phylum Pseudomonadota; class Gammaproteobacteria; order Xanthomonadales; family Xanthomonadaceae; genus Pseudoxanthomonas_A. The sequence continues at coordinate 6,973 of JAEZYE010000034.1, forward strand.
ATTGCAGTGGATGAAACCCCGGCGCGCGTGCAGGCCGTCGCCCTGCCGGCTCCGGCGCCACCGGCGCCCGTCATCGATATCGGGACCGTCGTGGAAGAGGTGCTGGCGCAGGCAGGCAGCCTGGCGCCCTCCGCACTGCGTGCACGGTTGATGGACGACCCGGCGCTGTACGCGCTGAGCATCAAGCGCCAGGTGGGCAACCAGCTGTTCCATCGCATCGCCTACGACGACGCGCTGGTGCGTGCTGACAGCCTGGCGGTGCTCTCCGACTTCTTCTCGATTGATCCGCCGCAATGGCTGGAGCAACGGCTGCTCGTGCGCCTGGCGGTGCAGAACGAGGACACCGCGCGCTACGACGAGCCACGCAAGGCGGTCATCCGCCAGCTCAAGCGCCGCTTCCGCTGGCCGGTGGCCGCGTTGATGGCCTGTGTTCCGGGCATGGCGACGCGCGTGGATGCGTTGGCCGGCCAACTGCGCGCCAGGTACGGGGAGGACGTGCCGGGATTGAATCCGCAGCAGATCGCGTTCTTCGCGCGGATCGCGCACCCGCTCTATTTCGGTCGCTGGCGCTGGGTGACGTTCGCGCTGATGGCGTCGCTCGCCGCGCTGCTGGCCGGCCAACTGACGCTCTGGGTCGGCGGTCGATCACAACCGCCGATGGAAATCGCCGGCTATGCCGCCCTGACCTGCCTGGCGGTGTTGCTGGTCTGGCACGGCATGCGTGCGCTGTGGGCGCTGCAGGCGCGGCCCGCGACCGGGTTGGGGCTTCCCTTGCTGCCGACGTGGCTCTCATTGGCCGCCATCCTCGCGGACATCATGGGCGGCGGGCTGTCCGCACTGGCGTACCTGCTGGTCGCGCCGGCATCGTTGATCCGGCTTGCACGCTTCTATGAAGTCCTGCGCTTCGGCACGGGTATCGCGTTTCTTGTCGGGACATTGCCGGCGCACTGGCCCGCACCTTCGACGGTGATCGCGTTCCTGGCCGGTGCGTCCATCGCAATGAACCTGGGCGATCTGCTGTACACGCGGTTCCGCGGGGGCACGCTTGCGGAAGCGGCCGGCAATCGCTGGACGCGCGCGGCGTCCTGGGTTGTGCTGGTCGTCGGGTCCGGCGTGGCGGCGCTGATGCCGTTGCTGCCGCTGTGGATCAATCAGGCCAGCAGCGACCTTGTGTAAGCGGCGCCATCAACCGCAGCCGCTGCAACCGCCGCAATCCTTGCCCGCACTGCCCTGCCCCGGCGGTGCCAGCTGGCGCCCGACGCGTCGCATCCAGCCGGGCCTGCCCTCGCGCAACAGCCACAGCGCGAGCGCCACGCGCAGCTTCTTCACCGTGCCTGGAAACTGCTTCTTCACCACGAACGCCGCGCTCAGCACAACGGCCAGCGCAATGACCAGGTACTGGAGCAGCAGACCCGCATCCATCAGCCGGCTCCCAGCATCCGCGCGACCTGATAGGTGATCAGCGAAGCAATGTACGCCAGCGCGAACAGATAGAAGGCGGCATAACCCATCTGTTTCCACGAGTTGGTTTCGCGCTTGATGGTCGCCAGCGTCGACAGGCACATCGGCGCGTAGATGTACCAGACCAGCAGCGACAGCGCGGTCGCCAGCGTCCAACCATCGCTGATGATCGGTTCCAGCGCGCGCGCGGCGGCTTCATCGTCGGCCGCCGACAACGCGTACACCGTCGCCAGCGACGAGACCGCGACTTCGCGCGCAGCCAGGCCGGGAATCAGCGCAATGCAGATCTGCCAGTTGAAACCCAGCGGCGCGAAGAACGCCGCCATCGCATGGCCGATGCGGCCGGCGAAGCTGTAGTCGATGGCCGGCCCCACCGCATCGGGCGGCGCGGCGGGGAACGACAGCAGCACCCACAGCAGCACGGTCATCGCCAGGATGATGCCGCCGACGCGCTTGAGGAAGATCACCGCGCGTTCCCACAGCCCGATCAGCAGATCGCGCGGATGCGGAATGCGGTACGACGGCAGTTCCAGCATCAGCGGATGCTCGCTCTTGTCGCGGCGCCACTTCTTCATCACCCACGACACCAGCAATGCGCTGAAGATGCCGGCCGCGTACAGGCCGAACAGCACCAGGCCCTGCTGGTTGAAGATGCCGATCTTCTGTTGCGGAATGAACGCCGCAATCAGCAGCGCATACACGGGCAGCCGCGCCGAGCACGTCATCAGTGGCGCGACCAGGATCGTCGCCAGGCGATCACGCGGATCCTGGATCGAACGTGTCGCCATGATGCCCGGAATCGCGCAGGCAAAGCTCGACAGCAACGGGATGAACGAGCGGCCCGACAGGCCCACGGCCGACATCAGCCGATCCAGCAGGAACGCCGCGCGCGGCAGGTAGCCCGATTCCTCCAGCGCCAGGATGAAAGCGAACAGGATGAGGATCTGCGGCAGGAACACGATCACGCCACCGACGCCGGCGATGATGCCGTCCACCAGCAGACTGCGCAGCGGCCCGTCCGGCAGCGCGCCCTCGACGAGTCCGCCCACCGCGCCGGTGCCCAGTTCAATCAGATCCATCAACGGCGTCGCCCAGGCATACACCGCCTGGAAGATCAGGAACATCACCACCAGGAACGTCACGATGCCGAACACCGGCTGCAACAGCCAGCGATCCAGCGTGTCGTCGATCTGCGCGGTGCGTCGCGGCATGCTGACCGCCAGCGCCAGCAGGCGGCGTGTTTCGGCATGCAGATCCGCATCGACGCCCAACTGCGTGCGCGGCGCATGCGGCGCTTCGGCCATCTGATCGATCTGCGCCACCAGATCCTTCGCCCCGTTGCGCTTGACGGCGACGGTTTCCACGACCGGCACGCCCAGTTCGCGCGACAGCGCGTCCAGATCGATGCGGATGCCTCGGCGTTCGGCGGCGTCCATCATGTTCACCGCCAGAATCATCGGCTTGCCCAGTTCGCGCACTTCCAGCGCGAAGCGCAGGTGCAATCGCAGGTTGGTCGCATCGACCACGCAGACCAGCACGTCCGGTGCAGCTTCACCGGGCAGGAAGCCGCGGCAGAAATCACGGGTGATGGCTTCGTCCAGGCTGGCCGCATGCAGGCTGTACGCACCGGGCAGATCCAGCAGCGCATAGCTGCGGCCGGACGCGGAGTGGAAACGGCCCTCCTTGCGCTCGACGGTGACGCCGGCGTAGTTGGCGACCTTCTGCCGGCTGCCGGTCAACTGGTTGAACAGCGCGGTCTTGCCGCAATTCGGATTGCCGACCAGCGCCAGCCGCAGTGTCTGCGCATTCATGCGCCGGCTCCATCACGCACGCGGATGCGCGCGGCTTCGCTTCGGCGCAGGGCAAAACGGGTGAAGCCGACCTGCACCAGCAACGGTTCCGCGCCGAACGGCCCCTTGGCCACGATCTGGACTTCCTCGCCGTCGACGAAACCCAGTTCGCGCAGGCGACGCGCAATGTTGTCGTTGGGGACGTGCTCATCGACGGACTCGACGATGGCCGGGGTCCGTGCGGGCAAATCGATCAGCATCACGCGGCGTCTCTCAAATGCGAACTGTTCTCATTGTAGCATCGCCGCACTGCACGAATGGGCGCGCGGTGCCAACGGCTATCATCGGCATCTTTCCCCGGGAACACGCACATGGCGGAAACCTCCGTCTCCACGGTGCTCGCGAGCCGTTTCAGCGGTGGCGTCCTGCACCTGCAGTTGAATCGCCCCGAACTCCACAACGCCTTCGATGCCGCGCTGATCGCCGGGTTGACCGAGGCGCTGCAGCAGGCCGGCGACAACGCCAGCGTTCGCGTGGTGGTGCTGGAAGGCGCCGGGGCTTCGTTCTCGGCCGGCGCGGATCTGAACTGGATGCGTGGCATGGCCGCCGCCAGCGAAGCCGAGAACCGCGAAGACGCGCTCGCGCTGGCACGGCTGATGCGCACGCTCGACGAATTGCCCAAGCCGACCATCGCCCGCGTGCACGGCGCGGCGTTCGGCGGCGGCGTGGGCCTGATTGCCTGCTGCGACATCGCCATCGGCGTGGCGGATGCGCGCTTCGGCCTGACCGAAAGCAAGCTGGGATTGCTGCCTGCGGTGATCTCGCCGTACGTCATCGCGGCCATCGGCGCGCGCCAGGCGCGGCGCTGGTTCGCCACCGCCGAGATGTTCAGTGCTGAAACGGCGTGCGCGATGGGCCTGCTGCACGAAGTCGTCGCTGCCGCGGAACTCGATGCCGCCGTGCAGCGCCAGACCGATCTGCTGCTGAAGGCCGGCCCGCATGCTGCCGCGGGCGCCAAGCGGCTGGTCGCACGCGTGGTCAGCGTGCCGGATCGCGATGCGCTGGACGCCGACAACGCTGCGCTGATCGCCCGCCTGCGCGTCTCGGAAGAAGGCCAGGAAGGATTGGCTGCATTCCTCGGCAAGCGCGCACCGGCCTGGATTGCAAAGATCTGATCTCCGCGCGAACGCGCATTCCTTTCCTTCGGAACTCCACGCCATGCTCGACCACATCGGTTTCACCGTCAGTGACTACTCCCGCAGCCGGGCCTTTTACGAACGCGTGCTGGCGCCGCTCGGGTATGGACCCGTGATGGAAGTGACCCAGCGCGAAACCGGCCCCGGCGGTTATGAAGGCTGCGGCTTCGGCCCGCCCTCGAAGCCCCATTTCTGGATCGGCACCGGTACGCAGGCCAGCGGGGGCCTGCATGTCGCGTTCGTCGCCGGGTCGCGTGCCGCCGTCGATGCGTTCTACAACGAAGCCATCGCCGCGGGCGCACGCGACAACGGTGCGCCGGGTTTGCGGCCGCATTACCACCCTCACTACTACGGCGCGTTCGTCTTCGACCTCGACGGCAACAACATCGAAGCCGTCTGCCACGCCCCCGCATGACCCATCGCACGCGCTCCACGCACCCGGGCCCGACCATGTTCGACACCGTCCTGATCGCCAATCGTGGCGAAATCGCCTGCCGCGTCATCCGCACCTGCCGTCGCCTCGGCATCCGCACCGTCGCGGTGTACTCGGAAGCCGACGCCGATGCCCAGCACGTGCGGCAGGCCGACGAAGCCTGGCCGATCGGCGGCCCGCGCCCGGCCGACAGTTACCTGCGCGGCGATGCGATTCTCGACGTCGCGCTTCGCAGCGGCGCGCAGGCCATCCATCCGGGCTACGGCTTCCTTTCCGAGAACGCCGACTTCGCCGAACAGGTCGAAGCCGCAGGGCTTGTTTTCATCGGTCCCTCCGCCGCTTCGATGCGCAAGATGGGCAGCAAGGCCGGCGCGAAGGATCTGATGGCCGCGGCCGGCGTGCCGGTCGTTCCCGGTTACACGGGCGAGGACCAATCACCCGACACGCTGGCACGCGAAGCCGCGCGCATCGGTTTCCCGCTGATGATCAAGGCCGCGCACGGCGGCGGCGGCAAGGGCATGCGCATCGTGCACCGGCTGGATGACTTCATCGCGCAGCTGGAAAGCTGCCAGCGCGAAGCCGCCAACGCGTTCGGCCGTGATCGCGTGCTGCTGGAACGCTACATCGGCTCACCGCGCCATATCGAAATCCAGGTGTTCGCCGATCGCCACGGCCACACCGTGCATCTCAATGAGCGCGAATGCTCGGCGCAGCGGCGCTACCAGAAGGTGCTGGAAGAAGCGCCCTCGCCTTTCCTCACGCCGCAGTTGCGCGGCGCGATGGGCGACGCGGCGATTCTGGCCGCGCGCGCGATCGATTACGTCAACGCCGGCACCGTGGAGTTCATCGTCTCCCCGGAAGGCGATTTCTATTTCATGGAGATCAATACGCGCCTGCAGGTGGAACATCCGGTGACCGAGATGACCACCGGACTCGATCTGGTCGAGTGGCAGCTGCGGGTCGCAGCCGGTGAATCCTTGCCGCTGGCGCAGGCGGAGATTCCGCAACACGGCCATGCGATCGAAGTGCGTTTGTACGCCGAAGATCCGGAAGCCGGCTTCCTGCCCGGCTCCGGAAAGCTGGAACGCCTGCGCCTGCCCACGGGCGATGCGCATGTGCGCATCGATTCCGGCGTGATCGAAGGCGACGCCGTGACGATCTTCTACGACCCGATGATCGCCAAGCTGATCGTGTGGGATGCGGATCGGCCGCGTGCGCTGGCCCGCCTGCGCGACGCGCTCGCGCACTCGGACGTAGTCGGCCCGAAATCGAACATCGCCTTCCTCGAACGGCTGGCGCGGCATCCGGCCGTGGTCGAGGGCCGCATCGACACGGGCTATCTCGATCGCCATCTGGACGAGTTCACCGCCATCGAGGCGCCCCCGGTCACAGTGCTGCTGGCTGCGGCGACCGCCTGCCTGCTGGCGCAGGAGACCCGGGCGCTGGCCGATGCCCGTCAATCCAGCGATCCGGGTTCACCCTGGGCCATCGCGGACGGCTGGCGACTGGGACACGCGGGCCGGCGTCCGCTGGTGTTGCAGTTCCGTGACGAAGAACTGACGCTGCTGGCCCAGGGCGCGGGCGGCCACTACCGGCTCGACCATGCGGGCCAGTCGCATGAAGTGACCGGGGCCCGCGTGACCGGTGACACCCTGAGTTTGCGTATCGATCACGAGGCCCGGCGTTTCCACCTCATGCGCGACGGCGATCGCCTGACGATCCATGACGGCCGGCAGCGCTGGACGCTGGCGCAGGTCGCGGCTTACCGGCGCAAGACGGCCGGTGACGCCGGTGCGGATCATCGGGTGCGCGCACCGATGCCGGGACGCGTGGTGGTGGTGCGTGCGCAGGTCGGGGATACGGTCAAGGCCGGACAGGAACTGCTGGTGATGGAAGCGATGAAGATGGAATTGGCGCTCAAGGCTCCGCGCGATGGCGTGGTGGCCGAAGCCCGCGCGCATGCCGGGGATTTCGTCGAAGCCGACGCGGTACTGGTGACGCTCGAATGATCCTGCGCACCTCGCGACTCGTCCTGTGCCTGATGCTGCCTCTGCTGGGCGCGTGCGTGATGCTGGAACGCGCACCGACCACGCTGTCCTGCGATCCGGATCTGGCCGGCCGCTGGATCCCGCTCGCCAGCGACGATGCACGCAACCCGCTCGGCCGCGATGATTACGCGCAGGTCGACGCGCAATGCCGCGTGACGCTGGTCGACGACAAGCACATGAGCGAGCGCCCGAGCTTCACCGCGCGCGGCTTCCGCGTGGGTGATGCGCGCTACATCGCGCTCAGCCAGGCCGACATGCGCGAACTGTTCAATGACCGCAGTCCGCCCAAACCTTCCGACATCCCGGAATCCGCAGTCCTGCCGGTGAAGTACCGGTTCGTCGGCGATGTGATCGAACTGGACCTGGCCGATCTCGAATACGTGCAGGATCTGGTCGCCCGTGGCGAACTGAAGGCGCTCAAGCTCAATGCACTCGTCGTGCAGGGAGAAGACCAGGCACTGTTGGCGCTGCTCGCCGAGCATCCGGCGATGTTCGACCCGGAGGCGCCGCTGCCGGGCGGCGTGAGCCCGTCCAGGGATTCGTACCGTTTCCGCCTGCGTCGCACGGGGCCAGCGCCATGACCGATTTCGTCCGCATCGTCGAGGTCGGTCCACGCGACGGCCTGCAGAACGAGAAAGCGATTCTACCGGCGGCGGACAAGATCGCCCTGATCGACCGGCTCTCGGCGACCGGCCTGCGCACGATCGAGGCCACCAGTTTCGTCAGCCCGAAATGGGTGCCGCAACTGGCCGACGCCGCCGAAGTCTTCCAGGGCATCACCCGCACGGCGGGCGTGTCCTATCCAGTACTGGTGCCGAACGAAACCGGCTACGACCGCGCCCGTGCGGTCGGCGCGCAGGAAGTGGCCGTGTTCACCGCCGCCTCGGAAGCGTTCAACCGCAAGAACATCAATGCCGGCATCGATGAATCGATCGACCGCTTCCGCCCGGTGCTGGCCCGCGCCGCCGCCGATGGCGTGAAGGTCCGCGGCTATGTCTCCACGGCGCTGGGCTGCCCCTACCAGGGCGAAGTGCCGGTGGCCGACGTGGCGCACGTCGCGCGCCGCCTGCACGAACTCGGCTGTTACGAGATTTCCCTCGGCGATACCATCGGCGTCGGCACTCCCCTCAAGGCCCGCGCGATGCTCCAGGCCGTCGCCAGCGAAATCCCGATGTCCGCGCTTGCCGTGCATTTCCACGACACCTACGGCCAAGCGCTGGCGAACCTGCTGGCGTGCCTGGAAGAAGGCGTGCGCGTAGTCGATTCGGCAGTGTCCGGCGCGGGCGGCTGTCCCTACGCCAAGGGCGCCAGCGGCAATGTCGCCAGCGAGGACGTGGTCTACATGCTGCACGGCATGGGCATCGCCACCGGCGTGGATCTCGAACGCCTGGCCGAGACCGGCCGCTGGCTGGCGGCCCGCCTCGGACGCGAAACCGGCAGCCGTGTCGGCAAGGCGATGGTCGCCACATGACGATGCCCGGCGCGCCGGACGCTCCACGAACCGTCGACCCGGCGGTGGATGCCGTCGCGCCGGATCTGGACGCCACGCTCGCCGCGTTGCGCGCCACCCTCGCCAATCCGAAACTCGACGCCGAGGCACGCGATACGATGGCGCGCGCCTGCGCCGTCATCGAGGCCGCGGTGGCGCGCGCCGAAGCCGAACGCCAGCGCTATCGCAACCTGTTCGACGCCGTGCCCGACCCGGTCAGCATCATCGCCGAGGACGGCACCGTGCTGGATCTCAATCGCGCCGGCGTGCACGCCTATCGCCGCGCGCGCGAAGAAATCGTCGGCAACAACATCAACCTGCTCAATCCGGACCTGCCACGCGATCATCTGGTCCCGGTGTGGGAAACACTCAATCGCGGCGAAACCTACGTCATCGAAGTCACCAACATGCGCGGTGACGGCACGCGGTTTCCGGTCGAAGTCCACTCCGCCAATATCAATTTCGACGGGCGCAAGAGCATCGTCGCCGTCGCCCGCGACATCAGCTCGCGGCGCGAAGCCGAAATGCGCTACCGCGAACTGATGGAAACGATCGACAAGGGCATCGTGGTGCAGGACCGCGATCTGCGCTTCCTGTATTGCAACGGCGCGGCGCTGCGCATCTTCGGCATCCGCGAGGACCAGCGCATCACCCAGGAACTCAGTGCCGAGCGCTGGCGCATCGTCGATGGTGACGGCCACGAACTGCGCTGGGACGAGTTGCCTGCCAGTCGCGCGCTGGCGAACGGCCACATGATCGAAAGCGAACTGATCGGCATGTACCACCGCCAGAACAAGCAGATGATCTGGCTGACGGTCACCGCGGTGCCGCAGTTCCAGCCGGGCGGCCACCTGCCCGCGCAGGTGACGCTGATCTTCAGCGACGTCACCGAACTCAAGCGCGACAGCGCGCTGTTCGACCGCGCGCAATCGCTGGCGCACATCGGCGGTTGGGAATGGGACATCGCACGCGATCGCCTGTACCTCACCGACGAAGCGATCCGCATCCTCGGCGCGGCGACACCGCCGGAGACCCTCGACGGCCTGCTCGGCTGCCTGCGCGAAACCGATCGCGGGCGCATGCGCCTGGCCGTGCAGCGCATCGCCGACGGCGGCGCCGGCTTCGACCTGGAATTGCAGGGCCGTCGCGAGGACGGCCAGTCATTCTGGATCCGCGTCATCGGCGAGGCCGACCCCGGCGAACCCGCCGCGTCGCGCGTGACCGGCACCTTGCAGGACATCTCGCAGGACAAGCAGGCCGAGGAAGCCCTGCGCGTGCAGGCACGCACCGACCCGCTGACGTCGCTGATGAACCGCGACGCCGTGCTGACCGAGATCGCCGAACGCCTGGCGGATCCCGCAAGCGCGCACGTCGCCGTGCTCTACATCGATCTCGACCGCTTCAAGATGGTCAATGACGTGCTGGGCCACAACGCCGGCGATGAACTGCTGGTCGAAGCCTCCAACCGCATCCGCAGCGCGGTGGGCGAACACGGCATGATCGCGCGCTTCGGCGGCGACGAATTTCTCGTCGTCTGCGACGCCAGCCGCGATCCACTGCAACCCGAGCGCCTCGCCGACGCGGTGCTCGCCGCGTTTTCCGACAGCTTCCGCTTCGACAAGGACGAGTTCTCGATCACCGCGAGCATCGGCATCGCGCGTGCGCCCGCCGATGGCCAGCGCCCGCAACAACTGATCCAGAACGCCGACATCGCGATGTACGACAGCAAGCATCGTGCGCGCAACGGCTGGCAGGTGTTTTCGCCGGAACTGGCCCAGCGCCAGCAGGATCGCCTGCAGATCGAAACCCAGCTGCGCCGCGCGGTCGACAACGAGGAGTTCCGCCTCGTCTACCAGCCGCAGGTCGATTTGCGGCTCGGCCGCATCGTTGCCGCCGAAGCGCTGATCCGCTGGCAGAACCACCAGCTGGGCGAACTGCGGCCGGATCTCTTCATCAGCCACGCCGAAACCACCGGCGACATCGTGCGCATCGGCAGCTGGGTGCTGCGCGAAGCATGCCGGCAGGTCGCCGAGTGGCGCGACCAGGGCCTGGGCATCGTGCGCGTGGCGGTGAACGTGTCGTATCGCCAGTTCGTCGGCGACGATCTCGCGCAGAAGGTGCGCGCCTTGCTCGATGAATTCGACCTGCCCGGCTCCGCGCTGGAACTGGAGTTCACCGAGCGCGTGCTGATCGAAGACGCACCGGCCACGCTGCGTACCTTCAGCGAGCTCAAGGCGCTGGGCGTGGTGCTGACCATCGACGATTTCGGCGAAGGCTACAGCGCGCTCAACTACCTGCGCCGTCTGCCGATCCACGGCCTGAAGCTCAGCCAGTTGTTCACCGAAGGCGTTCCGGGCAATCGTTCCGATGTCGCCGTGTGCCAGGCGGTTTCCGCCATTGCGCGCAGCCTCGGCCTGGGGCTGGTGGCCGAAGGCGTGGAGTCGGAGGCGCAGCGCCAGTTCCTGCTGCAACTCGGCGTACCGGTCGGCCAGGGCTTCCTGTTCGCACCCGGCCTGTCGCCGGACGAGTTCGCGCGCCGCCTGGTCGATGCGCCGGTGGAACGCGCCACAGCCTGAAGGCCACGCCAGACTTGATCCAGGGCAACGCGGGCCGCGCCCGCCCGCGTAAAATGCCGGCTTTCCTTCACGGGTTGCGTCCATGCATCTGTCTTCCCTCCGCGCCGTCATCACCGGCGGCGTTTCCGGCCTCGGTTTCGCCGTGGCCCAGCATCTGGTCAACCAGGGGGGCAAGGTCGCCCTGTTCGACGTCAACGACGAAAAAGGTGCGAGCGCCGTCGCCGCGCTGGGCGAAGCCAACGCGCGCTACTTCCGTACTGACGTCACCGATGAGGCTGGCGTGGTCGCCAACATCGCTGCCGCGCGCGAGTTCCTCGGCGGGCTCAACGCTGCGATCAATTGCGCCGGCATCCTCGGCGCGGGCCGCGTGCTGGGCAAGGAAGCGCCAATGCCGCTGTCAGTGTTCCAGAGCACGGTGATGGTCAATCTGGTCGGCAGCTTCAACGTCGCCAAGGCCGCCGCCGACGTGATGCAGCACAACGAAGCCGGCGAAGACGGCGAGCGCGGCGTGATCATCAACACCGCCAGCGTGGCCGCCTACGAAGGCCAGATCGGCCAGGCCGCCTACTCCGCTTCCAAGGGCGGCGTAGTCGGCATGACGCTGCCGATGGCGCGCGAACTGTCGCGTTTCGGCATCCGCGTGATGACCATTGCGCCGGGCATCTTCTGGACGCCGATGGTCGATGGCATGCCCGAATCCGTGCAGCAATCGCTGAGCGCATCGATTCCGTTCCCGTCGCGCCTCGGCAAGCCCGATGAGTTCGCGCAGACCGTCGGCTTCATCCTGCAGACGCCTTACCTCAACGGCGAGACCATCCGCCTGGACGGCGCCGTGCGGCTCGCGCCCAAGTGACGGAACCGCGCGAATCGTGACGTCAGCGGCGCAGGGGCCATGACCGCATCGCACCGCGAAGGTCCACCGCGCACCGCCTCACCGCTTTTTTTCCCATCCCGTTTTTCAGCCCGGACTTCCCATGAAAGCTTTCGAAATCAAGAAAGGCAATGTCGTCGAACACAATGGCGGCGTGTACCAGATCCGCGACATCGACCGCAGCTCTCCGCAGGGTCGCGGCGGCAACGTGCGCTTCCGCTTCACGATGTACAGCGTACCGGGCGGCAACAAGCTCGACGCCAGCTTCGATTCAGACGACAGCCTGACCGAGGTGGAGCTGCTGCGCCGCCAGGCCACGTTTTCGTACAAGGATGGCGAGGCGTTCGTGTTCCTCGATGACGAGGATTACACGCCATACACGCTGGATGCCGACGTGCTTGGCGACGACGCCGGCTACATCACCGAAGGCCTGAGCGGCTGCTACGTGCAGGTGATCGACGACGCGCCGGTCGCCCTGCAACTGCCGCAGCACGTGACGCTGGAAGTGGTCGAAACGCCGCCGGAACTGAAGGGCGGCACCGCGACCAAGCGTCCCAAGCCGGCACGCCTGAACACCGGCATCGAGATCATGGTTCCGGAGTACATCGCCAATGGCGAGCGCATCCTGGTCAACACCACGACCGGCGAATTCGGCGGCCGCGCGGACTGATCGCGCTGCGACATCGAGCCCGCTGCAAGGGACGCAAGGAAACGCACGATGACGATGTCATGGGAACGACTCCTCAATGCCACGCGCCTGGGAGATCGTCCGTCCAAGCACGAACCCGGGCGTACGCCGTTCAATTCGGATCACGACAAGATCGTGTTCTCCGGCGCCTTCCGGCGGCTCGGCAAGAAGACGCAGGTGCATCCGCTGGCGACCAACGACCACGTCCACAACCGGCTGACCCACAGCCTGGAAGTGGCGTGCGTCGGCCGCAGCCTCGGCGTGCGCGTGGGCGAACACCTGCGCGACAAGCAGGAACTGCCCGACACGGTGTTGCCGACCGATCTCGGCGACATCGTGCAGTCGGCCTGCCTGGCGCACGACATCGGCAATCCGCCGTTCGGCCACATCGGCGAGGAAGCCATCCAGCACTGGTTCGGCAGCGAGCGCGGCTTGCGTCATCTCGATGGCCTTGAAGCGGGTGAAATCGACGATCTGACCCAGTTCGAAGGCAACGCGCAGGGGTTTCGCGTCCTCACCACGTCCGAGTACCACGCCTACAACGGCGGCCTGCGCCTGACCTACGCCACGCTCGGCGCTTTCATGAAGTATCCGTGGGTCTACGGCCGCAATCCGGACGCGAAGAAGCAGCACAAGTTCGGCGTATACCTGTCGGAGGTGCCGCAGTTCCATGAGGTCGCCCAGGCGACCGGACTGCTGGAGAAAGACGACGACCGCTATTGCCGGCATCCGCTCGCGCACTTGATGGAGCTGGCGGATGACTTCTGCTACGCCCTGCTCGATCTGGAAGACGGCATCGAAATGGGCGTGCTGCGCTGGGACGAGGTATACGACATCTTCCAGCCGGTCCTGCCCGCCAAGAAGCACGCCGCGCTGGATCGCGAACTTGGGAAGCTCCGCGAAGGCCGGCGCCCGCCGCTGATCCGCGGCGAGATCATTTCCGCCTTCGTCGAGGATGGCGCACGCGCCTTCATCGAGCACGAGCAGGCGCTGCTCGCGGGCGAGGTGCACGCGCTGTTCGATCTGTGTTCGCCGCAGGTGCGCGACTGCATCAAGGCCGCCAAGGGGCTGGCCGAGGCCAAGGTGTTCCACCATGCCCGCAAGATCGAAGTGGAAATCGGCGCGTACAACGTGATTGGCACGCTGCTGGACGTGATTGGCCGCGCGGTGATGAGTAATCCGAAGCACGATGCGCAGGCGCGGCAGGTGCTCAACCTGATCGGCCCTTCGACATTCGGTCCGTCGCAGGGTGAGGATCTGTCCTCGGTCACGCGCTACGACCGCTTCCGCCGCGCGATCGATTTCATCAGCGGCATGACCGACAACTACGCCACCTATCTGGCCAAGCAGTTCAACGGCATGGGCGAAGTGCGCTGACGCTTCGTCGCCCGCTCAGCGTGCGTCCTGCACCTGCCGGCGCAGGCTTTCGCCCAGGGTGGCGAGGTTGGCGTCGATATCGTCCAGCGCCTGGCGGTGCGCCGGCGGCAGCCAGTCGCGCGCCGCTTGCTTCAACGCCGCGTCCTGATGCCGCAGATCGGCGGCGCGGCGCACGACTTCCTGCTGCGCGCGTTCGCGTTCCGCGTCCTGCGGTATTCCGTAACCGTTCGCCACCAGTTCGGCAGGACGGCTGAGAAAACCGCCATCCCGCAGCCATTGACGGACCGCCGCCTGCGCGGCGCGCGTGCCGGCTTTGCCAGACAGCAGTTGGCGCTTGAGCACGTCCCGCGCACGCAATTCCTGCTGGCGGCGCGCGGCTTCCTCCAGCACCAGCAACGCCGCGAGCGTGCGCACGTCGTCCTGCGCCAGCCACGGCCTCCGCTGCCGGGGCGGCAATGCAATCCAGGCTTCGACCGAGTCGGCCGGCAACGCCGATTCCCGGCGGGCCACGTCGAACATGGCCGCGTAGCGCGCCGACATCGGTTCGAAGTAGTAACCCAGCCGGCGGGCTTCCTCCGGATCCGCCAGCACCGAAACTTCCGCGATGCCTGCCTGTTCCAGGTTCTTCAACAAGCCGGTGGGGGTGATGCTCCGCCACCGCTCCGGCTCCCGCCGCGGCAACGCGACCTGCAACAGGCGCCAGGTTTCAACCGCGCAGTTGTTGCCGAGGAAGTAATAGCGTCCGTCGTAACTCCAGTGCATCTGCACCGCATGCTCCAGCACGGCGGCAATCTCGTCGTGGCCCAGCCGCAGCGGAATGGACTGCAGGCCACGCAGCTCGGTGCGCGCGTATTCGTCGATCACCTGATCCAGCGGAAGCAGGAACAATCGCGACGGATAGGAGCCGGTCAGGCCGCGCCAGCTGGAAATCTGCACGTCGCCGACAAACGCGCGGAACGACAGCACGCGATGGTGGACCAGATCCAGTCGGCAATCCGGTCCGCGCGGGCGGCCCGGCGCGCAGATCACCAGCCGCAGCATGCTGTGACCCCAACGGCTCATCGGCTGCGCATTGCCCTCGGCGAGCAGGTAGTCGATCCCCGCTACGCGCGCGGGGTCGATTTCCGCGAGCGCGGCCATCGCGTCCTCGTCGGCTTCCACGAACGGCAGCGCCGCCGCGCAGTCATCGCCATTCGGCGTCCATTGCAGATGCGCGACGAAGTAGCGGAACAACGCTGGCCGACGGCACGCATACGCCGGATCGAGCAGGAAATGCTCCAGGTTCACCGCGACGAACTCGCGCGGGTCGTGCAGTTCGTACGCATCCGGACTGCGATCGACGAAGCGGTTCTCGCCGTCGCGACCACCCCAGGGCCATGCGCGGCGCGGCCAGCCGGCCAGATCGCGCAGACGCGGGTCCGAAGACAGTCCACCTTGCGGCAGGCGGTCGTAGCGATGCGCCAGTTCGTGGATCAACGCGCGCAGCGCGGGCGAATCAGCCCCTTCGACATGGCCGGCCATCACCCCCGGCAACAGACGGCGCTGCAGCGCAATCGTGCGACCGAACTGGCGACCGTGCACGTCTTCGGGCAGATCCCGCCAGACAATATCGACGTCATCGGACAACACGGTTCGCAACGCAGGCGGAAGCGATCGTTCGGCCGCCGCGACAAGCACGCGCGTGGCGGCGCGCTCTTCGGCGCTGCCACGCGATGTTTCGGATGCCGGTGCCGCCGCCTGCGCATGGGCGATGCCCAGCGCCAGCACGCAGGCCCATCCGCGCCCTATGCGGATCGGCCGGCCTCCGGGTTTCACAACGCGAGGATGGCCCGCGCGAGTTCCATGTCGCTGGCGTTGCGGCGCGCGGCGTCGTGCTCGCGCAGGTGGCGCAGCGCCGCTTCCAGTTGCGCGCCGCGGATGCGGCCTTCGCTGGCGACGAAGCTGGCGGCGTCTTCGCGCGCCTGGCGCACGATCTTGTCGTCACCGGACGTGCTGCCGGACGAAGCCGACGAACCGGCCGAAGAGGCGCCGGCGGAGGAACCGGCGAAACTGCCGGCGAAGGAAGGCAGGCTCAGCGCCAGCAGGCAGACGGAAAGAAGCAGTCGGGACATGAGGTTTGCGACAGCGGAAAAAGGCAGGGAAGCCTAGCCGGATTCCACCCGGAATGGGTGAACGGGGAGGCGCCGGAATGCCGGATCCACGGCGGCGCGTGAATCAGTCCAGCAACTTGCCGGGATTCATCAGCCCGTTCGGATCCAGCACGCGCTTGATGCCGCGCATGACCGCGATTTCCGCCGCGTCGCGCGTGCTTTCCAGGTACGGCTTCTTGACCAGGCCGATGCCGTGTTCGGCGGAAATGCTGCCGCCGTGCCGCTGCAGCGAGGCCGCCAGCAGCTTGGTCACGTGTTCGCATTGCCGGACGAACTCGGCATCGTCCACGTCATCCGGCCTGAGCACGTTGATGTGCAGGTTGCCGTCGCCGATGTGGCCGAACCACACCACTTCGAACTGCGGGTACGCTTCGCCCAGCAGCGCCTGCGTTTCGGCCAGGAACGCCGGCATCGCCGAGATGCGCACCGACACATCGTTCTTGTACGGCCGGTAGCGCGCGAGGCTTTCGGTGATGCCTTCGCGCAGCCGCCACAACTGCGCGGCCTGCGCATCGCTCTGGCTGATCACGCCGTCGTTGACCCAGCCCTGCTCCATGCAGGCTTCGAACGCAGCCATCGCGACGGCTTCGCGTGCTTCGTCGCCGATCGCGAATTCGGTGACCACGTAATACGGATGCACCTCGGCGAACGGCGGCTGCGCGCCATGCGCGAGCACGTGCTTGAGCGCGACGTCGGTGAAAAATTCGAACGCCTCCAGTTGCAACCGCTCGCGGAAGGCCGCGAACACCTGCATCAGCACCTCGAAGGACGGCAGCGCCAGCAGCATGACATTGGTCGGCGGCGGCGGATCGGTCAGGCGCAACGTCGCTTCCACGACGATGCCGAGCGTGCCTTCCGAACCGATCACCAGATGGCGCAGGTCGTAGCCGCTGGAGTTCTTGATCAAGGCGCGATTGAGGTCGAGCAGTTCGCCTTCGCCGGTCACCAGTTTCAGTCCGGCAATCCATTCGCGCGTGTTGCCGTAGCGGATGACGCGGATGCCGCCGGCATTGGTGGCGATGTTGCCGCCGATCGAGCAGGAACCGCGCGCGGCGAAATCCACTGGATACACCAGGCCGAGTTCGCGCGCCGCGTTGTGCACCGCTTCCAGCGCGATGCCGGGCTGCACGGTCAGCGTGCGATCCACTGCGTCATGCGCGAGGACCTTGTTCATGCGCTCCAGGCTGACGACGAGTTCGCCATGGGCCGCGACCGCGCCGCCGGACAGGCCGGTCCGACCGCCCGACGGCACCAGCGCGATCTGGTTCGCATTCGCCCAGCGCACGATGCCCTGCACTTCCTCGATGCTGGCCGGCCACGCGATCGCCAGCGGTGCGGGCGTCCAGCGCCGGGTCCAGTCACGGCCGTAGTGTTCGAGTTCGGCGGCTTCGGTGGTCAGGCGCAGATCCGGGACGGACTGCTGCAACGCCTGCAAACGGGGATCGATCATCGCGGAAACGGCATGCGGGGGAGCGCCAGCGTGCCAGCGATGCCGGAAGCCGTCCATAGGGTTTTCGCGGCCGGTTTTTCGTTGCCGGGGAAACCATTCCCGCGCGCATCGCCGGGCTGTGACGCGATGCAGCATCCCGCGCCTGCTTCTGGCATAGTGGCGAGCCCCATCGCCGCTCTTTCGCTCGCTCTTCCATGTCGACCAAGAAGACGTCGTACCCCAAGCAGGACATCCGCGTGCTGTTGCTGGAGGGTGTCAGCCAGACTGCCGTCGAAACCTTCCGCGCCGCCGGCTACAGCCAGATCGAATTCCACGACAAGTCGCTGCCGGAGGACGAGCTCAAGCGGCGCATCGCCGAAGCGCACATCATCGGCATCCGTTCGCGCACGCATCTCACCGCCGACGTGCTCGCGCAGGCGCGCCGCCTGATTGCGGTGGGCTGCTTCTGCATCGGCACCAACCAGGTCGATCTCGACGCGGCGGAACTGGCCGGCATCCCGGTCTTCAATGCGCCTTACTCCAACACGCGCAGCGTCGCCGAACTGGTGATCGCGCAGACCATCATGCTGTTGCGCGGCGTGCCGCAGAAGAATGCCGAATGCCATCGCGGCGGCTGGTCCAAGTCGGCCGCGGGCAGCCATGAAGCGCGCGGCAAGACGCTGGGCATCATCGGCTACGGCCACATCGGAACGCAGGTCGGCGTGCTCGCCGAATCCATCGGCATGAACGTCATCTTCCACGACATCGAAACCAAGCTGTCGCTGGGCAATGCGCGTGCCGCGCACAGCCTGGACGATCTGCTCGAGCGCAGCGATGTGGTCACCCTGCACGTGCCGGAAACCGCCGCGACGCAAGGCATGTTCGGCGCGCTGCAGATCGCGAAGATGAAGCTCGGCGCGCATCTCATCAATGCATCCCGCGGCACGGTCGTCGATATCGACGCGCTGGCCGGCGCGCTGCAGTCCGGCGCCCTCGGCGGCGCGGCGGTGGACGTGTTCCCGGTCGAACCGAAGGGCAACAGCGAGTCCTTCGAGTCGCCGCTGCGCGGCATCGACCAGGTCATCCTCACGCCGCACGTCGGCGGCAGCACGCTGGAAGCTCAGGACAACATCGGCATCGAAGTGGCGGCCAAGCTGGTGCGCTACAGCGACAACGGTTCGACGCTGTCGGCGGTGAATTTCCCCGAAGTGACGCTGCCCGGCCACGACGGCAGCCGCCGCATCCTGCACATCCACCGCAACGTGCCCGGCGTGCTGTCGCAGATCAACGAAATCTTCAGCAAGCAGGGCGTCAACATCGACGGCCAGTACCTGCGCACGGATCCGAAGGTGGGCTACGTGGTCATCGACGTGACCGCCTCGGAAGAACAGAGCGACGCGCTGAAGGATGCACTGTCCGCGATTCCCGGAACGCTGCGCACGCGCATCCTCTACTGACATGCGCCGCGCCAGCACCGCCTTCCTGTTCGACCTCGACGGCACGCTCGTCGACAGCGTCTACCAGCATGTGCTGGCCTGGAAGGAAGCGCTGGATCGCGAGGGCGTGGATCTGTCGGTATGGCGCATCCACCGCAAGATCGGCATGAGCGGCGGGCTGTTCACCCACATCCTGCTGCGCGAGACCGGACTGGACATCACCGAGGACCGGCTTGAACGGCTGCGCCGCTGGCACGCCGAAGCCTACGCGCGGCAGGCGGACCAGCGTGCGGTCAAGCCGCTGCCCGGCGCGCGCGAACTGCTGGCCTTCCTCAGCGAACAGGGCATTCCGTGGGGCATCGCCACCAGCGGCCGCATGGAAACGGCGGCGCACAATCTGGAGGCGCTGGGCGTGGACCCGGCGCGCGTGCCGGTGATCACCCGCGATCTCGTCCGCCATGCCAAGCCGGATCCGGATCTCTTCATCGCCGCGGCGGAGAAGCTCGGTGTGGAAATCGGTCAATCGCTGGTCATCGGCGACAGCATCTGGGACATGCTCGCCGCGCAACGCGCACGCGCGCTTGGCATCGGCCTGCTGTCCGGCGGTTACGGCCAGGAAGAACTGGAACGTGCCGGCGCTTTCCGTGTCTACGAAGATCCGGCGGACCTGCTTCGCCACATCGACGAAGTCGTCGCGCGCAGCTGACCGTTGCGTCCTACGCGGTGCGGGCCTGCCACTTGCGGGCCATGCGGCTCAATGACGGATCCGCGTCACCGGCCATCGCGGCGATATCGCGCCATGCCAGATCCAGCGACTCCTCGCTGACCACGTACTGCTCGCTGCCGCCGGCGCGCACGACGTAGCGCACGTCGTAGTGCCAGTGCCCGGGCACGCCCTTGCGCTCGGGGATCCAATGCCGATCGAGATCGAAGATGGCCGGCTCCACCGTCAGATCCGTCAGGCCGGATTCTTCCTCGGCTTCCTTCAAGGCGACCTGCGCCATGTCGGTGTCGCCGTCGGCGTGACCGCCCAGTTGCAGCCAGCGATCCAGCTTGCGGTGATGGGTCATGAGGATGCGCTGTCCGTCCGCGCTCACCAGCCAGCATCCGCCAGTGAAATGACCTTCGATCCGTTCGCGCCGGAAGGGATCCTGCGGGTCTGCGAGCAGTGCGAGGAATTCGTCCACGACAGCCGCTTCTTCGGGCCAGCGCTGGAGGTAGTCGGACAGTTGCGCGTCAAGTGCCGTGTTCATTCTTTGCAGCGTTTTCCGTGAACAGGGTACGTCCCTGTCGGCAGGCGGCGATTGTGCCGAATCCGCCACGCAAGCGGTACTTACCGTGCTTGTGTGACGTGGATGCGACAGGTAAGGTGCGGCAAGCCCGTGGTCGGCCCCAGGGGGGGTCGCCACGCCTTTTGCCAGTCTTTCGCCTTTGGGGACATCGCATGCTTTTTTGGCGCGTCAAACCGCTCGACAAGATTCTTGAAACCGCGGAAAAGAAATCGCTCAAGCGCCAATTGGGCGCCACCCAGCTGACCCTGCTGGGCGTTGGCGCCGTCATCGGCACCGGCATTTTCGTGTTGACCGCCGAAGCCGGCCAGAAAGCCGGTCCCGGCATGATGGTGGCCTTCGTCATCGCCGCGATTGTCTGCGGGCTGGCCGCGCTGGCCTACTCGGAACTGGCCTCGATGGTGCCGGTGTCCGGTTCGGCTTACACCTATACCTACGGCGTGCTGGGCGAACTGATCGCCTGGATCGTCGGCTGGGCGCTCGGCCTCGAATACGGCATCGGCGCGGCGGTGGTGACCGTCGGCTGGGCCGGTTACATGAATGGCCTGCTTGCCCACACCGATCTCTTCGGGCTGGTGCAGCCTGGCGCGCTCGCGCTGCCGGAAGCCCTGCGCGCCGGTCCCTTCGCAGGCGGCAGCTTCAACCTGCTCGCCTTCCTCATCGCGCTGGTGGTGACCTGGCTGCTGGTCATCGGCACCTCCAAGAGCGCCAAGGTCAACGCCGTGCTGGTGGCGATCAAGATCACCGCGCTGACGCTGTTCATCGTCATCGCGCTGCCGGTGGCGACCTCCAACACCGAAAACTTCTCGCCGTTCCTGCCCGGTGGCTGGGGCAGCCCGCTGGGCGGTGTCGGCGTGCTCGGCGCGGCGGCTTCGATCTTCTTCGCCTATGTCGGCTTCGACGCCATCTCGACGGCGGCGGAAGAAACCAAGAACCCCAACCGCAACATCCCGATCGGCCTGATCGGTTCGCTCGCGATCTGCACCATCTTCTACCTGCTGGTCGGCTACGCCGCGGTCGGCGCGGCGGGTGCGCAGCCGATCATGGGGCCGAACGGCATTCCGCTCGAACCCGGCAGCGCCGCATTCGCCGCCGCCTGCGCCGGCTCCGACGCGCTGGTCTGCAGCAACGAACCGCTGGCCCATGTGTTGCGCGTGATCGGCTGGCCGAACCTGGGCAACTGGATCGGCATCGCCGCCGTCCTCGCCCTGCCCTCCGTGATCCTGATGATGATGTTCGGCCAGACCCGCATCTTCTTCACCATGTCGCGCGACGGCCTGCTGCCCGAAAAGCTTTCGCGCGTGCATCCGACCTTCCACACGCCGCACGTCATCACCGTGGTGACCGGCCTGGTGGTCGCGTTCTGCGGTGGCCTGTTCCCGGTCGGCAAGCTGGCCGATACCTCGAACTCCGGCACGCTGCTGGCGTTCGCGATGGTCGCCATCGGCGTGCTGGTGCTGCGCAAGCAGCAGCCGAACCGTCCGCGTCCGTTCCGCACGCCGTTCGCGTGGATCGTGTGCCCGCTGGCGGTCGCAGGCTGCCTGTTGCTGTTCGTCAACCTGAGCATGGTTGCCAAGGTGGTGTTCGCCGCCTGGGCGGTGGTGGGCCTGATCATCTACTGGCTCTACGGATACCGCCGCAGCCATCTGGTGCGGGAACCCGCCAACTGATGCGTCATCTTCAAGAAGGGGCCGGCCGTTGGGCCGGCCTTTCTCTTGTCCGCACCCCTTGCTCCGGATTACTGCATGAAACAGCTATTCGCCACCAAGCATCCCCACGCCAGCCATAGCGATGCCGACGGACTGAGCCTGCACCGCACCCTCGGTCCGTGGGGCCTGACCGCACTGGGCATCGGCGCCGTCATCGGCGGCGGCATTTTCGTCATCACCGGCCAGGCCGCGGCGGATCACGCCGGCCCGGCCATCATGCTGTCGTTCGTGCTCGCCGCCATCTGCTGCACCTTCTGCGCGCTGGCCTACGCCGAGTTCGCGGCGATGGTGCCGGTGTCCGGCAGCGCCTACACGTACACCTACGCGACGCTGGGCGAACTGGCGGCGTGGTTCATCGGCTGGATGCTGGTGCTCGAATACGGCGTCTCCGCGTCAGCGGTGGCGGTGAGCTGGACCGGCTACTTCCTCAGCCTGCTGCAGCATTTCGATATCTATCTGCCGAAAGCGCTGGTCAGCGCGCCGCTGGATGCGCAGCTGCGTCCGACCGGCGCCATCGCCAACCTGCCGGCCGCCGCCATCGTCCTGCTGCTGACCTGGCTGTGCTACGTCGGCATCCGCAAGTCGTCGGCGATGAACATGGCGATGGTCGTGCTGAAGACCGGCCTGATCGTGCTGGTCATCCTGGCAGGCTGGAAGTACGTGGACCCGGCCAACTGGCAGCCCTTCATTCCCGCCAGCGAAGGTCCGGGCAAATACGGCTTCGACGGCGTGCTGCGTGGCGCGGCGCTGGTGTTCTTCGCCTACATCGGCTTCGAGGCGGTGTCCGTCGCCGCGCAGGAATCGCACAAGCCGCAGCGTGATCTGCCCATCGGCATGCTGCTTTCGCTGGCGATCTGCACGGTGCTGTACATCGCGATGGCCGCCGTGATGACCGGCCTCGTGCCCTACACCCTGCTCGGCACGGACGAGCCCGTGGTCACCGCGGTGGCCGCGCATCCCGAGCTGGGCTGGCTGCGCGTCGTGGTCGAAGTCGGCGCACTCATCGGTCTGTCTTCGGTCGTGCTGGTGATGATCATCGGCCAACCGCGCATCTTCATGATCATGGCGCGCGACGGCCTGATGCCGAAGGTGTTCACCCGCATCCATCCGGAGTACCGCACACCGCACATCAACACGGTCATCACCGGTATCGGCATCGCGGTGCTGGCGGCGCTGTTCCCGCTCGACGTGCTGGGCGAACTGACGTCGATGGGCACGCTCATCGCCTTCGCGTCCGTATGCGCGGGCGTGCTGATCCTGCGTCGCACGCAGCCGGATCTGCCGCGTCCGTTCCGCATTCCCTTCGTCTGGTTCGTCTGCCTGGCCGGCATCTTCTGCTGCATGGCGCTGCTGTCGACGATGACTGCGCACAACTGGATGCTGATGCTGGTGTGGACCGCGTTCGGCTTCCTGATCTATTTCCTCTACGGCTACCGGCACAGCCGCATGCGCGGCGGCTGAGGCCGGCGCACACGGGCACGCGCGGGGGCGCGTAAACTAGCGGCATGAACACGCCCCCGCCCTATGACACCGGCCGCCTGCGCGAACTGGCGCAGTTGCTCATCGGCAACATCCGCGAGCTTTCGCAGGCCGGCTGGACGCCCGCCACCAGCAGCAACTTCTCGCACCGGCTGGATGATCGCCACGCGGCGATCACCGTGTCCGGCCGCGACAAGGGCCGGCTGGTGGAAGACGACATCATGGTCGTCGATTTCGACGGCAAGGCCGTCGGCAGCGATCATCGGCCCTCCGCCGAAACCCTGCTGCACACCCAGCTGTACCGCCGCTTTCCCGACATCGGCTGCGTGCTGCACACGCATTCGCCGGTGCAGACGATCGCTTCGCGCCTCTATGCCGGCGCCGGCCACGTGCATCTGGAAGGCTACGAACTGCTCAAGGCATTCGCCGGCAACAGCACGCATGAAATCGAAGTGGACGTGCCGGTCTTCAGCAACACCCAGGACATGCATACGTTGGCCGCGCAGGTCGACGCCCTGCTGGATCGCCAGCCGCTGTGGGGTTACCTGATTGACGGCCACGGCCTCTACGCCTGGGGCCGCGACATGGCCGAAGCGCGTCGCCATCTGGAAGCCTTCGAGTTCCTGTTCCATTGCGAACTGGAACTGCGCAAGCTCGGTTGTCGCCGCTGATCGCATGCGCCGGGCCGGCTTTGCGTTTATACCCGGCGGAAACCCCGCGCCTGTTACCCTTCCCGCCCCCACGAGTCGAGCCACACCGCCATGACCCGCCTTCGCGTTTTCAGTGACAGCGATCCGGCGACCCCGGAATTCGCCAGCTACGACCCCGATTTCATCGCCACCGAGCTGCAGAAGATCGGGGTGACCTTCGAACGCTGGAAAGCCAGCAAACCGATCCAGCCGGGCGCCGCGCCCGAAGAAGTGATGGAGGCCTACCGCGCGGACATCGACCGCCTCGTGGCCGAACGCGGCTTCAAGTCGGTGGACGTCGTCAGCAT
This sequence comes from Pseudomonadota bacterium, assembly GCA_023419315.1. GTDB lineage: Bacteria > Pseudomonadota > Gammaproteobacteria > Xanthomonadales > Xanthomonadaceae > Pseudoxanthomonas_A. The sequence goes on from JAEZYE010000034.1 coordinate 31,391, forward strand.
CGCGCCGGACAACCCGAAGCGCGAAGAGCTGCGCGCCAAGTTCCTCGACGAGCATTTCCACAAGGAAGACGAAGTGCGCTTCTTCGTGGCCGGCTCCGGCCTGTTCAACCTGCACGTCGGCGACAAGGTCTACGAAGTGGAATGCGTGCAGGACGATCTGATCGCCGTGCCCGATGGCGCAACGCACTGGTTCGACATGGGACCGGAGCCGCACTTCGTTGCAATCCGCTTCTTCACCGAGCCGGATGGCTGGGTCGGCCATTTCACCGGCACGCCGATCGCCAGGCAGTTCCCGCGCTACGACGGCCTGACCAAGCCGGAGTGATGCGTCCGCGCGACACCTGAAACACCGCGACGGGAGGAGCAATGCGTCCCGTCGCCGTGTCGGCTCCCACCCCGCAATGACGATCCAGAACATCCACATGACACGCGCCATCCTGACCGACATCGAAGGCACCACCAGCAGCATCTCGTTCGTCAAGGACGTGCTGTTTCCCTACGCCCGTCGCGCACTGCCCGGCTTCGTGCGGGAACACGGCCAGGAGCCGGACGTGCGTCGCTGGCTGGACGCCGTGGCGACCGAATACGGCAGCATCTGCAGCGACGACGTGATCGTCGAGACGTTGCAGGGCTGGATCGACCAGGACCGCAAGCACACGGCGCTGAAAGCGTTGCAGGGGATGATCTGGGACGCCGGCTATCGCGATGCGGATTTCACCGCGCACATCTACCCGGACGCCGCGCCCGCGCTCAAGGCATGGCATGCGCAGGGCTATCCGTTGTACGTCTATTCGTCCGGTTCGGTGCCGGCGCAGAAGCTGTTCTTCGGCCACAGCGATGCGGGTGATCTGACGCCGCTGTTCTCCGGCTGGTTCGACACCGAAGTCGGCGGCAAACGCGAAGCCGACAGCTATCGCCGCATCGCCGACCAGATTGGCGTGCTGCCGTCGGACATCCTGTTCCTGTCCGACGTGGTCGAAGAACTCGATGCCGCGCGCGAGGCCGGGCTGAGCACGCAACTGGTCGATCGCAGGCAGGACTACCCCGCGCCGCGCACGGACGAAGCGGCCAACGGCCATCCCCGCGTGGAAAGCTTCGAGGCCGTCGAGCTTCCGTCGCGTTGATTCCCGCCGCGTCGCTTATTCTTCGTCGGCCTGCAGGCGATAGACCGTTTCCGCACGCAGTTCCCCGCGCCACGGGTCCCGCGTGCGCACTTCGATGCGATGTTCGCCAACCGGCAGCGAAGTAGGCACTGCACCGCGCCACAGATGCGGCGAGGGTTGTGCTTCCGGTGATCGATCATGGCCGCGCAAGGCATCGGCAAGATCGTCGCGTGTGTTCTCGATCAGCAGCCTCGGATCGGCGCGCTCGACGCGCCGCATCGGCTGCCATGCGCCGTCATCGACGCGGAACTCGACGACGCTGTCGTCCTGTCCCATGAACACGTTCGCGTAGACACCGAACGCAGGATAGGCGCCCTGCCGCAGCACGCGCGGCGCATGCACGGCGATGCCGCGATCATCGGTTGCCCGTGCCGGATGCCAGCTCAGCGCGTACTGGCCGCCCGGCTTCACCTTCAAGCGCGCATGACCGTTCGGCGTACCGTCCGCCATCGTGCTGTCGGGAATGCCGTCCGCATCCTTCACGCCGGACCAGAACGCCCCGCACGCCGCGCCGACGTTGTACTCGTGCAGCGGCGTCGCGCCATGCCAGCCGTCTTCGGCCGTGTGGCGCCAATGGCGTTGCGTGTGGTTGTGTCCGCTGAGGATCAGGACGTTCGGGAAATCCTTCAGTAGCGCGAACAGGCGGTCGCGATCGGCGCGACGGAACGCGAGCTGCGCCGGATGCTCCGCGAACAACGGCATGTGCACCCCAAGCACCAGCAGGCGATCGCGCGGGACGGTCGGCAGATAAGCCTGCAGGAATGCAAACTGATCCTCGCGCAGCCCACCGATATACGCGGGTTTCTGGCCGGGCCGATAGATGACGTCATCCAGACCAACGAACACCATGCGCGCTTCTTCCCACGCGTAGGTATCCGGACCGAGATGCTGACGGTACGTGCGCAGCGAATCCTCGTCGCTCGCCGCATCGAAATCCAGATCGTGGTTTCCCGGCACATGCATCCACGGGATGCCCAGCGACATCGTGGTCCGCAATAACTGCGGATAAAGCGAGAGATCATCGTTGACGATGTCGCCCAGCGTCATGCCGAGCCGCGCGCCGTGCGTGGCCACCAGCGGCTGCACGATGTCGCGCCAGTAATAGTCGATCTGCTTGACGCTGCCGGTCTGGCTGTCGGCGAACACGAGCACGTCCAGATCACCGCGCGACGCCCTGGCGGGACGCAGCGCGAAATCCCTGCAGGCCTCGGCCGCCACCGGAATGCCGCCGTATTTCAGTGCGGGACCGGCCTGCGACTGCACGTGCATCCAGATGTCCGGCAATCCGTCACGCCGGGTGGCGGCGTCGTAGCCGGCCGGCTTGATCATGAAGATCGTGCGGCCTTCACTTTCGGGCAACGACCAGCGACCTGACGCATCCGTCCGCACGATGCGTTCGCCGTTGGAAATCCGCACGCCTGGCAGCGGCTTCTCGCCCGCATCACGCTGGCCATTGCCGTTGCGGTCCTCGAAGACGATGCCGCCTGGACATGACTGCGCCTGCGCCAGCGCTCCGCCCGACCACAACGCCAACACCATCAACGTGACGGAAACACGCATGGACCGCTCCGGGAAGACCAGCGGTGATCCTATCCCCGTCGCGGCGAGCAAAGGAAGTTCACGGCGTGGGCGACCTGCGCCACCCGCGCGGCTCACCGGTGCCGTTGCCTCAGCACGTCCACGGCATCCTGAAGCGACAGCCCGCGGCTGCGCAGCAGCACGATCAGGTGGAACAGCAAGTCGGCGCTTTCGCCCAGCAATGCCGCATCGTCCTGCGCGACTGCGGCCAGCGCCGTCTCGACGCCCTCTTCGCCCACCTTCTGTGCGACGCGCCGGACGCCTTCGTCGAACAGGCGGGTGGTGTAGCTGCCCGCAGGCCGATGGGTTTCGCGCTCGCGCACCAGTGCATCCAGCTCGGCCAGGAAATCGCCGGGGGCGTCGCCGAAACAACTCGTGCGCTGCAGATGACAGGTCGGACCGTGCGGACGCGCCTGCACCAGCAACGCATCGCTGTCGCAGTCGGTCTGCACGGAGACGAAGTCCAGCACATGGCCGGAACTCTCGCCCTTCATCCACAGGCGCTGCTTGCTGCGGCTGTAGAACGTCACGCGCTGCGTCGCCAGCGTGGCTTCGAGCGCCGCGCGATTCATGTAGCCCAGCATCAGTACGCGCAGCGTATCCGCGTCCTGGACGATGACCGGCAGCAAGCCGTCGCCCTTCTGCCAGTCCAGCGAATCGATTTCATGAGTCACGGCGCACCTCGATGCCCTGCGCATGCAGGTATTGCTTCAGTCCGGGAATGGCGATGCGACCGCTGTGGAAGACACTGGCCGCCAGCGCGCCATCGACATCTGCCTGACGGAATACATCGGCGAAATGCGCTTGTTCACCCGCGCCACCCGAAGCGACCAGCGGCACGCGGCTCAGCGCGCGCGCAGCGGCCAGCTGCTCGATGTCGTAGCCGCGACGGACACCGTCATTGTCCATGCAGTTGAGCACGATCTCGCCCGCGCCCAGCGACTGCGCCTGCACGATCCAGTCGAGCGTCCGCACCGGCAGCGCACGCGTGCGCGAGGGATCGCCGGTGTACTGGCGCACACGCCATTCGCCATCCGGCTCGCGTACCGAATCCACGCCCACCACCACGCACTGCACGCCGAATGCTCCTGCCAGTTCACCAATCAGCCCGGGGCGTTCGAGCGCAGGCGTGTTGACCGAAATCTTGTCCGCGCCGGCATGCAGCACCGCGCGCGCCGTCGCCACGTCGCGGATTCCGCCAGCCACGCAGAATGGAATATCGAGCAGGCGCGACACGCGTTCGATCCATGCGTAATCGACCGAACGTCCTTCCGGACTCGCGCTGATGTCGTAGAACACCAGTTCGTCCGCACCCTCATCGCGATAACGCAAGGCCAGATCGACGATGTCGCCCATGTCCACGTGATCGCGGAAGCGCACGCCCTTGACCACGCGCCCCTCGCGAACGTCCAGGCACGGAATGATGCGCCGGCTCAGCATGCCAGTGCCTCCACCAGGCTGAAACGTCCTTCCAGCAGGGCGCGACCGAGCACGATGCCGGCGCAGCCTTCGCTCCGCGCGGCGGCGATGTCGGCGAGCGCACGCACGCCGCCGGACGCCTGCACCTGGAGTTGCGGCGCCAGCGCGCGCAGATGCCGATAGAGATCCAGGTTCGGCCCCGACAGCATGCCGTCGCGCGCGATGTCCGTGCTCAGCAGATGGACCAGGCCCGCATCGGCGAAGCGACGCGCAAGATCATCGAGCGTGTCGCTGCCATGTTCGGTCCAGCCGTGGACGGGCAGCCGCCAGATACCCTGCGCGTCCTGCCGTGTGTCGAGCGCGACAGTGATCCGCGCCGCACCGAACTCCCCCAGCCAATCGATGACGTCATCGGGCTGGCGCACCGCCAGTGATCCGATCACCACGCGCGCGGCGCCGCCGTCGAGCAGCCGCGCCACATCATCGCGCGATCGGATGCCACCACCCGTCTGCACGCGCAGTGAAGTCGTGGCCGCGACGTCAGCCAACAGCGGACGCAAGGTGTAACCGCCCGCGCGCGCCGCATCCAGATCGACCAGATGCAGCCAGTCCGCGCCCGCCTCCGCATAGCCGCGGATGATCGCCAGCGGATCATCGCCGTAGCGCGTCTCGCGTGCGTAATCGCCCTGCGCAAGCCGGACCACGCGGCCGTCGCGGATGTCGATCGCCGGATAGCACTGGAATTTCGTTGTCTTGTTGCCCGGCATTACGCACATCCTGTTTCGATGAAATTCCGGATCAGCTGCGCGCCGACCGAGGCCGAACGTTCGGGATGGAATTGCGCGCCCGCAATGCGCCCGCGCTGCACGACGGCCGCGAACGGCACGCCGTGCGTGCTGCTGGCGATGCAGTCTTCCGTCACCGGCGCGGCATAGCTGTGCACGAAATACGCATGCGCGTCCGCTGCGATGCCGCGCAACAGCGGCGACTCGCGCGTGGCCTGCAAGATATTCCAGCCCATGTGCGGCACGCGGATACCCGGCGACTCCGGCAGTCGCGAGACGCGCCCGGACAACAGGCCCAGGCACGGTGTGTCGTCTTCCTCGGAATGCTCGAACAGCAGCTGCATGCCGACGCAGACGCCGAGCAGCGGCGCTTGCAGATTGCGCAATACATCGACCAGCGCATTCGCGCGCAGTTGCGCCATCACGGTTGCGGCCGTGGATACGCCGGGCAGGATGACGCGATCCGCCTGCGCGATCTCCGCTGCATCCGCAGTGAGCGATGCTTCGACACCCAGGCGCTGCAAGGCGTAGCGCACCGAGCCGATGTTCGCGCCACCGGCGTCCACCAACGCGACTTGCATCAGAGCGCTCCCTTTGTCGACGGCAGTTCCGCGCCCTCGCGCCGGATGGCCTGGCGCAATGCGCGCGCCAGCGCCTTGAAGCAGGCTTCGACCTTGTGGTGATCGTTGTCGCCGCGCACGCTGAGGTTGAGGTTCAGGCCGGCGGCATCGCACAGCGAACGGAAGAAATGCGGCACCAGTTCGGTCGGCAGGTCGCCGACGCGCTCGCGCTTGAAGTCGCCTTCGAACACGAAGTACGGTCGTCCGCTGAAGTCGAGCGCGGCGCTCGCCAGCGTTTCGTCCATCGGCAGGGTGAACCCGTACCGCCCGATGCCGCGCTTGTCGCCCAGCGCCTGCTTCAATGCCTGCCCCAGCGCCAGCCCGGTGTCTTCCACCGTGTGGTGCTCGTCGATGTGGAGATCGCCCTGCGTGTCGATGGCGAGCGCAAAACCGCCGTGCTTGCCGATCTGTTCGAGCATGTGATCGAAGAACGGCAGTCCGGTGCGCACGTCCGGGTCCGCCACCCGATCCAGATCCACGTCGACACGGATGCGGGTTTCCCGGGTATTGCGCACGATGCTCGCGCGCCGGGGTGCGTCGGCCAGTTCGTGCGCGATGCCGGGCCAGTCCCATTCGCCACCGAACTGCGCGGTCTTCAACTGAAAGCCGCGGATGCGCAGGTTGTCGGCGAACTGCAGATCGGTCTGGCGATCACCGACCATCGCCGAGCGTGCCCAGTCGATGTTCCGGTCCTGCAGGTAGTGCAGCACCAGGCCGATACCGGGCTTGCGCGTGGGTTGATTGTCCTGCGGCCAACTGGCGTCGATCAGCACCTCGCGGAACACGATGCCCTGGCTTTCGAACACCTGCAGCATGAGGTTGTTGGGACCATCGAAGGTCTCGCGCGGATACGCTTCGCTGCCGAGCCCGTCCTGGTTGCTGACGATGACGAACTGGTAGCCCGCGTCACGCAGCGTGATCAGCGCGGGCACGCAATCCCTTACGAAGCGGATCTTTTCGTAAGCGTCAATCTGGAAGTCATCGGGCTCCTCAATCAAGGTGCCGTCGCGATCGATGAAAAGTATCGGCGTCATGCGGCCTCCTGCAGGCGCAGCAGCGAAAGCACGCGGTCGTTCTGTTCGGCGCTTCCGATGCTGATGCGCAGGGCATCCTGCAATTGCGGCGCGGCACGCTGGTCACGCACCACGACGCCGTTCGCGAGCAGGCGGCGATACGCCCGCTCGGCGTCGTCGAAACGCACCAGCAGATAGTTGCCCTGCGACGGATAGACACGGCGTACGCCGGGCGTCCGCGCGAGTGCTTCGCGCATGCGTTCGCGCTCCTGCCGGATCACGCCGACACGCCGGTCGGTCTCAGCCAACGCTTCGGGCTTCAGTGCTTCAAGCGCGAGCGCGGCGCATGGCGCGGGGACCGGATACGGCGCCTGGCATGCCCGCAGCACCGCGACCAGCGCCGGATCGGCGATCAACACGCCGATACGCGCGGCGGCCAGCGCATGCGCCTTGGACAGCGTGCGCAGGATGGCCAGGTGCGGGATATCGCGAAGCAGCGCCACCGCAGACGGTACGTTGGAGAACTCGACATAAGCTTCGTCCACGACCAGCAGGGCCTTGCCGTCGAGCCGACGCGCGAGGGCGGCAATGTCATCAAGGCCGGTCGCCTGCCCCGTGGGATTCGACGGCGAGCAGAGGAACACGATCTTCGCGCGCTCGCTGATCGCGGTCTCTGCCACGGCATCCAGATCCGCCGCGAAGCCATCAGGCCCATCGCGCAAGGGCACGTCGATGACGCGCGCGTTCTGCAGGCGTGCCGACACCGCATACATGCCGAACACCGGCGAGCTGATCACGATGCTGTCCTGTCCAGGAGTGCACAGCGCACGCACCAGCAGATCAATCGCTTCGTCACTGCCGCGGCCGATCAGCAGCTGCGCGGAACGGCATCCGTAGAGTTGCGCCAGCGCATCGCGCAACGCCACGGGTTGGGGATCGGGATAGCGACGGCAGCGATCGTCGGCATCCGCAGGATTGCGCCATGCCGACTCGTTGGCATTGAGCCACACCTCGCCGCGCAGATCGTCGGTCCGCGCCGACTTGTAGCCGGCGAAACCGCGCAGGTCCGGACGCACCAGGTCAATCAGGCTCATGCCGCCGCCTCCATCCGCAGCGCCACGGCGTTGGCGTGCGCGTCCAGCCCCTCGGCGCGCGCGAGTGTCAGCGCGCACGGGCCGATGGCGCGAATGCCTTCCCGGCTGGCGGACTGCACGCTGACGAAGTTCTGGAAGCTCGCCACGCTGACGCCGCTGTACGCGCGCGCCGCGCCATTGGTCGGCAGGACGTGGTTGGTTCCGCTGCAGTAGTCGCCCAGCGCTTCCGGCGTGTAGTCGCCAAGGAAAACCGAGCCGGCCGTTTCGACATGGCCCAGCCAGGCGCGCGGCTCGCGCAGCGCGAGGATCAGGTGTTCCGGCGCATAGGCGTTGCTGATCGCAAAGGCGTCCTCCAGCGCATCCACACGGATGAGCCGCGACGACGCCATCGCACGTTCCGCAATGCCGGCGCGCGGCAGTTGGGGCAGTTGTCGTGCGATCTCGCTCTGCACGGCGGTAATCATTTGCGGGGAATCGGTCAGCAGCAGCACCTGCGAATCGGCGCCGTGTTCGGCCTGCGAAAGCAGGTCCGCGGCAATGAACGCGGGATCCGCGCCGGCGTCGGCGATGACCAGCACCTCGGAAGGGCCGGCGGGCATATCGATCGCCACGCGCCCCGACTGCGCCACCTGCTGCTTGGCTTCGGTGACATAGCTGTTGCCCGGCCCGAACAACTTGTCGCAACGCGGCACGCGGTCGGTGCCGAACGCCATCGCGGCAATCGCCTGTGCGCCACCAATCTTGAACACGCGGCTGATTCCGGTCATGCGCGCGGCAACCAGTACCGCGGGATCGGCGCTGCCATCCTTGCGCGGCGGTGTGCACAGCACGACTTCACGACAGCCGGCCAGCCGCGCGGGAACACCGAGCATCAATGCGGTGGACGGCAGCGGCGCGCTGCCGGCGGGCACATACAGGCCGACACGCGGGATGGCGCGGATCACGCGTTCGCACACAACGCCGGGCGCGGTTTCCACGGCGTACGGCGACGCCATGCCGGCGCGGTGGAAACGCTCGATGCGTTGCGCGGCGTCCTGCATTGCGCATTTGAGTTCATCCGGGACTGCCGCTTCGACCGCGCTGAACTCGTCGGCCGTGACCTCCAGTGAATCCAGCCGCAGGCCGTCGAATTTTTCGGTGAGCGCGCGCAGTGCGGCGTCGCCCTCGGTCCGCACCGCGTCGATGACATCGGCTACGGCCTGGCGCGTCTTCTGTGCCACATCCTGCACCGGGCGGCGCAGCGCTTCAGTACGTGCGTTCGCGTCGAGGGTGCTCCATTCCACCCATTTCACTTGTGCGTTCATGCCAGCGACCTCTCGACCGACAGCACCATCAGGCCCTGCGCACCGGCGCGTTCCAGTTCTTCCAGGCGCTGCCAGGTGATCGCACCGTGGCACATCGTCTGCAACGAGACAGGCCCCTCGCCGTTGGCCGGCAATTCGATCAGCGGTTCGGCATCGGGCAGCAGGCGTGACAGTTCGGCGACCGTGTTGCGGTGTGCGCGGAACATCAACAGCTTGCTGTCCTTCAACTTCAGCACGCCATCGACGCGACGCAGCAGCATCGCGGCCAGTCCGCTGCGCTCGTCTTCGAATTCGCGCACGGGGCCGGCCAGCACCGCTTCGCTCTGCAGCAGCGTTTCCACCGGTTTGAGCTGGTTGGCCGCGAGCGTCGCGCCGCTGGACACCAGATCGCAGATCAGATCGGCGGTGCCGAGACGCGGCGCGATTTCCACTGAACCGGACAGTTCGACAACCGACGCCTCGATGGCATTGGCTTGCAACCAGTTCGACAGGATGGCCGGGTAGCTGGTGGCGATTCGCAGACCGTTCAACTGGCCGGGCCCCTGCCAGTCCCACGCGTCGGGTACGGCCAGCATCAGCCGGCATTGGCCGAAGCCGAGCGCATGCAGTTCGCGGAAGGCCGGCGGCAGGCCGATGCGTGCGCGCTCGCCGGCCTGCTCGTCCAGTTCGTTGCGGCCGACCACGCCGAAGTCGCAGACGCCATCGGCAATCAATCCGGGGATGTCGTCATCGCGCACCAGCAGCAGATCGATCGGTAGCGACTCGCCGTAGCAGAACAACTTGTCGCGGCTTTCGCGCCAGCTCAGGCCGCACGCACTGAGCAGCGCGCGCGCGGGTTCGGCGAGGCGGCCGCTTTTCTGGATGGCGATGCGCAGGCGGTCACGCGTCGCGGGAACAACTCGGGAACTCATGGGAGGAACTCAGTGGGAGGCGCCGTTGGCGCGCGAAGGTTGCTGCGCGGCCGTGGCATAGCCGCCGGTCCCGCGTTCGAGGGTGCGGGCCACGCGCCCGATGGTGGTGACACTGACCTGGGTCAGGTCGTGGATTTCCCGGTACGGGACGCCCTTGAGCAGCAGCGGAACCACGCGCCAGCGGTCGGCCATGGCCTCCAGCTCGGCGGGCGTGCAGAGATCTTCCAGGAAGGCGCGCACGTCGCCGGCCTGCTGAAGCCCGGCCAGGGCTTCGGCAAGGGCCTGCAGGGCAACGTTTTCGCGGTCTTCGTCGGTGCTGGGGCGGCGTTTCATGGGCTGGAAGGCGGGGATCGGGAAGGTTCAATGTATTAACGCGTTAATACACTAGTCGAGCCATCCGTCCGGGTCAACCGCAGAGCCATCCAAACCCTGCCGCCCGTCTGTCCCGGGACACCGGCAGTCGCCGTTGGATCCTTGGGCCGCCGTATCCTTTTGCACAGCGGGACACGGTGGAAGCGTGCGTTGGGTAGCGCCTCACGCGGGCGCGCCATGGCAGGCTGTGCGCGCCAAGACATCGACAACGGCAACCGGGGATTGCATCGCGATGAAGCAGAGCGTTCGCGCAATGGGCATGGGATTGCTGCTGTGGCTGACGACAGGTCCGCTGTCGGCCGCCGAGCCGGTGCTCGATCTGCATGCCGGCACGACGATTCATTCCCTCGCCGGCTTCACCGGCTATCACCACGATGTGGATGGAAACTCCGATCTCGCGGAAATCGAACGCCTCGCCGGCACCCCGGCCTTTGCGCCCTTGCCCGATGGCGATGCTTCCTTCGGCTTCCAGCCCGGCGCCTACTGGTTCCATGCGCGGCTGCGCAACCGGAACGGCGAGGAGCCGCGCTGGCTGCTGGTGCAGCAGTACGCACTGAGCGATCGCATCGACATCCATCTGCGCTACCCGGACGGCCGCGTGCTGCACGAACAGGGCGGCGATCACCTGCCCTTCTCCCAGCGATCGGTCCGATACCGGCATCCCAACTTCCAGATCGACCTGCCACCCGATCAGACGGTGGATCTGTACGTGCGCGTGGAAAGCCAGAGTTCGATGCAGGTGCCGCTCGCGCTCTACACCCCGACTGCATTCGCCGAACTCTCGCGCGACGCGCAGTTCGCGATGGGCGTGTACTACGGCATCCTGCTGGCGCTGTTCACCTACAACCTGGTGCTGTGGCTGACGCTGCGCGACGCCAGCTACTTCTGGTACCTGTTCCACATCAGCGCTTTCGGCCTGGTGCTGTTCACGCTGTATGGGCTGGGATTCGAATACCTGTGGCCGGAATCGGCGTGGCTTGCGGATCGATCCGTGCCTTTGTCGATCTGCCTGGCGCAGATCGGCATGCAGCAGTTCGCGCGCAACTTCCTTGGACTGCGCGAACGATGGCCGATAGGCGATCGCGTTGGCCTGGGCATGATCATCCTGTTCCTGCTGTTGGGCCTGGCCTCGACCCAGATTGGCATCCGCACCTCCACCCAGCTCACCGTGGTGGCGGTGATCATCAGCGTGGCCTGGATTGCCGTGGAAGCCGTGGTGGCCGTGCGTCGCGGCTACAAACCCGCGAAATTGTTCCTGCTGGCGTGGTCGATGTTCCTGGCCGGCATCGCGATGGTGGCCATGGTCGCGTTCGGCGTGCTGCCCAAGAACTTCGTGACCGAATACAGCGTGCAGATGGGCTCGGCGCTGGAAATGCTGCTGCTTTCGGTCGCGCTGGGCTATCGCTATGCATCGCTGCGCAACGAGAACGAGCGCATCGTGCGCGAATCGCGCGATCTGCTCGAAGTGAAAGTGGAGCAGCGCACCGCCGAACTGCGCAGTGCGCTTGGACAACTCGAAGCCGCGCATTTGCGCCTGCGCGAGTTCAGCCGGCTCGATGGCCTGACCGAACTCTACAACCGCACGCATTTCCGCGAGGCGTTCGAACACCTGCTTTCACAAGCCCGCCATTCACAGCGGCCGATTTCACTGCTGATGATCGATCTGGATTACTTCAAGCGCATCAACGACACGTACGGCCATCTGGTCGGCGATGACTGCCTGCGCTGGACGTCCAACACGCTCGCCGAAACCCTGCGGCCCTACGGCGCGCTCGTGGCCCGCTTCGGTGGCGAGGAATTCATCGCCGCGCTGCCCGGCATGGATCTGGCCGAGGCCAGCGCAGTGGCCGAGAAATTGCGCCAGCGCCTGCGCGACCGTCCGTGCCGCAGCGGCGATCTGGACATTCCGGTGTCCGCGAGCATCGGTGTGCATTGCGTCGATACGGCCGGCAAGAACAGCATCGACGCCGCGCTGCAGGTGGCCGACCTTGCGCTGTACGCCGCGAAAGCCGAAGGACGCGATTGCGTCCGTACGCTGTAGCGGCCGAAAAAAAACGCGCCGGCAGGCGGCGCGTCTGTTTTGGCTACTGGCGAATCGCCGAGAGCAGTTCGCCGCTTTCGACCAGTCGCACTGCGGTGGCGACTTCACCGTCCAACGCCCGATCACGGTCGAGGAAGGGAATCGACTGACGCAATCGAGCATGCGCCGCCGCCACCGCCGGACCCGGATGGAATTCCGCTGTCGTCGCAAGTTCCGCGCGCAGCGCTTCCACTTCCCCGAGGAAATCCGTCCTGCCTTCCGCCACCGGCAGCGGACCGCCCTGCACCTTCGCCGCCAGCGCTTCGGCATCACCGCGTCGCGCGAGATCGCGCGCCGCGTTGATCATGTCGCGACGCAGATCCAGCGCCTGCGCGGCGGTATAGATCTCCAGCGCCAGCACCTTGCCCAGATCCTGTGCCATCGCCAGCACATGGCGTGCCTCGTTGGCGCCCATCGACACGTGATCTTCCGCGTTGGCGCTCGTCGGCACCGAAAACACCGCGGCCGGATGCGCGCGGCTGGCGAGATCGTTGACGATGGCCGCAGCCGTGTACTGCACGATCATGTGGCCCGATTCGGTGCCGTCTTCGTTGCCGATCAGGAACGCCGGCAAGCCATCGTTGGTGGCGGGATCGACCAGCTTGTTGAGCCGGCGCTCGGAGATCGACGCCAGCACGGGGATGGCGGCCTTCACGTAGCTCATCGCCAGCGCCAGCGGCATGCCGTGGAAATGGCCGGCGGAGATTACCTGCTCTTCGACGTGTTCGGCCTGCTTGTCCGGGAATACCAGCGGATTGTCGGTCACCGCGTTGAGTTCGACATCGAGCACGCGCCGCGCCTGCGCCACCGCATCGCGCACGGCGCCATGCACCTGCGGAATGCAGCGCAGCGAATAGCTGTCCTGCGGCTGGTGCTTCTTGCCGCCACGGAATGGACGGAAACGCAGATAGAACTTTTCGCGGCCGTGCCGCTGATCGGCCGGCACCCAGTCCCAGCCGATGTCGAAGCGCAGTGCCTGCGATTCCGGCGTATCCCAGCTCTGCGGCAACCACGGGCGGAATTTCGGCACGAGGTGGTACGGAATGTCGGCCAGCGTCGAGCCACTCAACAGCTCGCGCAAACGCTGGGCGACGAAGACCTGGCCCGGATGCGGGCGCAGCGCGTGGACTTCCTCGGCGAACGCACCCAGCCGGCCGGCAAACGCGTCGATCGTCATGGCCGCGGCGAGATCGGCCGTGTCCAGCAATTGCTCCAGGCGATAGAGCGCCAGCACGCCCATCGCGAGCATCTGCGCCGTGCCGTTGTTGAGCGCAAGGCCTTCCTTGTACGACAGCGTGATCGGCGAGAGGCCGGCGCGACGCAGCGCTTCCGCGCCCGGCATGCGTTCCCCCTGCAGGAAGGCTTCGCCGCCCCCCAGCAACACGATCGCCAGATGCGACAGCGGCGCCAGATCACCCGACGCACCGACCGAGCCCAGCGAAGGCACCACCGGCACGATGCCCGCGTTGAGCATCGCCGCCAGCGCCTGCAAGGTCTGCACGCGGATGCCGGAATGGCCTTTCAGCAACGTGTTGATGCGGATACCCAGCATGGCGCGCACGATTTCCGGCGCCATCGGCTCGCCCACGCATACCGCATGCGTGATGATCAGGTTGTGCTGCAGTTCTTCATGCAGCGAGCGGCCCGACGCCGTTGCGCCGGGCAGGCTGTCACGCAGCGGATGCGCGCCGAGCAGCTTGTCGGCGTTGCTGCCGAAGCCGGTCGAGACCCCATAGATGGGTTCTTCGCGCCGGACCTGTTCGGCGAGGAAGTCCGCGGCGCGCGCCACTTTCGCCAAGGCTGGCTCCGACAGCGCCACGCTGGCGCCGTAGGCAATCTCGACCAGTGTGTCGCGGGTCAGCGACTGTCCATCCAGCAGAATCGGTTTCATCGACGTCCTGCCAATGCGCGGGCCTGTTCCAGCTCGACCTTCAGGCTGCTCGCCAGTTCATCGCGCTGCACTTCGAACTGCTGCTCGCGCACCAGATCCTTTACGGTGACCGCACCACGCGCGCGCTCTTCGTCGCCGGCCAGCACCACGAAACGGATGCCGGCACGCGACGCGTACTGGAACTGCCTGGCCAGCTTGCGCGCTTCCATCTGCACTTCGGTGTTGATGCCGGCCGCGCGCAGGCGGCGCGCGATGTCGAGCGAATCGGCCAGCGCGCCATCATCCATCAGCGCCACCATCGCCTGGACGCTGCTGTCGTCGCTGCCGGCAATGAGACCGGCTTCGCGCAGCTGCCAGAACAGCCGGGTCAGGCCGATGGAAATGCCGACGCCCGGCAGGCGCGACTTGGTGTAGTGGCTGGCAAGATCCTCGTAGCGGCCACCGGAGCAGATCGAACCAATCTGCGGATAGTCATCGAGCTGCGTTTCGTACACGGTGCCGGTGTAGTAGTCCAGTCCGCGCGCGATGGAGAAATTCAGGCAGTAATCGCTCTCCGGAACGCCCAGCGCCTTGACCAGTTGCAGCACTTCGCGCAACTCGGCGACACCTTCGGCCAGCGTCGCGTTGCCTTCGCCCAGTGCGTCGAGTCGTGCGAGGGCGTCGTCATGATCCGTCGAACGCACGGCGACGAATTCGAGGATGCGTGCGACCGCATCGGCCGGCATCCCGAAATCGGGGCCGTGCAGCGTATCGCGCACGTACTCGGCGCCACGCTTGTCGAGCTTGTCGACTTCACGCAGCACCAGCGCCTGCTGCGCCGGGTCCGCGATGCCCTGCGCTTCGAAGAAGCCGCGCATGAGCTTGCGGTTGTTGAGCTGGATGGTGAACGCACCGATGCCCAGATCACTGAAGACAGCATGGATGACGGCGAGGATCTCGGCGTCGAAACGGATGTTCAGCGAATCCTTGCCGATGACGTCGATGTCGCACTGGTAGAACTCGCGGAAGCGGCCGCGCTGCTGGCGCTCGCCGCGGTACACACGCTGGATCTGGTAACGGCGGAACGGGAACGTCAGCTCGTGCTCGTGCTCGGCGACATAGCGCGCCAGCGGGACGGTCAGATCGAAACGCAGCGCCAGTTCCGGCAGGCTTTCCCCCTCGGACTTGGCCAGCGCGCCCGTGGATTGCACGAAGTACACCTGCCGTTCGGTTTCGCCGCCGGACTTGGTCAGCAGCGTTTCCGACAACTCGAACACCGGCGTCTCGACAGGCAGGAAGCCGAAGCGCTCGTAGTTGCGGCGGATGGTGTCCAGCATGCGCTGGAAGGCGATCTGCTCGCGTGGCAGCAGTTCCATGATTCCAGGCGGCGTACGCGGCTTGATCAAGCGAAAACTCCGGGTGAAAAGCGACCCGTCATTCTAAGACTGAACCGCTATCCCCGGCAGCCGGGAAAAAACCTGTTGCCGAGCCGCACCGGCCTGAATAGAATAGCGGGCTCACACGGGGTGTAGCTCAGTCTGGTAGAGCGCTACGTTCGGGACGTAGAGGTCGCAGGTTCGAATCCTGTCTCCCCGACCAATTAAATCAATTGGTTACAACAAACCGGCATCGCCGGTTTTTTTGTGCCCGCGGATCCGGCCTTCGCCGACCCGGACGCCGTCCCGCCGTTCGAGGCAATCCCCTTCTTCGCAGGCCGAGCAGGACCCCGCGTCTTCCTGTGCATCTCACTTTCAAATGCGCAGTTCCTGTTTCTCGGATGAAACGGCGACCTGCGTGTTCCTCAGCGCGCACGCATCCACCAACGCAATGCGGGACAGTGTGTCGCGTCGCGGCGCTCGTGCCGAAGCGGCGGGATCCGGATAATTCCGCGATGAATTTTCCGCTCCACTCTCCTTCCACACGCTCTCCCTTGTCCGGTCGTGGGCTGATTCTGGCGGGCATCGTGCTGTCGGCATTCAACCTGCGCACGGCAGTCACTTCACTGACGCCTTTGCTGGATGCATTGGGCGATCGGTTCGGATTCGGTGCTTCGGTGACCGGCGTGTTCGGCATGTTGCCGACGGCCGCGTTCGCACTGTTCGGCATCGCGACGCCGGCATTGGCGCATCGCATCGGCCTGGAGCGTACTGCGCTGCTGGCGATGGGTCTGGCGACGGCCGGACTCGCGCTGCGCAGCTTTTCGACCGATACCACGACGCTGCTGCTGACCTCGATACTGGCGCTCGCCGGAATGGGCATCGGCAACATCGTGCTGCCGCCGCTGGTGAAGCGCTATTTCCCGGATCGCGTGGGCCGGGTCAGTACGATCTACATCACCGTGCTGCAACTCGGCACGATCATCCCGGCACTGGTCGCGGTGCCGGCCATGCATGCGGCCGGCTGGCAGGTGTCGCTCGGCTTGTGGTCGCTGTTCGCAGCCGCCGCGATGCTGCCCTGGATCAGTGTGCTGTGGATCGAGCGCCGCCACGACACGCCGCTCGCGGCCATCCACGATCACGCGGTCACGGCCGCCGACGAAGCGCCCGAACTGGCCGCTCCGCCCGCACGCGGGCGCGTGTGGCGATCACCTGTCGCATGGGGCCTGGCCCTGATGTTCGGCATGACGTCGCTGATCACCTATTCGATGTTCACCTGGCTGCCGAAGCTGCTGACCGAGGCAGGCGGCAGTCCATCGCTCGGCGGCACGATGGTGGGACTGTTCTCCGCGTTCGGCCTGATTTCCTCGCTGACGATGCCGTCGCTCGCGGTGCGCTGGCGCAATCCCTATCGCATCGTGATTGCCTGCGCGGTGTTCTACGCCGTCGCCTTCACTGGCTTGCTGTGGATGCCGATGAAGTTCACCGCGCTGTGGGTCGCACTGCTCGGCATGGGACCCAGCACGTTCCCGCTGGCGTTGACGCTGATCAACCTGCGCACGCGCACGGCCGCCGGTTCGGCGTCGTTGTCCGGATTCATGCAGGGCCTGGGCTATACGCTGTCGTGCCTGGGACCGGTGATGTTCGGCGTGCTGCACGAAACGAGCCACGGTTGGCGCATGCCGTTCGCTTTCCTCGCCGCGTGCGTGGGCGTGCTGCTGGTTGGCGGCTATCTGGCCTGCCGCCCGCGCTGGCTGGAAGACACCTGGTAGGCGGCGCGGTCTACAGCAGATCCGGATGCCGGACCTGCCCGTCGCCGCGCACGACGAAGCGCTCCACCGTCAGCGATTCCGCGCCCATCGGGCCGTAGGCGTGCAGGCGCGTGGTGGAAATGCCTATCTCCGCACCCAGCCCGAGTTCGCCGCCGTCACTGAAGCGCGATGACGCGTTGACCATCACCACCGCCGATCGCAGTGCGGAAACGAAACGCTCGGCATTCGCCGCGTCGCGCGTGGCGATGACTTCGGTGTG
The DNA here is from genome assembly GCA_023419315.1 of Pseudomonadota bacterium. Taxonomy (GTDB): domain Bacteria; phylum Pseudomonadota; class Gammaproteobacteria; order Xanthomonadales; family Xanthomonadaceae; genus Pseudoxanthomonas_A. The sequence continues at coordinate 49,007 of JAEZYE010000034.1, forward strand.
ATCGGAACCGTAGCGCCGGATATGCGCGATCGCATCGTCGATGCCCTCGACCTCGCGCACGGCCAGGATCAGATCGAGGAACTCGGCGGCGTAGTCATCGTCGCCGGCTTCGACCATGTCCTGCACGCGGGTACGCGACCCGGCATCGCCGCGCAGTTCAACGCCGCGTGCACGCAGGGCCTGCGCTGCACGCGGCAGGAACGCATCGGCGACATCGCGGTGCACCAGCAGGGTTTCCAGCGCATTGCAGACGCCCGGCCGTGACGCCTTGCCATCCAGCACCAGGCGCAGCGCGAGATCAATGTCCGCGCTCGCATCGACGAAAAGATGGCACACGCCCTTGTAGTGCTTGATCACCGGAACGCGCGCATGTTCGGTGACGAAGCGGATGAGGCCCTCGCCACCGCGCGGAATCGCCAGATCGATGAGATCGCTCAGCTGCAGCAGTTCGATCATGGTTTCGCGACGCAGATCGCCAATCAGCGTGACGGCGGCCTCCGGCAGCCCTTGCGCCTTCAGCGCACCGCGCAACGCGGCGGCAATCGCGGTGTTGGAATGCAGCGCCTCCGATCCGCCGCGCAGGATGACGCCGTTGCCCGCCTTCAGGCACAGCGCGGCCGCGTCGGCGGTGACATTGGGGCGCGCCTCGTAGATCATCGCCACCACGCCCAGCGGTACACGCACGCGCTGGATGCGAATGCCGTTGGGCCGCGTTTCCTCGCGCGTCACCTGGCCGACCGGATCCGGCAGCGAAGCCACATCCCGCACCGCCTGTGCGATGCCGGCCAGGCGCGAGGCATCCAGACGCAGCCGATCGAGCATGGCGCCGGTGATGCCCTTCGTCACGGCCGCCTCCATGTCGCGCTGGTTGGCCGCGAGAATGCCGGCTTCATCCGCCATGAGCGCATCGGCCATGGCGATCAGCAACGCGTTCTTGGCGCTGGTGGAAAGCTCGGCGATGCGTTGCGCCGCATCGCGGCATTGCAGGGCCTGTTGCTGGATTGCCGACATCGTCCCACTCCGTATGCAGATGGAAATCGCGACAGCCGCTTTACGGCCTGAGCGCGCCTTGTGTCTTCAGATCACGATCAGATCATCACGATGGATGATGTTCTCGCCATAGCTGTAACCGAGTATGCCTTCGATGTCGCGCGAATGCCGGCGCAGCAAGCGGCGCACGTCGCTGGCCGGGTACTGCGTGACGCCGCGTGCGATTGAGGGACCATCCGCCACGCGGACAGTGATCATGTCGCCGCGCCTGAAGTCGCCCTCGGCTGCCGTCACGCCGCCGGGCAGCAACGATGCGCCGCGCTCGCGCACTGCACCCGCCGCACCTTCGTCGATCACGATCACGCCGGCATCCACCGGAACGTTGCGCAGCCAGTACTTGCGTGCGGCCAAGCGGTTCTGCGCGGCGCGGAAACGCGTGCCATGCAAGCGTCCCTGCGCAAGCGCCCCGACAGTTTCCGCACGCGTGCCGTTGAACAGAACGGTCTCCACGCCCGCCGCCGCCGCCTTGGCCGCGGCTTCCAGCTTCGTGCGCATGCCTCCGGTGCCGACCCCGCTGCCCGCGCCGCCCGCCATCGCGAAGAACTCCGGCGTCAGCGCTTCGACGTCGAGGATCGGTTGTGCGTCCGGATACTGGCGCGGATTCGCGGAATGGAAACCGTCGATGTCGGTCGCGATGAACAGCACATCGGCGTCGATCAACGCGGCCACGACCGCCGCGAGATTGTCGTTGTCGCCAAGCTTCAGTTCGTCGACGGACACGGTGTCGTTTTCGTTGATCACCGGCAGCGCGCCGAGCGACAGCAGCGCCTGCAAGGTCGCACGCGCATTGAGATAGCGGCGGCGGTTGCGCAGATCATCATGCGTCAGCAGGACCTGCGCGACCGGCTGCTCGAAGAAGCGTTGCCACAACGCGATCAATGGAGATTGGCCCAGCGCGGCCAATGCCTGGCGTTCGGCAAGCGCAAGGCTGGCGCTTGCGGTGCGATGGACGATGCCGCGACCGGCCGCGACCGCACCGGAGGACACCAGCACCACTTCACGGCCCTGCGCGAGGCTGGCCGAAACGAACTGTGCAAGATTGAGCGCATGCCGCGGACTCAGGCCTTCGCCATTAGCCGCAAGCAGGCTGCTGCCGACCTTTAGCACCGCGCGCCTCCACGGCGGCAGGTCCTGCGCGGGGAACAACGGACGGGATGCGTGGCTCATCAGGCTCGCTCGTCAGACGGGATTCAACGGGTGTTCCACTCGTACACGGTCAGGGTCGAAGCGCCGCCCGCGGCAAGCGGATCACGCGCCGCGATGCCACGCGCTTCGTCCAGCGAGCCAGGTTCTGGAGCACGTAGGCACCTGCGGTCGAATCGCTGAAGCCCCCGGTCATCATCAATTGCCCGGCCGCGCGCAGCTCCGCAAGGAAAGCCAGGTGCGGTGCGATCACGGCGTCGTTGAACGCCGGCGTGCGTATCGCCATGACGAGATACCGGACCGTTGGCGCGCTCATGCCGACACCGCCTGCAGTCGCGCGCGCAGCGCCTGCAACTGCAGATCCGCCGCAGCGCCCGGAGAGACACGCGCCGCCAGGCTGGACTCCGGTGAACGTCCCTGCCCGGCCTCGCTGGCCGCCGCCGCAGCCGCGCGATAGGCCTCGCGGAACGGGACGCCGGCGACCGCCGCCTCGACCGCCACATCGGTGGCGTACATGCCGGAATCGATCGCCGCACGCAGCCGGTCTTCGCGCCATTCCAGATTGCCCAGCAGCGCCGGCAACAGTTCCAGCGCCGGCAGCCCGCGTCCGAAACCGTGGAATATCGCGCCCTTGCTGGCCTGCAGATCGCGGTGATAGCCGGAAGGAAGCGACAGCAGGTGCTCGATTTCCGAGCGCGCCGCCGCCACGCTCGCGTGCGTGGCGCGCATCAGTTCGATGACGTCCGGGTTGCGCTTGTTCGGCATGATTGAGCTGCCGGTCGTGTACTGCGCCGGCAAGGCGACAAAGCCGAATTCGGCGCTGGTGAACAGCGAAAGATCCCAGGCGATGCGGCGCAGATCGAGCGTGGCCGCGCCCAGCGCTTCGAGCGCTGCCATCTCGAACTTGCCGCGCGACAGCTGCGCGTAGATCGGGCTGATCTGCATGCGCTCGAAACCCAGCGCCTGCGTGGTGTGTTCGCGATCCAGTCCGAGGTTGACGCCGTAGCCGGCCGCCGTGCCCAGCGGATTGGCGTCCACCAGTGCGCGCGTGTCGTGCGCGCGGCGTGCGTTGTCGATGAAGGCTTCGGCCCAGCCCGCCCACCACATGCCGGCCGATGAAACGACCGCGCGCTGGATGTGCGTGTAACCCGGCAACGGCAGATTGCGCTCGGCTTCGGCGCGGTCCAGCGCCACGCCGGCGATCCCGATGCACAGTGACGCCAGCCGCTGCATCTTTTCCTTCAGCCACAACCGCGTCGCCACCAGGATTTGATCGTTGCGGCTGCGGCCGGTGTGGATGCGGCGACCGGCATCGCCCAGCCGTTCGGTCAGGCGTGCCTCGATGGCGGAATGGCCGTCTTCGAAACGTTCGTCCAACTGGAAGTGTCCGGTGCGGAAATCCTCCGCCAGCACCGCGAGCTCGCGTTCAATGCCGGCCAGTTCGTCCGCCGACAGGATGCCGATGCGCTGCAGGCCCTGTGCGTGCGCCGCACTGGCGCGGATGTCGTGCAGGAAGAATTCGCGGTCCAGGATGACGTCCTCGCCCGCGAGGAACCGCTGGATTTCCGCATCGACGGTGACGCCCGGCTTCTGCCACAACAAATCGCTCATGCCGCTTTCTCCTGCACGGGAATGCCCTCGAACTCGTCAAAGCCGAAAGCCAGGTTGAGGTTCTGCATCGCCTGCGTGGCGGCGCCTTTCAGCAGATTGTCGAGCGTCGCGACGACGACGATGCGCTTGGCGCCCGGCGCAATCGAGAAGCCACCGATCACCGCACCATGCTGGCCGGCAATCCGGCTGACCCAGGGCGCTTCGTCCTGCACCTGCACCAGCGGCTCGCCCGCATAACGCTGCCGATACAAGGCGCGGATGTCATCCAGCTTCACCGCCTGTTGCAAGTACAGATTCACCGTCATCGTGATACCGCGGAAATGCGGCGCGACATGCGGCATGAACTCGACGGGGATGCCGAGGTGCCGGCTGACTTCGCGCTCATGCATGTGATCGGTCAGCGCATAAGGCATCAGGTTGTCGCGCAGCAGTTCGACGTTGTTCTTGTCCGAAGGCGTGGTGCCCGCGCCCGAATAGCCGGACACACCGAAGCACTGCGGCGGACCCGCCAGCTGCGACAGCAGCGGCGCGATCACCAGTTGCATCGCGGTGGCGTAGCAGCCGGGATTGCTGATGCGTGTCTGCCCGCGATAGCTCGCGCGGGTCAATTCCGGCAGCCCGTAGTACCAGTCTTCGTTGAAGCGGTAATCGGCGGACAGATCGACCACGACGGTCTGCGGCGCACTGGCGTCGATCGCGGCCACCAGCTCGGCAGCCTTGCCGTTGGGCAGCGCGAGGATGACGGCGTCCGCCCCTTTTGCGCCCACCTCGTCATGACCGAGGTTTTCGTAGCGCAGCCCGCCCTTGAACTCCGCAATATGATCGCTGACGCGCTGTCCGGCCAGCTCGCGGGATGACACGAACGCCAGTTCGAGCTGCGGATGCGCGGCGATCAGCTTGATCAGTTCGGCGCCGGTATGGCCGCGTGCGCCGACGATGCCGACGGTCTTCGTGTTCATGGGGAGGACTCGTGTTGTGCCAGCCGGGCCTGGAGATGGCGCTTCACGCCGGCCCATTCGCTGTCGATGATGGAAAAGATGACAGTATCGCGCGGCGTGCCATCGGAATGGCGCTTGTGGTTGCGCAGCACGCCGTCCTGTTTCGCACCGAGGCGCGCGATGGCCTCGCGCGAACGCCGGTTGAACCAGCTCGTCTCGAATACGACGCTGATGCAGCCGAGTGTTTCGAATGCGTGCGTCAGCAGCAGCCGCTTGGTCTCGGTGTTGACGCCGGTGCGCTGCACGTCGGGCGCATACCAGGTGTAGCCGATGCTCAGCTTCGGAACATCCGCTTCCATGCCGTAGAAGCGCGTACTGCCGACAATGCGACGACGTGCGTCGCGGACCACGAACGGCAACACCCGGCCCTCCGATTGCGCCTGCAACGCGGCCTCCACGTAGTGCTCGACGTTGTTCGCCTTCGGCACCTGGGTGAACCACAGCTCGGACAGCACATCGCCCGCCAGCGCGTCGCGCAGGCCCGGCACGTGATCGCGCGACATCGCTTCAAGCGTCGCATGGCGGCCGACCAGCGTCGGCGCCTCACGCCACAGTGGCGGCAGGGAATCGGCCATGCTCAGCCCTCCAGGGTTGCCGGCCGCGTGCGGCAATGCGCGACGCAACGTTCGATGGCGGCGAAGTCGTCGATGCCGTACCAGAACACTTTCCACTTCTCCTGCTTGTAACAGCCGTCGGACTCGGCGTAGTAGAAAATGTTGACCGGATTGTTGTGGCGCGAACGCCAGAACATGCGTGGGTTCTCTTCGCGCATGACGTGCCACACCGCGCGTCCCAGGCCTTCGCCCTGTGCATCATCCAGCACGGCGAACTTGTCGAGGTAGGCGATGCCTTCCTCCTGCGTGAGGATCAGCGCGGTGCGGTAGTTTTCGCTTACGTAGATGCGATGGGGCTGCGTGCGTTCGAAATAGTCCGGCAACAGGCGGCGACCGAAGCTCGATTCGATCAACGTGCGCAGGCGCTCGCGATCCACGCCTTCCCAGGATTCGAAACGCAGCACGCGCTCGCCACGACGCACCAGCGTGCCCGAGCCGCGATGGGTGAACAGTTCCTTCGCCAGTTCGGCCGGCTTGGTGATCGACACCGATGAAGTCAGCGGCAGGCGATCCAGCAGATCCTTGATCTGCTCGATCTTCACGCGCATGCCGCCGTTGATCCACGGCTGCGCCATCAGTTCTTCGTATTCGGTGGAAAGATTGATCGAGTCGATGACCCGGCCGTCGGCGTCGAGCAACCCGCCGGTGCCGGTCAGGAAGATGATCTTGTACGGCTGCAGCACCTGCACGAGTTCGTTGGCGGCGAAGTCGGCATTGATGTTGAGGATCTGCCCGCCCGCGGATTCGCCCATGCTGGCGATGACCGGGATCGAGCCGGCCTTGAGGCTGGCTTCGATGGGTGCGAGGTTGATCCGGCTGACATCACCGACCAGTCCATAAGTGGCCTGATCCTTGAACTCGGCTTCGAACACGCCCGACACGATCGATGTCGCACGCGCACCCGCCATCTGCAATGCCTCGACCAGGGCAAGGTTCTGCTGGAGGAACACCTTGCGCACGATGGACAGCACTTCGGGCGTGGTCACGCGCAGCCCGTTGACGGTCTGCTTGGTGATGCCGGCCGCGGTCATTTCCTCATCCAGCTGCGGGCCGGCGCCATGCACGACGATGGGCGTCAGTCCGACTTCCTGCAGGAACGCCAGCGAGGAGGTCAGCGATTCCAGATCATCGCGCAGCACCGCGCCGCCCACCTTGACCACGGCGAAGCGCTTGGCGTCCAGCTGCGAGAAACGCTTGACGTACTGCGATATTTCCTTGGCGCTCGCCATGCTGGAGAGCAACCGGATGATGGTCTGGCGGGTCTGCTTGTTCGGTTCCATGTGCGTTGTTTCGTCGGGCCTGTGTGGGCGGAGCGCTGCTGCCGCCGGCAGTGGGGTGGATGCAGACATCAACCGGCGGAGAACATCCGCACGATGCTGTCGGCATAACGTTGCAGCTGTTCCAGCGCGACCCACTCGTCCGCCGTATGCGCCTGCGCGATATCGCCCGGGCCGTACACGAACGCGGTGAGGCCGGCCTGCGAGAACAGCGAGGCTTCGGTCCAGAAATCGACGGCGTTGCCAATCGGCAGGCCCAGTTCGTCGGCGAGATCACGCGCCGCCAGGCGACGTTCCTCGGCGCGCGCGACATCGCCGGAAGGCAGCGACGGGCCGCGGAAGGTTTCCTCGTATCCGGCCAGCGCCTGCGAGTCGGCGAACGCCCTGAACTGCGCGTGCAATGCCTCCGGATCCTGCGACGGCAACGGCCGGAAGCCGAACCGCACCTCGGCCGATGGCGCGATCATGTTCGCCTTGATGCCGCCTTCGACGCGACCGATGTTGAAGCGCAGGCCGGTCAGCCCGCCGAAGCGCAGATGATTCTGCGCCTGCACGTAGTCCAGCGCGGACGTGCCCCAGCGCATCGCGTTGTGCAACGCGCTCAGCGAAAGCGCATTCTCCGCCGACGCGTGGCCTGCCTGCCCCTTGAACAGCATGCGCACGGCACTGATGCCGCGATGTGCCAGCACGGCCTGGCATTGGGTGGGTTCGGCGATGATCGCTTCCCCGAAGCCGTGGTCGCGCGCGAGGAAGGCCGCGATGCAGCGGGGATCGTTGGCCTCCTCGTCGGTGGTGAACAGGAAAGCGGCGTCGCCCTGCGTCACCTGCGCAGCCGCGATCAAGCCGGCCGCAGCGCCCTTGATGTCGCATGCACCGAGGCCGATGGCGCGATCATCGGTCACCCGCAGGATATGCGGATCCGCCGACCATGCCGGCGACGACGGCACCGTATCCAGGTGCACGTTGAACACGCGCGTCGGTGCGCCGCGCACGGCGAACAGCGACACCGCACCGGCGCCGTGATCGATGACCTCGACGCGGAATCCCGCCAGCTGCGCGCGCAGGTAGTCGAAGATGCCGTCGGTGCCGATGTCGCGCGGCGGATTGCGGGTGTCGAACGACACCAGATGTTGTAGATGTTCGAGCGTGGAGGCGAGCAGCGGGGTCATGTCCGTCCTGGCAGGGTGTGGCCTTCCCGTGTGGGGAAGGCGGGTGCGACGCAGCGTCAGCGGTTGATTTCAGCCCACAGCGTGCTGCTCATGCCGAACAGCTTGATGAAGCCTTCCGCTTCCTCGACGCCCCAGTCGGCCGATTGCGCGTAGGTCGCGCCCTTGGCGTTGAGCAGGTGCGGCGACTTCACCGCCACCGCATCGACGCGGCCGCCGCGCGTTTCCAGCACGACTTCGCCGTTGACGCGGCTCTGCGAAGACGCGAGATAGGCCTCGAGGTCGGTCTTGATCGGGTCGTGATAGAAACCTTCGTAGACCACTTCCACCCACTTGCGGCCGATCTCGGGCTTGAAGCGGTTCTGCTGCTTGGTCAGCACTGCTTCCTCCAACGCGCGGTGCGCGGCCAGCAGCGAAATCAGGCCCGGGGCTTCATACACGATGCGGCCCTTCAGGCCGATGGTGGTGTCGCCGGTGTACATGCCGCGACCCACGCCATAGGGCGCGAACAGCGCGTTCAACTTCGCCAGCAGTTTCGCGCCTTCCATCGGCTGGCCGTCCAGGCTGACGGCCTCGCCTTGCTCGAATCCCACCGTGACGCGCAATGGTTGCTCCGGCCATTCACTGCGCGGCGCGCACCAGCCGCGCGCACCTTCGCCGGGTGCTTCCCACTTGTCGATCTCGCCACCGGACAGCGTCACGCCCAGCAGGTTTTCGTTGATCGTGTAGCTCTTCTGCTTGGCGCGCACGCCGAAGCCGCGTGCTTCCAGGTATTCCTGTTCGTACGCGCGCGTCTGCGTATGTTCCTTCTGGATTTCGCGAATCGGCGCCACGATGCGGTAGTCGCCGGAAGCCTTCACCGCCAGATCGAAACGGACCTGATCGTTGCCCATGCCGGTGCAGCCGTGCGCGATCGCGTTCGTCCCGATTTCAGCCGCGCGCTTGAGCGAGGCATCGACGATGAGGTAGCGATCCGACACCAGCAGCGGATACTGGCCCTGGTAGCCCTCGCCCGCCCATACGAACGGCTTGACGAAGCCTTCCCAGATCGCGGGGCCGCCATCGACGGTCACATGGCTGGCCGCACCGAGTTCGGCCGCGCGCTGCTCGATGTAGGCGCGCTCCTCGGCATCCACGCCGCCGGTATCGGCGAAAACGGTATGCACGGCCCAACCCTGTTCCTGCAGATAGGGAATGCAGAAACTGGTGTCGAGGCCACCGGAGAAAGCAAGGACGATCTCTTTGGAGTTGTTCATGGGATGTGGGCTGCAGGGAAAAGAGGAAAGAGGGAAAAGAGGAATGGGTGAACGGGAAGAGGCGGCTGAGCGGATGCGGCGCGAGGGACTCTGGCAGCGGGACAATCGACGCCCGCCAGGCTTCCCGCTACCCGTGCCTCATGCGGTCGCTTCCGCTCATCGCACGAGCGCGGCCATGATCGCCTTCTGCACATGCAGCCGGTTCTCGGCTTCATTGATTGCGATGCATTGCGGCGAATCCATCACGGCGTCGGTCGCCTTGACGTTGCGGCGCAGCGGCAGGCAATGGCTGAAGACGCCGTTGTTGGTCAGCGCCATCTTGGCTTCATCGACGATGAAGTGCCGGTACTGATCGCGGATGGGCTTTTCCGGTTCCCAGTTGCCGAAGAACGGCAGCGCGCCCCAGCTCTTGGCGTACACGACATCGGCGTCGCGGTAAGCGCTCTCGATGTCATGGCTGACGATCAGCGAACCGCCGCTCTCGGCGACGTTCTGTTCGGCCCAGCCCATGTAGCGCTCATCCAGCACGTAGTCCGGCGTGGGACACAGCAGCGTGACGTCCATGCCCATGCGCGTGGCGATGGTCAACGCCGAATTCGCCACGGCGGTGTTCAGCGGCTTGGGATGGTAGGTCCAGGTCAGCACATACTTCTTGCCGCGCAGATCCTGCGTGCCGAAATGCTCCTGCAGCGCGAGCGCGTGCGCCAGTTCCTGGCACGGATGGGTGATCGTTTCCATGTTGATCACGGGCACCGGCGAGTACCTGGCGAAGCTCTTGAGCACGATGTCCTGGCGGTCGTATTGCCAGTCCACGAACTTCGGGAACGCGCGCACGCCGATCAAATCCACGTAGCGGCCCAGCACCTTCGCCACTTCGGCGATGTGTTCTTCGGTGTCGCCGTCCATCACCGAACCCAGGTTGAACTCGATCGGCCAGGCATCCTTGCCGGGTTGCAACACGACGGCGTGACCGCCGAGCTGGAACGCGCCCAGTTCAAAACTGGTGCGCGTGCGCATCGAAGGATTGAAGAACACCAGCGCAATCGACTTGCCTTTCAGCGCATCGCCCAGCTTGTGCTGCTTGTACAGCGACGCCTGCGTCAGCAGGGCATCGAGTTCGGCGCGGCTCCAGTCCTGCGTGTTCAAGAAGTGCTTCATCAAGGTGTCCTGTTCGGCAATCGGTCGGATTTTCGGGAGGTGGAAACGAAAAAACCCAGCGCGGGGCTGGGTTTCGGCAAGACAGGAGATAACGTCCGGGCGACCCAGCTAGGAGCAGGTTTCCGGTCGACGCGCACGCGACGTCATGCCCGAGGCCTGGCGGGCCGCGCTGTCAGCATGTGCGTGTGCGTTCATCTTCATAGGCGGCGAATCCTCGCATGTGCTGCGACGCAGCGCAAGCTCAGGGGAATTCCACCGTGGTCGCGCCTTCGACCGGCTGCGAATTGGGCACGTAGGGCATGACGGAAACCCGGATGCGCAGGCGGTTACCCGGGTCTTCGGCCAGGCGGGAGCGGTACTTGGTGCCCTTGTAGACGTAGTCCACGTCGTAGGCGATCGGTCGCCGGAATTCGCGCTCCACCGGCACGGTGCGGCAGCGGACATGCGCCGTCTCGACCGCCATCTGCTCGTCCGGTGACTCGGCGCGGGCTTCGTTGTCCTCGCTGGTGAAGACACCCTTGATGGAGTCGATGAAGCGCGACCAGCGGCTCTGTTCCTTGGGCGGATGGACCGTCGTGGTAGGCAGGGTCGGCAGTTCGTCGCACACCTGTTCGGTGCGGCTGGCACGCAGGGTCTGGTAGACCGGCTCGACATTGAGCACCTGCGCATAATCGAGCTTGACGTTCTCGGCCTGGACCACGCGCTCCTGCGCGGTCGCGCCCAGCGCGGCCGACAGAAGCAGTAGTGGTAGCAGGCTGCGAATCAAACGAACCATGCGATCTGACACTGGAATCCCGGGCGCCAGTTTAGGCGATGCGGCTGGAGAGGGGCTGAACCATGCGGCACACGCTGCCTCTTTACGGACCGTCGCGGCGCATCCCGCTGCATGGGCGCACAGCGGGACGACCGGGGCGCCGCCGCCGTCACGCGGGCGAACAACGCTAGAATTGCCGCGCTCCCCCAGTCTGGAAGCCAATGAGCCTGCGCCTGCACAACAACCTGACGCGGCGGGTCGAACCGTTCGCGCCCCTGGATCCCGCCTGCCCGACGATGTACGTGTGCGGGCCGACCGTCTACAACTACGTACACATCGGCAACGCCCGCGGCCCGGTCGTGTTCGGCGTGCTGGCCGCGCTGCTGCGCCGCCGCTACGGCAACCTCCGCTACGCGCGCAACATCACCGACGTCGACGACAAGATCAACGCGGCGGCGCAGGAACAGGGCGTGCCGATCACGGCCATCACCGATCGCTTCGCCGCGGCCTACCGCGAGGACATGGCCGGCCTGGGCGTGCAGCCGCCGGACATCGAGCCGGAAGCCACCCGCCACATCCCGCACATCATCGCGATGATCGAAACGCTCATCGAACGCGGCCACGCCTACGCCGCCGAAGGCCACGTGCTGTTCTCGGTCGCTTCGTTCGGCGACTACGGCAAGCTCTCGGGCCGCGATCCGGAGGAAATGCTGGCCGGCGCGCGCGTCGAAGTGGCGCCGTACAAGCGCGACGCCGGTGATTTCGTGTTGTGGAAGCCGTCGACCGATGAACTGCCGGGCTGGGATTCGCCTTGGGGGCGCGGCCGTCCCGGCTGGCACATCGAATGCTCGGCGATGGCCGCCGCGCACCTGGGCGAAACCATCGATATCCACGCCGGCGGCGTGGATCTGCAGTTCCCGCATCACGAGAACGAGGTCGCGCAGAGCGAGTGCGCCCACGGCGGCAAGACCTTCGCGCGGTTCTGGGTGCACAACGGCATGCTCAATTTCGGCGGCGCCAAGATGAGCAAGTCGCTGGGCAACATCGAACGCGTGCACGATCTGCTGCAGCAGCATCCGCCGGAAGCCTTGCGCCACGCCCTGCTCTCCGCGCATTACCGCCAGCCGCTGGACTGGTCCGATGCGTTGATCGAGCAGTCGGTGCGCACGCTGGATCGGCTTTACGGCACGTTGCGGGATCTGGCGGACATTGCGGCCACAGCGGACATTCCGCCCGCGATCGAGGCTGCGCTCGACGATGACCTCAACACGCCGCAGGCGCTGGCCGAGGTCGCACGGATTGCCGCCGAGGCACGCAAGGCCGAGCAAGCCGACGAGCGCACACGCCTGAAGCGCGAACTGCTGGGCGCCGGCCTGGCGCTCGGCCTGCTGCAGCAGGACCCCGCCGCGTGGTTCGCGCGTGGCGCTTCCCAGGACGACGATGCACGCATCCAGGCATTGATCGACGAACGCGACGCGGCGAAGAAGAGCCGCGACTTCGCGCGCGCCGACGGCATCCGTGATCAGCTCGCCGCCGAAGGCATCCTGCTGGAAGACACGCCGCAAGGCGTGCGCTGGAAGCGCGCCTGACAACACAGCGGAGCCGCTTCCGCTCGATTGCGGGTGGCGGCGGCGGCACCGTCCCGCCGTGTTCGCACCACGGCCGGAACGCACTGGCGCGTTCCGGCCCGCCGATTCATTGGGGCATCGCGCCTTGGGCGCGTAAAATCGCGCCATGAATGCCGTCGCCGCTCCCCCCTCGCCCTTCCCGCTCGAACCCACTCCCACCGACGCACAACAGGCCATCCGCGATGAGTTCGGTTTCTTCGGCGACTGGGCCGAACGCTACCAGTACCTGATCGATCTGGGCCGCAAGTTGCCGGAGTTCCCGGATGCCTGGAAGACCGAGGAACATCGTCTGCTGGGCTGCCAGTCGCTGGTATGGATCGTTGCCAGCGGCAATGCCGAACGCCTGGACTTCCACGCCATCAGCGACTCGGCCATCGTGTCCGGACTGATTTTCCTGGCCCTAAGGGTGTATTCCGGCCGCTCGGCTGCCGAAATCCTGTCCACCGACGCGAGCTACATCGCCGACATCGGCCTGGCCAAGCATCTGTCGCCGACGCGCAGCAACGGCCTGGCCGCCCTGCTGGGCTTCATCCGCGACACCGCTGCGGCGCAGTGAGCAACCCTTCCGCCACATCGGCGACGGCCCTGCTGCGCAATCGCCGCTTCGTGGGCGTGCTGGCGTACCGCATCCTCGCGTTGTTGTCGTACCAGATCGTGGCGGTCACGGTCGGTTGGCACATCTACGAGCTGACACGCGATCCGTTCTCGCTCGGGCTGGTCGGTCTGGCGGAAGTGCTGCCGTTCTTCTGCGTCGCGCCCTTCGCCGGCTATCTGGTGGATCATCTGCCGCGCCGGAAGCTGGGCATGGTCGCGTGCGCCGCGCTGGCGATCACCGCGCTGGTGCTGGTCTCGGTCACCCTGGATTGGCTGCCGTCGCGCACGACCTGGCCGATTTACGCGGCGATTGGCCTGACCGGCATCGCGCGCACCTTCCTGAGCCCGATCTACAACGCGCTGTTCGCGCGGGTGCTCGACCGCGCGGATTTCGTGCGCGGCGCCAGCCTGGGAAGCGTGATTTTCCAGGCCTCGCTGGTGACCGGACCGGCGCTGGGCGGATTGCTGGTCGGGTTCGGTGGCAAGACGCTCTCGTACGGATTGGCCGCGGGCCTGGCGCTTGCCGCCGCCGGCGTACTGGCGCGGTTGCGCGTGGACGAGCCCGGTCCGCCCGCCGTCAGTCTGCCGATCTTCGCGAGCATCGCCGAAGGCGCGCGCTTCGTCTGGAGCAATCCGATCATGCTCGGCGCGATGGCGCTGGACATGTTCTCCGTGCTGCTCGGCGGCGTGGTGGCGATGCTGCCCGCCTTCATCCACGACATCCTCCATCACGGCCCCGAAGGCCTCGGCATCCTGCGCGCCGCTCCCGCATTCGGCTCGGTCATGGTCGGCCTGTGGCTGGCGCGCCGGCCGCTGCAACGCCATGCCGGCCGCGTGCTGATGTTCGCGGTGATGGGATTCGGCCTGTCGGTGATCGCGTTCGGGCTTTCGCGCAACTTCTGGCTGTCGGCCGCCATCCTGGTCGCTTACGGCGTCTGCGATGGTGTCTCGGTCGTCGTCCGTTCCACCATCCTGCAGTTGTCGACGCCGGACGAAATGCGCGGCCGGGTGTCGTCCATCAACGGCATCTTCGTCAGTTCGTCCAACGAACTCGGTGCGTTCTACGCCGGTACGATGGCCCGCCTGCTGGGGCTGGTGCCGGCGGTGCTGGTGGGCGGTTTCGCGATTCTCTGCGTGGCGGGCGTGACCGCGTGGAAGGTACCGCGCCTGCGCCGGCTGGATCTGAAGGAGCTTCACTAGCTGTCGCGAGGGCGCAATGCGCGTTCGCATGGCCGGTGCGCACCGTCTGGCCGCATCGGGCCTCAAAAAAAAAGCCCCGCCGGAGCGGGGCTTTTTCAATCAGTCACCCTGCTGTTTCTGCAGGTGTTCCCAGCGTTCCTGGGCATCGATGGTGCGTTCGGCGGTCAGGCGTGCTTCCAGACGCTCCAGGCCGATTTCCTCGCCGGTATCGACGCAGTAGCCGTAGTCACCACCGTCCAGGCGCTTGAGCGTGCTGTCGATCTTGCCGATCAGCTTGCGATAGCGATCGCGGGTACGCAGTTCCAGCGAGTTTTCCGTCTCGCGGGTGGCACGCTCGGCTTCGTCGCCGATATCGCGCACTTCATCCTTGAGGTTCTCGATGGTCTGCTTGGATTCCTCGACCAGGTCGGCGCGCCATTGCAGCAGGCGCTGGCGGAAGTACTCCAGCTGCAGCGGGCTCATGTATTCCTCGTCCGCGGCAGGCTTGTAGCCCTGCGGGAGGATCGGGCGACCCGTCGCTTCATCGGTCTTGTATGGCACCACCTTCACCTTGTCACGCGTGACGGGCGCCTGCGGCTTGGCGGCGACGGCCACGGCGACCTTGCCGGTGGAACGCGGAGTGATGGCGGGCTTGCTGATGACGGGAGCAGGAGCGGCGGATTCTTTCTTGGTATTCGGTTTCGATGCGGACACTGGCTTCTGGGGCGATGGAGCCTGGGCCTTCGTCGCGGGCGCCGCTGGTGGTTCCGGCTTTACGACGGGAGCAGCGGGACGCGCGGGCGCGGCCTTCGGGGGAGCAGACTTGGCCGGAGCCGCCTTGGCGACGGACTTCGGTGCGGGGGAGGTTTTCGGTGCTGCGACGGGAGCGCTCTTCTTTGCCACCGCCGGCTTCGCTGCGGGCTTTGCAGCCGGCTTCGCGGGTGCCGCCTTCTTCGCTGGAGCCTTGGCGGGCGCCTTCTTGGCGGGGACCGGCTTGGCAGGCGTTTTCCTGGCGACGGCCTTCTTGGCGACCGGTTTGGGCGCGGCCTTCTTTGCCGCCGGCTTGGGTGCCGGTTTCTTGGCGGCAGCCTTCTTGGCGACAGGCTTCTTCACGACAGGCTTGGCGGTTTTCTTGGCGGCCTTGGCGGCCTTCTTTGCAGGTTTCTTAGCAGCCACGAACAGCGCTTCCTTGTTCTTCCCGAGCAGCGGGAAAGCGCGACTTTATAGCCTACCCGGCGAGCAGCGGCAACCCGACGCGTTATCATCCCGGCATGATCGGCCGCACGCTCATCGCAGCCCTGCGCGTATACAAGCGCTTCATCAGCCCCCTGCTGGGACCGCGCTGCCGCTTCGTGCCGTCCTGCTCGGAATACGCGATGGAAGCCATCGGCCGGTTCGGTCCGCTCCGGGGCAGCTGGCTGGCCGCGCGACGCATCGGCCGTTGCCATCCTCTTCACCCCGGCGGACATGATCCGGTCCCGTCCGCGTCCTCCTGCTCCTCTCCCTCTTGCTCAGGAAAGCACTGATGCCCTCCACCCTCATCGTCAATGCCCGGATGGTCAACGAAGGCCGGCAGTTCGAAGGCGACCTGCGCATCGAGAACGGCCGCATCAGCCATATCGGCAGCGGCCTGAATGCCGGCACCGACGAGAAGGTCGTCGATGCCGCCGGCCGCTGGTTGCTGCCGGGAATGATCGATGACCAGGTCCATTTCCGTGAACCGGGCATGCCGCACAAGGGCGATATCGCCACGGAATCGGCCGCGGCCGTCGCCGGTGGCCTGACCACCTTCATGGACATGCCCAATACCAGCCCGCCGACGCTCGACGCCGCCGCGCTGGAAGACAAGTACCAGCGCGCGAACGGACGCGCATGGGGCAATTACGGCTTCTATCTGGGGGCCAGCAACGACAACCTGGAAGCGGTCCGCACGCTGGACCCGAAGACCGCGCCGGGCATCAAGGTGTTCATGGGTGCTTCGACCGGCAACATGCTGGTCGACAATCCCGAAACGCTGGACGCCATCTTCCGCGAAGCGCCGACGCCGATCATCACGCATTGCGAGGACACGCCGACGATCGACGCCAACCTGGCCGCGTTCCAGGCCAAGTACGGCGACGCGCTGACGGCGGACATGCATCCGGACATCCGCAGCCGCGAGGCCTGCATCAAGTCCACCCGTCTGGCGCTGGAACTCGCGCGCCGCCACGACACCCGCCTGCACGTGCTGCATATCTCCACCGCCGACGAACTCGCGCTGTTCACGCCGGGCCCGCTGGTGGACACCAGCGGCAAGCGCAAGCGCATCACCGCCGAAACCTGCATCCACTTCCTGCGCTTCGACCGCGCCGACTATGCGCGGCTGGGCAACTTCATCAAGTGCAATCCGTCGATCAAGGACGCCAGCGATCGCCTCGCGCTGATCCAGGCGCTGGAGAACGACGTCATCGACGTGCTGGCCACCGACCACGCGCCGCACACGCTGGAGGAAAAGGAAAAGCCGTACGTACAGGCGCCGTCCGGGCTGCCGCTGGTGCAGTACGCGCTGCTCGCCGCGCTGGAACTGGTGCATGAAGGCAAGTCGACGGTGGAGCGCATCGTGCAGAAGCTGGCGCATGCGCCGGCGCAGTTGTTCGATGTGCGCGAGCGTGGATTCCTGCGCGAAGGCTACTGGGCGGATCTGGTGCTGATCGATGACGCCGAGTTGACCGTGCGCCGCGAAGACGTGTTGTCGAAATGCGGCTGGTCGCCGTTCGAAGGCACGACCTTCCGCTCGCGCGTCGGCGCGACCTGGGTCAATGGACGGCTGGTCTGGAACGGCGAGCAACTGGTTGGCACGCCCAATGGACGCCGGCTGGAGTTCGATCGATGAGATTCACCGGCGCGCTGTGCGCGCTGGCGATGCTGGGATCGGTTGCGGTTGCGGCTGCGTCCGCATCCGGCCAGGCGGGTCCATCGAACATCGCGCAGGCGGACGAACGCATCGTGTTTCCCGCCAGCGCATCACAGGGCGCGATGGTGCTGGGAAAGGTGCCGGCGGGCAGCCGGGTGGAATACGGCACGCGCGTGCTGCGCACGACCGCGTGGGGCACGGTGGTGTTCGGCATCGGCCGCGACGAAAGCGGCCCGGTCACGCTGCGCGTGACCACGCCATCCGGCCAGACGCAGAACGTCTCGCTCACGGTCACCCCGCGCGATTGGCCGGTGGAGCACGTGAACGGTGTGCCGCCCAAGACGGTGAATCCGCCGCCGGAGATCGCCGAGCGCATCCGCATCGAGCAGGAACGCGTCACCGCCGCGCGCCTGCGCGACGACGATCGCACCGACTTCACGCAGACATTCATCTGGCCGGTGCAGGGGCGCATCAGCGGTCGCTTCGGCAACGCACGCGTCTACAACGGCCAACCCGGCAGCGGTCACTCCGGCATGGACATTGCCGCGCCGACGGGAACCCCGGTCAAAGCCCCTGCCGCGGGCGTGGTCACGTTCGCGGCACCGGACCTCTATCTCACCGGCGGCACGCTGCTGCTGGATCACGGGTTCGGCGTCAGTTCCAACTTCCTCCACCTGTCGCGCATCGACGTCAAACCCGGTGATCGCATCGAGCAAGGCCAGGTCATCGGTGCAGTCGGCGCCACCGGCCGCGCGACCGGGCCGCACCTGCATTGGGGAATGAACTGGTTCGATGTGCGGATCGATCCGCTTCTGGTGCTGGAGCGCCAGAAGTAGCGCCACGCCGTCGCGCGCATCGCCTCGCGTGGCGAGGCGCGCAACCGCCCTGCTTCAGGCGTTCGTGCCGCTCACCCGGGCGACCGCGTCGTGCGGATGCAGGCTTTCGAAATGCGCGACGGTGGCCTCGAAGCGCGCCACGTGCGCGTCATTCGCCAGCACCGAAGCGACACGACGTGCGGCGTCTTCGCAGAACATCAGGTTTTCGGCGTTCAGCCGGGCGAACGCCTGTTCGTCGACACGCTTGACCGCCGTCTGCACGGGCGTCGCCAGCGCGGCTTCCAGCGCGTCGATCAGATCGACCAAAGGCAGTTCATCGAACTGCGGTCGCAGTTCGACCCGCACGCTGGCGCGGCTGCGCTGCGCATGCGGGGTCGCAGCCAGGCCGCGCTCGGAGGCCAGCCAATCGCGCATCACGCCGGCCGGCACGGCCTGTCCGTCGGCGAAATCCTCGGTAAAACGTTCGGCGTTGGCCTGGCGCGACAGCGCGGCGGACGCCGGGCATGTACTGGAATATTCCAGCGCGAAGGAAAGCGCCAGTTGCAGGTGTCCCTCGGCCAGCGTGGCTTCGATCTCGACCGGGTAGCGCTTCCAGCCGGCGTAGTCGCTTTCCAGCGCGCGCCGCCGCAACAGCGCGTCATACCGCAGCCTGAGCCGCGCGCGATCCGCCAGGCCGTTCTGTGACTCCACGCCTTCCTGCAGCAGATGGCGCAATCCGGCGGGCGTAATCGGTTCACGCGCCAGGCCTTCCTGCAGGTGCAGATACAAGCGCGACATGTGGATGCCGCGGGCTTCGGCCCGGGTCAGACTGACAAAGACATCGATGCTGGCGGGCACCTGCATCTGTCCGCCTTCGCCATCGGCCACGCGCACGGGAAGCGCGATGCCTTCCATGCCGACCCAGTCCAGCGGACGTGCCAGCGGCACCGGCTGATCGGCGACATCGGGGAGATTGGCGCGCAGCGCCACGGGCGGGAGGGCAGCCATGGAATCCGGGGGGAAGAAACTGGCCGGCATTGTACTCCCTGCCTCGCATTCCCATCTGAAACAGTCTGTTACGAGGCTTTGGGACGCCTATGGCAGCGATGGTTCCGGTGTATCGGTCAGCGTGCCCGGCGTGCCGCGTTCCAGGACGCAATCAGCAGGCGCCATCGCGAAGGCAACGGGCGTGCGGTCCCGTGCGTTGCCCAGCCCTGCAAGCGCGCGCGCGCGTGCTGGTCGAACATGCGCCGTTCCGCCGCGCCGGAGGCCGGTTGCGGCCAGCGCGCCAGCAACCCACGCGCTGCGCCCGTCGCTGCCTGACGTTGGGCAGCTTCCGCATTTCTGGCATCCGGTGAATGCATGCGGTCGGCCATGCGTTGCGCCAGCAGTTGCGCAATGACGGCGTCGGGGTTTGCCGAGGCGCCGAGCACTGCGTTGTCGATGGCGGCCACCGCTTGACCGTAGTCGCGCAGGACTGCGAACGCGGCATCGCGATCATCATCCAGTGCACGCGCCTCGATGATGGCCGGCAGCGCATCGCCGAGCGCGGCCCAGGGCGCGGACACCGGCTCCAGCAAGCGGCCGAGCGGATGGCGCGACCGGCGGTTCTGCCAACTGCGCAGTTCTTCCGTCCACCAGGCGAGCTTGGCATCGGCGGGCAGCGGATCACCGGCGATGTTCATCGCATCCTCGAATTCCTGCAGCAGCGAGAACCAGGCAACGACGCGCTCGCGCCGATCCGCAGGCACGAAGGTTTCCGCCACGCTCCATTCGGGCCAGCGGTGGCGCCACTTCTCCAGGAAGCTTTCGAGCGCGGACGTATCGGACATCACTGCAGATCTTCAGGAAGGCGGCCGGCTCAACCGGCGACAACGGCGTGAGCCACGGGCCAGACCGCCGGCTGCAGCAGTTCGGCGACGTCCTCGCACATGCGATCGGCGCGCCAGCTTTCCGGTTGCTCCTCGTCCAGGCGATAGCCCCACAAGGCGGCGATCGACGGCATGCCCGCCGCCCTCGCGGCCACGATGTCGCGTTCGTCATCGCCCACATAGACACAATCACCGGGTGCGATGCCGATGCGTTCGGCGGCGGCCAGCAACGGCAACGGATGGGGCTTTTTCTCGGCGAGCGTGTCGCCGCCGATCAGCACGGCGCAGCGTGCCTGCCAGCCCAAATGGGGAAGGATGTCGCGCGCGAGGTATTCCGGCTTGTTGGTGACGATGCCCCAGACCGAACCGGCCTGTTCCAGCGCCTGCAGCATCGCTTCCACGCCATCGAACACGCGGCTGTGGCGGCCGAGTTCCTCGCGATAGATCGCCAGGAACTCCGGCACCAGCGCTTCACGATCGGCCTGCTCCATGTGCGGAAACGCCACGGACAACATCGCGCGTGCCCCCTTGGAAACCTGTGGGCGCAACTGTTCCAGCGTAATGGGCAGCAGGCCGCGCGCGGCCCGCATGCGAACGCAGGTGGCGACGAAATCCGGTGCGCTGTCGAGCAGCGTGCCATCGAGATCGAACAGCGCGGCGCGCGGGAAACGCGGCATCGTCGGCTCAGTCACGCGGCTTCACCGCGCAGGCCAGGTAGTTCACGTCGGTGCGGCGGCTCAGGCGTGCACGCTGGCGCCACGGCTCGTAGGCGATGCCGCTCACGTCTTCCAGTTGCAGGCCGGCCTCGCGCAGCCAGCCGGCCAGTTCCGCCGGCTTGATGAAATCCTGGTAATGGTGCGTGCCGGTCGGCAGCAGCCGCGCGATGTACTCGGCGCCCACGATCGCCAGCGCGAACGCGGCCGGCGTGCGATTCAGCGTGGACAGGAACAGGCGGCCGCCGGGCTTCAGGAGGCGCGCACACGCGTTGATGATCGCGCCGGGGTCAGGCACGTGTTCGAGCATTTCCATGCAGGTGATCGCACCGAAGCTGCCCGGCTGCTCTTCAGCCAGCGATTCGACCGAGCGCAACTGGTAATCCACGCGCACGCCGGATTCGAGCCCGTGCAGTCGCGCCACCTTGACCAGTTCCGGCGCGAGATCGATGGCCGTGACGTGCGCACCGGCCTTGGCCAGCGCTTCGCTCAACAGGCCGCCGCCGCAGCCCACATCGAGCACCGGCATGCCGGACAGCGGCGCGCGCTGGCGGACGTAATCCAGCCGGACCGGGTTGAGCGCATGCAGGGCTTTCTGCGGCCCCTGCTCGTCCCACCACCGGTTGGCGAGGGCGCCGAACTTGTCGAGTTCGGCCTGGCTGAAGTTGTCGGAGGAATGTGGCGTCGTGGTGTTCATGCGGACAGTGTGCTCGCGGGGGCGTGCAGGACAGGTCGGCGCGGCGGGACCGCTCGCGCCGGATGGTCAGGCGTGCAGATGACGGATGCGATCACGCCACTGGCGCGCATTGGCGACCAGCGCAGCCGTGTCGATGTCCACCAGTTCCCGCCGCTGCAGGCGCGGGCGGCCGGCAATCCAGACATCGCTGACCTGGTGGCGGCCGGTGGCGTAGATGAGCTGCGAAACCACATGGTGCAGCGGCTGGGTTTCCAGTTCGCCCAGGTCCACGCAGATGAGGTCCGCCTGCTTGCCGGTTTCAATGGAGCCGATCAGATCGCCATAGCCGAGCGCACGCGCGCCGCCGAGCGTCGCCGCGTGCAGCGCGGTGGCGGCGTCCAGTGCAGTGGCGTCATTGGCCACGGCCTTGGCGAGCTGCGCAGCCACGCGGGTTTCGCTGAACATGTCGAGATCGTTGTTGCTGGCGCAACCATCGGTGCCGATGGCGAGGTTCACCCCGGTGCGTTGCAGTGCGCACGCGGGGCAGAAACCGGAGGCCAGCTTGAGGTTGGATTCGGGGCAATGCACCACCGAAACGCCACGCTCCGCGCAGAGGTGGATTTCGGATTCGATCAACTGGGTCATGTGCACCGCGATCAGGCGATCGTTCACCAGACCCAGGCGATCCAGCCGCGCCAGGGGCCGCTGGCCGTACTGCTTCAGCGAATCGGCGATTTCCTGTGCGGTTTCGTGCGTATGCAGATGCACCGGCACGTCGAGCTGATCGGACAGCATCCGTACGCGCTCGAAATTGGCGTCGTTGACCGTGTACGGCGCATGCGGCGCGAATGCCGTGCCGATCAAGGCGTCGCCGCGCCATTGGTCGTGGACCTCGCCGGCGCGCTCGAAATACTCGTCGGCGGTCTTCGCCCACGCGGTCGGGAAGTCGATCACCGGCAGGCCGACGCGCGCACGGAAGCCATGCTGCTTGTAGACCGCCGCCTGCACGTCGGGGAAGAAGTAGTTTTCGTTGGCGCACGTGGTGCCACCGCGCAGCATTTCGGCGATCGCCAGCGCCATGCCGTCGGCCACGAACTCCGGACCGATGACCGCCGCCTCGACCGGCCAGATGTGGTTCTGCAGCCATTCCATCAGCGGCAGGTCGTCGGCGACGCCACGCAGCAGCGTCATCGGATTGTGCGTGTGCGCGTTGACCAGGCCCGGCAGCAGCGCGGCGTCGGGACGGGAAACCGTCGTCGCCGGGTTGAAGCGCGTGCGTGCGTCGGCGATGGGCAGGACGGCGACGATTTCACTGCCGCGCACGGCAACCGCGTGATCTTCCAGCACGACGCCGTGCGGCACGACCGGGATGACGAAACCGGCTTCAATCAGCAGATCGCAGGATTCGGTGCGGGCTTGGTTCGTCATGGATTTCCTGGATTCGACGGGAACCGGTCCCGGACAGGCGGCCTGGCGCGATACATCCGGCCCGGCGTCTGCGCCGGAAGCTCCGGTGCAGGATGGCGAGGCCGGCGCGGGCCCCGCCCAAAGCAGCAGGTCCGCTCGCGCGGACCTGCCCATGCATCACTTGACGCGGCTGACGTACTCGCCCGTGCGGGTGTCGACCTTGATGATTTCTTCCTGGCCGACGAACAGCGGCACGCGCACGACTGCACCGGTTTCCAGCGTGGCCGGCTTGCCGCCGCCGCCGGAGGTGTCGCCACGGACGCCCGGATCGGTCTCGACGATCTTCAGCTCGACGAAGTTCGGCGGAGTGACCTGGATCGGCGAGCCGTTGAACAGCGTCACGACGCACTCTTCCTCACCCTTCAGCCACTTTTCGGCGCCGCCCATGCCGGCCTTGTCGGCCTGCACCTGCTCGAAGGTTTCCTGCTGCATGAAATGCCAGTACTCGCCGTCGGAGTACAGATACTGCATGTCGGTATCCACCACGTCGGCGGCCTCGACGGAGTCCGTGCTCTTCATGGTGATTTCCTGCACGCGGCCGGTGCGGATCTGGCGGTACTTCACGCGCGTGAAGGCTTGTCCCTTGCCCGGCTTGACGTACTCGGTGTCGCTGATGATGGAAGGCTCGTTGTTGACCAGGATCTTCATCCCGTTCTTGACGTCGTTCATGCCGTAGCTGGCCATGGGGGGACTCCTTGGGTAAGACAAACCCGCCGCTGCGCGCGACTGGCCGGATAGAATGGGACACCCGCCGGATCCGGCGGGCACTTGTTTTGCAGACGCACAATGATAACCGCAGCCCCCGTTTCGATGCAGCCCGCCCCGTTGCCGCAATCGCGCTGGCAAACCGCCTGGCGCGAGGCCGTGCGCGACCCGCGCGCCCTGCTGTCGATGCTTGGCCTGGAATCGCTGGCCGACCGTGTCCCGGAGGAAGCGGCGGCACAGTTCCCGCTGCGCGTCCCGCACGCGTTCGTCGCCCGCATGCGACACGGCGACCCGCACGATCCCCTGCTTCGCCAGGTATTGCCGCTGGACGAGGAACTGCGGCCTGTGGCCGGCTTCGGGCTGGATGCCGTCGGCGACGCCGCCGCCCGCACCGCGACCGGCGTGCTGCAGAAGTATCGCGGCCGCGCCCTGCTGGTGGCGACCGGCAGCTGCGCCGTGCATTGCCGCTACTGCTTCCGCCGCCATTTCCCGTACGCCGAAGAAACCGCGGCCCGCGATGGCTGGAGCGAAGCGCTCGATGCGATCGCCGCCGACGACAGCATCGAGGAAGTGCTGCTGTCGGGCGGTGATCCGCTTTCGCTGGCGACCTCCAAGCTGGCCGAATTGACCGATGCGTTGAAGACGGTGCCGCACGTGAAGCGGCTGCGCATCCACAGCCGCCTGCCGGTCGTGTTGCCGGAGCGCGTCGATGGCGCACTGGCCTCGTGGCTGTCGCACCTGCCCTGGCCGGTCGCCTTCGTCATCCACGCCAACCATGCGCAGGAATTCGATGCCGGTGTCGACGCCGCCCTGCTGCGCCTGCGCAAAGCCGGGGCGCAATTGCTCAATCAGGCCGTGCTGCTGCGTGGCGTGAACGACAGCGTGGACGCGCTGGCGGCATTGAGCGAACGCAGCTTCGCGGCCGGCGTGCTGCCGTATTACCTGCACCAGCTGGATCGGGTGGCCGGTGTGGCCCACTTCGAAGTGCCCGACAGCGATGCCCTCGCCCTTCACGCGACGCTGCGCGCGCGGCTGTCCGGCTATCTGGTGCCTCGGCTGGTGCGTGAAATCCCCGGCGACACCGGCAAGCGCCCGCTCTGATCCTGTCCGCATTCGCCCCGCGCGGGCGGAAATCGCGGGGCTTCACCGCGTTTTGCGACCGGACGAATGGACGGCTCACGCGCCGTTCGTGTATTAAACGCGCTGTTCCGGGGGAAACGCTGCATGCAGATCGGTAAAGACACCACGCTTCGTCTGACCATCGTGGAGGACAGCGGCGAGGACGCCGAAGCCATCGTCAGCGCGCTGCGCAACGGCGGCATCGCGGTCCGCCCGCTGCGTCCGCTGAGCGTCGAGGAACTGGGCCAGATGGTCGCCTCGCAGCCGATGGATCTGCTCCTTTCCGCGCGCTCGGCCCAGAGCATTCCGCTGGCGAGCGTGCTGTCCACCGTCGTCGCCAGCAGCAAGGACATCCCGGTGCTGGTGCTGTCCGATACCGTCACCGAAGCCGATTTCCTCAGCGATCAGGCCGGCGGCGCGCGCGGGCTGGTCCTGCGCGGCCGTCCGGACCACCTGCTCCAGGTCGTCCGCGCCGAATGGGCGGATCTGGAAACCCGCCGCGCCGTGCGCCGCCTGGACGTGCAGGTGCGCGAAACCGAACGCCGCTGTGACGCGCTCATCTCTTCCTCGCGCGATCCGATCGCCTACATCCACGAAGGCATGCACATCCGGGCCAACGAGGCCTATCTGGAAATGCTCGGCGTGGAATCCTTCGATGAAGTCGAAGGCCTGTCGCTGCTGGACCTGGTCGCACCGCAGTACGTGGCCGAGTTCAAGCAGCTGCTGAAGAACCTCAGCAAGGGCGAACCGCCGCCGCCGCGTTTCGAGCTGGAAGCCCGCACGCTGGATGGCGATCAGTTCCCCGCCACGCTCGAATTCGCGACCGCCACGTACGAGGGCGAGCCCTGCGTGCAGATCGTGTTCCGGCGGCGCGAGGAATTCGATCCCGAGCTGGCGCGCGAAGTCGAGGATCTGCGCCAGCGTGACGTGGTCACCGGCCTGCTCAACCGCCCGACGTTCCTGCAGGCACTGGAAGACGCCGTCAGCCAGGTGGCGCGCGGCGAACACTATTCCCTGCTGCTGGTCGAGCCGGATCACTATCAACGCCTGCTGCAGGACATCGGCATCGATTCGGCCGATGCATTGATGGCGGAGCTGGCGGGGCGACTGGCCGAAAAAATCAACAGCAACGCCACGGCCGCGCGCTTCGGCGAGCGCACCTTCGCGGTGCTGCTCAAGGGCAACCACGCGCAGACCTCCGCCTTGTCGGAGGAACTGCGCACCGCGTTCGCATCGCACGTGTTCAACATCGGCGCGCGTTCGGCGGCAGTGACCGCGAGCATCGGCGGGGTGCAGATCGGCGAGAAGATCGCCAGCATCGGCCAGGTCCTGACGCGCGCGACCGACAGCCTGCAGACTGCCACCAGCCTGGGCGGCAACCGCATCGAAATCTTCGATCCCGGTGCGGTCGATCGCGCCGAGGAAGAGCGCGTGCAGAACTGGATCACGCGTTTGCAGGACGCACTGGCCAACGACCATTTCGTGCTGCATTACCAGCCCGTGGTCAGCCTGCAGGGCGAAACCGGCGAAGTCTACGAAGTACTGCTGCGGCTCGATTCGAGCGGCGAACTGGTGCTGCCGCAGGCCTTCATGGGCATTGCGGAAGAACACGGCCTGCTCGACGCGATCGATCGCTGGGTCGTCAACCGCGCCATCGAAGTGCTGGCCGAACGCAAGCGTTCGGGGCACCTGACACGGCTGATCGTCAAGGTCAGTCCGTCTTCGTTCGGCGATGAAAAACTGCTGCAGCTGATCGCGCGGCAACTGGCCGCGCTCGATGTCTCCGGCGAATGCCTGTGGCTGGAAACCTCCGAGGCCAAGGTATTCACCCACCTGCGCCAGGCCCAGGTGTTCCAGGCCGCCGCATCGAAACTGGGTTGCCGCGTCGGCCTCGAACATTTCGGCGCGGGCCTGGATTCGTTCCAGCTGCTGTCGCACTTCAAGCCGACCTTCCTCAAGATCGATCGCGTGTTCACCGAAGACCTCATCCGTATCCCCGAGCACCAGCAGAAGATTCGCGAAATCGCCGAGCGCGCACAGGCCGTCGGCATCCTCACCATCGCCGATCACGTCGCCGACGCCGCCACGATGAGTTTCCTGTTCACCTCGATGGTCGATTACGTGGAAGGCAACTTCCTCGCCCCGCCCAGCCCACTGATGAACTACGACTTCTCCTGACCGCACCACGAGCATGCCCATGAAAGCCCCGCCTCCCCGGCGGGGTTTTCGTTTGCGTGGCAACGAGAGGAAAACGCACAGAGCAAGGACCGCACCCAGCGTCTCCACGCCAATGAAAAGCGGTGCGCTGCAATGCACTTCGCTTATTGCACCCTACCTAATTTGATTTCGCTCCAACGTTGCAAGGAGATCGGCATGGCCGCCGCTCCAGCGGGTGAGGCCAAAGGCCAAAACCCGTGCTGTTGCTCGCTGTTGCCTTCGCTCTTGACCTTCCAGCGCCCTGAAGGGAGCCGAGCATCGCAGACGGCCGGGGCCGCAGAGGCGCCCCTGTCTGAGCGC
Source organism: Pseudomonadota bacterium (assembly GCA_023419315.1). Taxonomy (GTDB): domain Bacteria; phylum Pseudomonadota; class Gammaproteobacteria; order Xanthomonadales; family Xanthomonadaceae; genus Pseudoxanthomonas_A. The sequence continues at coordinate 76,211 of JAEZYE010000034.1, forward strand.
AGCGAGTTTGGGCGCCGTGCCCCGGACGGCGAGAAGCGCAGGGCACCGGAGCGAAGCTCCGGCGACTGTCGGGCGCCAACGGTTTTGGTTCCTTTTGACAAGACA
>JAEZYE010000015.1 GCA_023419315.1 Pseudomonadota bacterium
CTCCGCACGGTCAGGTGTGGATCTACGTGGACAATGTCTTCAAGGGCAATGTCACGGCGGACGCCTCGGGCAACTGGAGCAAGACGCTGAGCGGGCTGAGTGACGGCCCGCACAGCATCAGCGCCGCCCTGATGGACGGCTGGGCCGAAGCGTCCCGCAGCGCGGAGTTCGTCATCAACGTGGCCACTCCGCCGGTGGTTGGCACCATCGACATGCGCGACGACGGCGACAACGTCCTGAACCTGTCGGTGAGCGATGTGTTGCAGCAGGGCGGCAAGGATCTCTTCCACGTCAACGGCGACGTGCAGATGCGGATCAAGGGCGATGCCGGCGATACGGTCAATCTTGAAGACATGCTCGCCGACGGCATGGATTCCGGTGACTGGGTCAATGCGGGCGACACGGCTGTCAACGGCGTGAGCTACGTGAGCTACCAGCACTCCACGCTGGAAGCGGAACTGCTGGTGCAGCAGGGTGTGACCGTCAACCTGGTGTAACGGTTCGGCGTACGCCAGCGGTCACTGCAGGCCGGTCCGCCGGCCTGCAGTCCCGTCCGGCAGCGATGCAAATGATGGGCGCCTCGTGCGCCCATTTTTTTTCCAGGAAGAGCCCGACGTTGCATGTGCCGCCGTGCCGTGATGCGCCGACGGGAGGGCGCTCTTCCGCGGACATCTGCGTAGGGATGGTGATGCGCGGATCAGGAACATCCCGGCGCGGTGACGGTGCGTCGTCACAGGAACGGAAGCACGCCCTTGACGGGCGCGGCCGCAACCGTCGATTTCCATGAAGACGCCTTTCGCGCGCGTGCGTGAGCGGAGATCAATCCTCCGCCCGGCGCGGAATCACTCGTCCCGCACTTCGCCGCCGGGCAGGAAATTCCAGGTGCGGGTGACGTGCAGGATGTCGATGTCTTCGCTGGTGGCGGGCAGCGGCGGGAACGGTTCGGCGAGGCGGACGATGCGTTGTGCGGTCGAATCGAGCAGGGGAACGCCGGAGGACTGGATGATGCGCACCTGTTCCACCGTGCCATCGCGGCGCACGGCGACGCTGATCACCAGCGTGCCGCTCAGGCGTTTGCGGCGTGCTTCGTCCGGATAGTTCAGATTGCCCACGCGTTCGGCGCGATCGACCCAGGCGCGCAGATAGTTGGCGTAGACGTATTCGCGCGTACTGGCGGACACGAACTTGCGCTTGGGCCGTTTGGCGTACAACTCCGATCGCAGGTGGATCTCGGCGGCGAGCCGCGCCATTTCGGCGTCGTGCTGGATCTTCTGTTCGCCGGCCGGCAAATCGGGACGATCCGGTTCCGGGCGGGTCTGCACCTGCGGCGCCGTCGTTTCGCTCTGGCGTGCGGTGATGACGCGCGGCTGAGGCGGCGGGACCGCCTGCGGCGATTGGGCGCGCAACGGTTGCGGCGCGAGTCCGGCCTCCTGCTGCGGCACCCAACCGGCCTGGCTGTCACGCGGGCGCTGCGCCTTGTCGTGATCGCCGCCGCCCTGCTGGTTGGCCGCGGCGAGGAAGTCCGCTTCCTTCGGCGTCAACGGGGTCTGTGTCTGGCTGAGGATGACGTCCAGCGTGGGCACGACGGGCGCGGCGCTTTCCAGCGTGAAGCCTACGCCCAGCACCAGCATGCCGTGCAGGATCAGCGACAGGGCGAGCGTCGCGCCGAGGCGCTCGTTCTCGCCGACGCGGGGCGGAGTGACTGCCGCAACCGACATTTCAGTGCGCGAGCCGGCGCTCGATGGCGTCGAACAACCGGCCGCAGATGTTCAGGCCGAACTGCGCGTCCAGTTCGCGCACGCAGGTCGGGCTGGTGACGTTGACCTCGGTCAGGTAGTCGCCGATGACGTCCAGGCCGACGAAGATCATGCCGCGCCGCTTCATTTCCGGGCCGACCTGGCTGGCGATCCAGCGCTCGCGTTCGGTGATCGGCCGGCCTTCGCCACGGCCACCTGCCGCCAGGTTGCCGCGGAACTCGTCGCCCTGCGGAATCCGCGCCAGTGCATAGTCCACCGGTTCGCCTTCAATCAGCAGCACGCGCTTGTCGCCGTCGCTGATGCCCGGGATGAAACGCTGCGCCAGCGCCAGCCTGCCATCGCCGATCAGTGTTTCGAGGATGACATTGGTGTTCGGGTCCCCCGCGTTGACGCGGAAGATCGATTTGCCGCCCATGCCGTCGAGGGGCTTGAGCACGGCCTGGCCGTGTTCCTGCACGAACGCCTTCAGCGCGGCGGCGTCGCGGCTCACCAGCGTCGGCGGGCAGCATTGCGGGAACAGCAGCGCCGCCAGCTTTTCGTTGAAATCGCGCAGGCCCTGCGGGTCGTTGACGATCAACGCGCCGGCGGCCTGGGCCACGGACAGGACATGCGTGTCGTAGAGGTATTCCGAATCGACCGGCGGGTCCTTGCGCATCAACACGACCTGGCCGGCCCCGAACGCGGTGTCGGTCGTTTCGCCGAGGGTGAACCAGCCGGCCTTGTCGTCCTTCACGGTCAGGGGCGCGGTCCGCGCCATTGACCGTCCATCACGCAGCGACAGCCCGCCCGGCACCACATAGTGCAACCGGTGCCCGCGTCGCTGGGCCTCCAGCAGCATGGCGAACGTGGTGTCCTTGGCAATCTTGATGGACCCGATCGGGTCCATGACGACGATGACATCAAGCGGCATGGGGGAGGCGCGGCCTGGCTTGGAATGAGGTGGCGATGGTAGCAGGCGCGTTCGTTCGGCCTGCCAACCGGCACGGGCGGACGGGACCGGGCGGTAGTGCGACGGAGTTCGCATCGCCGCGTTCAGGCCCCCGGCGCAAATGTGAGTCGCTTGACAGTCCGCGCCCGGACTGGAATAAAGGCCACATCGCAGCGGGGCCGGATCGTCAAAGAAGCACCGCGCGCACGGGGAAATGTTGATGACGCAGAATGCTGACCGGGCCGGGGAACTCAACGGCCTCCGGGTCATGGTGATCGATGATTCGAAAACCATCCGCCGCACGGCGGAGACCCTTCTAAAACGCGAAGGCTGTGAAGTGGTGACGGCGACGGACGGCTTCGAGGCGCTTGCCAAGATCGCCGACCAGCAGCCGCAGATCATCTTCGTGGACATCATGATGCCGCGGTTGGACGGCTATCAGACTTGCGCGCTGATCAAGAACAACCAGGTGTTCAAGAACACCCCGGTGATCATGCTCTCGTCGAAGGATGGTCTGTTCGACAAAGCGCGTGGCAGGATCGTCGGCTCCGAACAGTACCTGACCAAGCCGTTCACGCGCGAGGAACTCCTCGACGCGATACGCGCGCACGTCAGCACCTGATCCCGGACGCACGGCCGTGTCGTCCATTCCCACAGCGCAGAGAGGGAGCGGGCCATGATCCGCACACCGTTCGACATCCTGGCCGAGTACGAGCGCCGCAGCCTGGCGCATGCCGTGGCCCTGCCGGCGCGCGAGGTGGCGCCCGATCAGTGGCGCGGCGTCGGTTACCGCATCGGCAAGCGCCGGCTGGTCTCCAACTTCGGCGACGTCGTCGAAATCGTGCCGCTGCCGCCAATGACGCCGGTTCCCGGCGCGCAGCCGTGGCTGCTCGGCATCGGCAACCTGCGCGGCAATCTTTTCCCGGTCATCGATCTCAAGCAGTTCCTCGAAGGCGAGCGCACCGTCCTGCTTGAAGGACAGCGCGTGCTGGTCATGCGCCAGCCCGGCGGCGACGTCGCGCTGACCATCGACGAGCTGTACGGCCAGCGCAGTTTCAGCGAAAGCCAGCAGACCGAACCGGGCAACCTCGCCGAGGGGCGTTACGCGCACTTCGTCGATCGCGCGTTTCGTGGCGACGATCAGGATTGGGGGGTGTTCGCGCTGTCGTTGCTGGCGCGCACGCCGGAGTTCCGACAGGCCGCGATCTGACGCGGGGCATTAGAAAGACTTTCCAGGGGTTAGACAGATGAGCACTGCCGCGGATTCCTCCAGTTCCAGCAAGGTGAGCAGCTTCGGCAGCACCTTCTGGCTGATCCTGCTGATCATTTCGGTGCTGCTGTTCGGCGCCAACACCGGCGTGGCGACGTGGCAGGGCAGCCGCTTGTCCGGCGCCAGCACCGGCGCATCGGACATGCGCGTGCTCTCGCAACAGCTCGCCAACCAGGGCCGCGAAGCGGTGGCCGGCAACGCCGAGGCGTTCAAGGCCTTCAAGGGCACCAAGCAGCGCATCGACGAAACCGTCGCCACCTTGCAGAGCCGCTTCGGCAACGAAGGTTCGATCGTCGGCCCGCTGAGCCAGCTCAACGCCACCTGGGCGCCGCTGGGCAAGAGCGCCGACCAGATCATCGCGTCCGAGCCGGCCGTGCTTGCGCTCGCCGGCAACGCCGATCGCTTCGCCACGCAGGTTCCGCAGCTGCAGGCGCAATTGAACGAAGTGGTCCGCGCGATGTCCGCAAGCGGGGCACCTTCATCGCAGATCTACAGCGCGCTGCAGCAGGTCGTGCTGGCCGGCACGATGGCCCGCCGCATCACCGAAATCCGTGCCGGTGGCACCGGTGCCGCGATGGCCGGCGACGCGCTCGGCCGTGACGCCGTGCTGTTCGGCCAGGTGCTGGACGGCCTGCGCAATGGCAATGCCGACCTGGGCATCGCGCCGGTGCGCAACGCGGGCGCGCTGGCGGCGCTGGATCAGTCGCAGGCGCTGTGGTCGAACATGCAGAAGGATCTGGACGCCATCCTGGGCAGCTCCAAGAACCTGTTCGGCGCGCAGTCGTCCGCCGCCGCACTGACCAACGGCGCCGGCAAGATGCTGGAGGACAGCACCGACCTGTTCGAAGCGTTCACCGCCTTCGGTTCGGCACGCGACACGCGCCTGTTCCCGAACTTCTGGATCTCGGTAGGCTCGGGCGTGCTGCTGCTGATCTCGATCGCCGGCTTCCTCTTCAGCCTGTACCGCAGCCGCCAGCGCGAACAGGAAAACCGCTACCAGACGCAGGTGGAATTCAACAGCCGCAACCAGCAGGCGATCATGCGCTTGCTGGATGAAATCAGCTCGCTCGGCGAAGGCGATCTGACGGTGAAGGCGTCGGTGACCGAAGACATGACCGGCGCCATCGCGGACGCCATCAACTACGCCGTGGACGAACTGCGCAACCTGGTGACGACGATCAACGACACCTCGGTGCAGGTCGCCGCGTCGACGCAGGAAACCCAGGCCACGGCGCTGCAGCTGGCCGAAGCGGCGGGACACCAGGCCGATCAGATCACCACCGCCTCCGAGCGCATCAACGAAATCGCCACCAGCATCGAACAGGTCTCGCGCAACTCCACCGAATCGGCGGACGTGGCGCAGCGCTCGGTGCTCATCGCTACCGAGGGCGCGGGCGTGGTGCGCGAGACGATTCGCGGCATGGACCAGATTCGCGATCAGATCCAGGAAACCTCCAAGCGCATCAAGCGCCTGGGCGAGTCGTCGCAGGAAATCGGCTCGGTCGTGGAACTCATCAACGACATTTCCGAACAGACCAACATCCTGGCCTTGAACGCCGCCGTGCAGGCCGCATCGGCCGGTGAAGCGGGCCGCGGTTTCGCGGTCGTGGCCGACGAAGTGCAGCGCCTCGCCGAGCGCACCTCCAATGCGACCCGGCGCATCGAATCGCTGGTGCAGGCGATTCAGGCCGACACCAACGAAGCCGTCAGCTCGATGGAGCAGACCACCGCCGAAGTGGTGTCCGGTGCGCGACTGGCCGAGGACGCGGGCACGGCGCTGGGTGAAATCGAACGCGTGTCGAGCGATCTCAACGACCTCATCAAGAACATTTCCGGCGCCGCGCAGCAGCAGTCCGTCGCGGCGACCGACATCACCGAAACGATGGGCGTGATCCGCCAGATCACCTCGCAGACCTCGCTGGGCGCCAAGCAGACGGCCGATTCGATCGGACACCTGGCGCAACTGGCGACCGACCTGCGTCGCTCCGTCGCCGACTTCAAGTTGCCGGGCTGAGGAACACGCACGGATGAATGCCCGAATGACCCCCGGATGGCGTCAGCCTGCCGCAAGGCATGAGGTGAGCCGATGAGCGCACTGCGTGAAGCCATGAGCCATGCCGTGCTTGGCTGGGTGAAGCCCGAACTGGACGAAACCCTGCGCCTGGCGCGCGGCGAAATCGAAGCGTTCGTCGAAACGCCGGCGGACACCAGCCGCATGCGTTTCTGCGCCGGCTACCTGCACCAGGTGCAGGGCACGCTGCGCATGGTCGAGCTGTATGCGCCGGCGATGGTCGCCGAGGAACTGGAGCTGCTGGCGACGGCCTTGCAGGAAGGTGCGGTGACCGATCGCGACGAGGCCTGCTCGACGCTGATGCGGGGCGCGGTGCTGCTGCCGGATTACCTGGAACGCCTGCAGGACGGCCATCGCGACATTCCGATCGTGTTGCTGCCGCTGCTCAACGACATCCGCAGCGCGCGCGGCGCAACGGTGCTCAACGAAAGCATGCTGTTCCCGCCGGGCACGCAGCCGGATGCCGGCTCCGAGCCTAGCGCGGAGGAAATCGCCCACGCGCGCAGCAGCATCAGCGGACGCAACCGCGAACTGCTGGGCACCGTCGGCAACGCGGTGAAGGAAGAACTGCTGCGGGTGAAGGACGCGCTGGATCTCCACCTGCGCACGCGCGAGAACCCGGAAGCGCTGGGCCAGCAGGTCGGCGAACTGGGCAATGTCGCCGACACGCTCGGCATGATGGGCCTGGGCGTGGCGCGCGACGTCGTGTTGCAACAACGCGACGCGCTGCGCGACGTGGCCGAAGGACGCCGCGAAGCCGACGAAGGCACGCTGCTCGACATCGCCGGCGCGCTGCTCTACGTCGATGCTTCGCTGGACGATCAGGTCGCCCGCCTGGGCGGTCCCGGCAACGAAGCCGGCGCCGACGCGTCGGTGGTGGAATCGCAGCGCACGGTCGAGGTGCTGGCGCAGGAAGCCATCATCAACTTCGCCGCCGCGCGGGAGAAGTTCGTCGCCTTCATCGAAACCAACTGGAACCACGACGAACTCGCCGACGTGCCGCGCCTGCTGGACGAAGTGACCGGCGCGATGCGCATGCTGGAACTCGATCATGCCGGCGATTACGTCACCGGCGTGCGCCGCTATGTCGGCAACGAGCTGATCGGCAAGCGCCGCATTCCCGGTGGACAGCAGCTGGACACGCTCGCCGATGCGCTGGCCAGCCTGGAGTACTACCTCGAAGCCCTGCGCGAACGCCGGCCGAATCGCGAGGACATCCTCGAGATCACCCGCAGCAGCCTGGAAAACCTGCGCTACTGGCCACTGCCGGAGCTGGTCACCGAAGTCGCCGCAACGCCCGCCGCTGCGACGCCTGCCGTTGCCGCGCCGATCGCCCAGACGGTGGAAGAAGCTGCGCCCGACATCGGTGGCGCCATCGAGCCGGTGTTCGCACCGTCCGCGCCCGTCAACCGCGACGACGCCACCGCCAATCCGTTCGATCCGGTCGGTTTCGAGTACGACGAATCCGCACAGGCATCGCCGCCGCCCAGCACGGTGCCGGTGGACTGGAATGCCGTCGAACTGGCTCCGGAAAGCGAGGCCCGGGACGAACCGGCGCAGGTGCATGAAGTCGATCACGACACCGCCGCGGTGTTCGCCGATATCGAAGCCGCCGCCGCCGCCCTGCGCACGGAACAGCCGGAGGCGATCAGCCCGGCTGCTCCGAACGAAGAACCGGCCGCCCGCATCGAACCTGCGTTCGAGCCGGCGGTGGAAGCGGAGCCCGCGGCACCGGTCGCTTCGCCGTCGGCGATTCCCGCATCGGCGGGCGGTTTCGACAGCGATGCCGGCGATATCGACGATGAGATCCGCGAGGTCTTCCTCGAAGAGTTCGACGAAGAGATCGTCAACCTGCGCCAGCTGCTCCCCGTCTGGCGCAACCAGCCGGAAGACCTGGAACGCCTGCGGCCGATTCGCCGCGTGTTCCACACGCTGAAGGGCAGCGGCCGCCTGGTCGGCGCGCGCACGCTCGGCGAGTTCAGCTGGAAGATCGAGAACATGCTCAACCGCGTGCTGGATCGCACGCGCGCGCCGAGCACGGCCGTCATTGTCCTGCTCGAACAGGTCTTCGAAGTCCTGCCGCAATTGAACGCGGCGCTGCGCGGCGAAGCGCCGGTGACGGCCGATCTGGATGGCCTGAAGCAGGTGGCGGACCGCATCGCGGGCGGCGAAGAAGCCTTCTACGGCGACAACGCGGCCGCCTCCGAGGCGCCGCAGGCCGTGACGTTCGAACCCGGCGCGACACCGGTGATCGCGGATGCAGCGCATGAAGCGCCCGCACCGCGTTTCGATCATGTACCGCAGGCCGGCGGCACGCCCGCTTCGGTGGATGCGGTGCTGCGCGAAATCCTGGAAGCGGAAGTCGCCACGCATCTGGACACGATGCATGCCTGGCTGGCGGCCTCGCGCGAAACCCCGCAACCGGCCAGCGAAATGCTGTTGCGCGCCATGCACACGATGAACGGCGCGTTCGCAATGGCGGACGTGCCCGAGATCATCGAGGTCACCGCGCCGGCCGAGCAGTACATCAAGCGGCTGCTGGCGGTGGCGGGCACGCCGACGGCGGCGGGCGTGAACGCCTTGTCCGAAACGGCCGAAGCGATTGCACGCAGCGTCGATGCGTTGAGTTCGCCGTCGCCGCGCATTCCGGTGTTCGCCGAACTGTCCGCGCGCCTGTCGGCCTTGCGCGATTCGCTGCCGGATGTGCGCGCTGCCGCGCAGACCGTCAACGATCACGCACAGAAGACCTATGCCGGTGCACTGGGACAGTTGGCGCCGGTCAACGACATGGAACTGTCGGCGCACGATCTGTCCGCGTATATCGACCCGGTCCATGTCGACACTCCGCTGCCGGAAACATCCGATGCGGCGGCCGCGCCCGACGCGCCAATGGAATCCGTCGAATCCATCGAATCCGTCGTGCACGTCGAGGCCGGTCTGCTGGCAGAGCCGGTGGTGCCGGAAGTGCATTTCGATGCGCCGGCCGAGCCCGCCCATCTGGATTACGCCGTCGAAGCGCCGCCCAGTCCCCTGGTGTCGGGAGGCGTCACCTATTTCGATGTCGCGTACAGCTACAAGGTGCGTGGACGCGAGGAAACCGAGCAGGCCGGCACCACGGCGTCCGAGGCCGCCGCGCAGGGCGATGCCGCGCCGGCGATCGCGCCTGCGACCGACACGGTGCCCGGAAGCAGCGGCCTGACGCTGTCGCTGGAACCGATGGAACGCACGCCGGAAGAAGCGCCGCTGGCCGTCGATGCCGCACCGGGTGCCAGCGATGACGTGCTCGTGATCGAGGAAATCGTGCTCGACGACACGCTGTCGCCGGCGGACGCCGATGACGCAGCGCCGCCTGCCGCCACATCGGACGCGGCGGATGCGTTCGTGTTCGATACGGCCGATGCCGGGACCGACGCCACCGCGCTGGAATTCGAATCGCCGGTCGAAGCCGACGCTGTCGAATCCGCTCCGACGGCGGATGTGGATGCGGGCGTGAGTGTCGAAGCGCGTGATGGCTTCGTCGCCATCGAAACCATCGCGCTGCAGATCACCGATCCCGCGACGCTGCAGGACGCGACGCCGACCCCGCCCGATCCCGCCACTCCGGTGTTCTGGACAGAAGCGGAAGCGGAGCCGGAATCCCGCAATGTCGCCGACGCACCTTCCGGCCAGCCGATCCCCGAATGGGACCCGGTGGCCGCGGAGACTGCAGACGCCGACGAAGCTGCGGTCCAGGCCGATGCAGCGCAGGATTCCGCGCCTGAAGCCGCGCCCGGATTCGAAGCCGAGCTGGAACCGCAGGCCGACGGCATCGAAACGCCGGTCGCGGAATCCGACATCGCATCGACTGCATGGGATATCGAACCCGAAGTGGCATCGGACGATACCGCTCCTGTCGAAGCCGCGGACGAAGTGGAAGCGTCGGCGGACGGCACCGAGATCATCGAAGTCGCGGACGCCGGTCAGGCGCCTGCACTCGACACCGAAAGCGACGTGAGCGTGCCCGCCGAACCGGCTGACTCGAGCGAAGACGTCGAGGCAATCGAAGCCATCGCGCCGATCGCCGAAGCGCCGGAAGCCCCGACGGCCGAAGCCACCGAAGCCACCGAAGTCGAGATCGCCGGACCCGCGATCGCCGCCGACGCCATCGCGTCGATCGACGGCCATGAAACCGGCGATGCCGATCACCCGGTCGATGTCGCCACGCTGGAGGAACAGCCGGAAGACGCGCTGGATCTGGCGGGCCTGGATCTGGACCTCGTCGAGATCTTCATCGAGGAAGGCAACGACCTGCTCGATCACTCCGACGACCTGCTCGCCAAGCTGCGCGAGACGCCGGAAGATCGCGCGCTGGTCACCAGCCTGCAACGCGATCTGCACACGCTGAAGGGCGGTGCGCGCATGGCGGGCATCCACCCGGTCGGCGATCTCGGCCACGCCATCGAATCGATGCTCGAATCGATTGTCGCCCAGCGCACCGAACTGGATTTGCGTGGCATCAAGCTGCTGGAGCGCGGCTTCGACGCCCTGCACCAGCAGCTCGAACGCGTCTCCGCGCGCCAGGCCGTGCGTGTTCCGGACGGCATGATCGCCGAGTTCAATGCGCACGCCCGCGGCGTGGAAATGCCCGAGCCGGTCGCACGTCAGCCGGATGCGCCGAAGGCGCCGGTCGCGCTGGCGCCGCTGTCGGCCCCGGTGGAAACCGAGTTCACCCAGGACGACGAATTCTTCCCGCATACCCAGCAGGAGCAGGTGCGCGTACGCGCGGATCTGCTCGACCGCCTGGTGAACCACGCGGGCGAAGTGGCGATCTACCGCGCGCGCCTGGAACAGCAGTTGGGTGCGTTCCGCGGGGCGATGGCCGAGCTCGAACGCACCAACACGCGTCTGCACGATCAGCTGCGCCGACTGGATCTGGAAACCGAAGCGCAGATCGTCGCGCGCTACCAGCGCGAGCAGGACCAGCAGGATGCGACGTTCGACCCGCTGGAACTGGACCGCTTCTCCACGCTGCAACAGTTGAGCCGCGCGCTGGCCGAATCGGCGGCGGACATCAGCGGCCTGCAGGGCGTGCTGGACGATCTGGCGCGCAACTACGACAGCCTGCTGCACCAGCAGTCGCGCGTGAGCTCGGAACTGCAGGACGGCCTGATGCGTGCGCGCATGGTGCCGTTCGAAGGCATCGTGCCGCGCCTGCGCCGCGTGCTGCGGCAAGCCGCGACCGAGACCGGCAAGCAGGCGCGCCTGCTGCTGGAAGGCACGCACGGTGAAATGGATCGCAACGTGCTGGAGCGCATGACCGCGCCGCTGGAACACCTGCTGCGCAACTCCGTCGCGCACGGCCTGGAATCGCCGGAACAGCGTACGAAGGGCGGCAAGGTCGAGGAAGGCACCGTGCGCGTCGCACTGCGCCGCGAAGGTTCGGAAATGGTGATCGAGGTCAGCGACGACGGCGCCGGCCTGAATCGCGATGCGATCCGCGCGCGCGCAGAAAAGCGTGGCCTGTTGCAACCGGGTGCGGTGATCGATGACATCGATCTGGACCGCCTGATCCTGGAATCCGGCTTCAGCACCTACGACAGCGTCAGCCAGCTGGCCGGACGCGGCGTCGGCATGGACGTGGTCTACAACGAAGTACGCCAGCTCGGCGGCGCGCTCGACATCCACTCGCGTCCGGGCGAAGGTGCGCAGTTCACGCTGCGCCTGCCGCAGACACTGGCGGTGACGCAGGCCGCGTTCGTGCAGATCGGCGAGACCCAGTTCGCGGTGCCGGTGGCCTCGGTCAGCGGTATCGGCCGCATCAGCCGCGAGCGCTTCGAAGCCGGCACCGGCAGCTATCACTACGGTGGCGAGGAGTACGCGCTCTACAACCTGGGCCATCTGCTCGGCCATGCGCCGGCGCGCGCCGAAGGCCAATCGCAGGTGCCGCTGCTACTGATCCGCGCCGGCGACATGCGTGCGGCGGTGGCGGTGGATCAGGTGCTGGGCAACCGCGAAATCGTGGTCAAGCCGGTCGGCCCGCAGATTGCGTCGATTCCCGGCATCTACGGCGCCACGATCACCGGCGACGGCAGCGTCGTGGTGATCCTGGACATCGCGCCGCTGGTGCGTCGTCACCTTGCGCAGCCGGCCTACCAGGAAGCGGCGGCAGCCACCGCCGAACAGCGCCACGTGCCGCTGGTGATGGTGGTCGACGATTCGCTGACGATGCGCAAGGTCACCAGTCGCGTGCTCGAACGCCACAACTTCGAGGTCACGGTCGCGCGCGATGGCGTGGAAGCGCTGGAACGGCTGGAAGAGCGCGTGCCGGATCTGATGCTGCTCGACATCGAAATGCCGCGCATGGACGGCTATGAACTGGCGACGGCGATGAAGGGCGACGAACGTTTCCGCGACGTGCCGATCGTGATGATCACCTCGCGTACCGGCGACAAGCATCGCCAGCGCGCGTTCGACATCGGCGTGCAGCGTTACATGGGCAAGCCGTATCAGGAGCTTGATTTGATGCGCAACGTCTACGACCTGCTGGGAATTGCCCGTGTTCGCGAGTGACGCCCGGCGAGTGGCCCTGCTCGCGCGGCCGGGCGTCGCGCGCGAACAGTTGCGCGTGGCGTTGCACGAAGCCGGTGCGGCGATCGTGCTGGAGGATGATCCCAACGCGCTGGATGCCGCGACGCTGCGCGATGCCGCACCTGAGGTGGTGCTGGTGGCGTTGGAGCCGGCAATCGAGGACGCGCTGGAACGGCTGGAAACCGTGCTCGACGATCCCGCGCTGGTGGTGATCTTCGACGAGGCCGATCTCGCCGCCCGTCGCGAGGGCTGGGACGCGCGACGCTGGGCGCGCCATCTGTCCGCGAAGATGCATGGGCACGACGACGTGCTGCCGCCCGGCCGTGAAGAAGAACCGTCGCTGGCGCTGGAACCCGGCCTGCCGCCGACGCCGGCTTCGTTGCACGCCGACGATCGCATCGAAAAGCATCTGGAAGAAGCCGTCGATATCGCCTGGGAATTGCCGCAGGACGATTTCGCCCAGCGGCCGGTCCAACCGGCCGGCCAGATCGTGGATGCGGACGAGTGGCTGCGCGCCGCCGCGCCGCCTGCGCCGCCGCCGGAGCCCGAGCCGGTCCACGCGCCGCCGCCGCTGCCGGATCGCACACTGGAATTGAGCCTGGAGCCGCTGGACCCGGTGGCGAAAGCCGGTCCGCGGCCCTCCGGCGCAGTGGTCATGTTCGCCGGCATCGGCGGCCCGGACGCCGTGCGCAAGCTGCTGGCCGAACTGCCGGCAGAGTTTCCGCGTCCGCTGATCGTCCATCTCAAGCTCGATGGCGGTCGTTACGACAACCTGGTCCGGCAGATGGCACGCGTCTCCGCGATGCCGGTGTCGTTGGCCGAGGCCGGCCATCCGGCGCTGCCGGGGCATGTGTATGTGTTGCCCGGCGATGTCAGCCTGCGACTGTCGAGCGGCGCCGTCGATTTCCACGAGGGCGGCGACCTGCGCGAGAGCATCGCGCAACTGCCGCCGCGCGACAGCGGCGTGCTGCTGCTCAGCGGCAGCGATGCGCACTGGGTCGATATCGTCTGGCCGCTGGCGCAGAAGGGCGCGTGGATCGCCGGGCAGTCGCCGGACGGTTGCTACGACCCGACCGCCTCGCACGCGCTGGCCGCGCGTGGCGGCGTGCTGGCGTCGCCGGTCGAACTGGCACACCGGCTGGGTTCGCACTGGGCGGGCTGATGGCCGCGCCCGCAATGATCGACACGGGCCGCGCCGAACGCGCGACCCTCGCAGTTTCCGGAGGTTGAGATGGCTTCGAATGACGAAATCCGCGGCGTCCTCGTGCAATCGGGCGACGACCGCCTGCTGCTGCCGAACGCCACCATCGCCGAAGTGCTCTCGCGTGCGCCGGTGCAGCCGATCGCGGGCGCGCCGGCGTGGCTTGCCGGCCACATCGACTGGCAGGGCTGGCAGGTGCCGCTGGTCGAGTTCGCGCGCATGACCGGCCTGTCCGCCGACGCCGCCAGCGTGCAGCGCAAGATCGTGGTGCTCAAGGCGCTCGGCGGGAATCCGGATCTGCCGTACTACGCGCTGCTCACGCCGTCCTTCCCGCGCCTGGTGTCGGTGCCACGCGACGGCCTGCTGGCCGACGCGACCGAGGAAGCATTACCGCGCGGCGTGCAGGTGCGCGTGCTGCTGGGTGATGAAGTGGCCATCCTGCCGGACCTGCAGGCGGTCGAGGAGGACATCCTCGCCGCGCTCGCCCAGGCCGCCTGATCCGGCGGCCGCGCCGGAAGCGGCTCAGAGATCGCCGAACCGCGCTTGCAGTGCGGCGATCGTCGCCAGGCCCGCGGTTTCGGTGCGCAGGATGCGAGGGCCCAGCCTCAGCCCGCTGAAGCCGGCGGCGCGCAACTGATCGCGATCGCGCGGCGACCAGCCGCCTTCCGGTCCGATCGCCATCACGACCTGTTTCGAAGCCGGCGCCTCCAGCGTGGCAAGCGCGTGTTCGCCGGCCGGGTCCAGGATCACGCGCAAGGCATCGGCGCGGCTTTCGCGCGCGGCGTCGGCAAGCGAGAGCGGCGCGGCGAGTTCGGGCAGCCGCGCGCGTCCACTCTGTTCGCAGGCCGACGTGATGACGCTTCGCCAGTGCGCCACGCGCTTGCCCAGGCGGTCACCCTCGAGCTTCACCTCGGTGCGCTCGGCATTGACCGGCACGATGGCGGCAACACCGAGCTCCGTTGCCTTCTGCAGGATCAGATCCATCTTTTCGCCGCGCGCGATGCCCTGCAGCAGCGTGATGTGCAGCGGCGACTCGTTGTCCACGGACTGCGCGGACAGCACGTCCACGCGGACCTCGCGCTTGCCGATGGCCGACACGCGCGCGGCGTAGTCGTGGCCATCGCCGTTGAACAGCACGCAATCGTCGCCTTCGCGCAGGCGCAACACGCGAACCAGATGGTTCGCGGCGTCTTCCGGCAGCACGAGCGCGCGCCCGGCGGCCAGCGCGGCATCGACGTGGCAACGGGTCAGGCGCATGCGGTGGCTTCCTCGATGGCGGCGCGCGTGGTGTCGGCCAGCAGCGCCAGTTGTTCGTCATCGATGCAGTAGGGCGGCATCCAGTACAGCACGTCGCCGAGTGGTCGCAGCACCACGCCGCGCGCGAGCGCCGCGCGATAGGCGCGCAGGCCGACGCGCAACGCCGGATCGAAATGGCGCGTGCGATCGCCGCCCGGCGTCAGTTCGAACGCGACAATCATGCCGGCCTGCCGCACATCCGCCACATGCGGCAGATGCGCCAGCGTGGCGGCGTGTTGCGCCATCCGCGCGGCGGTATCGCGGTTGCGCGCCAGCACGTTGTCTTCCTCGAAGATCCGCAGGCTCGCCAGGGCGGCGGCGCAGGCCAGCGGATTGCCGGTGTAGCTGTGCGAATGCAGGAACGCCCGCTCGCGCGAATCATCGAGGAAGGCGTCGTAGAGGGCCTGCGTGGCCAGCACCGCCGCCAACGGCAGGAAGCCGCCGGTCAGGCCTTTGGACAGGCACAGCAGATCCGGCATCACGCCGTCCGGTGCGGCCTGTTCGCAAGCGAACATCGTGCCCGTCCGGCCGAAACCCACCGCAATTTCATCCGCAATCAGGAACACGCCGTGCGCATCACAGAGTTCGCGCGCGCGCCGCAGATAAGCCGGGTGATGCATGCGCATGCCCCCCGCGCACTGGACGCGGGGTTCGAGGATCAGCGCACAGATTTCGCCTTCATGCCGCTGGAACAGATCCGCCAGCGCATCGGCGGCGCGCAGCGCGCAGGCTTCGTCGGTTTCGCCCGGCGCGGCCAGATAGGCATCCGGCGACGGCGTGAACAGGGCCTCGGCGAGCAACGGCGCATAGATACGCCTGTAGAGCGGGATGTCGCCGACGGCCAGCGCACCGAGCGTTTCGCCGTGGTAGCCATTCTCCAGAGCGACGAAGCGCGTGCGCCGCAATTCGCCGCGATTGCGGAAGCAGTGGAAGGCCATCTTCAGCGCGACTTCCACGCCGGCCGATCCGTTGTCCGCGTAGAAGACCTTCGACAGCGGCGCGCGGCCGGGCTGGCGCGGCGCCAGCGCGAGCAGGCGCTCGGCCAGTTCGACCGCGGGCGGATGGCTGAATCCGGCGAGGATCACCTGTTCCAGCTGCCGCGCCTGCATGGCGATGGCGTCCGCGATGCGCGGCTCGGCATGGCCGAACAGGTTGGTCCACCAACTGCTTACCGCATCCAGCAGGCGGCGACCGTCCTGCGCGATCAGCCAGGCCCCTTCACCGCGCGCAATCGGCACCAGTGGCAACGTGCTGTCGGCACCGCTCGCACCGTTGCCGATGACGTGCTCGCGCATCTGCGTGCACGGATGCCACAGTACGGCGAGGTCGCGCGAACGCCAGAGGTCTGCCTCTGCTAGCATTCTGTTTTCATGAGTCGTTGCAGCCATCCCTCCATGATATCGGTGTGCCTGTTGTCCCGTCGTCCGGCGCGCCCCGCGGCGGTCCACCGGTGAGCCGCCGTCTGCCCATCATCCACGGCATCACCCGGCGCGCCGAAGGCCCGCTGGAGCGGCATGTCGAGGAACTGGATCTGGAGTTCAGCAACGGCGAACGCCGCCGTTTCCACCGCATGCACGCCGATGGCCATGGCGCGGTGGTGGTGGTGCCGATGATTGACGATGAAACGGTGCTGCTGGTGCGCGAATACGCGGCCGGCATGCATCGCTATGAACTGGGCCTGGTGAAGGGACGCATCGACGCGGGCGAAACCGTCGAACAGGCCGCCGATCGGGAACTCAAGGAAGAGGCGGGCTTCGGTGCGCGCCGTATCGACGTGCTGCGCAGCCTGACCCAGGCGCCCCTGTACATGAGCCACCAGTCCTGGCTGGTGGTCGCACGAGACCTGTATCCGGAGCGTCTGCCCGGAGATGAACCCGAGGAGTTGGAAGTAGTGCCGTGGAAACTTGATGCCCTCGACCGGCTGATGCTGCGCGAGGATTTTTCCGAAGGTCGTTCGCTGGCCGCTCTTTTCATTGCCCGCGAATGGCTGCGTTCCCCGGCATGAGACGAATGACTTCCGATCTGCACGAAGCCGTACTGGTCATTGCCCGCGAAGCCGGCGAGGCCATCATGGCGATCTACCGCGACAGTTTCGACGTCAGCCACAAGGCCGACGCCAGCCCGCTGACCGCCGCCGATCTCGCCGCGCACCGCGTGATTCTCGAAGGCTTGCGCCGCCTGACGCCGGCCTGGCCGGTGCTGTCCGAGGAAGCTTCGGACATTCCGTGGCAGACACGCGAGAACTGGCACACGTACTGGCTGGTCGATCCGCTCGACGGCACGCGCGAGTTCATCAAGCGCAACGGCGAGTTCACCGTCAACATCGCGCTCATCGAACAGAACGAGCCGATTTTCGGCGTCGTGCAGGCGCCGGTAACCGGTGAAATCTGGCATGCCGAACAAGGCCGCCACGCCTATCGACGGCGCGGTGAAGTGGACGAACTGCTGCGTACGCGCGCGCCCGCGCATCCGCCGTTGAAAGTGGCCGCGAGCCGATCGCACCGCGATCTGCGTACCGAATCGGTGCTCGCGCGCATGGGCGGGATCGAAGAAGTTTCGCTGGGCTCGTCACTGAAGTTCTGCCGCATCGCCGAAGGCGCGCTGGATGTCTATCCGCGCTTTGGCCCGACCTCCGAATGGGACACGGCCGCGGCGCAATGCATCCTCGAAGCCGCCGGCGGCGCCTTGCTGGCGCCCGATGGCCGGGCGTTCCGCTACAACCGCCGCGAAACACTGCTCAACGGCGATTTCATCGCGCTGGGCGACCCGTCGCTGCCGTGGCGGGAATGGCTGGACGGCGGGGCCGGGGACGGCAAGCTTGAACAGAGCGCCTGAGTCCGCACCGGCCGCAGCCATGAGCGACATCCGCGAACTGCTGGAAATCATGGCGCGCCTGCGCAATCCCGAAGGCGGCTGCCCATGGGATCTGGAACAGGATTTCTCGACGATCGCGCCCTACACGATCGAGGAAGCCTACGAGGTGGCCGACGCGATTGATCGCGGCGACCTGGCGGATCTGAAGGACGAACTCGGCGACCTGCTGTTGCAGGTGGTTTTCCACGCACAGATGGCGAGCGAGCAGGGCGCATTCGCTTTCGGCGATGTCGTCGCCGCGATCTGCGACAAGATGGTGCGCCGCCATCCGCACGTGTTCGGCGATGCGAATTTCGAGGATGCCGCAGCACAGACGCGCAACTGGGAAGCGATCAAGCAGGCGGAACGCGCGGCCAGTGGAGCGCAGGATCGCTCCGCGCTGGCCGGCATTTCGCGCGGGTTGCCGGAATGGCAGCGTGCAGTGAAGTTGCAGTCGCGCGCCGCGCGGGTCGGTTTCGACTGGCCCGATCCCGCGCCGGTCATCGCCAAGCTGCACGAGGAAATCGAGGAAGTGCGCGTCGAGTTCGCGCGTGGCGACGTGCAGGCCAATCGTGATCGGCTCGAGGACGAAATCGGCGATCTGCTGTTCGTCGCAGCCAACCTGGCGCGCCATGCGAAGGTTGATCCCGGCGCCGCGCTGCGGCGCGCCAACCACAAGTTCGAACGCCGCTTCCGCGCCATGGAAGCCATCGCGCAGGCGCAGGACACGTCGCTGGCGCAACTGGATCTCGCGCAGCAGGAAGCGCTGTGGCAGCAGGCCAAGCGGCGCGACGGTGATCCGGCGGCGTGATCGCCGGCCGCCTGCGGGCGCATACACTGCCCGCATGAAAACCCTGCTGCTGTTCGTCATCACCGCGCTGGCCGAAATCGTCGGCTGCTATCTGCCGTACCTGTGGCTGCGCAAGGGCGGCAGTGCGTGGCTGTTGTTGCCGGCTGCGGCCAGCCTGGCCGTGTTCGTCTGGTTGTTGACGCTGCACCCGACCGCATCCGGCCGCGTGTACGCGGCGTACGGCGGCGTGTACGTCAGCGTTGCCATCGGCTGGTTGTGGATGGTCGACGCCATCAAGCCGAGCCGCTGGGATGCGCTGGGCGTGGCGCTGTGTCTGGCCGGAATGGCGGTCATCATGTTCGCCCCGCGCGCGGCGTGACGCGTATCGCCGCGCCGGTCGGGCGGCGCTATGCTGCGGCGGCCAGAGGCATCGAGGAGCCCGCATGAAGCGCTTCGCCAGTTTCCGCGAGTTCTACCCCTTCTACCTGAGCGAGCACCGCAATACGGTGTCGCGCCGCCTGCATTTCATCGGCTCCTGCGGCGTGCTGCTGCTGGTCGCCTGGTCGATCCACCGCGGCAATGCGTGGTGGCTGCTCGCGGCGCTGTTCTGCGGTTACGGCTTCGCGTGGGTTGGGCATTTCTTCTTCGAGAAGAACCGGCCCGCCACGTTCAAGCATCCGTTCTATTCCTTCGCCGGCGATTGGGTGATGTTCAAGGACATCCTCATCGGCCGCATCCGTTTCTGAAACATCAGCCCTGCGCGGTCGCGGGGCTGCCCGGGTCGTAGAACATCAGGAACGCCGCGCCGACGATCAGCACGAACGCCGCGTAGTGGTTCCACTTCAAGGGCTGGCCCAGGTACCAGGTCGAAAACCCGGCGAACACGACCAGCGTCAGGATTTCCTGGATCGTCTTCAGCTGCACCACCGAGTACACCGTGCTGCCCAGCCGGTTGGCCGGCACCATCAGGGAATACTCGAAAAACGCGATGCCCCAGCTGGCGACGATGGCCAGCAACAGCGGTGAGCTGCGGTACTTCAGATGGCCGTACCACGCGAAGGTCATGAAGATGTTGGAAGCCAGCAGCAGGGCGATGGGAAGGAGGCGGGCGAGCATCGGGGGCGTCGGCGGTGAAAGGGACGCGCAGCTTAGCGGTCCGGCGCGGGGGCCGCCTTCCCGCTCGGTTGTCGGAGTGGGGGGACCGCTGCTTTCGCGCCGGGTCCGGACTGGGCCACCCCGGCTGAAGCCGCAGGCGCACCCCAATGTGATTTTCTTCACGCGCCCTCAACCGTCGGGCTAGTAGCTTCACAAACCTGAAGTCAAAGGAGCTGCTATGCGCCATTCACAGGAAACCGCGGGTCTGGTCCTTGTCGTCGAGGACAACCGCAATATTTCGGAAATGGTCGGTGAGTATCTGGAAGGTCGGGGCTTCGAGGTCGATTACGCCTCCGACGGACTGGACGGCTACCGGCTTGCCACCGAGAACAGTTACGACGTCGTGGTACTGGACCTGATGCTGCCGCGCATGGACGGCATGGAGGTCTGCAAGAAGCTGCGCAACGAGGCCCGCAAGTCGACGCCGGTGCTCATGCTGACGGCGCGCGACACGCTGGACGACAAGCTCACCGGCTTGAGCTCTGGTGCGGACGACTACCTCACCAAGCCGTTCGCGATCCAGGAACTGGAAGCCCGGCTGCGCGCGTTGATCCGTCGCGAACGCCGGCAGGTCGGTTCGGAGGTGCTGAAAGTGGCTGATCTGGTGCTCGATCCGGTGAGCATGCGCGCCACGCGCGGCGGCAACGAACTGATGCTGTCGCCGATCGGCCTGCGCCTGCTCACCATCCTCATGCGCGAATCGCCGCGCGTGGTGACCCGCCAGGAAATCGAGCGCGAGATCTGGGGCAATGGCCTGCCGGATTCGGACACGCTGCGCAGCCACCTCTACAACCTGCGCAAGGTGATCGACAAACCCTTCGACAAGCCGCTTCTGCACACGGTACAGAGCGCGGGCTATCGCATCGCGGACATCGGTTGAGCGCGCGGGCATAATCCCGCGCCATCGGGACTGGAGCCGCCATGCCGCAGGGTTTGCCGCGAAAGCTTCGCATCGCCTTCATCCTGCAGGCGGTGATGGTCAGCCTTGCGATCGTGCTGGGCGTGTACCTCATTTCCGCGGTCATCAAGCACAGCCTGATGAACACCGCGCTGCAGCAGGAAGCTAGCCATTTCTGGGAGCTGTACGACGCGTCCACCGCGCAGCCGCCCCCGAATACGCACAACCTGCGTGGCTATCTGGTGGTCAAGGGCCACTCCAACCTGGTGCTGCCGGAAAACCTGCGTGCACTGAAGCCCGGGTTCCACGAGCTCAAGAGCGACGACATGCTCGTGCTCGTGGACGAACAGCCGGAAGGCCGGCTCTATCTGGTCTTCCTGCGCTCGCAGGCCGAGCGGTTGGCGTTCTATTTCGGCACGCTGCCGATCATCCTCACCCTGATCGCAATCTATCTGGTGTCGTGGTTGACCTACCGCGTATCCAAGCGGCTGGTCTCGCCGGTCAGCTGGCTGGCACGGCAGGTCGCCGAGTGGGATCCGCGCCGGCCCGACGTCAGCGGGCTGGCGCCGGATCGCCTGCCGTCCGAAGTGCAGGGCGAGGCGCGGCAACTGGCGTCGGCATTGCATGGGCTCGCACAACGCGTGTCCTCGCATGTGGCGCGCGAACGCGACTTCACCCGTGACGCCAGCCACGAACTGCGCACGCCATTGACCGTCATCCGCGTCGCCAGCGACATGGCGATGGCAGAGGAATCCTCGCCGCGGGTGGTGCGTTCGCTGCAACGCATCCAGCGCGCCGGCCGCGACATGGAAGCGGTGATCGATGCGTTCCTGATCCTCGCGCGCGAAGCCGAAGTGGAACCGCAACGCGAGGACTTCGACGTGGCCGATCTGGTGCTGGACGAAGCCGAGAATGCCCGCACGCTGCTGATCGGCAAACCCGTCGATCTGGAAGTGACCTGCCACGCCAAACCGCGCCTGCATGCGCCGCCGCGCGTGTTCCAGGTGGTGGTCAGCAACCTGCTGCGCAACGCCTGCAGCTATACCGATGAAGGCCGCATCGATGTACTGGTCGAGGCCGACCGGGTGATCGTGCGCGATACCGGCATCGGCATGAGCCGCGATTCGATGGAACGCGTGTTCGAACCGTTCTATCGCGTCGATGCCGCGCGGCCTCGCGGCAGTGGCTTGGGCCTGTCGATCGTCAGCCGGCTGTGCGATCGCTTCGGCTGGAAGATCGAACTCGAGAGCGAAATCGGCAAGGGCACCTCGGCGACCATCCGCTTTACCTGATCGGCACGACGCGATCCCGTGCCAATGGTCCCGGATGCAATGCCGGCTGCGGCCTGAATCATCCGAAGACGCAAACGGCGGTGGCGCGGCGCCTGTCAACGCGGTCGAACGGCGTGCGTTAATGCACATGACTCCGCCCGTCTCCTTGAATCCGCCGCATGAGCCAGCCGTCCCGTCGTCGCTCTTCTTCTCCCTGGATTTCCCGCGCCGTCATCGCGGTCGCCGTCCTCGCCGTGGTTGCAGCCGGTGGCTGGTACTGGACCCAGCGCAAGGCCGATGCGGAAGAGGGTGCATATCGGACCACGCCGGTCGAGCGCGGCAACATCCGCGTCGCGATCTCCGCCACCGGCACGCTCAGCGCCATCTCCACCGTCACCGTCGGCAGCCAGATTTCCGGGCAGGTGACGGATGTGCTCGTGGACTACAACAGCCCGGTCAGGAAGGGCGACGTGCTCGCGCGGATCGACCCGAAGACCTACGAAGCGCAGATCGAACAGGGCACCGCGCAGATTGCCGCCGCCCGCGCCTCGTTGGCGCAGGCGCAGGCCACGCTGAAGAACGCCGAACTCGATTACCGCCGCAAGGCGGATCTGGGCCAGCAGAAACTGGTCGCGCAAAGCGATGTAGATCTCGCCCGCGCGGCGCTGGATCAGGCGCGCGCGCAATTGAATTCCTCGCAGGCGCAGATTCGGCAGCAGACGGCGTCGACGCAGACCACGCGGGTGAACCTGGAGCGCACCGTCATCCGCTCGCCCGTGGACGGCGTCGTGCTCACGCGCAGCATCGAACCGGGCCAGACGGTCGCGGCAAGCCTGCAGGCGCCGGAACTGTTCACCATCGCCGAAGACCTCGCCAAGATGAAAATCGAGCTGGCCGTGGACGAGGCCGACATCGGCCAGGTCAAGGTAGGACAAGGCGTGTCGTTCACGGTGGATGCGTTCCCGGATCGCCAGTTCAAGGGTCAGGTCGAACAGGTGCGGCTGGCGGCCACGACCACCAACAACGTGGTGACGTATCCCGTCGTGGTCACGGTCGACAACAGCGACGAGACCCTGCTGCCCGGCCTGACCGTCAATGCGGAAATCGAAGTGAGCAAGCGCGACAACGTGCTGAAGGTGTCCAACGCCGCGTTGCGCTACAAGCCGACGGACGATACCGCGCCGGCCGGTGCCGCGCCGCAGGGTTCGCAGGCGCGCGGCGCCGGCGTGGCCGAGGATCTCCAGCGCATTGCCGGGACGCTGGATCTGAAGCCCGGACAGCGCGCTGCGTTCGACGCGGCCGCAACGGCGGTGCGCGAGCGCCAGGCCGCGCGCGCCGCGCAACCGCAGCAGGGCGGCAGCACGATGTTCGGCGGACCCGGTGGTCCGGGCCCGCGCACGGGCGGCAACAACAGCGGTAGCGGCAGCATGCAGGCGCAGATCCGCCAGCGCATGGCCGAACGCTTCCAGCAGGATTTCGCCGCATTCCGCGCCACCCTCGAACCCGCGCAGCAGCAGCGCTGGGACGCCGAACTGAAGACACTGCTCGCCGCCAAGCGCGCCCCGTTGTACAAGCTGGTCGGCGGCCAGCCGGAGCGCGTGCTGCTGCGCATCGGCGCCAGCGATGGCAGCGCGACCGAAGTGTCCGGCGGCATCAAGGAAGGCGATCAGGTGATCGTCGGCGAGCGGGTCCGCGAATGACCGCAGCGCAGCCGCAGCCGGACCGCGTTCCGGTGATCGAAACCCACGCGCTGAGCAAGGTCTACTCGCCCGGCACGGAAGCGGAAGTCGTCGCGCTCAAGGGCGTGGACATGCGCATCGATCGCGGGGATTTCGTCGCCATCATGGGACCTTCGGGCTCCGGCAAGTCCACGCTGATGAACCTGATCGGCTGCCTGGATACGCCCAGTTCCGGCCGCTATCTGTGTGACGGCGTGGATGTGTCCACGCTCGATGCCGAAGCATTGGCCGTGCTGCGCCGGGACAAGATCGGCTTCGTGTTCCAGGGGTTCAACCTGCTGCCGCGCATGAGTGCGATCGAGAACGTCGCGATGCCGCTGGGCTATGCACAGGTGCCGCCGCACGAGCGGCAGGAACGCGCCCGCAAGGCGCTGGCGGCCGTCGGCCTGGCCGAACGCGGCAACCATCGCCCGAGCGAGCTCTCCGGCGGCCAGCAGCAGCGCGTGGCCATCGCGCGCGCGCTGATCAACGAGCCGCCCATCATCCTCGCCGACGAACCGACCGGTGCGCTCGACAGCCGCACCGGCGAGGAGATCCTCGCGCTGTTCAAGCGCCTGCGCGACGAAGGCCACACTGTCGTGCTGATCACCCATGACGCGGAAGTCGCCGCGCACGCCGATCGCACGCTGGTGATGCGTGATGGCGAGTTGCACGAGGAAACGGCGCCATGAACTTCACCGACATCCTGCGCACGGCCATCTTCGCGTTGCGCGGCAACTGGATGCGCAGCGCATTGACGTCGCTGGGCGTGATTATCGGCATCGCCGCGGTCATCGTGATGGTGTCGGTCGGACAGGGCACGCAGGCGGAAATCGACAAGCTGGTCTCCGGCCTGGGATCGCAGCGCCTCGACATCAATCCGGGCGCGGGTCGCGGCGGCGGCGGCGTGCGCATGAGCGGCAGCAGCTTCTACACGCTCAAGGAGGGCGACGTCGAAGCGATCCGCGAACAGATTCCGGAGGTCCAGTACGTGGCCGGCGCGCTGCGTGGCAGCAGCCAGGTCGTGTATGCGGAAAACAACTGGTCGAGCAGTTGGCAGGGCGTGCAGCCGGACTACTTCGACATCAACAGCTGGACGATCGCCAACGGCGAGGGTTTCGACGCGCAGGATTACAGCAGCGCGGCCAAGGTGGTGATTCTCGGCGAAACCGTACGACGCGAACTGTTCGGCGAAGATTCCGGCGTCGGCCAGACCGTGCGGATCGGGCGCGTGCCGTTCACCGTGGTTGGCACGCTCGCGCCGAAGGGGCAGGGCGGCTTCGGCCAGGACCAGGACGATGTGATGATGGTGCCGCTGGAAACCGCGCGCCGCCGCCTGCTGGGTTCGATGGGCCTGCCGCCGAGTGCGGTGATGCAGATTGCACTGACCGTCACCGACGCCAAGGATCTGGGCTACGTGCAGGGCGAAGTGGAAGCGCTGCTGCGCCAGCGGCACAAGATCGCGCCCGGCGATGACGATGACTTCAATGTGCGCAACATTTCGGAAATCGTCGCCACGCGTACGGCGACCACGCGGCTGATGTCGCTGCTGCTGGGCGCGGTCGCCACGATTTCGCTGATCGTTGGCGGCATCGGCATCATGAACATCATGCTGGTCTCGGTAACCGAACGGATCCGCGAAATCGGCCTGCGCATGGCAGTCGGCGCCGGGCCGAGCGACGTGCGCCGGCAGTTCCTCGCCGAAGCCATGCTGATCTCGCTGATCGGCGGCGTGCTCGGCATTGCCATCGGCATCGTCGGCGCGCTGGTGGTCGGCAAGTTCAGCGAACTGCCGGTGGCGCTCAATGGACAGGTGATCGGACTGGCGGCCGGCTTCTCCATCGCGACCGGACTCTTTTTCGGCTACTACCCGGCGCGGAAGGCGTCGCAGCTGGATCCGATCGAGGCGCTTCGGCAGCAATAGCCTGTTGACTTGCCAATGAGAATCATTATCATCCGATATCGTTCCGCCATGGAGCCTATCCGATGACCGCAAACGTGACTTCCCTGCCGATTGCCGAAACGATTCCCCTGCGTGACCACCTGCCGCCGCACGCGCTGTTCGGCGACGAGACGCTGGACAGCGAGTCCCTGCTCAAGGGACAGCGCGAAATCCTCATCCGGCACGGCGACAAGGTGTATCGCCTGCGCCACACCAGCAACGACAAACTGATTCTGACCAAGTAATCACTGCCGCCGCGTCGCGCTCACGCTCCCTCTCCCGCGGAGCGCGCCGCCGCGGTGGTGTCCGTTTCAACGTCTCTCTCGCCTGGGCGCCAGCCATCGGTTCGCTGACCGGCCGCCAGCCTTCCGGGTTTATCCCAAACCGACAGGAATGCTGTAACCCATGACGCGTCCCACCGTCCTGGCCGCCGCTTTGTGGCTGGCCTTTGCTCATCTTGCCTACGCTGAAACCCCCGCGCCGCTCGAATCCGGGCCGGTCAAGGAGTTCGAACGACTGACCGTCACCGCCACGCGCGGCGAGCGCGAGATCGCCGATGTGCCGAATACCGTCAGCGTGATCGATCGCGAGCAACTGGACGATCGGCTGATTCGCGACATCAAGGAGCTCGTCCGCTACGAGCCAGGCGTGAGCGTGACGTCCAGTTTCGGGCGCTTTGGCCTGAGCGGTTTCCGCATTCGCGGGCTCGACGCGAACCGCGTACGCATCCAGACCGATGGCATCGCGGTGTCCGATGCGTTCTCGATCGGCAGTTTCTCCAACGCGAACCGGAATTTCGTCGATCTCGACACGCTGAAGCAGGTGGAAATCGTGCGCGGGCCTTCCAGTTCGCTGTATGGATCCGACGCACTGGGCGGCGTGGTGTCGTTCATCACCAAGGATCCTTCCGACTACCTCGCGAACGGGAAAAACAGCTATTTCGGCTTGAAACTGGGTTATGACGGGACCTGGAACGGACTCTTCGGCGGTGCGACCGCGGCATTCGGCGGTGAACGCTGGAGCGGCATGGTGGCGATCAGCCACCGACAGGGACAGGAGCCCGAAAACCAGGGAGACGCCGGCGGCATCGGCGCGGCGCGCACGCGGCCCAATCCGCAGGAACGCGACGGACGCAGCCTGCTGACCAAGCTGGCGTTCGCGCCGGACGCCAACCAGAAGTTCGTGCTGACCGTGGAAGGCAACGAGGACGATGCCGACACCGATGTGCTTACCCAGCTCGGCGACCAGTCCCTGACACGCGCCACCCATACCTCGGTGACTGCGCACGATCACCAGAGCCGTGCGCGCGTCTCGCTTTCGCACCAGTGGGACGACCTGGGCGCCGCATTCGCGGATCACCTGGACTGGCAGGTCTATCGACAGGACAGCCAGACCACGCAATACACCCGCGAAGCGCGTACGCTGCCGGCGGCGCCGTTCGCCGACATCCGCGAGCGCGAATTCGATTTCGACCAGCGCACCTACGGCGTGCAGGCCAACTTCTTCAAGTCGCTGCGCGCGGGCAGCGTGGTCCACGATCTGACCTATGGCCTGGACCTTTCACGGAGTGAAACGCGGCAGAAGCGCGATGGCTTGCGCACGATTCCGTCCACCGGCGTTGTCACGCCGGTGATGTCGCCGGATACCTTCCCGGTGCGCGATTTCCCGATCAGCAAGACGACGGTCGCCGCGCTGTACGTGCAGGATGAAATCAGCCTGGCCGACGGCAAGCTGCGGTTCGTGCCGGGCGTGCGGGTGGACCACTATCGTCTGAAGCCCGAGGTCGACACCATCTTCTCCGAGGACAATCCCGGCGTGGTGGTGGCTGACATCACCGAGACCAGCGTGTCGCCGAAGCTGGGCATGGTGTGGCATTTCAACGATGACTGGTCGCTGTTCGGCAGCTACGCCCACGGCTTCCGCTCGCCGCCGTACAACGACGTCAACATCGGCTTTACCAACGTGATGTTCGGTTACACCGCGATCGCCAATCCGGATCTGAAGCCGGAAACCAGCGACGGCATCGAACTGGGTCTGCGTTTTTCCGGCGAAGCGGCCTACGCGAGCGTGAGCGGCTATTACAACCGCTACGAGGACTTCATCGAGTCGATGCGCTTCATCGGCTTCAACGCCGACGACCTGATGATCTACCAGTCGCAGAACGTCGACGAAGCCGAAATCTACGGCGTCGAAGCGAAGGCCGGCGTGGACTTCGGCGCGTTGTCGGCATCGCTGGACGGCTGGTCGCTGCGCGGCGCGGCGGCTTGGTCGCGTGGCAAGGATCGCACTGACGATTCCTGGCTGCAAAGCGTGGATCCGCTGACCGCGACATTGGGCGTAGCCTACGACCGCGAAACGTGGGGCGCGGAACTGGCCGGACGTTTCGTCAAGCAGAAGCATGATGTGCCGGACGACTACTTCAATGCCGCGAGCTACGGCGTACTGGATCTGTATGCGCACTGGAACTTCGCGCCGGGCGCGTCATTCAACGTGGGTGTGCTGAATCTGGGCGATCGCAAGTACTTCGATGCGGGAGATCTGCCGCTTATCGCCTACAACAGTGTGACGCGTGACCGATACACGGCGGCCGGACGCACCGTGTCGGCCAGCATTGCGGTGAACTGGTAGCGCCATGGGCACGCGCGCGCTGCCGATGGATTCATCCGTGCCCGCGGCTGCGCGCGCAGGCGGCTTGCCCCGCCCGCAGCAACTGGCGGCGCTTGGCGCGGTGCTGTGCCTGCATCGCGCCGAGCAGGGCAGCGAGTGGACCGGCTGGGCGCAGGCCGTGCGGGTGGAAACGCGCACCGGGCTGGACAGCGATGGCCTGCGCGAGGCGCTGCATTTCTACGATCTGGACGGCCGTTGCTGCTGGCAGATCCACCTGCTGCCGGACAGCGACTTCTTCGCCTGGGAACGTCTGCTTTCGCAACTGCCGGACGAAAGCGGTGCAGAATCGGGAGCCGGCGTGGGCGAACGACTCTGGCGGCGGCTGGCGGGCCGGCTGCGTGGCGGTCATTGGCGCGCGACCTGCCTGCGCCTGCATGCGCTGGTCAGCGGAGGCGACGCGACGCTGGCGGCAAGCCCGGCGCTGCTGTCCACGCTGGGCGCATCGACCGCGCGTTCGATAGCGCGTGAGGAAGCGGCCGAGGCCGATGCACTGAGCGATGCCTGCTGTTGTATGCGGAGTGCGGCGCTGTCTGTTCGAACCCCCGGTGGCCATGAGGGCGCCGTCATTACTTTCGAGAACACGGAAAGAGGAATTGCATGAACATCATCCACCGTCTGCCGCTTCTCCTCGCGGCGCTGCTGGCCACGCAGGCCGCCTGGGCCCAGACCGATCCTGCGCGCGATCGCCAGGCGATCCTCGCGATGCAGGGTGACTACCTCGTGGACTTCGCATTCGACGAAACCGTGCTGCTGCAGCTGGGTTACGAACGTCATCCGGCGATGCGCAGCGGCGGTGATGAGACCGTCATCGTCGTGGAAGACACGCCCGGCCGCATCGTGTTGCAGCACATCCTGGTGGATGCCAAATCGGGGCACGTCACCAAGCACTGGCGTCAGGACTGGATCTACGAGGCGCCGCAGCGCTTCGAGTTCACCGCCGATCAGACATGGACGCGCCGCACGATTCCCGTCGAGCTGACGCGCGGCGCATGGACGCAGTGCGTGTATGAAGTGAGCGACGCGCCGCGCTACTGCGGCACCGGCCGCTGGGACTACCGTGATGGCCATGCGACCTGGACCAGCGATCAGAGCTGGCGTCCGCTGCCGCGCCGCGAATACACGCAGCGCAGCGACTACAACGCGATGTCGGTGATCAATCGCCACACGCTGACGCCCTCGGGCTGGACGCACGAACAGTTCAATACCAAGGTGCTGCGCAAGCCGGATGGCACGCAGGTCGCGCTGGCGCGCGAGTTCGGTTTCAACGATTACCAGAAGACCACCGAAGTGGATTTCAAGCCGGCGCATGCTTACTGGCAAGCGACGCAAGGGTATTGGGCCAAGGTGCGCGCGCGCTGGGATCGTTTCCTCAGCCACGATTCCGGCGTGCATCTGAAAACGAAGATCGACGGGATGGCGATGATCATTCCGCTGTTCACCCAGGCCGGCGCGCTGGAGGAAGGCAAGTCGGTGAGTGACGCGGACATCGATGCCGTGTTCGCCAAGTGGGTTGAACCCGCGCCGGCGGACGCCACCGCGGCGAACTGAAGCGGCGTTCACACCAAGCGAAAGCCCCCGGAAACGGGGGCTTTTTTTTCAGACGGGCACACCGACGGTCGGTGCGGGAGGCGGCGCCGGCGGGCTGGGCGCCTTGGGTGCTTTCGGTGCGGCCGGAGGTGCGGGCGGTGTCACCCGTCCAGCGGCCGGCGACGCCGGCGGTGCGGGCGCGGCCGAGGCGGGCGGGCTGGGCGGCGCCGGGGGCGCTGGCGGCGCAGGAGGCAGGGGAATGCGCAGCGAAGTGGCGCGCGGAATCTTCACCGCTGCCGTGGCGCTGCGGCGATCACGAAGATAGTCGATGTTGACGCTGCTGTCGGCGCTGCGGCCGAGCAATGCGTCCATCACCTCGCGCGGCGAATCCACGGCTTTGCCGTCAACGCGCTGGATGACGTCGCCGGCCTGCAGGCCGGTGAGCTCCGGACCGGTGGACAGCACGAGCACACCGCGTTCGGTGCCGAAGTAACGACCCAGCTGCGCGTCCACCGACGACAGGTTCAAGCCGTTCCAGCGATAGGCTTCGGTCAGGCGCGGCAGCACGCAGTGCTCCCCTTCGCACTCGGACAACTCGCGGACGCGCTGCAGTTCGCGCTGGATTTCCGGAGTAATTGCCAGTTCGGTGGGTGGGAAATCGAAGCCCTCCCAGGCGAAGTCGAAGTGATCGACGTTCACGACTTCCTCGCCATCGCGCGACATCACCACGCGGGTGCCGGTGCGCCCGCCGTTGCTGCCGTCTTCAGTGAAGACCAGCACCGGGCGACCGGGTTGCGGCGCGACTTCGACTTTCAGTTCGCTGGTGCCGCGGCGGAAGGTCACGTCGATGGGTTCGCCGACCTTGAGCTTGCCCAGCGTCGCGGTGGCCGATGCCAGGCGCGCTTCGGCTGTCGCGCCGGGGATGGGCTTTCCTCCCAGTTGAACCAGTTGGTCACCGGCGCGAAGCCCGGAGCGCGCCGCGCCGCTGTCCGGCGTGACACCGGTGACGCGGACGCCGGCCTGCGGATCCGGTGCAAGCAGCACGCCGAGCATCGGCCTGCGTTCGATGCGCTTGTGCATGGCCATTTCCTCGGCGCGGGACAACTCGGCGACGCGCTTGGCGGCGCGCTGGAGTTCGGCGCGGGCGGCTTCGAGTTCCTTCTGGCGCGCGGCGTTGGAAGCGTCGTCCTGCGCCTGCGAAGCGAATGCAAGACCCACCGCGACGGCAAGGGCGGCGATGCGCGAAAGGGAGCGGGGTTGTTTCATGGTGGGCCTCGATTCTTCTGATGCGGAGGTATCAATAGATGCGTGCGACTTCGCCATCGGCGCGATAGCCGTTGGCTGCCATCCAGCGCTGCGTGCCTTCAACGCCGGTCAGGCGTTGCAGCGCCGCGACGCGTTCGCGCCACAGGTCCAGGCGTGCGTCGGCGGCGAGATCCGGCTGCGACAACGCGGCATCGATGCTTGCGACGCGGTCGTGCAGTTGCGCGCTGAGCGCCATGGCCGGACCGCTGGCGACGCGGTCATCGCTGATCTGCGAAAGCAGGGCTTCCAGTTGCGCGGATTCAGCGTAGAGCGACTCGAGTGGGTTGGCTTCCGCACCTGCATTGGCGGCTGCGGCGGCATCGCCCGTGGAGGGACTGGGCGTCTGCGCCAGTTGCGTCTGCGCGGGTGCGGGTTCGACAGCGCGCGGAGCGGGTTCCGGCGTCTGCTTTTTCGGCGTCGAAGCGACGGGCGTCGTGTCCACTTGAGCCGCGATGCTCCGCGGTCCGGACGCTTCGGTCGTGTCGCTCTCTTGCGCGGATGCGTTGCCTGTCGGCGTCTGCTCCGCGACCGCCACGGTAGCGGGCGCGCGCTCCGGCGGAGTGGCCGACGCGGGTGAAGTTTCGCTCACGGTCGCGACGCTGGACGGTGCGGAGTGTTCGCCCGGATCGCGCGGCCAGATCATCATCAACGCCAGACTTGCGGCGATGGCGGCGGGGATCCAGTAGCGGGCGCGCGACGGCTTCGATGCGGCGGGCAGTGCGGCACTGACGCGCGCCCAGCCGTCGGCGGGAGGCGTCTCCAGCGGAAGCGCCGAGAACGCCGCGTTCCAGTCCGGCGGTGCAGGCACGGGGCCAGGGGAATGGACATCAGGCATGGGTGGGTTCCTCGATCTTCAGCAGCGCACGCAGGCGACGCGTGCCGCGCGCGAGCTGCGACTTCGAAAAGCTGGGAGTGCGCTGCATCAGCCGCGCAATCTCCTCGTGGGTGTAGCCCTCGGCGTGGTAGAGCCAGAGCACGCTGCGGGTCGCCGCGGGCAGGGCGGCCAGGCTCCGCTGCAACACCGCCGCATCGGCTGCCGCCGGCGGCAGGGTGCCGTGGTCTTCCGGCAATTCGTCCTCGTCGACCACGATTTCCATGTCGAAACGGCGATTGCGGCGCAGCTTCATCAGAGCTTCGTTGACCGCGATCTGCCGCAGCCAGCCCCAGAACGGGCTGCCGCCGCGGAACTCGCCAAGATGGTTGAACAACTTGAGCATGGTGTCCTGGAGGACGTCGGAAGCTTCTTCGCGGTCGCCGCAGATGCGCAGCGCCAGCGTGAACACGGGCCGCTCGAACCAGCGGTAGATCTGCTCGAATGCGTCCTGCCGCCCCGCTCGGGCGCGGGCCAGGAGGGTGTCAGGCACATCGATGGCGAAGCTGGATACGGGTGGCATCATCCATCCAGATGCGGTGGCTGCCGAAAGCGTTGCAGTCCCGGCGCAACTTTTTCGCGGCCGGTCGCGGCCGGCGCCGCGCGCCCATGAGCCGCCCCTATAATCGGCCGAAAGCAAGGGGAGAGTGTTATGACGGGTGGAACCATCCTGGCGGTCATTCTGGTATTCGTGTTCCTGTTCTTCTTTTCGAAGATGGTCAGGATCGTCCCGCAGGGCTACGAGTGGACCGTCGAGCGGTTCGGCAAGTACACCCACACGCTGTCGCCCGGACTGCACCTGCTGTTTCCGATCGTGCAGGCGGTCGGCCGCAAGGTGAACGTGATGGAGCAGGTGCTGGAAGTGCCGAGCCAGGACGTCATCACCAAGGACAACGCGGTGGTGAAGGTCGATGGCGTGGTGTTCTTCCAGGTGCTCGACGCCGCGAAGGCGGCGTATGAAGTGTCCAACCTCGAACAGGCGACCATCGCGCTGGTGCAGACCAACATCCGCACTGTGATCGGTTCGATGGATCTGGACGAGTCGCTCAGCCAGCGCGAAACCATCAACGCCAAGCTGCTGGGCGTGGTCGATCACGCGACCAGTCCGTGGGGCGTCAAGGTCAACCGCATCGAGATCAAGGACATCCAGCCCCCGCGTGATCTGGTCGATGCGATGGCCCGGCAGATGAAAGCCGAGCGCGACAAGCGCGCGTCCATTCTCGAGGCCGAAGGCCTGCGGCAGTCGGAAATCCTGCGTGCCGAGGGTGAAAAGCAGGCGGCGATCCTCGAAGCCGAAGGCAAGCGCGAAGCCGCCTATCGCGAAGCCGAGGCGCGCGAGCGCCTGGCCGAGGCCGAAGCCAAGGCTACCGCGCTGGTGTCCGAGGCGATCGCCCAGGGCGACGTGCAGGCGATCAACTACTTTGTTGCGCAGAAGTACGTGGAAGCGTTCCGCGAACTGGCGACCGCGCCCAACCAGAAGTTCGTGCTGATGCCGATGGAATCCAGCGGCGTCATCGGCTCCATCGCCGGCATCGCGCAGCTGGCGAAGGAGGCGCTCGAACGTCCCGCCGCACAGCCGCCGCGCGTTCCGCCGCGCACCGGAGCCTGACATGCGCTGGGACGTGGTCAGTTGGGCGGCGGTCGCACTGCTGTTGATTGCCGCCGAAACCATGGCGCCGGGCGCCTTCCTGTTGTGGATGGGATTCGCCGCGGCCGCGGTGTGCGTGATCGTGCTGGTGGTGCCGGGGTTGTCGCTGCTGACGCAGATCGTGTTCTTCGTCGTGTTGAGCGTGGTGGCGGTGCTGGCGTACCGCAAATGGTTCCGTCGCCGCGAACGCCCGAGCGATCAGCCGCTGCTCAACCGCCGCGCCGAACAGTTGATTGGACAGGTGCTGGAACTCGAACAGCCCATCATTGATGGACGTGGCCGGGTCAAGGTGGGCGACGCGTTCTGGTCGGTGAGCGGCCCGGATCTTCCGTTGGGTACGCGCATCCGGGTCGTCGCCATCGACGGCATGACGTTGAAGGTCCAGGAGATCTGATGTGGTCGCTCGCGCTGGCCTGACCCTATGTCTGTTGCCGGCCAGTGCGTTCGCCAGTGACCTGATCGGCCTGACCGTCCCACCGTATCCCGACGGACTGCACGACATCGGCGGCAGTTGCGTTTCGGATCGCCCCGGCTACGAACACATCTGCGACTACTCGATCGGCGTGCTGGCCGACGGTCCCGATGAGGCCGCCGTCGCCCGCTACGTCATCGCAGGACGCATGGCCGGACGCGACGGACAGCAGGCGCGCTGGTTGATTACCGACGCCGTGCCCTATCCGAAAAGCGGGGCCGGCTTTCATCTCCAGACCGGGACCTGCCGCCTGGACGGACGCGATGATGATCGCGTGATCGCGGTCGTCCGCGATTCGCTGGCAGACGAATTGCTCAGGGATGTGGTCTGGGCCCGCAGGCTGGAACTGCCTGATGGCAAGTTCACGCCGCTGGAGCCGGCCAGGGTGGATTGCCTCAACGAGGCCTATCTGGGCCTGTAAACATCAACAGGCGGAACAGCCCGACGGCCTGCCGGCGCACGCCGGGGCCTTCTGGGATAATGGCGTTTTTTCCGGGAGGCGCCATGCAGAAGACCATCCTCAATGAAACCCATCGCGCGCTCGGCGCCAAGATGGTCGACTTCGGCGGCTGGGACATGCCGATCCACTATGGCTCGCAGATCGAAGAACACCATCAGGTGCGTCGCGATGCCGGCATGTTCGACGTCAGCCACATGACGGTGGTCGATCTGCACGGCGCGCGCACGCGCGAGTTCCTGCGCCGCCTGCTGGCCAATTCCATCGACAAGCTCAAGGCGCCGGGCAAGGCGCTGTACTCGTGCATGCTCGACGCCGAGGGCGGTGTCATCGACGACCTCATCGTCTATTTCATGAGCGAAGACTTCTTCCGCCTCATCGTCAACGCCGCGACCCGCGAGAAAGATCTGGCGTGGATCCGCCAGCAGGCGGCCGCGTTCGACGTGCAGATCACCGAGCGTTCCGACTTCGCGATGATCGCCGTGCAGGGCCCGACCGCCCGCCAGCGCGTGCAGAGCCTGCTGCGGGAATCCGACCGCCCTGCGGCCGACAAGCTTGGCCGTTTCGCCGCGGTGGAAGTGCAGACCGCCGACGGCGTGCCGGTATTCCTCGCCCGCACCGGTTACACCGGTGAGGACGGCTACGAAATCGTGCTGCCGGAAGGCAATGCGGCGGCGTTCTGGAACGCACTGCTGGAAGCCGGCGTGAAGCCGGCCGGTCTTGGCGCACGCGATACGCTCCGCCTGGAAGCCGGCATGAATCTCTACGGACAGGACATGGACGAATCCGTATCGCCCTACGAAGCCGCGCTGGCCTGGACGATCAGCCTGGACGAATCGCGCGACTTCATCGGCCGGACCGTGCTCGAAAAGCAGAAGGCCGCTGGTGATGCACGCCAGATGATCGGCCTGGTGATGGACGAGAAGGGCGTGCTGCGCCACGGTCAGAAGGTCATCACCGATCAGGGCGAGGGCGAAATCCTGTCCGGCACGTTCTCGCCGACCCTGGGCAAGGCGATCGCGTTCGCCCGCGTGCCGGCCGGCGCGCCGGGCCAGGTGCGCGTGGACATCCGCGGCAAGGAAGTGCCGGTACGCGTGGTGAAGTTCCCGTTCGTTCGCGAAGGCCAGGCGCAGCCCGGCGTGCTCGGCGAATGACGCCGCGTACTTCCGGCCTCCCCGCAAGCCGCTAAACTAGCCTCCCTTTCCCGCCAACGCACTTACATCCGGAGCAGCCAACATGAGCGAGATTCCCGGCGATCTCAAATTCCTGAAATCCCACGAATGGGCCCGCGTCGAAGGCAGTGGCCGCGTCACGGTCGGCATTTCCGATCATGCGCAGGGCCTGCTTGGCGACCTCGTCTATGTCGAACTGCCGAACGTGGGTGACCGCGTCGAAGCGGGCAACGCGAGCGCGGTGGTGGAGTCGGTCAAGGCGGCATCGGACGTGTACAGCCCGGTGACCGGCAAGATCGTGGAGGTCAATGCGGCGCTGGCCGACAAGCCGGAGACCATCAACGAAGACGCGTACGGCGAAGGCTGGCTCTTCGTCGTCGAAGCCGAAGAGCCCGATCAGATCAACGAGCTGCTCTCGCCCGACGACTACGCGGAATTGCTGGAAGACGAGGACCACTGAGTCTTTCCGCCACACCGCGAGACACGACCGGCCGCCAATGCGGCCGGTTTTTTTTCGCGCGTTCTTCACCTCTGCCGACGCGAGCCGCACGCCGTCGAAGATGCATGACGGCGCGGCGGAAAACCGACGCGCGTCGCAGGTGCGTACATCCTCCGGCGTGGTGGAAGTCGGTCAGTGGACATGCGTTCGACGGATGCGCCGTACCTCGATAACCGTCGTTTCCGTTGCTCCGATCGCACCGCACGCGATGTCGAACCGCGTGTCGAACGGGCGAACAACCGGAAAAATTCTTGCGCAAATCCGCGCAAACGAGCTTGTGCAACGCCCACAACCCGGCCGTTCGTCAGGATTTTTTTTGCTGTCGTTTCAGCCGTGCCGACTGTCGTTCGTACGGTTCGAAGGACGTGCGGAAGAACAGCGACGATGCGGTGCGAAAGTGGCTCCGCAAAAAAAATGATGCGTTTTTCCCGCGTTTTTTTTCAACAAGGTTTTCAGGCGACGATGGGATGCGGTGTGCCGGCATGCTGTCGGCCGAGTGCATGGAAGGAAGTCGGTGGCGGACATTGCGACAGGCGGCTGAATTTTTTTTTTCAAAAGTGTTGACACGTCCAAAAAGCGTGATTAGGTTTCGCGCAGCAGACAGATGCTGCGGAAGCGAGTGAGTCGGATCAATACGACAGCGCGAACGACAACAAGGCCCATCGTCCCAGCCCAGGTAGCGGCGGACGCAGGCATCGCTTCCCCCGAAAAAACGTCCCGAAATTTCCTGGCACCTGCTTCGCGAGTCGAAGCGGGTGTTTGCGTATTTGTAGGGGACCACGTCAGAAGGGTCCCTCCAATAAATCCGGTTCAACGCGCCTGGCGCGTCGACGGTTGCCTGCGGGTCCGACTCCCGCGGCTGATTCCGCAACTGGGCCTGCCTTCGGGCAGAGGTGTCGCATCCCGATTTACCTAATCCAAGTTCACTGACGAGGAGCCATCCCATGGCAATGAAGAAAGCTGCTAAGAAGAAACCTGCCAAGAAGGCCGCCAAGAAGGCGACCAAGAAGGCAGCCGCCAAGAAGACCGTGAAGAAGGTCGCCAAGAAGGCCGCCAAGAAGGCGACCAAGAAGGCCGCGGCCAAGAAGACCGTGAAGAAGGCTGCGAAGAAGGTTGCCAAGAAGGCCACCAAGAAGGCTGCCAAGAAGACCACCAAGAAGACCGCGAAGAAGGCTGCCAAGAAAGTAGCCCGCAAGCCTGCCAAGAAGGCTGCGAAGAAGACCGCGAAGAAGGCCGCCAAGAAGACCGTGAAAAAGGCTGCCAAGAAGGCCGCCAAGAAGCCGGCCAAGAAGGCTGCGAAGAAGGCCGCCAAGAAGCCTGCCCGCAAGTCCAAGAAGAAAGCGGCTCCGGTCGCGCTGCCGGCCACCCCGGCTCCGCTGATCTAAGCCAACCCCGATTAGCCGTATCCATCAGACTCTCTCCCTGTGCCCAGCAGGGGGAGAGTTTTTTTATGCGCGTACATCGCCAGCGCCATCGGGTCGCGTCGCGGATTGACGGCGCAGCGACTAAGCTGGCGCCTTCGTCTTCGGAGTGCTGCGCATGAAGTTGCTCAAATGGAGCCTGGGCTCGCTGATGCTGGTCGGTGTGCTGTTCGTCGTCGGCGGCCTGTTGTTGCCGGCGCGGACGCACGTTGAACGCAGCGTGCTTGTCGAGCGCCCGGCTGCGGATGTGTTCCGCACTCTGAATTCCTTCCAGCGCTTCAACGAATGGTCACCCTGGTTTGCGGCGGATCCGCAGGCCAAGTACAGCTATGACGGTTCCGGCGAAGGCGTCGGTGCACGCATGGCCTGGTCAGGCAATCGCGCGGTCGGCAGCGGAAGCCAGGAGATCATCGAGAGCCACGCGCCGGACCGCATCGTCGTGGCGCTCGACTTCGGTGGCTCGATGGCAACGGCCACCTATCGCCTCGTTGCCAAGGGCGACGCCACGCAGGTGACCTGGAGCTTCGACACCGATCACGGCTTCAATCCGCTGGAGCGGTGGTTCGGCCTGATGTTCGAGCAGATGATCGGCAACGACTACGAAAGCGGGCTGGCTCGTCTCAAGACGATGCTGGAGCAACCCGGTACGCGTTGACGGAGGAGTGCCTGCCCGGCGCGGGTTGCGCCGGAGCGGGCGGATGACTCAGCGCGGCGATGCCGTCGCCTGGCTCGCACTGCCACCGCCGCTGTTGTCGGCCGGCACGGTGGAATCTGCCATCAGCAGATCGCTGGTATCCATTGGCGTATCGAGCCATTGCTGCGGGGGCAGGCTCATCGCGCGATCCAGGATCGTGGGCAGCAAACCGGACGGCACGGAACTGTCGCTGTTCCAGAGCAGCGCAATGCCGAAGTCGCGTTCGGGCAGCAGCGCGACCATGCCGCGATAGCCCTGCACGGCGCCGGCATGGAACACCACCGGATGGCCGGCGTAATCGAACACGCGCCAGCCCAGTGCGTAGCTGGCCGAATAGATGCGATCCCGGCGCCAGCCCGAACGCAGTTCGCCCGGCGTGGAAACCAGCGGCGCGTGCAGCGTCGCCAGCAAAGGCGCGGGCAGGACATCGGGGCGATGGCCGGTCTGCGCGACCAGCCACTGCGCCATGTCGCTGATGCTTGCATTGACGCCGGCCGCGGGCGCCAGTCGGTAGTAGGTCGGTTTCGGCGAGAGCGCGACCCAACCGTTGCGGCTGCGCACATGCGGACGAGCCCAGCGCGCGCTGTTCTCGATGCCGGCCAGCCCGAGGCTCGCGTCGTTCATGCCGAGTGGCTTGAAGATGCGTTTGTCGACCGCCTGTTCGTAGAAGCCGCCCGTCGCCGCGAACACCACGTCACCCAGCACGCTGAAGGCGACGTTCTGGTACGCGTAGCATTGTCCCGGCAGGCAGTTCATCGGCGCATCGGCCAGCTTCTGCGTGACGGTGTAGTAGTCCGCATTGCCTTCGATGTCGCGATCGAAAGCGTTGTGCGCGCGCAGGCCCACGCGGTGGCTCAGCAGGTCGGCGACGGTGACGCGCTGCGTCGCCAGCGGATCACTGAGGCGGAAGCTGGGGACGTAATCGGAAACCCGGCTGTCCCAGCGCAGCGAGCCGTCGTTGACCAGCAGGCCCGCCAGCGTGCCGGCGAACGCCTTGGACAGCGACGCCAGGCGGAACACGGTGTGCGAATCGATGGCCTGGGGCGCAGCGACATCGGTAACGCCATAACCCTTCGCGCTCAGCACGCGTCCGTTGTGGACGATGGCCATGGCCAGGCCGGGCACGCGTTCGCCCAGCGTCAGTTGCTGGGCGAGTGCCTCGAACTGGGCGACGTTGAAGTCGGCGGGCAGCGCGGTCGCGGCCATCGCCTGGCTGCTGACCGCGTTGGCCGACAGCGACGTGGGCAGTGCGCGGCTGGCGGTCGCGGCATGGAGTTCGCCGGTTGTCGCGGGAGTCTGTGCAGTGGAGGCCAGCGTCAACGGGATCAGGAGCCCGAGCAACCCGAAACGCATTGAGCGCAGTGGCCGCCGAAGTTCTTTCGTTTTCATGGACTGAAGGCCTGTCACGGTGGCTGCCGCGATAATAGTTCGCGCTCAGTGAATGCACAAATCGCGTCAAGATCTGCGCGCATGTTGTTCATCGAGTTGAAGATTGGCGTGCGCGCGGTCGCATTTCACACGCCTGTTCAGTCCGCTTTTCCCGACTCCGGCGAGGTTCCTGCAAGGACGGTGCCGCGGATCAGATCAGCGCAACGCTCGGCGATCATCATCGTTGGCGCATTGGTGTTGCCGCCCACCAGCCGGGGCATCACGGAGGCATCCACGACCCGCAGTCCGTCCACGCCGCGTACGCGCAGCGTCGCATCCACGACGGCCAGCGGATCGCCGCCCATCCGACAGGTGCCGATCGGGTGGTACACGGTTTCGGCCTTGGCGCGGATGAAGGCCACCAGTTCGGCGTCGGAAAGATCATCGCGCGAGGGATGCAGCGGTGCGCCGCGGTAGGCATCGAAGGCGGGTTGCGCGAACAGCGTGCGCGACAGGCGCGCGCACTCCAGCATCATCTTCAGATCGAAGCCGCCTTCGTCCGAAAGGTAGTTCGCTTCAATGCGTGCATGCGTGCGCGGATTGGCGTCCTGCAAGCGGATTCGGCCGCGACTGCGTGGGCGCAGGAAGCAGGCATGCACGGTGTAGCCATCACCGGGCAGGCGATTGCGGCCGTGGTCGTCCAGCATTGCCGGCACGAAATGCAACTGGATGTCGGCGCGTTCATCGGGAGCAAGCGGCGAGCGGACGAACGCGCCGGCCTCGGCGATGTTGCTCGTGCCGGGGCCCCGGCGTCCGCGCAGGAAGTAATTGAAGGCCGTCGCCAGTTCGCTCGCGCGATCGTAGGTGATGCGCTGCGTGCAACGCTGCAGCGTGCAGATGTCCAAGTGATCCTGCAGGTTGCCGCCCACGCCGGGCAGATCCACGCGCACGTCGATGCCGTGTTCGCGCAGGTGATCGCCCGGACCGATTCCCGACAGCATCAGAAGCTGAGGGGAATTGATCGCACCGCCGCACAGCAATAGCTCGGCGCTTGCGTGTGCCTGGTGCTCCCGGCCGCGATGGGCAAAGGCCACGCCGACCGCGCGGGCTCCGTCCAGAAGGATGCGGCGCACGAGCGTGCCGGTGCGTACATGCAGATTCGGGCGCGTGCGCGCCGGGACGAGATAGGCCGACGCGGCCGAACAACGCGCGCCGTCCTTCTGGGTCACCTGGTAGAGGCCGAAGCCGGGTTGCGACGGTCCGTTGAAGTCGGCATTGCGCGCGTAACCAGCCTGCACGCCGGCCTCGACGAACGCTCGCGAAAGCGGATTGACGTAGCGCGGATCGGACACGCCCAGTGGACCGTCGCCGCCGTGCAAGGCATCGCCGCCGCGCGTATTGCCCTCCGAGCGCTTGAAGTAAGGCAGCACGTTGCTCCAGTTCCAGCCGGATGCGCCTTCGGCATCCCATTCGTCGTAATCGGCGGGAACGCCGCGCACGTAGCACATCGCGTTGATCGAGCTGGAACCACCGAGCACCTTGCCGCGTGGCCACCACAAGCGCCGGCCATCGAGGTGCGGCTCCGGTGCGGTGTCGTAGTTCCAGTTGATGCTCTTCAGTCCGACCAGCTTCGCCAATCCCGCCGGCATGTGGATGAAGGGATGCCAGTCGCGCGGGCCGGCTTCCAGCAGCAGCACGCGGCAATCGGGATCTTCCGTCAGGCGATGGGCGAGGACGCAGCCGGCGGAGCCGGCGCCGATGATGATGTAGTCGTACACACACAGGCCTGCAACCGAGATCGCTCGACGCTATCGGCCCGCCATAGAGCAATTGCTCTGCCTGTGCCGGCTGGCGCGGAGGCCACGAAGCGATGCAAATTCCCGCCGCACGCGCGTGCGGAAAAAGCTGGCGATGTTGCAGTGCATCGGATACCTTGCGCGCGTGTCGTCGGCGTGCGCCGGCGTGTCCGCGGG
Organism: Pseudomonadota bacterium; assembly: GCA_023419315.1. Taxonomy (GTDB): domain Bacteria; phylum Pseudomonadota; class Gammaproteobacteria; order Xanthomonadales; family Xanthomonadaceae; genus Pseudoxanthomonas_A. Next base: position 41,792 of record JAEZYE010000015.1, read on the forward strand.
CCCCAAGCGAACCGAATGACTCCTACCGGTCAGAACGAATCCCGACCCGCCGGCTTCCGCCAGGTGATCGCGCAACTCGGAGTGGATTCGCCCGCGTTGTGGTGGTCGCTGCTGTACTTCTTCTGCCTGCTCAGCGGTTACTACGTGCTGCGTCCGGTCCGCGATGCAATGGGGGCTTCGGGCGACGTGCTGGCGGTGTTTCCGGCGCGCATGGTCGAGTGGGCGGCGCGGGGTGGAATCAATCTCAAGGAGTTCACCCTGCAGGTGCTGTTCACCGGCACGTTCTTCTGCATGGTCCTGCTGCAACCGTTGTACGGCGCGCTGGTGTCGCGGTTCCCGCGGCGGGTCTTCCTGCCGCTGGTGTACCTGGCCTTCATTGCGTGCCTGTTCGCCTTCCACTGGGCGTTCCGGAACGAAATGCCGGGTCGTGGCGCCGTGTTCTTCATCTGGGTCGCGGTGTTCAATCTGTTCGCGGTGTCCGTGTTCTGGAGCTTCATGGCGGACGTGTTCGACAACGACAACGCGAAGAAGGTGTACGGGTACATCGGCGCGGGTGGCACGATCGGTGCGCTGGTCGGGCCGACGATCACGAACCTGCTGGTCGAACGCATCGGCGTGGGCAACCTGTTGCTGGTTTCGGCGCTGTTCCTGGCGGCCTGCCTGGTCTGCATCCTGCGGTTGCGGCCTTGGGCGATTCGCCGCGAGCAGCGCAATCACGAGGCCAGCGGCGAAGAGGCGATGGGGGGCTCGATACTGGCCGGTCTGCGGCGCGTCTGGAGCGAGCCGCTGCTGCGTGCGCTGGCCATGCTCATGTTCTTCGGCGTCGGCGTCGGCACGCTGCTCTACAACGAGCAGGCCGCGATCGCCCGCAACCTGGTCCAGGACGCCGAACGCACGGCCTTCTACGCGCGTCTCGACGCCGGCATCAACCTGCTGACGATCATCGTGCAGGTGTTCCTGACGCGCTGGTTGCTGCGCCGCTTCGGCATCGCGCCGCTGCTCATCATCCCCGCCGCGGCCATCCTGATCGGCTTCGGCATCCTGACCGCATCGCCGCTGCCGATGCTGATCTGGATCGTGCAGGTGATGACGCGCGCCGGCGAGTTCTCGTTGTCGAAGCCGGCGCGGGAAACGTTGTACACGCGGGTGGATCGCGAATCCCGCTACAAGGCCAAGGCCGTCATCGATACGGTCATCTATCGCGCCGGTGACCTGAGCTTTGTCTGGCTCCACAAGGCATTGGCGGCGTTCGGCTCCAGCGTCGTGTTCGCGGCCGGCATCGGCGTGGCGGCGGGCATGAGCCTGGGCGCGTGGCGCGTCATCCAGGCGCAGCGCCGGATCCCGGAATCCACTGCCGAACGTGCCAAGGAGCAGGCCGCGTGACACCGGGCCGCGCAACGACCGTTCGTCGCTTTGCTTCGATGTTCGACCAGTCGTCCGCCTTCTCTCACATCCCGAGGAAGTCTTCATGTTGATCGCCGCATGCCTCAGCGCCGTCGTCGCGCTGCTGCACCTGTATTTTCTCGTGCTGGAAATGTTCCTGTGGACGCATCCGATCGGCCTGCGAACGTTTCGCAACACACCGGAGAAAGCGCAGATGACGCGCGTGCTCGCCGCCAACCAGGGGCTCTACAACGGCTTCCTGGCGGCGGGATTGATCTGGGGCCTGGCGACGGCGCAGTGGGCCGTCGTGGGCTTTTTCCTGCTCTGCGTGATCGTCGCGGCGCTGTACGGTGCGTGGAGCGTCAGCCGCCGCATCTTCTTCGTACAGGGATTGCCGGCAGTGGCGGCTCTGGCGGCGATGCTGCTGGACTGATCCGGCGATCAGGCGGCCCGGGACGCCCGCGGCGACACCCACATGCCGATGCTGGCGCGAAACACGGCTTCGCCCTGCGCATTGCTGATCACCACGTCCATGGGCAGTTCGTAGCCGGTCGGCGCCTCGTACGGCGCAAACGAAGGCGTGGCGACCGCATGCATCGTGCCGACCGCCTTCTTCAGGTATTCCACCTTCATTCCCTTCGGTATCCAGCGCATCGAGCCTGGAATGCTGACATCCGTGGTGAGCCCGCCGATGAATTCGGCCAGGTTGCACAGCGCGATCGCATGCACGGTTCCGAGGTGGTTCGTCACGCTGCGGCGATGGCGGATCGAGGCTTCACCACGTTGCGGTTCCAGCCGGAGGATGCGCGGGCGAATGCTGGCGAAGTAGGGCGCCTTGAAGCAGATCAAGCGCGAGAACAGCCAGCCGCCGAATGGGTGCCGTGACAGCCTGCGATACAGCGACAAAACCTGGTGGCTCATCGGGATCTCCATGGAAAGACGGCGGACCGGAGTCCGCCGTCGCAAGGCCGCTGCACCGTGGGTCAGGCGGCTGCGCGCGAACCGCTCGTGCGTTCCCGGTCGTAGTAGCTTGCAGCACGCAGTTCGTCGGATTCGAAATCGTCGACGGTGATCGTGTCCAGCGTCATCGTACGCAGTTCTTCCAGTTGTTTGCGCTCGTCGGCGGTGATCCAGCCCTCCGCAACGGCTTCGTCCAACTGGCTGTCGAAGTCGAGCGCTTCGATGCCCTTGGTCTTGAGCGCCTTGAGGAACTTGCGTTCCACCGGCTCGGCCAGCACGGCCTTGGCGAGGTAGCTGTTGATGCGGCCAGCCGGATTGTTCTCGCATGGCGTGGTGAACACGCCCTTGGCGAGGCGGTCGCGTGCTTCGTTCGGCGTCATCAACAACGCAGCCGCGCGATGGCTCAGGCGGTCGCCCGGCGCTTCGGCACGGCGGCCCCACGGGAAGATCAACACCCACATCAACCAGCCGACCGGACGGATCGGGAAGTTGCGCAGCGCGGCCGACAGCGCCAGTTCCATCTGGTGCACGCTGTCGTGGAAGGCCCACGCCAGCAGCGTGCGATCCGAAGCCGGCGCACCTTCGTCGTGATAGCGCTTGAGCATCGCGCTGGTCATGTACAGATGGCTCAGCACATCGCCGAGACGGCCGGACAGCGATTCCTTGAACTTCAGCTTGCCGCCGAGCATCAGCATCGACACGTCGGCCATCAGCGCCAGGTTGGCGGAATAGCGATCCAGCTTGCGGAAGAAGCGACGGGTGTAGTCATCGCCCGGCGCGCTGCCGAAGCGCGAAGCGGTCAGGCCGAACCAGAAGGAGCGGACCGCGTTGGAAATCGCGAAGCCGATATGGCCGAACAGATTGCGATCGAATTCATCGGTGCCGGCGCGCGTGTCCGGGTTCTGCGCCGCCTTCATTTCCTTCAGCACCCACGGATGGCACAGGATGGCGCCCTGGCCGAAGATCAACAGGCTGCGCGTCATGATGTTCGCGCCTTCCACCGTGATGGCGATCGGCGACGCCTGCCAGGCGCGGCCGACGAAGTTGCGCGGCCCGAGGATGATGCCCTTGCCGCCGACCACGTCCATCACGTCCTTGACCACTTCGCGGCTCATCGTCGTGCAGTGGTACTTGGCGATGGCCGACGGCACGGCCGGCTTTTCGCCACGATCCACCGCGGCGGCGGTGGCCTGCGACAGCGCACTGATTGCATAGGACTTGCCGGCGATGCGCGCCAGTGCTTCCTCGACGCCTTCGAAGCGGCCGACCGACAGGCCGAACTGCTTGCGGATGCGCGCGTACGCGCCGGTCACCACGGCACCCATCTTGGCGCCGCCGCTTGCCGTCGACGGCAGCGTGATCGAGCGGCCGATCGACAGGCATTCGCTGAGCATGCGCCAGCCTTCGCCGATGCCCTTTTCCTCGCCGATGATCTGCGACAGCGGCAGGAACACCTCCTGACCGCGCACGGGACCGTTCTGGAACGGCGAATTGAGCGGGAAGTGGCGGCGTCCGACTTCGACGCCGGGCGTTTCGCGCGGCATCAGCGCCAGCGTGATGCCGAGATCGCGCTGATCGCCCAGCAGGCCGTCCGGGTCATACATGCGGAAGGCCAGGCCGATGATGCTGGCGACCGGCGCCAGGGTGATGTAGCGCTTGTCGAAGGTGAGCTTGATGCCGACGACCTTGGCGCCGTTCCATTCGCCTTCGCAGACGATGCCGTAGTCCGGAATCGACGTCGCATCGGAACCGGCGAACGGGCCGGTGAGACCGAAACACGGGACTTCGCGACCATCAGCCAAGCGCGGCAGATAGTGGTCCTTCTGCGACTGCGTGCCGTAGTGCATCAGCAGTTCGCCCGGGCCGAGCGAGTTGGGCACGCCGACGGTGGAGCTCACGACGCTCGAAATGGACGCCAGTTTCTGGATGACCTTGTGGTGCGCCAGCGCGGAGAAACCCAGGCCGCCATATTCCTTCGGGATGATCATTCCGAAGAACTTGTTCTTCTTGATGAAATCCCACATTTCCGGCGGCAGATCCGCATGGACGTGGGTGATTTCCCAATCGTTGGTCATGCGGCAGAGCTCTTCCACCGGACCATCGAGGAACGCCTGCTCTTCGGCTGTCAGTTCCGGCCGGGGCTGGGAGAGCAGCTGATCCCAATCCGGATCACCGGAGAACAACTGGCCTTCGAAACCCACGGAGCCGGATTCGAGTGCAATGCGCTCGGTCTGCGACAGCGGCGGCAGGATGCGGCGATAGAAGCCCAGCAGCGGTGCCGTGATCAGCGGCTTGCGGATGAACGGCAGCAGCAGCGGCACGGCGATGAGCGCCACGATGGCGGCGGCGATCAGCGTCGCCGTCGGATTCGCCCCGAGCAGCCAGCACGCCACCAGCAGCGTGGCGGTGATCGCGGCCCAGTAGGCCAGGCGCAACCGATGGTAGGCAGCGAAAGCGCCCGCCAGCAGCAAGGCGAGGAAGGGGGCGAGGATGCTCATGGGCGTACTCCGGTTGCGGTTCCGCCTGCGGCGGAGGGTTCGGTTGGGTCAGGCATGAAGAGGGAAGAATCCGACCGCAGCTCGGCAAGATACTCGAGTACGGTTGCGGTGAATGTGTCGTTGTCGTCGCCGGCCACCATGTGCGTGGCCTCCGGAAGATGCACGTGATCGGCGTGTGGCACCCGCGTGCGGAACTCTTCGACGGTACGCTCGGAGACCAGATCACTGCGCCCGCCGCTGATCAGCAGCACGGGACAGCGAACGCGGCTGGCGGCGTCGGCGATGGCGTCCTGGTGCTGTTCGCTGTCGCGCGCGAGTTCGTCGATCAAACGAGGATCCCAATGCCAGCGCCAGCGGCCGTCATCGCCACGGCGAAGCAGTTCGCCGAGTTCTTCCGGTGACTTGCGCGTCTTGCGATGCGGGAGATATGCGGCAATCGAATCGCTCGCATGTTGCAGCGAGTCGAAACCGTCCGGGAAGGCGGTCATGAAACCGAGGATGCGCTGCAGGCCCGCCGACTCCCAGCGCGGCGTGATGTCGACGAGCACCATGGCGCTGAACAGCCCGGGCCAGCGCGATTCGGCCATCAGCCCGAACAGGCCGCCCATCGACGCGCCGATGAGCACCGGAGCCTGCGGCTGTGCGCCCGCGACGATGATCAGATCATCGGCAAACTGCTCGCCTTCATACGGCGTGCGCTCGGCATTCCGTTGCGAGTCGCCGTGGCCGCGCGCGTCATACGAGATGCCTGGATAACCCCGGGCGGCCAGCAATCGTGCCGTCCGCGACCACGCATGCCGCGTCTGGCCGAAGCCGTGCGTGTAAATCAGGGCGGCGTCACTCTGGAGTGCGGACGCGGGGGCGAAACGTTCCCCCGCCAGACGCGCGCCCGACGCGCCCGTCAGCGACACGCGTTCGCTTGAAACAGGCACGAGGGCAGAGGGAGGAATGGAAACCATACGGTCTAGTATGGGTTTTCGCTTTTAGAGTAGTCAATCGGCACGACGCCGAAACCGGCGTTGCCAAGCAATTGATTCTTCGAAAGAAGTGCTGCGGCGCAGCAAACGTACCGCCACACACCCGGCCGTATGGTTAAATGCGTTCATGACCACGCCGACCCCCGAGACCGCCCCCGCGCCCCCGCAACGCAGCACCCGCCTGAGCGCGGATGATTGGGCGCAAGCTGCGCTGGATCTCATCGCCGAACAGGGCGTTTCGGCCGTGGCGGTGGAACCGCTGGCGCGCCGGCTGGGCGTCACCAAAGGCAGCTTCTACTGGCATTTCCCTTCCCGTGATGCGCTGTTGCAGGCCGCGCTCGAACGATGGGAATCGGTCGAACAGGAAAGCGTGTTCGGCAGCCTGGAGGCGGTGCCGGATCCGCGTGAACGCTTGCGCGCGCTGTTCCGCCTGGTGGGCCACGAGGTCAAGCCGCACGTGATCTACAGCGAACTGTTGAAAGCGCTGGACCATCCCGCAGTGCAGCCGGTGATCGATCGCGTATCGCAGCGCCGCCTCGAATACCTGATGGCTTCGTTCCGCCAGGCCGGCCTGGGACGACAGGATTCCATCCATCGCGCGCGCCTCACGTATGCCGCCTACGTCGGATTCCTCCAGCTGTCACTGCAATTGCAGCAGCCGCGCATGACGCATGAAGAGTTCGAGGCCTATCTCGAACATGTCATCTCGACGCTGATTCCGGTCTAGTCGTCCGCGGATGTTCTCGCTGCGAGCCCGCTCGCGGTGCGACGCATTTCGCTGAGCCGCACGATGACGTAGGCAAGCAGTGCGACGACGAAGAACACCAGCAGCATCCATGCGATGCCCTGCAGGGTTTCGATGACGGTGCGATAGACCTCCAGCAGCCAGCGTTCAGGGGTCAATGCGATGATCCGCGCCTTCTCCGGTTCAACCCATTGCGGTGCGGTGATGTAGCGCTCCAGTTCGTGGATGCGGACACCGGACGAGATTCCGACGACGAGGATCGCGAACTTCATGTACTTGAGCCAGGCGCTGCTGATGCCATCAGCGATGATCCGCTCGAGGATCCGGGCGATGGGCGAGGCGAACGCGCGCGAGACCAGCCAGGACACCAAGGCGGACAACAGCAGCGTGACAGCGAGCAGGGCAACAAACATCTGAGGGCTCCTCAACCGGGACCGGGGGCGGGCTTGCGAGTGACCGTTCCGCCATTCGACCTGATTGGCGATGTAGCCGGCGTGATCGAGATAGCGGTAAATCGGGCGCAGGGTGGTGACCGGATGGTGACCGGACCGCCGGGTCGGAATGGGGGCTCGGTGAAAGCGACGTGACCTGGGCTGACCGAACTCAGCGCGGAGGCGCGGGTGGACGCAGCGCTTCATCCCGTACCGCCGCGCCAGATCTGAGTCATTCATTCCGGTTGCGTCCGCGCACCCTCGGGCCGCTTTTCGATCGGCTCAGCCGGTGCTGTCCTGCGCTCTGCCTGTCTGGCGTTCTTCTCGTCAGCGGGACAGGACATTGGTATCATTTTGGTCTCATTTACCCGAGGGGCAGGCATGAACGCAGCGGTCGACCTATTCAATGGAACGGATTCCCCGGCCAGCCGGTTGGAGACCCTCAATGCCTGGGTGGCCGAAGTCGCCGCCCTGACACGGCCCGACGCCGTCCACTGGTGCGATGGCAGCGATGCGGAAAACGCCGCGCTGATCGCAAAGATGCAGGCCGACGGCACGCTGCTGCCATTGAACCGGGAAACCCATCCGCACAGTTGGCTGCACCGCTCGCATCCGGGCGATGTCGCGCGCGTGGAGCACCTGACCTTCGTGTGCACGCCAGACCGCGACGACGCCGGGCCCAACAACCACTGGATGGCGCCGGACGAAGCGCACGCGAAAATGGACGCGCTGTTCGACGGATGCATGCGCGGGCGCACGCTGTATGTGGTGCCGTACTGCATGGGCCCCATCGATTCACCGCTGGCGCGCTGCGGCGTGGAGATCACCGACTCGCCTTACGTGGTGGCGAACATGCGGATCATGACGCGCATGGGTGCGCCCGCGCTGGCGCGCATCGAACGCGAAGGGCTGGAACGCCAGGCACGAGGTGAAGCGCCGACCTTCGTCAGGGGGCTGCATTCGATCGGCGAACTCGATCCCGAGCGCCGTTTCATCATGCATTTCCCGGAAGAACTGACGATCAAAAGCTTCGGCTCCGGCTACGGCGGCAATGCACTGCTGGGCAAGAAATGCCATGCGCTGCGCATCGCATCGCATCAGGCACGCCGTGAAGGCTGGCTTGCCGAGCACATGCTGATTGTCGGCATCGAAAATCCGCAGGGCGAAACGCATTACATCGCGGCCGCATTTCCATCAGCCTGCGGCAAGACCAACCTTGCCATGCTGATCCCGCCGGAAGGCTATCGCGCGCGCGGCTGGAAGGTATGGACGGTCGGCGACGACATCTGCTGGATGCGTCCCGGCCCCGATGGACGTCTGTACGCCATTAATCCGGAGGCGGGATTCTTCGGCGTCGCGCCCGGCACTTCCGATAGTTCGAATCCGAACGCATTGGCGACGATCAGCCACCACACGATTTTCACCAACGTCGCTGTGACCGATGATCAGGAGCCGTGGTGGGAAGGACTGGACGGCCGCACCCCCGCGCTGGACTGGCAGGGCCGACGTTACTCACCGGAAAATGGCCCGGCGGCGCATCCGAATTCGCGCTTCACGGTCTCTGCGCGGCAATGCCCCAGCTACTCCGCGCGCGCGGAAGATCCGCAAGGCGTGCCGATTTCAGCGATCGTATTCGGTGGCCGGCGCGCCTCGCTGGTGCCACTGGTGTTCGAAGCACGCGACTGGACGCATGGCGTGCTGATCGGCGCCGCGATGGGTTCGGAAACCACCGCAGCCGCGACGGGAGCCGTCGGCGTGATGCGACGTGATCCGATGGCGATGAAACCCTTCTGCGGCTACAACTTCGCGGACTACTTCGCGCACTGGCTGTCTTTCGATCAGGACGATGCGCGCCTGCCGAAAATCTTCCACGTCAACTGGTTCCGCAAGGGCGACGATGGTGGCTTCCTGTGGCCGGGCTTCGGTGAAAACCTGCGCGTGCTGGAATGGATGATCGAACGCGTGAAAGGAAACTTCGGCTCACGTGAAACCGCGATTGGTCATCTCCCCGTGGAAGGTGACTTGAACGTGGAAGGCCTCGGGTTGGGCGCAGAGGCAACCGAAAAACTCTTCGGTGTGGATGAGGCCGGCTGGCGTGCCGAAGTCGCCAGCATCGGCGAATATCTCGAAGAGTTCGGGAGCAGGATGCCCGCTTCGCTGAAGGCTGAACAAGAGCGCATCCAGCGGGCGCTGAGCAGCGACTGAGCAGCCCTGTTCAGACTGGGTTACGCGGCCAAGGCGTAACCCGAGTTTTCACAATTACGGTAACTTGTTGATTTTAAAGGGGCGCGAACTCTTCCGCACAGGTAAAATTTGCGTTACTCTCTGTCTGTGCAGTAACTCACATTACTGCCCTTGCTGGCCCGGGGATGTGTTTCGGGCCGACTTAAAACCAGAGAGAGAGACCACATGGGTTCGAACTACTTGTCGAAAGGCATCAAGCGCACGGCTCTGAGCCTGGCCTTGGGCGCCTGCTTTGTGGGCGGGGTGAATGCTCAGTCCAACTCCGCCGGCGCCATCACCGGCAGCGCGGGTTCCGGCGACACCATCACCATCGTCAGCCCGGACACCGGCTTCACCCGCACCATCAGCGCAGCCGCCGACGGCAGCTACCGCTTCTCCGCTTTGCCGACCGGCAAGTACACCATCACCCGCAAGTCGGCTGATGGCACGAGCTCCAGCCGCGATGTGACCGTCTCGGTGGGTACCGCGGCCAACGTGAACTTCGTTGCGGCTTCGACCAGCGGCGCGACCACGCTTGACGCCGTGCAGGTCGTGGGCACCAACGCGATCAACCCGATCGATGTGTCCTCGGTGGAATCCACCACCATCCTGACCGCCGAACAGATCGCCAAGATTCCGGTGTCGCGCGACATCACCGGCGTGGCCCTGCTGGCTCCGGGCACCGTGAAGGGTGACGCGGCGTTCGGCAAGCTGGCCTCGTTCGGCGGCTCGTCCGTTGCCGAGAACCAGTACTACGTCAACGGCTTCAACATCACCAACACCTTCAAGAACCTCAACTTCGCCCAGGTTCCGTTCGAAGCCATCGCTGAGCAGCAGATCAAGACCGGCGGCTACGGCGCCGAGTTCGGTCGTTCGACGGGCGGCGTGATCAACCTGATCACCAAGCGCGGTTCGAACGAATTCCACGCGGGTGGCAACATTTTCTGGAGCCCGGAATCGCTGCGCGAAACCAACCCGAACCTGGTCTACAACAATGGCCAGCTCGTTGCCGACAACTCCAAGGACAATGGCTGGGAAGCCACCGCGTCCGTCTGGGCCAGCGGTGCGCTGATCCAGGACAAGCTGTTCGCCTACGCGCTGTTGCAGTACGGCAAGACCAATGATGACCTGTACCCGGGCACGCTGGACGGCTACAGCGGCGGCAAGAACACCTCGGAAGACCAGAAGTCGCCGACCTGGTTGGTAAAGCTGGACTGGAACATCACCGACAACCACCTGCTGGCGTTGACGGCGTTCTCGGACACCACCAAGAGCGAAACCGCTTACTACAACACCAACTTCGGCACCCAGGCCTCGCCGAGCGTGAAGCCGAGCCGCGGCGCCTACGTCGGCACCGTGTTCGAAGAAACGGGCGGCGACAGCTACTCGCTGAAGTACACCGGCTATCTGACCGACACCTTCACCTTGACGGCGCTGGCCGGCCGCGGTGAGTTCCTGCGCAACAACCATGCGGTTCAGGCCGACGGTACCCGTATCAGCTACGACGGTGGCCTGAACAGTGTTGTCGCAGGCTGCCCGATCGTGCGGGATGGACGTCCTGTATCCGTGCAGAATCTGACCGGCACCTATACCGGATGCGATTTTGCCGGCTCGCTGACCCGCGCCGACGCGAAGGATACCCGCGACCAGTACCGCATCGACGCGGAATGGGTGCTGGGCGACCATCTGCTGCGCTTCGGCTATGACGTGGACGACTTCAAGACGGTCGATGGTTCGGCCTACTCCGGCAACTGGTACTACCAGTATCAGCAGGCCGCCGGTACGGATTTCGTGCGGCGCTACAACATCCGTCAGGGTGCGACGGTTGAAGTGAACCAGGAAGCCTTCTATCTGGAAGACACCTGGAACGTCACGGACAACTTCCTCGTCTACGGCGGCGTTCGCTGGGACAGCTTCGAGAACAAGAACGGCCTGGGCGAAAGCTACGTCAAGATCGACAACCAGTTCGCGCCGCGACTGGGCTTCTCGTGGGACGTCAACGGCGATTCAACCTTCAAGGTCTTTGGTAACGCCGGTCGCTACGCGCTGCCGCTGACGGCCAACGTCGCCATCCGCGGTGCCTCGGCTTCGATTTACGAGATCCAGGACTTCTACTACAGCGGTGTGGCCACCGATGGCAGTGGTGTTCCGCTGGGCATGACGCCTTGCGACCTGGCTGGCGTCTGCTACACGGACCCCTACCTGGCCAATGGCGAAAACGGTGGGCGCAAGAACCCACAATCGATCGCGGCGACCAACCTGAAGCCGATGTACCAGGATGAATACATCCTCGGTTTCCAGGCACAGCTGACCGATCATTTCTCGGCCGGCGTACGTGGCGTCTATCGTGAACTCAAGCGCGCGATCGACGACAGCTGCGATTACTCGGCGATTCTGGAAGCGGCTGGCTTCACCGACCGCTACGATGACGAAGACAACTTCATTGGTTGGGCCGACAGCAATGACCGCTTCGCGGTGACGCCGAATGCCGGCTTCCCGTATTGCCGCCTGTACAACCCGGGTTCGGATCCGGTCTTCATGACCGACTTCTACAACACCGGTGAGCTGACGGCGACGCGCGTTTCGTCGGATCGCCTGGGCCCGAAGGCCAAGCGTACGTACACCGCGCTGGAATTCTTCTGGGAAGGCGCGTGGGACAAGTTCTTCCTGCAGGGTTCGTACACCTACGCCAAGAGCAAGGGCAACACCGAAGGTGGCGTGAAGTCGGACATCGGCCAGGGTGACACCGGCACGACGCAGGACTTCGACTACCCGCAGCTGATGCTGGGTTCGTTTGGCTACCTGCCCAACGATCGCCGTCATACGCTGAAGCTGTTCGGCAACTGGGACATCACCGACGAATGGTCCGTGGGCGGCAGCCTGCTGATCCAGTCCGGTCGTCCGCAGAACTGCTTCGGCATCTACGGCAACGACCCCACCAACTATCGTGTTGCGTACTTCTCCTGCGACGCAGGCGAGCCGAGCGATGACACGGTGAACACTCCGGGCGGCCGCAACAACGGTTACACCATCGTGCCGCGTGGCACGGCCGGTCGTACGCCGTGGACGAACACTCTTGACCTGAATGTCTCCTACCGTCCGGCCTTCGCCGACGGCAAACTGGCGTTCAAGGTCGACGTGTTCAACGTGCTGAACTCGGACAAGCCGACTTCGGTGGACGAAGAGGGTGAAACCGCGACCGGCAGCGCATCCGCTGCAGCTCCGACCTACCTGACCCCGCTGAGCTGGCAGACCCCGCGTTCGGTGCGCTTCATGGTGCAGTACGACTTCTAAGCAGCACCGAAGTCGAGCAACACGAAAACGGCCGCCCTCGGGCGGCCGTTTTCTTTTGATGGTTTACTCTTTCGGACACAAGTACCCGGGGATAACGGCAAGTGGAAAAGCAGGACATCGACAACCTCGTCCGCAGCGCACGACAGGCACTGAACGAACAACGCTTCGAAGACGCGCGTGGCATCTACGGCCGCATCCTGCAACTCGACCCCGCACAACCGCGCGCATGGCTGGCCTTGTCCGCCCTTGCGCAGCGTGACGGCAACTATCGCGACTCCGTTCGTTCTGCGCGATCCGCCGGCGAAGCCTGGCGTCGCAGCGGCAACCATGCGTTCCTCACCGAAGTAAGCATGCGCCTGCTGGTCCTGAGTGAGTATCAGCTGGCGCGGGATCTGATCGCCCAGGCCGACTGGTCCGACCCGGTCGTGCTCCGCTACAGCATGGGCCTTGTGCAATACCTGGGGCTTGCGGAAGCGCATGAAGAAGCCCTGGCACTGGCGGATCACGCTATTGCGCGCATCGGGGATGCGCCGGCTGCGTTGATCCATGCGCGCGCGAACGCGTTGCGCTATCTCGGCCGCATGCACGAAGCGACCGAAGCGTACGAGCAGTGCGTCGCGATGGACCCACTGCACGCTGAAGCGCACTGGGCGTTGGCGCATCATGAGCCAAGCTCCCGGCCGGGCTCGCGAGTATCGCGTTTGCGCAAAGCCGTCAGCCATGTGGCGGCCGATTCGGAAGACGCGATCTATCTGCAGTACGCCTTGTTCAAGGAGCTGGACGATGCGGGTGAGGTAGCGGAAGCGTGGAAGGCGCTGGAACTGGGCGCCCGCATGAAGCGTCAGAAGCTGCGCCATGATCCAGCCGCGGACGAACGCCGCTACCAAGCGCTGATGGAACTCTGCAATCCGGAGTTCTTCCACGCCCCTGCAACCGATGCTGATGCCACCACGCATACGCCCGTTTTCATCGTCGGCCTGCCGCGTAGCGGAACCACATTGCTCGAACGCATGCTGGGTGGGCATCCCTCGGTTCGATCTGGCGGCGAACTCAATGACTTCACTGCGCAGATGTCGTGGGAGGCTGATCGCTTTCTTACCAAACCGTTGAGCGCTGCGGGACTGAATGCAGCTGCGCGCATCGACTTCACAGATTTGGGACGGGGATATCTGCAGCGCACTGAGTGGCGCGCCAAAGGCGCATCAATGTTGATCGACAAGCTACCCAACAATGTTCTCCACGCGGGCTTCATCCATCGCGCATTGCCTGAAGCGCGCATCATCTGTGTGCGACGCAATCCCATGGACAGTTGCTTCTCCACCTACAAGCACCTGTTTTCCGGTGACGCGTATGCCTACAGCTACGACCTTCGCGAGATGTCGATGCAGTACCGGCGCTTCGAGAACCTGGTCGAGCATTGGACCCAGGTACTACCCGACCGGTGGTGGGTGGTTGATTACGAAGACCTGGTGAGCGATCCCAATGGCTGGGCACACAGGCTCGCGGATTGTTGCGGGCTGCGCTTTGACGACGCGATGGTTCGCATTGAAGACAATGCAGAGCCGTCGTCGACCGCCAGTACGTCGCAAATTCGCCAGCCCGTACATGGGCGCAATGTCGGAAGTTGGCAACGTTATGCGCGTTGGCTGCAAGTTGCAGATGAAACGACTTGAGAGACGACGAAGGCCAGATGCTGCGGTCCTGATAGGTAAGAACGCGGAGTGCAGAGGTTCGACTTTCGCGCAACCCGGATGTCTGCAGAGGCGAATTTAGTGGGGTTCGAACCGCATCGCTCCTCCGCATGCGTAATTGTCATTCCACTCGCTTTTCGTAAAAGTTGCGTTATTCTCGGGCGCAGGAGGCATCGACGCTTCCGCCCGCCGAGTCCGCGTCATTCGTGTCGTCCGACTTTATGGAGTTTCTGAAAACGATGTTCATCGTCGTGATTGAGAAGTAAACATCGATGAATAGCCTGTCTCCAGTTCCACGACGCAAAAGCTTCAACTTCCAGTTGTAAAGCGTAAACATTGCGTTATCCTCCGGCAGCCAGCCCTGCTGGGTTAGTGCGCCGGTTGAACCACCACAATACTGAGGAGAGAGCAGATGAGAACGAGGACTCCACGTCTTCGCCGTGCTTCAACTTTTACAAGGACCAGCTTGAGTATTGCGCTTTACGCTTGCGTGAGTTTTGGCGTAAATGCGCAGTCCAATACATCAGGTGCCATCGCGGGACGGGCGAACGCCGGCGACACCATCACCATCAGTAATCCCGCCACGGGATTCACGCGCACCGCCACCGTGGGTGCGGATGGTTCCTATCGATTCTCCGCGCTGCCCACGGGCCAATACACGGTCACCAGTTCTACCGGTGGATCCAAGAGCGTCAGCGTCAATGTCGGTACCGCTGCAAATGCGGACTTCTCGGTGGCCACCGGATCAAGTGGCGCAACCACGCTGGATGCAGTGCAGGTTGTGGGCTCGGGCTTCGTCAATCCGATCGACGTTACCTCGGTGGAATCGAACACGATTCTCACCGCCGAGCAGATCGCCAGGATTCCCGTGCCACGTGATACAACCAGTGTTGCGTTGCTGGCGCCCGGCACGGTCCGCGGTGATGCGGCCTTCGGAAACCTGGCCTCGTTTGGTGGTGCTTCGGTAGCCGAGAACCAGTACTTCATCAACGGCTTCAACATCACCAATTCATTCCGCAGCCTGAATTTCTCGCAGGTGCCTTTCGAAGCGGTCGCCGAACAGCAGATCAAGACGGGCGGTTACGGCGCCGAGTTCGGTCGTTCGCTGGGCGGCGTCGTCAATCAGGTCACCAAGCGCGGCACGAACGAGTTCCACGCGGGCGCCAACATTTTCTATACGCCCGAAAGCCTGACCGCGAACACGGAGAATATCTACCTGACGAACGGCACGCTGCGTCAGGACAACTCGCGCGATGAAGGATGGAATGCGACGACTGCCGTCTGGGCGAGCGGCGCCCTGATCAAGGACAAGTTGTTCGCATACGCATTGCTCCAGTACGGAAAGAACGAAAACGATGCCTGGGGCAACGTTCTTTCGCCGAACAACACGACAACCAAGACGAAGAACCCGAACTGGCTGTTGAAGATGGACTGGAACATCAACGACAGCAATCTGCTGGAGTTGACCGCGTTCTCCGACAAGCAGGAACAGGACATCGTCACCTACGTCAACCCGCTTGGCGAGGTATCGCGTGAAAACTACATCGGCACGCTTGAGAACGAGCAGGGCGGTGAAAACTACGTCCTGAAATACACCGGCTATTTCACCGACAATCTGACGTTCTCCGCCCTGGCCGGTCATGGCGAGTTTTCGCGCGCGCAGAGACTGATTACCGCCGATGGCCAGAACATCAGCTACAGCGGTGACTTGAACCAGACGCTGGGCGGTTGTCCTTTCATCCTCGACGTGCGCCCGGCGTACCGTCGTGACATCACCGGTGCATACTTCAGCCGCTGCAATGTCGCGCAGGGTGCCCAGCTGCAACGTGACGACTCCAAGGATACGCGCGACCAGTTCCGTATCGACGTGGACTGGCAGTTGGGCGATCACCTGCTGAAATTTGGCTACGACCTGGACGATTACGAGTCCGTGGCGGGCCAGGCGAATGAAGGCGGATTGCTGTGGCGCTACTCCACCATCGATCCCACGCCGCTGCTCCCGGCTTCGGGCGACGAGTTCGACGTTGTCCGGCAGCAGACGACGACTTCAGGCGCGACGCTCAAGGTCAAGCAACGCGCGTTCTACATCCAGGACAGCTGGAACGTCACTGACAACTTCATCGCTTACTTGGGCCTTCGCTGGGATTCGTTCGAGAACATCAACGGGTCCGGCCAAAGCTACGTGAAGATCGACAACCAGTTCGGTCCGCGTCTGGGCTTCTCGTGGGATGTCAACGGTGATTCGACGTTCAAAGTATTCGGCAATGCTGGCCGTTACGCGCTGCCGTTGACGCCGAGCGTGGCGCTGCGTGGCGCCAGCGCCTCGGTGTTCA
This sequence comes from Pseudomonadota bacterium, assembly GCA_023419315.1. Lineage (GTDB taxonomy): Bacteria > Pseudomonadota > Gammaproteobacteria > Xanthomonadales > Xanthomonadaceae > Pseudoxanthomonas_A. Next base: position 58,327 of record JAEZYE010000015.1, read on the forward strand.
CCCGTCGCACCTGGAACTTCACGGCGGTCGACCCGGTGACCGGTGAGCCCACCCTGGGCACCCCGCGTGGTGGCCTGGTTTATCTGAACGGTGAAGACGGTCGCGGCAAGGACCCGTTGACCATCGCGAGCAACAATCTGGATCCGCAGTACCAGGACGAGTACATCCTCGGCTTCCAGGCGGCGATCACCGACAACCTGAGTCTTGGCATGCGCGGCATCTTCCGCGAGCTCAAGGCGGCGATCGATGACAACTGCGACTACACCGCAATCATGGACGCCAACGGCTTCACCTTCGATGATGAAGAAGGTGTCTGGGTCAACGGAGAAGGCCGCGCGGCCAACATTCCGGGACCGGGCTTCCCGTACTGCCGCATGTTCAACCCGGGTGAGGATGCTGTGTTCGTCACCGATCTGTTCGGCGACGGAAACTACGTCACCAACACGATCGACGGCGCGCGTCTCAGCCCGAAGGCCAAGCGTACGTACTCGGCGCTGGAAGTCTTCGTGGACGGCAATTGGGATCGCTTCTTCCTGCAGGGTTCGTACACCTACGCCAAGAGCAAGGGCAACACCGAAGGCGGCGTGAAGTCGGACATCGGCCAGGCGGATACCAATGTCACGCAGGACTTCGACTACATCGAGCTGACCGAGAACACCTATGGCTATCTGCCCAACGATCGCCGGCACAGCTTCAAGCTGTTCGGCAACTACGAGATCACCGAAGAATGGTCGGTCGGCGGAAACCTGCTGATCCAGTCGGGTCGTCCGTACAACTGTCTGGGCGTGCTCGACCGCGATCCCAATCGCGAACCGGGCGATCCGCCGAGCCAGCCTCGCCCGATCGGCACGTACAACCCGCACCCGTACGGTGCATCGTTCATGCGTTGCAACAACGTGCCAGTGCCGCGCGGTACGGCCGGCCGTCTGCCCTGGACGACCAACTTCGACTTGAACATCGCCTACCGTCCGGCCTTTGCGGAAGGTCTGCAGTTCAAGATCGACGTGTTCAACCTCTTCGATACGCAGAAGACGGTTGCGGTCAACGAGGTGGCGGAGGATCCGGTGTCCGGTCTGCCGGTTGAAACCTACCTCGCGCCGGCGACGCTTCAGGCTCCGCGCTCCGTGCGTTTCATGGTGCAGTACGACTTCTGATCCGGTTGTGTTTGCATGAAAGGGCGGCCACCTTCGGGTGGCCGCTTTTTTTCGTATCATCCGCGGATGAATTCATCCATCGCGGAACTGACGCGGCGCGCCGAGCGTCATGCCGAGCAACAGGATTGGGCAAGCGCCCGGAGCATGTACGAATCGGTGCTGGCGCAACAGCCAGACCACGCCGCCAGCCTGGTGCAGTTGTCGTACATCGCATCCCTGCAGGGCCAGTATCGCGCCGCACGCGATTACGCACTTCGCGCGCATTCCGCCAGGCCGCGGGATCCCGGCGTGGTGTCCGAACTGGTCAAGCGCCTGCGCACCTTCAACGAAGCCGAGGCGCTGCGCGACTGTCTGAAGCTGCTCGGTCCGCTGGATCGCATTCCGATCCCGCTTCTGATCGCGCTGGCCGCGCAGTTCAGCTATCTCAATGATCAAGAGTCGGCATTGCGCCTGCTCGACGAGGCAAAGCGCGCGGATCCCGACTTTCCGGCCACGCTGATGGCGCGCGCGCAGGTGCTGACCTATCTGGGGCGTTTCGCCGGTGCGGAGCAGGACCTGCAGCACGCGATTCGTCGCGCGCCGGAAATCGCCCAAAGCTGGTGGCTGATTTCGCGCCTGCGCAAGCAGAGTCCGAAGGCCAATCATATCGACCGGATTCGTCGGTTGCTGGGCGCAGGCAACCGCAATGCCAATGACGTTGCGCTGCTGGCGTACGCATTGCACAAGGAACTGGATGATGTCGGCGACATCGCGGGCGCAGCAGAAGCGTTGACGCTGGCCTGCCGGGCCAAGCGCTCGACCTTGCGCTATCAGAGCGATGAATCGGTCCGGCTCGTGGATGCATTGATCCAGTCGCCGGTTTCCGCTCCGGACGCCTCCGACACGCAGACAGGCAGGACGCCGGTTTTCATCCTCGGCATGCATCGCTCCGGCACCACCTTGCTGGAACAATTGCTGGATGGACACGACGACGTGCAAGGCGTTGGCGAGTTGTACGACTTCACCGTGCAGATGCGCTGGGCCACCGACTACCACTGTCGCGGCGTCATCGACGAAACCCTCGTCAGTCGTGCCGCTGCGGGCGTGGATTTCGCCGGCGTCGGAGCGGGTTATCTCGAAAAGATGGAATGGCGATTGGGCAGGGCGCGTTGCTTTACCGACAAGCTGCCATCGAACTTCCTCAACATCGGCTACATCTGCCAGGCCTTGCCGCAGGCGCGCATCCTCCATATGGTGCGCGACCCCATCGAGGTGTGTTTTTCCAACCTGCGCGAACTGTTTTCCGACGCGAATCCGTATTCGTACGACCAGCGCGAACTCGCCCTTTACTACCGCCAGTACGAACGCCTGATGGACCACTGGCGTGCAGCGTATCCGGGCCGCATCCTCGACGTGGACTACCGGCGGCTCACTCGCGACACGGAAACGGTCCTGCGCGAGGTGGCGGAATTCTGCGGACTGCCGTTCCAGCCCAGCATGCTGTCGCTGCAGGAACGCACGCGCGGCGTGGCGACGGCCAGCGCCGTACAGGTCCGCAACCAGGTGGTGGCACTGGAAAAGCCGAAGTGGGCGCCCTATGAGTCATACCTGCATCCGTTGATCCGGGGCTTGTCCGGGGCCGCTTAAACCATTCGGCCGGCCGCCACATCCAAGGGATATGCTCAACGCCGCCGTGACCGACCTGATGACCGAATCGACCGCTGCGGCGGCCGCCGAGACCGACCACGCGCTGGTGCGTGCGGCCAGTGGCGGCGACATGCGCGCGTTCGAGGCCATTTACCGCCGCCACGTGGGCCGCATCCATGGCGTCATCACCCGGCTGGTAGGCGGACAGGGCGTGCGTGCGGATGACCTGACACAGGAAGCATTCGTCCGGGCATGGCAGGCACTGCCGCAGTTCCGGTTCGAAAGCGCCTTCGCCACCTGGCTGCATCGGCTGGCGGTCAACACCGCGCTGATGGAACTGCGTTCACGCCGTGCGCAACCTCAGTTCGATGCCGATGAAGACCGGCTGGACGATTTGGGAATGGCGGATTCGGCCGGCCAGAACACCGCCCTTTCGATGGATCTGGAGCGCGCCGTGGCGACCTTGCCGCCACGTGCCCGCGCGGTCCTCGTGCTTTACGACGTGGAAGGCTGGAAACACGAAGAAATCGCCACCGAACTCGGCATGGCGGTCGGCAGTTCCAAGGCGCAGTTGCATCGCGCACGGCAACTGCTGCGGGACAGATTGGGAGTACAGGCATGAACGAAAACGACGAATCGCTGCGCTGGAGCCTTCGGGCGCTCCGCCGTGAACAGCAGCCCGCACAGGATCTCTGGTCCGGAATTGCTGCGCGCATCGAGGCACTGCCTCAGGTGGCCCCGGCTCGACGCAGGCAGACGCCCATGCAACGGTTCGCGCCCTGGGCCATGGCCGCCAGCATCGTATTGACCGTGGGCCTGGTCTGGCAGGGCAGCCTGCCGCAGTCCGGCCAGGGGCCGATCATCCAGCAGGAGGCCGCGTCGCTGACCCGTGATTACCAGGGCGCGCTGGCCCAGCTGCAAGGCGCGGAAGCCCACCCCGAACTGGGCGGCGCCTTGCAGGAGCTGGATCGCAGTGCCGCCCAGATCCGCGAAGCACTCGCCCACGACCCGAACGCACGCTTCCTGCTGGAACAGCTGCGACGCACCTATGCCAAACGCCTCGCGCTGACCCAGCGCGCGGTCATGACCTGAAGACCAGGAGCCTTCCCATGCGTGTATTCAAAACTTCCTTGTTGCTGGCGGCGCTACTGGTCGCATGCCCCGCGCTTGCCGGCACTCCGATCAACGAAAGCCGCCCGCTGGATCCGCGTGGGCGTATCGACGTCAGCAATCTCAAGGGCAGCATCCAGGTGCGTGCCTGGGACAAGCCGGAAGTCCGCATCACCGGCACGCTGGGTGACGGCGTGGAACGCTTGCGCGTGGAAGGCGGCGGTGAACACCTCGACATCGAAGTCGAGTATCCCGAGAGCAACTGGGGCGGTCGCAAGAGTGGTCCGACCGATCTCCAGTTGATGGTGCCGTTGCGGGCGGATCTGGACATCGAGTCCGTCGCCGCCGATGTGGATGTCGAAGGCGTCGCTTCGGGCGAGTTGTCCATCGAGTCGGTCAGCGGCAGCGTCGTCGCCGTCGGTGCGCCCAAGGTGGCGGACATCAGCTCGGTGAGCGGAAGCCTGCAACTGACCTTGAACAGCGCCGACGTGGACGCGGAAACAGTCAGCGGTGACCTCAACCTGCGTGGTCGCCTCAACGGAGAGGTCAACGCCGAGACCGTTTCCGGCGCGATCACGATCGCTGTGAACAATGAGCGGGTGCGCGAGCTTTCGGCGAATACGGTCAGCGGCAATGTGCGGGTCACGACCGGGTTGGAACCGCGCGGCGAAATCCGGATGGAAACCGTGAGCGGAAATGTCCTGCTTGTCCTGCCCAAGGATTTGTCGGCCTCCGTCCACGCCGAGACGTTCAGTGGGGTTCTCAGTGCACCCGGAGTAAAGGTCGAAAAGAGGAACGGCCCGGGCGCCAGTTTCCAGAAGCGTTACGGCAACGGCGAAGGCGACATCCGCATCGAGACGTTCTCAGGCAAGGCGGAGCTTCGCCTGGAGTAACCGCAAGGATACAGCCGATGAAAAAGGCCGCGCATTGCGCGGCCTTTTTTTCGAGAGATTGCGGGACGCGGAATCAGAGATCCTGTTCGTACCGGACGTAGGGAACAGTTCCTTCTTCGGCATTTTCGTTGGTCAGCGAAAACGGATTCTTGCCGCGGCTGATCACATTCTCGGCGCCGACCGTGAGCTGACCGCTCCACGGCGTGCGCCAGGTGAGGCCCAGACCCAATCCTTCCCATTTGCCGGGCTGGCCGGGAACATCGACGACGCGACCGATGATATTGGCGCTGAAAGGACCGTAGCCGCCGCCCACGGTGATGCTCTTGCTGTTGAAGCGATCCGCCAGTGCGGGCAGATCCGAAGCCGGTACCAGACGCGCCTTGGCGACGGTGCCGCCGATCGAAACGAAACCTTCGCGGCCGATGTTCTTTTCTCCGAATACGGCCAGATCGTTCTGTTCGACGCGGCTGCCCGCTGTCTTGCCCGAGGTCAACCACGCGGGAAGGGTATCGCGACCGCTACCGGCCGAAACGCCGAGGCGACCGCCCGGTCGCGTAAGGGTAGCGCCCGCGCTCAGGCGCTGGCTGCCGTGAGCGGCTTCATCGTCGTCCAGCGCCGCCAGCATGCAATGGCTGGCCAGGCTGCCGATGTTGCCCACGATGCCGGTGCGGCGATTGCAGACCAGGCCCAAGGAGTCGCCGGCGTCCAGACCGAATGCGGCATCCAGCGTGTTGCTGCCGAAACGCCAGCGTGCGCCTGCAGCTGCTTCGCCGGTAGGTTCGAGGAGCAGCACGGCTTCGACTTTGCCGTTGCTGTTGTTGAGGATGGGAAGCGCTGTGGGCGCGGAGCGATCCGGTTTCTTCGACTGCGGTTTGTTCTGCGCGTGCGCGCCCGCCGCTACGCCCAGGGCGAGCAGAAGAGCTAGCGGTAGTCGCAGATGACGCAGTTTCATGGCTCGCTTCAGACTCCGATGGCTGAGACGGAGTTCCCTCCCGAAGGGGAACCGATGCTATGCCGTTTATGTTTCTTTAACAAGTCCCCACACGCGCGCAAACCCACGATACACCTTACTGGAGCCTGTCTGGCGCCTCCAATCCGACAGGCGGTTGGACAAAGAGTTCCCGGATTTGATTGGTGTCAAATTGGTATTTCTGGCCGCAGAACTCGCAGCGGACTTCGGCCACACCTTCATTCAGAGCGGCGGTGGCCTCTTCCTCGCCGAGCGATTGCAACATCCCGGCGACGCGTTCGCGCGAACAGGAGCAGGCGAAACGCAGCTCCCGCGCTGCCATCAGTTCCGGAACTTCCTCATGGAAGAGGCGGTGCATCAATGCGCCCGGTGCGGTAGCCAGCAGTTCTTCTTCGCCCACGGTCTCGAACAGGGCGCCGGCGCGGTTCCAGCCGTCGGCGTCGCCCTCGTCGCCCGGCAGCTTCTGCAGCATCAGTCCGGCGGCGCGTTCCCCGTCGCTGGCCAGGAGCAGGCGGGTCGGCAACTGTTCGGACTGACGGAAATAGTCCTCGAACACCTCGGCCAGCGTCGCCGACTGCAGGTTCACCAGGCTCTGGTATCGCTGCGGCTCACGCGGATCCAGTCCGGGATTCTCGATCGTGATGGCCAGCAGCGCGTCGTCGCCCAGCATCGACAGATCACGCGGGGCGTCCTTCCCGTCTTCCAGCTGTGCGATTCCGCGCAGCGTGCCTGCTGCCGTGCATTCGGCGAACAGTGTCCGCAGCGGACCCTTGCTGCGCAGCTGCACGGAAAGGCGGCCGTCGACCTTGGTGTGTCCGGTGAAGAGCACGGCCGCGGCGCACGCCTGGCCCAGCAGTTCGGTGGCCGCGGGAGGATAGGCCTGATGCGCGAGCAGCTCCCGCCAGCTGGCATCGATATGCACGAGAACGCCCCGCACGCCCGCTCCGGGCAGCAGGAAGCGGGTTTGCAGGTCATGGTCCTGATTGGGGTGCACGGCAACTCCGGATCGAATGTGCAGGGGATGCGGCGGCATCGGCATAATGCGGCCCCTGCGATGAAGAAAATGGATGAAGCAACGATGGGGGCGAACGCAGCCTTCCACAAGACGGCGGGACCGCAAGGGAAGCGTCGCCGCTGGCTGCGATGGCTGCTGGCCTTGCCGTTCCTGTTCGCGGCGGGCAGTGCCTTGCAGGTGCTGGTGCTTCGCTTCGTGGACCCGCCTTTTTCGGCTTTCATGGTGGCGCGCCAGTTCGAGGCGTGGGGCGAGGGCGACTGGAAGATGCGCGTGGCCTATGACTGGCGCGACCTCGATCGCATCGCCGTGAGCCTGCCGGTGTCGGTGGTTGCGGCCGAGGATCAGAACTTCGCGCACCATTCCGGATTCGACTTCAAGGCGATCGAAAAGGCACGGGCCAGCAATGCCAAGGGGCGCCGTCTGCGCGGCGCCAGCACGATCAGCCAGCAGGTCGCCAAGAACCTGTTCCTGTGGCAGGGCCAGAGCCGCCTGTCCCGATGGACGCGCAAGGGGCTGGAGGTCTGGTACACGCTGCTGATCGAAACGCTCTGGTCGAAGCAGCGCATCCTGGAGATGCACGTGAACGTGGCCGAGTTCGGCGACGGCGTTTACGGCGCGCAGGCGGCGGCGCGCCGCTTCTGGGGCAAGGACGCGGCCAGGCTGTCGCCGGCCGAAAGTGCGCGACTGGCGGCCGTGCTGCCGGCGCCGCGCCGCTACAACGCACGCAATCCCGGCCCCTATGTGCAGCGCCGCGCCAACTGGATCCAGCGCCAGGTGCGCCAGATTGGCGGCACCGCATACCTGGCTTCGCTGGAGTGACGCGATGAGCCGGGATCTGCTGACCGTCGTCATCGCGGCGCGCAACGAAGAACGCAGCCTGCCGATGCTGCATCCGCGGCTGGCCAACGTGCTCGACCGCATGACCGACGTGCAGACGCGCGTGCTGTACGTGGACGACGGCAGCGACGACGCGACCTGGGGTGTCATGGAAGCGATCGCGGTGCAGGATCCGCGCGTCTCGCTGTTGCGGCTGTCGAGGAACTTCGGGAAGGAAGCCGCGCTGACCGCGGGACTGGATCGCATCGAGCAAGGCGCGGTGTTGCTGCTGGACGCGGATGGACAGGATCCGCCGGAGATGATTCCCCAGTTCGTCGAACGCTGGCGCCAAGGCTATGACAACGTCCACGGTCGCCGCAGCGAGCGTGATGGCGACAGTTGGTTGAAGCGCACGACCGCGCATGCGTTCTACCGCGTCATCGGCCGACTGTCGAAAACGCCGATTCCCGCCGATACAGGCGACTTCCGCCTGCTGTCGCCACGCGCGCTTGCCGCGTTGCGCCAGTTGCGCGAGCGCCACCGCTTCATGAAGGGGCTGTTCGGCTGGGTCGGCTACCGCCAGATCGCCATCGAATACCATCGCGCGCCGCGGCTGGCCGGGCAGAGCAACTTCGGCTTCTGGAAGCTGTGGAACTTCGCGCTCGAAGGCATCACCAGTTTTTCCACCGCGCCGCTGCGCGTGGCGACCTATCTGGGCGTCATGACCGCGCTGCTCGCGTTTGCATTTGCGGCCTGGGTGGTCATCAAGGCGATGCTGTGGGGCGACCCGGTCGCCGGGTGGCCGACGATGATGGCGGTCATCCTGTTCCTGGGCGGCGTGCAGCTGGTGGCGCTGGGGCTGATCGGCGAGTACCTGGGCAGGCTTTACGAGGAATCCAAGCAGAGACCGCTTTATCTGGTCGACGTGTGGCAGGAGGCGGCGGCAGGAGTATCCTTGCCCGAACCCGATCGGCCCGCTGTTCCGGAAGGAGGCAGTCATGCGCACGGTTCGTCAGTTGCTTGGCGCGAAGAACCCTGAGGTCTTCGCGGTATCGCCCGATGATTCGGTCCTCGACGCCATCAAGCTGATGGCGCAGAAAAGTGTCGGCGCAGTCCTGGCCATGCACGGCGCGCGGCTCGCCGGCATCGTTTCCGAGCGCGACTACGCGCGCAAGGTCGTCCTGCAGGGACGTTCCTCATCCAACACGCCGGTGCGCGACATCATGACGTCGAAGGTCGTCACGGTGCGGCTGGATGATTCGGTCGATCGCTGCATGCAGATCGTCACCGAGCATCGCATTCGCCACTTGCCGGTCGTGGAGGACGAGCGCGTCATCGGCGTCATCTCGATCGGTGATCTCGTCAAGGCGGTGATCGAGGATCAACAACTCGAACTGGATCAACTGCAGCGCTACATCGCCAGCTGATCAGCGCGCGTATTGGCCGCCGCAGCTCGCGTCCTCGCCGGGACCGAGTTCGAGCGTGGCCAGCAGGGCCGCCGGCGGCGTGATGCTGCCGAGCACAAGCGCCGTCGCACCGCGCAGGCCCAGGCGTTTGAAGTCCGGTCGGAAGGAGGGATCGCTGAAGGTGCCGCCCACGACCAGCGGAGAGCGCAGCGCCAGGATGCTGCGATCCTTCGGACGCGGTCGCAGTTCCAGATCCAGTGTTTCTTCCTTGAGGCTGATGCTGCCCTTGCCGACCACGAGCGTGTCGGTGGAATCGAATGCCAGCGTGCGAGTCTGCATCACGCCGTCCTTGACTGCGAAGTCGCCGAATGCGCAGCGGATCGGAATCGTCTTGTCCTTGGTCACCAGGAATTTGAGTGCTTCGGCGATATCCAGCCCGGCCAGTTCCATCAACAGATTGCTGATGCGGCCCTGGCCCATGCCGAGGGCGATGTCGCCGTCGGAGCTGCCGAGGATTTGCGCAATCGAATTGCCCGTGCCGGTGATGGCGATATCGCCCCCGATGCGCCCGATGGCGTCCTTGGTGAGCTCGACGTTCGGAAACAGTTTGCCGAGGTTGAGTTTCCGCACCGCGATATTCGCACGGGTGCGAATGATGTTTTCGCGCGCGTCCATGCGGATGGTGGACCGGATGTCGCCATCGGCCACGCCGAAGTTCAACGGCTCCAGTCGCAACAGGCCGGCATCCAGAATCAGGTGTGCATCCATGTCGTCGATGGGAAGGCTGGGCGCGTTGATGCGTTGCGCTTTCCAGCGCACGTTGGCGTCCATCGCCCGCAACTTGGTCAGGTTGTACGGTGTGTCGGGCAGCACGCGCCCATCGGCGCGGGCCTGTGCGGCCTCGGCCTCCTGCTCGGCATTCGCGCTCTCCTTGCCGCCCGTCTGCGGCGGTGCGCCGACGAAGCCGGCCAGGTCATCGAAATCCAGTCGCCTGGAAACCAGATTCGCTTCCAGCAACGGACGCACGCGCCCCACCGTGACGGCGGCCGAGCCGCCGAGGTCACTGTCACCGACGACGCCGCTGAAACGGTCGTAATGCCAGGTGTTGCCATCGCGGGTGAAGCGCCCGTCGAGCTTGTACGGCGGCGTCGGCGGAATCGCGATGCCGAGCAGTGGATAGAGATCCTCCATGTCCTGGCCGGACAGCATCAGCTGCAGGTCGAAGTCGCGCAGGCGCAGCGGATCAAGCAAGGTGCCGCGCGCACGCGCGTGGGTGCGGCCGGCCTGCGCTTTCAGATCGATGCGATAGGGCTGCTCGGTGTCGCGCAGCGCGAGCGGCGATTCGGCGCGGCCTTCCAGCGAGAATGGCGCCCCCGTCCAGTGGCCCTTGCCGCGGATATCGACCGGCGGCGCAGTATCGTCCTTGCCCGGCTTCACACTGTTGAGCCGGATATCGATGTCGGTTTTTTCAGCCGCATTGAAGAACTGCAGGCGGCCGTCCTCGATCCAGAGCCGGCGGAACGCGATATCGGTTTCACCGTCGCCCTTGAGGAAGTCCCAGTTGCCCTTGCCCTGTGGACCGGTCTCCAGAAGCAGGTTGGCTTTCACCAGCCGGATTTCGGGGATACGCACTTCGCGCTTGAAGATCAGTGGCCAGACTTCGATGCCCATTTCGGCGCGCTGCGCCGCCGCCATCGTCGGGTCTTTCGCCCACGACGCATTGCCGAACTGCAGGGCATCGGCGCGGATGATCGTCACCCGGCCCAGGTCGACGTCCAGATCGCCATGGATGCGGAATTCCCGCCCCGTGCGTGCGCTGACCTGCCGTTCCAGTGGGCCCTTGAGCCAGTTCCAGTCGAACAGGATCAGGAACACGACCACGGCGGCAATCAGTACGCCGAGGATGATGCTCGTGCGACGGGACGGACGCCGCCAGTGTGGACGCCAGTTGAAGCGCGCCTTGCGCGTGGGGACGCTGTTCATGCAGGCACTGTAGCCAGCGCCCGTGTACACGTGATGCGAAAGCGAAGACGACCTCGGCAGGGCCGATGCCGCCGGATTCAGCCAACGGTCAAATATTGGCCAGGCGCGGACGCAGCACCTGTTCGGTGACCGCGATGTAGTGGCACACGCTGCCGGCAATGACGAACAGGTGCCAGATGGCATGCGAATAGCGGATCGATTCGCGATGGTAGAAGTAAGTGCCAAGCGTGTAGAACAGCCCACCGGCAAGCAGCCAGGACAGCGACCACACGTCGAGCGAGGTCAGCATTGGCTTGATGGCGACCACGACCAGCCAGCCCATCGCGATGTAGATGATCGTCGAGAGCAGTTTGAAGCGGCCGGTGTAGAACAGCTTGAAGACGACGCCGGCCACCGCCAGCGTCCAGATGGCGGTGAACAATCCCCAGCCCCAGGGACCGCGCAGGCCGATGAGGGTGAATGGCGTGTAGGTGCCGGCGATCAGCAGGTAGATGGCGCAGTGGTCGAAAATCTTGAGCCGGCCCTTGGCGACCGGGTGCTGGATCGCGTGGTAGAGCGTGGAAGCTGTGTACAGCAGCAGCAAGGTCACGCCGAAGACGATGGAGGCGCCGAGCTGCCATGCGTCGCCGTAGATTGCGGCCAGCGTAATGAGGACGGCGCCGCCGGCCAGCGCAGCGACTGCACCGAGGCCATGGGTCAATGCGCTGGCGATTTCGTCACGCAGGTCGATCAAGTGGTCGGCACGCTTGCGCGCCCGCAGATGGCGGAAGGAGGTGGGATCGCTCATGGCGCAACGTTACCGCAACGCAACACGGCTTGCATGAAGTGCACGGGTTTCATGGGCTGGAAAAATATTGCTGGCCGGATGCACCGATGAAATCGGCCGTTGCGTTTCAGCGCCCGCGAAGTGCTTCCAGGCCGCTACGGTGCAGGGCGAAGATGGATTCGGGTAGCCGGCCACCACGCCGTCGTTCCGGAACGCTTCGACCATCAGCCAGAGCGCGCCGGTAAGCGCGACGAGGGCGCCAGCATGGAGCATGCGAATCCCCCGCCATGGCCCTCGCCGCGGCGGGAGATCGTGGCGACGTGATTCGGGGCGGCAGGGGGCGCTTGCGGCCACCCTGCCGCACGGCTGCGAATCAGTCCTGCGCGACGCTGTACGCGTGTTCGCGGGTCGCCAGGAACTGCACCGCGGGCGCGCGTTCCTGCGCCAGTTGCAGGTTTACCCGCGTCGGCGCCAGATAGACCAGCTGACCGGCCGCATCCAGCGCGAGGTTCATCGCGTTCTTGTCGCGGAACTCCTCCAGCTTTTTCGCATCGTCGCAGCGGATCCAGCGCGCGGTGGCGACGGCGACGTTCTCGAAGCTGGCGTCCACGCCGTACTCGTCCTTCAGGCGATAGGCGACGACGTCGAACTGCAGCACGCCAACCGCGCCGAGGATGAGATCGTTGCTCATGAGCGGGCGGAAGAACTGGGTGGCCCCTTCTTCCGAAAGCTGCGCCAGGCCCTTCTGCAACTGCTTGAGCTTGAGCGGGTCGCGCAGGCGGGCGCGGCGGAACAGTTCGGGCGCGAAGTTCGGGATGCCGGTGAAGCTCAGCGATTCGCCTTCGGTGAAGGTGTCGCCGATGGAAATCGTGCCGTGGTTGTGAATGCCGATGACGTCGCCCGGCCAGGCTTCGGCGGCAATTTCACGATCGCTGGCCATGAAGGTCAGTGCGTTGGCGAGCTTCACTTCCTTGCCGCTGCGCACATGGAACGCCTTCATGCCCGCTTCGAAACGGCCCGAGCAGACGCGCATGAACGCCACGCGATCGCGATGCTGCGGATCCATGTTCGCCTGGATCTTGAACACGAAGCCGGTCAGCTTGCCTTCGTCCGGCTGCACGTTGCGGCCGGTGGTCTGGCGCACCTGCGGCGACGGCGCATGTTCGACGAAGAAGTCCAGCAGCGGCTGCACGCCGAAATTGTTGACGCCCGAGCCGAAGAACACCGGCGTCTGCTTGCCGTCCAGGTAGGCCTGCTTGTCGAACGGATGGCTGGCGCCCTGCACCAGTTCCAGTTCGTCGCGCAGCGCGGACAGCATGTCGCCGCCGATGCGCGCCTCCAGTTGCGGATCGTCCAGCGAGGCGAAGATGGTCGAATCCTGCCGGGTGAAATTGCGGCCCGGTTCGTACAGGTGCACTTCGCCGGTAAGCAGGTGGACAACGCCCTTCAGCCGCTGGCCCATGCCGATGGGCCAGGTGACCGGCGCGCACTGGATGCCGAGCACGCGCTCCACTTCGTCCAGCAGTTCGATCGGATCCTTGCCTTCGCGGTCGAGCTTGTTGATGAAGGTCATGATCGGCGTGTCGCGCAGCCGGCAGACTTCCATCAGCTTGATCGTGCGCTCTTCGACGCCCTTGGCGACGTCGATGACCATCAGCGCGGAGTCCACCGCGGTAAGCACGCGATAGGTGTCTTCACCGAAGTCGGCGTGGCCAGGTGTATCGAGCAGGTTGATGATCTTTCCCTCGTACGGGAACTGCATGACCGAGGAAGTCACCGAGATGCCGCGTTCCTTTTCCAGCGCCATCCAGTCGGATGTCGCGTGGCGCGCGGCCTTGCGGCCCTTGACCGATCCGGCCATCTGGATCGCGCCGCCGAACAGCAGCAGCTTTTCGGTCAGCGTGGTCTTGCCGGCGTCCGGGTGGGAGATGATGGCGAAGGTGCGGCGGCGCGCGGCTTCGTTGGCGACTTCGGGCATGGCGACGGCGCCCGCGCGGGCGCTGGAAACGAGGGGAAGGCGCGGATTATAGCGGCAGGGAAGCGGCCGACGCGCAGGCCGCCTCAGTGCGGCTCGGGGAACTGGAGCTGGCCCAACGCGCCGAACATGCGGAACGGCACCGATTCCAGCGCCATGCCGCGGTTGATCTGGACCACGAAGTGCAGGTGCGGGGCGGTGCTCAGGCCGGTGTTGCCCGACAGGCCGATCCGCTGCCCCTTGCGCACGTACTGGCCTTCGCGGACCTGCACGCCTTCCGGTTGCAGGTGCGCGTACAGCGCCATCGTGCCGTCGCCGTGCACGATGCGGATGAAGTTGGCCCGACCGCCGAACTTCTCGCGGTTCAGTCCGGCCTTGTCGAAGTCCGATTCCACCTGCATCACCAGGCCCTCGCGCGCAGCCACGATGGGGGTGCCTTCCGGAACCGCAAAATCCACCGCATGGCGGTTCTGCGCGTCGTTGTGGCTGAAGCTGCCGCCGGGGCCTTGATCCACGCGCACGCGGCCGTAATCGAACGGCAGGCGGTATTCGTAATCCTGCGGCTCCGCCGCCGAATCACCCGGCAGGCTGTCGAGCGTCAGTTCGAAATCGCCGCCCTTGATCGGATCGTTCATCTGGATATCGGCCACCAGCACGCTGCTGCGCGCCGGCACCACCGCGGTGGCCGGAAGGGCGGGGCGGGCGCTGACATTGCGCTGGTGCTTGAAGCCCAGCTGCACTTCGACCGGACCGTGCAACAGGTTGTCCGCCCAGGCCTGATAGCGCAGGCCGCTGCGTTCGAGGCGCAAGCGCACGAAGGCGGAGGGCGCGCCCCGGAATCGCCGTACATCGACGCTGGTATCCACCAGCGCATCGGCCGGCGGCGGCTGGTCGCCGTATTGCGTGTAGCCCTGCTTGTCCTTCCAGCGGTACAGCCGCGCGGCTTCGCCCGGCACGGCGCCGGCAAGCAGCAACGTGGCGATGAGCGAAATGACGGCGGCACGCACGCGGATGTTCACTGCACGCAATCGTTTCCGAGGTGGAGTGCGCTGGCGACATCGCGCAGATCGAATGCAGCCAGCGACTGATCGTTGTGGAGGGCGAACAGGGCACCTGCCGGGAAGCGCCGGCTGGGCGTGGCATGGATGGTCTCACCGTCCGTGTTGGCGACCTCTTCACCGCGGAAGATGCCGCGCGGCGCGAGCGTGGCGCGATCGAACACGCGGAACAGCGTGGGCGAAAGCTGATCCACGGCGATCCAGTAACCGCGGTCGGCCGTGCACGCCCACAACGCGACGCCCTCGGCGTCGGCATCGAAGGCGGGCAGGCTGAACTCCCGGTACTGGCCGGAGCGCGAATAGTCGCGCAATGTCGAACCGACGCGGCGGTCCTCATCGGCGATCAGCAGCCGGTCGAACGCCGGATCGCCCGCAATCGACTCGACCATGCGCAACGCGCCGGCTTCGTCGGTGGCGCCGAACGTGGAAGCCAGTTCGGATTCCACGCGATCGCCTTCCAGTCGAACCCGGAAACGCTTGATGCGCTGGTTCAGGCTGCTCATGGGCGGGAGCAGACCGGTCTTGAAATCGGCCATGAAGCTGTCGGTGACGAACAGGTCCAGTTCGCCCGGGCTCACCTCCTCCACCCACAGCCCGTAAGGCACTTCAAGCGCGTCCGCTCCGATGATGGCCAGGGGCTGGAAATCCGGCAGGCGCAATGCCTGCACGCGGTGGTTGTCGCGTTCGGCCACGAACACCACGTCACCGAACACCGCGATTCCGTTCGGGCGATTGAACTGGCCGGGCTGGCTGCCCGGACCCCCGACCGTGCGCAGGCGCTGGCCGGTGTCACCGTCGTAGACGGCAAGGCGATGGCTCGATTTGGCGGTCGCGATCAGCCACAACTGGCCGTCTTCGGTCGGCCATGCGGCGACGGAATCCAGTTCATCGCCTGCGACCGGATCGGATATCCAGGCTTCGCGTACGGTCGCGTCCGTGGCCGTGGTCGGCGCGGGGGCGGGAGGTCGGGAATGGTGGACGGGGGGCGTGGCGCATGCGCTCAGCAGCAGCGCCACGCTGGCGGCGAAAGTCAGCTTACTCATCATTGTTCGCATTATGGGGGATTGGTCACAGAGGCGGGAACCGGATCCATCGCTCTATCCGAATAAAGCGATTGACAGTCCGGAATTGCACTGGCAGAGTGACCGCACCATCGAGACCGGCAGAGGGACAGGCCCGAAGAAGCCGGGGCAACCAGCGATGCGAAAGCGTCGTGGTCGGTGCCAAATCCTGCGGGGACCTTGCGTCTGCCCGAAAGATGGTTCGTACCGTGCCGTTGCACGGCGAACGCGAGCTCCGCGAAGGCTCGATGGCTGAAAGTCCCGTCTCCCTACGGAACACCGCCATGAGCTTCGCGAACGCCACCCGCACCGCATTGTCCTCCGCGCATGTCGTCGCGGATGCATCCCTCGTTGATACCGACGCTTCCGATCTGCTGCGCGCGAACACGGCCCGTCGCGGCGAACTCGCGCTCGAGCTGGACATGCGCCACGCCGGTCCGCGCCTGGTGCGCCTGCGCTATGAAATCCAGGGGCCGGCCGATGCACCGGTGGTGTTCGTGGCGGGCGGCATCTCTGCGCATCGCCATCTGTGCGCCAGCGATACGTATGCCGAGAAAGGCTGGCTGAACGAGCTGGTGGGCGCCGGACGCACGCTGGATCCCGCAAACCGCCGGCTGCTGGCGATCGATTTCATCGGCGCCGACGGCAAGCTCGATGCGCCCATCGATACCGCCGATCAGGCCGACGCCATCGTGCGCCTGCTCGATGCGCTCGATATCCCGCGCCTGCGCGCGTTTGTAGGCTATTCCTACGGTGCGCTCGTCGGCCTGCAACTCGGCGTGCGGCATCCGTCGCGCGTGGAGAAGCTGGTTGCGGTGAGCGGTGCGCATCGCGCGCATCCCTATGCGGCGGCATGGCGGGCCCTGCAACGCCGCGCGGTGAGCCTGGGCCAGCTGCAGTGCGCCGATGCGCAGGGCCTGTCCCTGGCGCGCCAGTTCGCGATGCTCAGCTATCGCACGCCGGAAGAATTCGAGGAACGTTTCGACGCCGCGCCGGAAATCGTGCATGGCCGCGTACGCTGCGCCGCGGAGGACTATCTGGATGCCGCGGGCGCGCAATACGTGGCGCGTACGCCGGTTACCGCGTACCTGCGGCTTTCCGAATCGATCGATCTGCATCGCGTCGATGCCAGCGCCATCCAGGTGCCGACCACCGTCGTGGCGGTCGAAGGTGATCGCATCGTCCCGCTGTCGGATTCGGTCACGCTGGTCGAAGGGCTCGGCACGCTGGGCACGTTGCGCGTCCTGCGTTCGCCTTACGGCCACGACGCTTTCCTGAAAGAAACCGATCGCATCGACGCGATCCTCAACTCTGCCCTGCGCGGCAACGGAGAAACCCCATGAGCCATGACGCCGCCCGCGATGCAGACTGTCGCGCTTCCACTTCCGCCGTGCGCGCCGGCATTGATCGCGATACCGCCTACGGCGCGGTGACACCGCCGATCGTGCTGTCCTCGAACTTCAGCTTCGACGGCTTCGGCAACAAGCGCACGTACGACTACACCCGCAGCGGCAACCCGACCCGCGATCTGCTCGGTGAAGCGCTGGCCGAACTGGAAGGCGGCGCGGGTGCGGTCATCACGTCCACCGGCATGGCCGCCATCAACCTTGTGCTCAACGCACTGCTGGAGCCGGGCGACCGGCTGGTCGTGCCGCATGACGCCTACGGCGGCAGCTGGCGCCTGTTCAATGCCCTGGCGAAGAAGGGGCACTTCGAACTGATCACCGCCGACCTCACCGATCCGCGCTCGCTCGCCGATGCGCTCGCTCAATCGCCGCGCCTGGTGTTGATCGAAACACCGTCCAACCCGTTGTTGCGCATCACCGATCTGCGCTTCGTCATCGACGCCGCGCACAAGGCCGGCGCGCTCGCCGTGGTGGACAACACGTTCCTGTCACCGGCGCTGCAGCGGCCGATTGAATTCGGCGCCGATTTCGTCATTCATTCCACCACCAAGTACATCAACGGCCACAGCGATGTCGTCGGCGGCGCGGTGGTGTCGCGCGATGCGGAGGCGCACCAGCAACTGGTGTGGTGGGCGAATGCACTGGGTCTCACCGGCTCGCCGTTCGACAGCTTCCTCACGCTGCGCGGCCTGCGCACGCTGGACGCACGACTGCGCGTGCATCAGGAAAACGCGAACGCGATCGCTGATCTGCTGGTCGCGCATCCGGCGGTTTCGGCGGTCTATTTTCCCGGCCTGGCCAGCCATCCGGGACACGCGCTGGCGGCACGCCAGCAAAAGGGCTTCGGCGCGATGTTGAGCGTCGAACTGCATGGCGGCGAAGCGGCGGTGCGTGCGTTCATCGATGGCCTGCGCTATTTCACGCTGGCCGAATCGCTCGGCGGCGTGGAGAGCCTGATTGCCCATCCGGCCACGATGACGCATGCGGCGATGACGGCCGAGGCGCGTGCCAAGGCCGGCATCAGCGATGGTCTCCTGCGACTGTCCATCGGTATCGAAGCCAGCGAGGATCTGCTGGCGGACCTGGGCGACGCGCTCGCGCGCGCCGAGCGTGCTGCGCACGAACACGACCGGAAACTGGCAGACGCATGAGCAAGGTCGTCCAACTGGCTCCGGCGCGCCAGCGTGCGCGTCCGCAACTGGCCCTGCTGGGAACAGGTGTCGTCGGCAGTGCGTTCGTCGCGCGATACGAACGCCTGCGTGCGAACGTCGATCGTCTTCCCGAATTCACCTGGCTCGCCAACTCCCGCCAGCTGCAAACCTGCGGCGATGCGCCGGCTACCGCGCTGGAGCAGGCGCGGACAGCGCCGATTCGCAATGAGGAGTTGCCGCCATGGGCGGAGGCGGAATCGCTGCGCGACGGCGACATCCTCGTCGACGCGACGGCCAGTGAAACCGTCGCCGACTGGCACGCCGAATGGCTGGCGCGCGGCATCCATGTGGTGACCGCCAACAAGCTGGGCAAGGGCAGCGCATTGCTGCGCGCACACTCCATCGAGCGCGCGCGCCGCAACGGTCAGTCGCATTACGGCGACAGCGCGACCGTGGGCGCCGGGCTGCCGCTGCTGCGCAGCCTGCGTGCGCTGGTCGCCGGTGGCGATCGCATCCATCGCGTTGAAGGCGTGCTTTCCGGATCGCTGGCGTGGCTCTTCAACCAGTACGACGGCATGCGCCCATTCTCCGGCTTCGTACGGCAGGCGCGCGAAGCCGGCTATACGGAACCTGATCCCCGCCTCGATCTGTCCGGCGAGGACGTGCGCCGCAAGCTGCTGATCCTCGCGCGCGCCGCTGGACGCGACCTGCAGTCCGAAGATATCCAGGTCGAGTCACTGGTGCCGGCCGGGCTCACCACGCTTCCGCTGGATCGTCTTGACGCCGCATTGCCGGAGCTGGACGCACCGATGGCGGCGCGTTTCCGCGAAGCGTACCGGCAAGGCAGGCAACTGCGCTTTCTCGGTCGCTTCGACGAAACAGGCGCGCAGGTCGGGCTGCAAACGCTGGACGTCAACCATCCGCTCTGTGGCGGTGCGGGAACCGACAACCGCGTCGCCATCTTCAGTGATCGCTACGCGGATCAGCCGCTGGTGGTGCAGGGCCCCGGCGCGGGCGCGGAAGTGACCGCCGCCGCATTGCTGGACGACGTGCTGGCGATTACCGCTTCGCGTTGAGCGCTTCCAGCAATGCCGCATGGAAGCGTTCCGGCGCTTCCACTTGCGGCGAATGTCCGAGGTCGTCGAACTCGACCAGCGTTGCGCCCGGGATTGCATCGGCGGCGCGTCGCCCCAGCGCGGGATAGTTACCCAGCCGCTTCGCCAATTCCGGCGGCGCCAGATCCTTGCCGATGGCGGTGCGATCCTTCTGCCCGATGAAGAGGGTCGTGGGCACGCGAATCGCAGGGAACTCGTGGACGACTGGCTGGTTGAACACCATGTCGGAGGTCAACGCCTGGCTCCACGCGACGGCCTGTTTGCCTCGACCGGCATACATACCGCCCAGCATCTGCACCCAGCGCTCGTATTCGGGTTTCCACTGGCCGCTGTAATAAACATCGCGCTGATACGCGCGGATGCTGTCGAAGCCGGTCTTCAGTTCGCGTGCGTTCCAAGCGTCGACGCTGCGCCACGGCACGCCTTCCGCCTTCCAGTCCTCCAGCCCGATCGGGTTGACCAGCATCAATTGTGTCGTGAACTGCGGATACTGCAGCGCAAATCGCGTCGCCAGCATGCCGCCCATCGAGTGTCCGACGACGGCGGCACGTTCGATGCCGAGTGAAGCGAGCAGCGCCTGCGTGTTCTGTGCGAGCTGGCCGAACGAATACTGATAGGCGGCCGGCTTGCTGGATTTGCAGAAGCCGATCTGATCGGGCGCAACGACGCGGTAACCGGCGTGCGTCAATGCGTCGATCGTCTGTTGCCAGGTGGCGCCGCAGAAATTCTTGCCGTGCAGCAGCACCACGGTGCGTCCGTTCGGTGTGTCCGAAGGAACGTCCATGTACGCCATCGACAGTGCTTGCCCCTGTGACTGCAGGGTGAAGCGCTTCACGGGATGGGGATAGTCGAAACCTTCGAGTTCGGCACCGTACCGCGCTTCCTGCGCATGGGCGAACGGGGCCGTGGACAGCAAGAGCCATGCAGGCAACAGGCGGGAGAAGGGCATCGGATGTCCACGCAACAGGGGGGACGTCATCGTAAACCCGGTGAATGCAACGCGATGTTACGCAGCGCCGGTGCGAAGCGCCGTGGCTGCATTGCGAATCAGCATTCGATGACGTTGACCGCCAGACCGCCGCGGCTGGTTTCCTTGTACTTGTCCTGCATGTCGCGGCCGGTGTCGCGCATGGTCTTGATGACCTTGTCGAGTGACACCTTGTGCTTGCCGTCGCCGCGCATCGCCATTCGGCTCGCGTTGATCGCCTTCACCGCGCCCATCGCATTGCGCTCGATGCACGGAATCTGCACCAGCCCGCCAATCGGATCGCAGGTCAGCCCCAGGTTGTGCTCCATGCCGATTTCCGCGGCGTTCTCGATCTGGCTCGGTGTACCGCCCAATGCGGCGACCAGCCCGCCGGCGGCCATCGAACAGGCCACGCCGACTTCGCCCTGGCAGCCGACTTCAGCGCCGGAAATGCTGGCGTTTTCCTTGTAGAGGATGCCGATGGCCGCAGCCGTGAGCAGGAAATCGAAAATGCGCTGCTCGCTGCTGCCCGGGCAGAATCGATCGAAGTAATGCATCACCGCGGGGATGATGCCGGCCGCACCGTTGGTCGGCGCGGTCACCACGCGTCCACCGGCGGCGTTTTCCTCGTTGACCGCAAGCGCGTACAGGTTGACCCAGTCGAGCACGGTGAGCGGATCGCGCATCGCGGCTTCCGGACGCGAGGACAGTTCGCGCTGCAGGGCCGGCGCTCGGCGCGACACGTGCAGTCCACCGGGCAACGTGCCTTCTTCGCGGATGCCGCGCGTCACGCACGCCTGCATCGCATTCCAGATGGCGCGCAGTCCTTCGCGGATTTCATCTTCGCCGCGCCAGCATTTTTCGTTCTCGAACATCATCTGCGCGATGCTCAGGCCGCTGCGCTGGCATTGCGCAAGCAGTTCATCACCGCTTTTGAACGGATACGGCAGCGGCGTTTCATCGGCGACGATGCGATCCACGGCCGCGTCATCCTGGTTGACGACGAAGCCTCCGCCGACGGAGTAATAGTCGCGCGTGGCGATCACTTCGTCGTTCGCGTCGTAGGCGGTGAAGCGCATGCCGTTGGTGTGGTACGGCAGCTTCTGCCGCTTGTTCATCAGCAGGTCGCGCTTTTCGTCGAATGCGACCGCATGCGCACCGCCGAGCAGGATGCGCTTGTCCTTGCGGATGCGTTCGAGCGCCGGCGGAATGATGTCGGGATCGATCTCGTTCGGATAGTGGCCTTCCAGCCCCATCAGCACGGCCTTGTCGGTGCCGTGCCCTCGTCCGGTCAAGGCGAGCGAGCCGAACACTTCGGCACGAACGCGGGCGACGTCCTGCAGCCGGGCGGGTTCTTCCAGCCAGCGCGCGACGAAACGCGCCGCGGCCCGCATGGGGCCCACGGTGTGCGAGGAACTCGGCCCGATGCCGATCTTGAAAAGGTCGAAGGTGCTGACAGCCATGGGCGCTATTCTATCCGGCCGCGCGTGCGGGCCTTTCCCGCGACGCAGCAGATTCCACGAGGCCGATGTGCGACTGACCCTGTTCCAGCGTGATGACTGCCATCTCTGCGACTTGGCGCTCGATGTGCTTGCCAGCGCCCGCGTTCCCGAGTTCGACAGCGTATTCATCGACGGAGATGACCGCCTGGAAGCGGATTACGGCATCCGCGTGCCGGTCCTGCGGCGTGAAGACGACGGCGCGGAACTGGACTGGCCGTTCGATGTGGAAACGCTTGGGGCGTTCCTGCGCGACTGACGCAACCGATGCCGTCGGCCGCCCGCGAGCGCAGGCGGCCTGTCGAGCGATTACTTCGCCGGCTTCAGCACGACCTTCGTGCTGATCGCGACTTCATTCGGGATGGTGGCCGTGTCGGCCCAATCGCCGCCGCCGACACCGAAATCCAGTCGTTTCACCGTGGCCTTGCCGGCCAGCACAGGCTGCGCGCCCGGCGTCCAGGTGAAGGTCAGGGTCACCGGCTTGCTGACGCCGCGCAGGTTCAGCGTTCCATCGGCCGCGTACTGGTTGTTGCCCAGCGCGCGGAATTTGGTGGCGGTGTAGCGGGCCTGCGCGAACTTGGCGACGTTGAAGAAGTCGCCGTCCTGCAGCGTGCTGTCGCGGTCATCGTTGCCGGTGTGGGTGCCGGCAAGCTGGATGGTCACGTCGATCTTGGCGTTCGCAAGCTGCGCGGGGTCGAAGCTCACCTGCGTGTTGAAGCCGCCGAACTTCCCGGTAAACGTTTCGCCTTGGTAGTTGCTGGCGAAGATGAGCGTCGAACCCGGCGCCTGGACATAGTCGGCGGCCAGCACCGGTCCGGTGGCGGCGAGCAGGGCGAATGCGGCGGTGCGGAACAAAGCAGGGCGGATCATGGGGCGGAGTCCTCGGAGGGGGAGGCGGGAAGCGGGGCGGCGCGCCGGCGTGCGGGCAGCATGCGGCGCAGCGTGTCGTCGTTCTGGAACAGGTGGTGGTAGAAGGCGGCCGCGGCGTGCAGGACCACCAGCACGACCAGGATCCAGAAGAAGGTTTCGTGCAGATCCTCGGCGAGGTGATGCAGGCTTTCGTTCTTGCCCGCGATGGCCGGCAGGTTGATCAGCTTGAACCACTGCAACGGATAACCGGCGGAGGAGTTGAGCACCCAGCCCGAGATCGGAATCGCGAACATCAGCGCATAGATCGCCAGGTGCGTGAGTGCGGCCAGCCGGTGCTGCCAGCGCGGCGTTCCGGCCACTGCGGTCGGCGCACCTGCATACAGGCGCCACGCCAGGCGGACGAACACCAGCGCCAGGATCGTCAAGCCGATCGACTTGTGCAGCGCATAGAGGTTGATCTTGCGCGGGCCGTTCGGCAGGTCGCCCATCGTCAGGCCGATGTAGGCGATGACGAGCAACAGGATCACGATCAGCCAGTGCAGCGATTGGCTGACGGGGCCCCATCGATCGGCGGTGTTCTTCAAGGTCATGGCGTGGGCTCCGTTTCAGGATCGGGACGTGCTTGAGCGTCGTCGGCCGACGCGTCTTCGGATACGGCGTTTTCAGCGGCTTCGGACGACGCATCGTCTGCATCCGCCTTGCCGCTGCGCGTGGCTTCGGCTTCGATTCGCAATTCGACGAGATCGCCGATCACCGATTTCCACGCGGTGATGCCGAAATCGGAACGGCGCAGTTCGGTCGTCGCCGAAAAGCCCGCCGTACGCCGGAAAGGCGGCAGCGGGTGCCGCTTCAATGCGTTGAAGTGGACATCGAGCCGGACCGGTCGCGTGATGCCGTTGAGGGTGAGATCGCCATGCACGAAGGCGCGATCCGGGGATTGCGGCTCGACGCGCGTGGACACGAAATGCGCCTGCGGATGATCGGCCACATCGAGCAGGTTGCCGGCCATCGCGGCGCGATTCCATTTCTCATCGCCGAGATCGATGCGGGACAGTGGCACCTCGACTTCGACCCGTGCTTGGCTCCAGTCTTCCGGATTGAAGACAAGGGTGCCGGTGCTTCCCGAAACGGTGCCGATGGCCTTCGAGAAACCGGCATGTTCGACCGCGAACATCACGCGCGTGTGGACCGGATCCAGTTGGTAGCTCACCGGCTCCTTCGCCACGGCGATGCACGCTGCAACGAGCAGCGCGACGCCGGTGAACAGGCGGCGGCCGGGCATCACGGAGGGGCGTGGTCTCGTCATGGCTGGGCATTCTAGGAGCAAGCCGGAACGATACTCCGCTTGCACCTGCAACGGTCCGTTGCGAGGATTCCTGCCCTGGCAGTACAGGAATACGACAGGCATGGGATGGCGTAGCGGTTGGATATGGGTGATGGCGTGCGTCCTGGCGATCGCCACGGCGAGGGCCGGAGTTCCGGAGTTGCCGCGCTTCCGGTTGATCACCGTGGCCGATGGGCTGCCTTCCACCACCATCCCCGCGTTGGCACGCGATCGCCAGGGCTTCCTGTGGCTGGCGACGTGGGATGGCGTGGCGCGCTACGACGGTGTCAGCTTCCGCGTCTGGCGCCATGAACCCGACGTGCCGACTTCGCTGCCCGGCAATGTCGTGCAGGCGCTGCACGTGGATGCGCAGGATCGCATCTGGGTCGCGACCGAGAATGGCGGTCTGAGCGTGATGGGACCGGACCGCCGCGGCTTCCGCCATTACCGCAAGCGCGAACATCCGGCGATGGGCAGCGACGAAGTGTTCGCCATCACCAGTCGTGGCGCCGATGTCTGGTTCGGGACGTTTGGTGGCGGCCTGCATCGCATCGACGGCAAGGGACGCATCGAGCGCTTCGCCGCGATGGATGGCGATCCGCAGGCGCTGCCTTCGGAGAACGTGCTGTCGCTGGCGTTCAGTCGCGACGGACAGTTGTGGATCGGCACGATGGCCGGACTGGTGCGCTACGACGGCAAGCGCATGCATCGCGAGACATTGCCGGCGCCGGAAGCCCACATCATCTATTCGGTGACTGCGGACGGCGACGGCATCTGGGCCGGCACTTCGGCGGGCGTATTCCGCTGGCGTCCG
Source organism: Pseudomonadota bacterium (assembly GCA_023419315.1). Lineage (GTDB taxonomy): Bacteria > Pseudomonadota > Gammaproteobacteria > Xanthomonadales > Xanthomonadaceae > Pseudoxanthomonas_A. The sequence goes on from JAEZYE010000015.1 coordinate 83,306, forward strand.
CGCATCGGCTGGACCACGCCGGCGTGGTCGCGGATGTTCGAGCGACCCAATGCGGTGCTCGCCCTGGCCGGTGACGGCCACGGCGAATACTGGCTGGCCAGCCAGAGCGGTCTCTGGCACACCGAAGGCGAGGGCGCGCCGTCGCCCGTTTCGCAGGACACGCAGGGCATTGGCGTGGGGCGCGTCCTGCAGGCCTTGCTGGTGCAGGAAGACGGCGGACTGTGGGTGCCCGTGCCGACGCGCGGCATCGCCTACCTGCGTTCGGACTGGCGACGCATCGCGTCGTTCACGCCGGGCGAGGGCCTGAGCGGGGGCTTGTATCGCGGGTTGGGCCGTGGCGACGGCGACAGTCTGTGGTTGGGCAATTCACTGGGTTCGGTCGAACGGCTGGATCTGGATACCGGTGAAATCCAGTCGCTGGGCCTGCATGCGGACACACTGAAGCGTTATCGCTTCAATGCAGTGATGGAAGATCGCGATCATCGCCTGTGGCTGGGCGCGCGCGGTGCTTTGCTGCGGCTGGATGTGCACAGCGGCGCGCTGGATCGATGGGAGCTCGGCAGCGACGCACCGCCGCCCGACAGTTCCACGATTGACTGGATCGTGCAGGCCATCGACGGAACGATCTGGCTGGGCACGCAGATGGGGGCGTTGCAGCAGCGCGATCCGGGCAGCGGAAAAGTGTTGGCGGACTTCCTTCCCGATGACAGCCAAGGGGCGACGCCGGAGGAAATCGAAAGCCTGCAGATCGGCCCGGATGGCCAGCCATGGGTCGCCGGCATGCTGGGGCTCAAGCGCTGGGACGCGGCCAGCGCCGGTTTCGTCACCGCCATCGAGCCGAGCGTCGAACGCATTCTCTCGTTCGCCTTCGATGGACCCGAGGTGATGTGGGTGCACCGGTTGTCCGGCCTGGAACGCTGGAGCCTGCAACAGGGCGTGTGGACGCAGGTGCGCCAGATCACGCATCGGGAAGGGCTGCCTGCGCTCGAATCCACCGGCATGGTGATCGATCCCCAGCATCGCGTCTGGATATCCACGCGGCGCGGCGTGTTCCGCATCGACGTGCCCGCCGATGGGCGCGCCGCGCGCGTGCGCAACTTCGGCGTGCGCGCCGGCATGCGCAGCCAGGAATTCAATGATCGCGGCCTGCTGATCGCACGGGATGGCCAACTGGCGGGCAGCACCGCGGACGGCTCGGTGGTGCTGCTGGACACACAGGCGCCGGATCCCACGCCGCATACCCCGAACCTGGTGATCGATCAGCTGAGCATCGTGCGCGGCGACGCCACCATTCCACTGCCGGCGAAGGGCGGGTTCGAGTTGCAGCCGGACGATCACGAAATGCAGGTCGTACTGCGCCTGCTGAGTTTCGAGGACCCGCTGGCGCATCGATATCGCTCCTGGCTGGAAGGCTTCGACACCGGCTGGGTCGACCAGGGCTCGGCGGGCGAGCGCGTGTTCTCCACCTTGCGTCCCGGCCATTACACGCTGCGCCTGCAAGGGATCGATGCGGCGGGCAACCCCTCGCAGGAACTGGCGGTGAATTTCGAGATGCGGCCGCCGTGGTACCGCAGCACCTGGGGCATGAGCCTGCTGGCCGGCATCGCGATTCTGTTGCTGGTGGCCCTGGCGGACGGCTATCGCCGTCGCCTGCGCCGGCGCACGGCGCTGCAGCTGGCCGAACACAAGCGCGAGATCGCCGAACAGGCATCGCTGGCGAAGACGCGTTTCCTCGCCACATTGGGCCATGAAGTGCGCACGCCGATGACGGGCGTGCTGGGCATGAGCGAACTGTTGATGGACACGCCGCTCAACGACGCACAGCGCAATTACACGCAATCCATCCAGCGCGCGGGCGCGCACCTGCTGCGGCTGGTCAACGACGCGCTGGATCTGGCGCGTATCGAATCGGGACGTCTCGATCTCGACATACAGGCCGTTGATCTGAATGGCCTGACCGATGAAATCGTCGCGATGATCGCGCCGATGGCCGAGCAGCGCGGCCTGGCCTTCATCCGCGATCAGCCTCGGGATGCGCCGCGTTACGTGATGGCCGATCCGGTGCGCCTGAGGCAGATCCTGCTGAACCTGCTCGGCAACGCGATCAAGTTCACCGAACGCGGCAGCGTCACGCTGCGCATCCTCCCGCGCGTACCCTTCGGCGTGCGCTGGGAAATCGTGGACACCGGGCCGGGCATCAACACGGATCAGCAAGCCCGCCTGTTCCAGCGTTTCGAGCAGGCCGACGGTGCACGCACGGCGGCGCGCTACGGAGGCACCGGCCTGGGCCTGGCGATCTGCCAGGAGTTGAGCGTGGCAATGGGCGGCAGGATCACGCTGGAGAGCAAGCCCGGCATGGGCACGCGTTTCATCGTCGAATTGCCGCTGCCGGCGGCGGATCCGCCCGCCATGCCCGCCGAAGCGCCGGTGCTGGTGCGGGCGGCAGGTGATCTGTCGATCCTGCTGGTCGAGGATGACGCGACCGTGGCAGAAGTGCTCGCCTCGCTGTTGCGCGCGCGCGGGCATCGCGTCACGCATGCCATGCATGGGCTTGCGGCGCTGGGCGAAATCGCGGCGCAGTCGTTCGACATCGCACTGCTGGATCTGGATCTGCCCGGACTGGATGGCCTCGCGCTGGCGCGGCAGTTGCGCATTGGCGGTTTCCGGGCGCCGCTGCTGGCGATCACCGCGCGCGCCGATGCGGAGGCGGAGGCGCAGGCGCGCGAGGCGGGATTCGACGGTTTCCTGCGCAAGCCGATCACGGGCGAACTGCTGGCGGACGCCATCGCGCGCGCACGTCGGCCACGCGCCGGCGAGGGGAACGTACCGCAATGAACTCGACGGGAAGGGGAGCCCGGCAATGATGCGCTGGTCCATCTGGTTTCTGGGAATGCTGTGCGCGGTCGCAGCGGGTGCGCGCGCCACCGACAAGGACGTGGCGGCCAAGCCGATGCTCGGCCACTACATCACCGAGTCGAGCATCGTGTATCCGCTGGAGGTCGATGGCTGGTCGGCCGGCGAGGAACATCGCTACGAGTTGGCCGAGCTGGGTGCGTCGGTCGCGTTTTCCGACGCCGCGCACGAGCAACGCTGGATGACGGTGTACTTCTATCCCGCTGGCCCGGTGCTGGACGAGGGCGTCAAACGGCTGGCCGAGCAGACGCTGGAGGAAATCGCCGGCATGACGCGGACCGCGAACGGCTACGACCGCGTCGACATCCAGCCGGTGCACGAATTCGTGTTCGATATCGGGGAAGGAGAATCGAAGCGCGCGCTCAAGGCGTTTTCGACCAGCATCTCGTTCGAGAAGCACGGCAAGCGGTACAGCTCCGCGATGGTCCTGCTGGTGCGCGACCTGTACTACGTCAAGACACGGCTGAGCATGCCCGAGGACGAAATGGACGCCGACGGCGTCCGCACGCTGCTGGAGCGTCAGACGGCGGGGCTGGTGCGTGCAAGCGCGTTCTACAGCACCGGCGGTTGCTGGAACCCGATGCCGATCGTCGCGCGTGAACGCCTTGATCCGAAGGCGACCGGCGTGGTGGCGAAGAGCGAGGTGGACGGACGCGTCGTCGCGATCGCCTATGCGGACCGCGTCGAGGCGCTCTCGGAAAAGGACGCGGGATCGCGGGTCCTGCAACGCGTCGCCAGCAATCTCACCGGGCGCTGGCCCTTTGGCTGCTATCCGCCGGAAGAACTGGCGCCGCAGGTTCCCAAGGGCATGCGTGAACTGCGCTTCGAATATCCGCCGCCGCGCGACGGAAGCGATGGCACGACGCCGCCGATACGGCAGCGTCGAAGCGGACGCGGCTGAAACGGATTCAGTCCGCGCGCGCGATGGTCAGCAACGTGCGCGCGGGCTGTTCCGGATCCGGATGCAGCCAGAGCCCGCCCTGTTCGTTTTCGACGAACAGTCCGCCATGCCCGCCCGCACCGTCTTCCTCGATCTTTTCGCCATCCCGCAGGCGGCGTTCGATCAAGGGCAGCAATGCGTCGCGTACCTGCGGATACGGCCAGTCCAGCACGTACTGGCGATCCTCGCTCCAGTCGCTGCGGAACAGCATCAGCGTGTGCACCGGCACGCCGGCCAGCGTCGCTGCGAGCGGATGCAGCCTGATCTGCAGGCGGATCATCGCGTCGCCATCGGCTTCAAGGCCGGGCACGGTGTCTTCGGGCAGGACGGTCACCGCTTCGATCACGTGGACCCAGGGCGCGTGCATTTCATCCGGCGAGCGCACGCGCCACGTGTCGTTCTCGATGCGCACATGCTGCACCGGCAACGTCATGGGTCCGCAGGGATTGGCGTACGCCAGCAACGGATTGTCGATGGCGACATCGACGGCCTGCAGCAGATCCGGGAACGGCCAGCCGCTCGGTGCCGAGAACCGCGACAGTTCCAGCGGGATGCCGGAACGGCGCGCGGGCAGGATGACGGAGGTGCCGGTCGAAGCCAATTGAAGCGGCAGAAGCGTGTTGCGACGTGAGGGCATGCGGCAACCAACGAAGCAAGGGAGCGCGCAGTGTACTGGCGAAATGTCGTGCATCCATCTCACATTGGAGAGGGAGGTTGTTCAGTCCGCCCAGGCTTCGGCGTAGATGGTGCGTTGGCTGTCATCCGGATCGGCATGGATCCAGACGCCACTGACCTCATCAATCTGCAGATAAAGTCCGTCGCCCTGCGCCTGCATGCTGCATGCGGGCGCACCGGCATGTTCTTCGCGGAGATGGCGCTGCAGGCAATCGGTTTCCACCAGCGTGCGCAAATCGCGCGCGGCTTCAGGGTAGGCCGCTGCGATCACGTACTGATGGTCGCCCCACAATTCCGAATCCATGAGGCGTACTTCGGCAATCGGATGCCCGGCCAGGCGCGCGCGATCCGGTTTCAGGAACGCCGTGCTGACGATGGCGAGCAGTTCGGTATCCGCACCCGGCGCGGGCATGGATTGGCAATCGAGGTGGATGCGATCCACCGCATCGCGCCACGGCCAGGGCAATTCATCCACGCGGCGCGCGCGCACGGCTTCGCACCCCGGCGGCTCCGCTTCACCGGCCTCATCCAGCGCAGGCGGAAGGCCGGTGTCACTCACCAGCACCGGAAAGTCGCCGCCGCGCACGTCGAAACCGGGCGGCGGTACTTCCTGCGCGAACGCCACGCACGGCAGGCTGCAGAAGACTGCGGCGAGGGTGGCGTTGCGCAGGAATGGCATGACGGCTCCGGCGACGTCAGCGCGCGCTGAATTCGTGCACGGCGTCGACCAGCACGGCCACGTGTTCGGGATTCATGTCCGGCGACATGCCGTGGCCGAGGTTGAACACGTGTCCATTGCGATCGCCGTCGGCGCCCGCCGCGTAGCTGTCGAGGGTGGCGCGCACCTGCGTGCGGATGGCTTCCGGCGAACCGTACAGCACGGCCGGGTCCAGATTGCCCTGCAGGGCGACGCGGCCGGCGGTGCGACGGCGCGCATCGGCCAGTTCGATCAGCCAGTCCACGCCGACGGCTTCGGCGCCGCTGTCGGCCAGTGCTTCCAGATGCACGGCGTTGCCCTTGCCGAACAGGATCAGAGGCGTGCGGTCGGCGCCTTCGCCGCGCTCCAGCTCGCGTGCGATGCGGGTGAGGTACGGCAGCGAGAACTCGCGGTACATCGCCGGCGACAGTACGCCGCCCCAGGTATCGAACACCTGCAGCGCCTGCGCACCGGCGGCGCGTTGTGCGGTCAGGTAGGCGATGACCGAGTCGGTGATGACGGTCAGCAGCCGATGCAGCGTCTGCGGGTCATTGAGCGCCATCGCCTTGATGCGCGCATAGTCCTTGCTGCCGCCGCCTTCGACCATGTAGCACGCCAGCGTCCATGGGCTGCCGGAGAAACCGATCAGCGGCACCTTGCCGTCGAGTTCGCGGCGAATCAGGCGAACTGCATCCATCACGTAGCGCAGTTCGGTTTCCATGTCCGGCACGCCGAGGCGATCCACGTCCGCCGCAGTGCGCACGGTGCGTTCGAACTTCGGGCCTTCGCCGTCGGCGAAATACAGGCCCAGGCCCATCGCGTCGGGCACGGTGAGGATGTCGGAGAAGAGGATCGCGGCGTCCAGATCGAAGCGGCGCAGCGGTTGCAGGGTCACTTCGCAGGCGATGTCCGGATGCTTGGCCATGCCGAGGAAGCTGCCCGCGCTGGCGCGCGTGGCACGGTATTCCGGCAGATAGCGGCCCGCCTGGCGCATCAGCCAGACCGGCGTGCAATCCACGGGTTCGCGCTTCAGCGCACGCAACAGGCGATCGTTCTTCAAAGCGGTCATCAAGACTTCCGGAGAGTGGTTTATCGGGGGGCGTCCGCGCCACGCGCGAACATGATCTGGTAGCCGCGCTTGATATGGGTGTCGCGGGCTTTTTCGAATGCGGCGTCGGCTTCGGCCTGCAGCAGGTACTGTTCGCGCTTGAGCGTGGCGCGCCCGCCGACCACGCCGGACTCCCGCAGGAGTTCCCAGCCGCCGAACAGATCCGGCTGCAGGGTCAGTTGGACGTAGCGGGGCGCTTCGCCCGCATCCGGGCGCTGCTGAAGGAAGACGCGCATGGCGCGAATTGTAGCGGAGCCCCGGTTCAGCCGCGGAAACTGCGGCGGTAGGCGGAGGGCGAGGTGCCGAGCACGGCCGCGAACCGTTGCCGCAGCGAGACCGCCGAGCCGAAGCCGGATTCCACCGCGATGTGCTCCAGTGATCGGTCGGTGGTTTCCAGCAGCCGTTGCGCCCGCGCCAGGCGTTGGTGGGCCAGCCAGTCGCCGACGCTCGCACCGGTCGCCCGGCGGAAGCGGCGGGTGAAGGTGCGCCGGCTCATTCGCGCGCGTTCGGCCAGTTCATCCACGCCCAGCCGCTGGTCCAGTCGCGACAGCGCCCAGTCCAGTACGGCGCGCAGGCGTTCGTCGCCCGGATCGGCCGGCAAGGGCTGTTCGATGTATTGCGCCTGCCCGCCCTGGCGATGCGGCGCCACCACCAGGCGACGCGCGATCTGGTTGGCCACGTCGGCGCCGTGGTGGCGGCGCACCAGATGCAGGCAGCAGTCGATGCCGGCAGCGGTGCCGGCCGAGGTCAGCACATCGTCGCCGTCAACGTAGAGCACGTCCCGGGTGAGCTGCACGCGCGGGTAGCGCCGGGCGAACGCGTCCATCGCCGCCCAATGGGTGGTGGCCGGGCGTCCATCGAGCAGCCCCGCTTCCGCCAGCACGAAAGTGCCGAGGCACAGGCCGACCAGACGGGCGCCGCCGGCATGGGCGTCCCGCAGCGCGCGGCAGAGATCGTCGGGCGGCGGTTCGGCCGGGTCACGCCAGGACGGAACGATCACCGTATCCGCGCCTTTCAGGCCTTCCAGCCCGTGCGCCGGTTGCAGCGTGAAGCCGGCGTCGGTCCGCAGCGGGCCGGGGTCGGTCGCGCACACCCGCAGATCGAAATCGGGCAGGCCGGAGGACCCGGCGCGGGGCTCGAACACGAGGCACGGCACGACAGGTGGAACGGGCTGATGCCGTCGAAGGCGATGACGGCGATGCGATGCAGGGACATGGCCCGATTCTATCGAAAGAGAGGTTTCGGGCCACTCGTGGGCGGACGGCGCGCTGCCCAGAATGACGTCGTCCCGCTTCTTTCCACCGGAGTTCCCCCATGACATCGCCGCGCCGCGCCCTCGTCGTCATCGACGTACAGAACGAATACTTCACCGGGCAGCTGCCCATCGAACATCCACCCGTGTCCGAATCATTGCCGCGCCTGTTGCAGGCGATGGACGCCGCGCATGCGCACGGCATCCCGATCATCGTCGTGCAGCACGAAGCGCCGGCCGGCGCTCCGGTCTTCGCGCCGGGGTCGGACGGCTGGGAACTGCATCCGGAGGTTGCGCGTCGTCCGCGTGATCATTTCATCCGGAAGTCGTTCGCCAGCGTGTTCACCGACACCGATCTGGCCGACTGGCTGGCCGGACGCGGGATCGACACACTCACCGTCGTCGGCTACATGACCCACAACTGCGACGCCGCGACGATTTACGAAGGGGCGCACCGCGGCCTGCGCATGGAATTCCTGCACGATGCCACGGGTTCGCTGCCCTACGAAAACGCGGCGGGCCGGGCGACCGCCGAGGAGATCCATCGCGTCCTCAGCGTCGTCTTCCACAGCAATTTCGCGGCGGTTGCATCCACGGCGCAATGGATGGCCGCGCTGGACGCGCAGGCGGCATTGCCGGTGGACAACGTGCCCCAGTCGAACCTGCGCGCGCGCGACGCGTCCCGGTGATCAGCCGCTGACGGGCGGGGTTCGCCGCAGGGTGCGAATCCGCTCGTTCGTGCGTCATTCGCCGGCGAGAATCCCCAGCACGTGGGATTCATCGACATCGGGCAGGATTTCCGCCTGTCCGATGCCGCGCCAGAGGATCAGCCGCAGCCGGCCGGCCTGGTTCTTCTTGTCCAGTCGCATGCGGGCGAGCAGCGCGTCCGGCGGCAGTCCATCCGGCACCTCCACCGGCAAGCCGTACGCCTGCAGCAGATCGCGCAGGCGCGCCGTGTCTTCCTCGCGCGACAGGCCGAGCCGTGCGGACAGCTTCGCCGCCAGCACCATGCCCACCGCGACGGCCTCGCCGTGGTTGAGGTTGTCGTTCTCCGGACTGCCGTAGCCCTGCTCGGTCTCGATGGCGTGCCCGAAGGTGTGGCCAAGATTGAGCAGCGCGCGTTCGCCGCGCTCCAGCGGATCCCGTTCGACGATGTCCGCCTTGTGTTCGCAACTGCGCGCGATCGCCTGCGCCAGCGTCTCCGCATCGCCCGCGAGCAACGCCTCGCGCTCGGCCTCCAGCCACTGGAAGAACAGCGGGTCGCGGATCGCGCCGTACTTGATCACTTCGGCCAGGCCCGCGCGCAGTTCGCGCGGCGGCAGCGTGCGCAGTGCGCCCGTGTCGGCGAACACCGCGCGCGGTGGATGGAATGCACCCACCAGGTTCTTGCCCTGCGGGATGTCCACCGCGGTCTTGCCGCCGACGGAGGAATCCACCATCGACAGAAGCGTGGTAGGCAGTTGCACGCAATCGACGCCGCGCATCCAGCACGCGGCGGCAAACCCGGCGAGATCGCCGACAACGCCGCCGCCGAGCGCGAACACACAGGCATCGCGGGTCGCGCCGAGCGTGGCCAGCGCTTCGATCGCATGGCCGAAATGTTCCAGGGTTTTGGAGGCTTCGCCGGCCGGCAGTACGAACGTGCCGATGCCCAGTTCGGGGCGCGCGGCATGCAGCGCTTCCCGCACCGAAGCGGCGTAGCGTGGCGCGACATTGGAGTCGCTGACGATCAATGCATGCCGGCCGCGCACACGGCGTGCCAGCGCCGCGCCGTCGCCAAGCAGGTGCGGGCCGATCGTGATGGTGTACGGATCGGCGCCGCCGACCTCGACGGTACGCAGGATGGCAGTCATGCAGTCATCTCTTGCCGCTGCCAGCGTGCGGCCAGTTGCTGGCACAGGCGCGCGGTGGCTTCAGGGGGAGTCAGGTGGTCGGTATCGAGCGTCAGGTCGGCCACTTCGGCATACAGCGGCGTGCGCACGCGCGCCATTTCCTGCAGGACCTGTTCGCGGTCCGGACGTTGCAGCAGCGGACGATTGCTGCAGCGGCTCAGGCGCTGGATCTGCGCGGCGACGCTCACGCTCAGGTGGACAACGAAACCGCGCTCGCGCATCAGCGCACGATTGCCGGCGTCCAGCACCGCCCCGCCGCCGGTCGAAATCAGGCTGCTGGGGCCGGCAAGCAACTCGGCCAGCGTCTGCGATTCGTGTTCGCGGAATCCGCTTTCCCCAAGATGCTCGAACAGTGCCGGTATGCTCGCGCCGCTGCGCGCGACAATGGCGTGATCGACATCGACGAATGGCAGGCCGAAGCGTTCGGCCACGCGTTTGCCGATGGAGGTCTTGCCAGCGCCGGTGGGACCGACCAGGACGAGATGGGGGGCGGGATTCATCGGCCCGGATGCTAGCAGAGGCAGCTCGCCGGGACGCCGCGCCCGCGTGTCGAACCGCTTCAGGCGCCGGTGTTGTCCGCGAACGGGCCGGGTTTCCGTGCAACGCCGGCGCGGGCGTGCAGTTCGATCACCCGGCGTCGGGCATCCAGCTCCAGCGTTGCGTGCGCGATGGCGGGCAGGGTGCGCAATGCCTGTCGGCTGACCCGCTCGAAAAACTGCACGAAACGCAGCACGCCGGCTTCATCCATTGACGGACTGCGCCCGTGCGCACGGGCCAGCGCCTGTTCCTGTTGCCAGCGCCACTGCGCCACGATCCCGAAACCCGGCGGTTGCAGGAACCACAGCGCATCGAGTCGTGACCACAGCGCGGGATAGTCGCGGCGAAGCGCATCGTTGCAATGACGCCGCCACGCGCCGTCGCGATCGGCGTCGCGCTCCAGCGCATTGATGGGGTGGGCCAGCGCCGCGTCGGCTTCGGCCGGAACGCCCAGGCACCAGCCCTCGATGATCACGGCATCGAGGCGCGGTCCCGCGGTTTCCCAGTCCCGTGCCGGCGCGCGGTCATCGGCAAGCTTGTCGAAGCGCGGCAATGCGACGGACTCACCGGCGCGCAGCCTGTCGAGCAATGCGCAGCCGAGCGCGACATCATGCGTTCCCGGCGGCCCGCGCGTGGCCAGCAGCGGATGCACGTGTTCGCCCAGTTGCCGGCGCCCTTCGCGGGGCAGATACAGATCGTCCAGCGACAACACCGCGACGCGAAGCCCGTCCGTTCGCAGCGCCGAAGCCATCTGGGCGGCCAGCGTCGACTTGCCGCTGCCCTGCACGCCGGACACGCCGAAAATCGGCGTGCGCGTCGGCAGTACCCGCAGCGCCCGCACGGCCGCTTGCACCACGTCATCCGGGAAGCCATCGGTGCGGGCAGGATGCGCGGAGGAGATCATCGCGCGACAATACCGCAGCCTGCCGCCTGTGCGGCCCTCCGGGAACAATGAAGCGATGACCGATCTGTATGCGGAAGCCCTGTCCACGTTCGGCACGCTCTACGCGGAAGCCGTGGCGTCCGGCCACGAACCTGAAGCGAACGCGATGACGGTCGCCACCGCCAATGCGAATGGCGAACCGGCTGCGCGCACCGTACTGCTGAAGTCGTACGACGAGCGCGGCTTCGTGTTCTACACGCATTTCGACAGCCCGAAGGGGCGCGACCTGCAGGTCAATCCGCGCGCGGCCCTGTTGTTCCTGTGGCGCAGCCTGCGCGAAGCCGGCATCCAGGTGCGCATCGAAGGCGGCGTGTCGAGAGTGGAAGACGCCGAGGCCGACGCCTATTTCGCCAGTCGCCCGCGCATGAGCCAGATCGGCGCATGGGCTTCGCACCAGTCGCATACGCTGCCGTCGCAGGCCGAGTTCGACCAGCGCATCGCCGATACCGAAGCCCGCTTCCAGGGACGCGACGTTCCGCGGCCGGAAGGCTGGGGCGGTTTCCGCGTCGCGCCGCAGGCGCTGGAGTTCTGGTACGGCGCGAAGTTCCGCCTGCACGAACGCTGGCGCTATGAGCGCGATACCGACGGTCAATGGAGCAAGCGGATGCTGTTCCCGTGATCGCGCGCGCACGGTTCGCGGAGCCGCGCATGAAGCCGCGCGTGCGGGGACGCTGAAGCATGGGCCCGCGACGCATCGTCTGCCTGACCGAAGAGCCGACCGAAACGCTGTATGCGCTGGGCGAGCAGGACCGCATCGTCGGCATCAGCGGCTTCACCGTGCGGCCGGCGCGCGCGCGCAAGGAGAAGCCGAAGGTCAGCGCGTTCACCAGCGCCAAGGTCGATGAAATCCTGAAGCTGGAGCCGGATCTGGCGATCGGCTTTTCCGACATCCAGTCGGAGATCGCGGCCGAGCTGATCAAGCGCGGCGTGGAAGTCTGGATCTCCAACCACCGCAGCGTCGACGGCATCATCGACTACATCCGCCGCCTTGGCGCACTGGTGGGCGTGGCGCAGGCGGCCAATGACTACGCCGACGGATTGCAGCGCGGTCTCGATGCGATCGCCGATGCGGCTTCGCAACTGCGGCAGCGCCCGAAGGTCTATTTCGAGGAATGGGACGAGCCCATCATCACCGGCATCCGCTGGGTGGCCGAGTTGATCGGCATCGCCGGCGGACAGGATGTATTTCCCGAACTGTCGCGCGAACCGCTGGCGAAGCATCGGATCCTCGCCAACGGCGATGAAGTCGTGCGGCGCGCGCCCGATATCATCCTCGGCTCATGGTGCGGCAAGAAATTCCGCCCCGAACGCGTCGCGGCGCGTCCCGGCTGGGACCGTATTCCGGCCGTGCGCACCGGACAGCTCCACGAGATCAAATCGCCGCTGATCCTGCAGCCCGGCCCCGCGGCGCTGACCGATGGCGTCCAGGAAATCGCGCGCATCGTGCAGGCCTGGAGTCGCGGCTGATCGACGGCAATGGTCCGGCGCGCAGAAGCTTGGAGCCTGCAGCGGCCGCGCTCAGAAATTGCGTGCGAACTGCAATGAAGCGGTCTGGTCGTTGGCCTGCACGGTGACATCGAAGCGGTAGGTGTCGTGCGCGCTGATCTTCACCGTGGCGATATGGTCGACGTAGTCGCCGGTGCGTGCTTCACGGAATTCCAGCGCCTGCTGCTTGCCGGACAGATCACGCGCGACCGCCGTGACTGAGCCATCGGCGACTTCTTCCTCGCCGGCTTTCATTTCGCGCAGCGCGATGACCACCAGCGCGGTGCCGGCCTCGCGGGTGACGCCGTATTCACGCGCGACCGCGTCACTCAGCGACATCGTCGGCAGCGCGTTGAAGCGCACGCGCAGGTTGCCGAAATCCTGTTGCGTGGGCACCGGCGGGACGAACTCGGCGGGACGCGGCGCATCGCTGCCCGAACAGGCCATCAACGCGGAGGCCAGGATGATGATCAGGCAGAAACGGAAGCGAAGCATGCGGCGTCCTCAATCGTTCGCTGCGGACAGCGTGCGCCCGCGTTCGGTGGCGGCGGCGACGGCGCGCGCGACCAGCGCTTCGAAACCGCCCGCCTGGAATGTTTCGATGGCGGCCTGCGTGGTGCCATTGGGCGACGTGACGCGGCGACGCAATTCCTCCGGCGCTTCGCCGGATTCGATCAGCATGCGTGACGCGCCGAGCAGCGTTTCCTGCACCAGCGTGCGTGCGGCGTCCGCCGACAAGCCCTGTTCGCGCGCGGCCGCTTCCATCGCCTCGGCCAGCAGGAACACGTAGGCCGGCCCGCTGCCGGACACCGCGGTGACCGCATCCATGCGCGCTTCCTCGGCAATCCACACCACCTTGCCCGCGCTGGCGAGCAGAGCCTCGGCGCGCGAGCGACCTTCCTCGTCCACGCGTGCGTTCGCAAACATCCCGGTGACACCGGCGCCGAGCAGGGCGGGGGTGTTGGGCATGCTGCGCACGACCGCGGCTTCGCCACCCAGCCAGCGCTGCAATTGATCGGCCGTGATGCCGGCGGCAATCGACAGGACGATCGGGGATTGCTCACGTGCGCGCGTCGCGAGCGAGGTACAGACCTCGCGCATCACCTGGGGCTTCACCGCCAGCACCCACAGGCCCGCGCCGTGCGTGGCTTCGGCGGCTTCGGCGAACACCTGCACGCCGAAATCGGCAGCCAGCGATGCGCGCAATGCTTCGACGGGCTCGGCCACGCGGATGCGCGCCGGATGGGCGCCGCGCTTGACCAGTCCGCCGATCAGGCTGCGCGCCATGTTGCCGCCGCCGATGAACGCGATGGGATCCGGGTGGGAATGCGGCGGGTTATGGCTCATGGCGGACTGGAATGAAGAAGACGTGGCACAGGATACGCCGCGTCCGCGTTCACGGCTTGGGCGGCCGCGCGCCAAACAGCGCGGTCCCGATGCGGACCTGCGTCGCGCCTTCGGCGATCGCCAGCGGGAAGTCATCGCTCATTCCCATCGACAGCGTATCGACCGACGAATGGTGCGCGGCCAGTTCATCGAACAACTGCTTCATCCGCCGGAACGCTGGCCGCCGCAAGGCGATATCGGCGTGCGGCGTCGGGATGCTCATCAGGCCGCGCAGGCGCAGGCGCGGCTGCGCGGCGATGGCCCGGGCCAGCTCCGCCACGTCGGCGGGCCGGCAGCCGTGCTTGCTGGCCTCGTCGTCCACGTTCACCTGCACCAGCACGTTCAGCGGTGGACGATCTTCGCCGCGGTGGCGCGCAAGCGCTTCCACCAGCTTGAGCCGGTCCACCGTTTCCACCCAGTCGAACACCTGTGCGGCGAGCTCCGCCTTGTTCGACTGCAGGTGGCCGATCAGGTGCCAATCCAGCGAAAGTGCGACCAGTTCACGGACCTTGGAGGCCGCTTCCTGCACATAATTCTCGCCGAACGCGCGCTGCCCCGCGGCAGCGAGCGCGGCCACCGCCGCGGCGGGCCGGGTCTTGGACACGGCCAGCAGGCGCGGCACTGGCCGATTCGCCTCACCCGCAGCGTTTTCAATACGTTGCAGGGTTTCGCGGAGCGGTTCGGCGCGGGGCATCGGGGAAACTTGGAAGGCGGAACGGGATCGCTATACTGCCTTTCGGGGCAGTATCGTTCCAGTTCGCGGCACAATTCGGGGGAAGGCAAGCGTATGGATATCGCCGAGCTGTTGGCGTTTTCGGTCAAGAACAAAGCATCGGACCTGCATCTGTCGGCAGGCCTGCCGCCGATGATCCGCGTGGACGGCGACGTGCGCCGCATCAATATCCCGGCGCTGGATCACAAGCAGGTGCACGCGCTGGTGTACGACATCATGTCGGACAAACAGCGGCGCGATTACGAAGAATTCCTGGAAGTGGACTTCTCGTTCGAGATTCCCAGCCTGGCCCGCTTCCGCGTCAATGCGTTCAACCAGAACCGCGGCGCCGGCGCGGTGTTCCGCACCATTCCCTCCGATGTCCTGACGCTGGAAGACCTGGGCTGCCCGCCGCTGTTCCGCGAACTCATCCAGCAGCCGCAGGGCCTGATCCTGGTGACCGGTCCGACGGGTTCGGGCAAGTCGACGACGCTCGCGGCGATGATCGACGCGATCAACCGCCGCGAGCAGGGCCACATCATCACGATGGAGGACCCGATCGAGTACACGTTCGTGTCGAACAAGTGCGCGATCGAGCAGCGGGAGGTCGGGAGCGACGTGCCCGACTTCGCCAGCGGCCTGCGGCACGTTCTCCGACAGGACCCGGACACGATCCTGGTCGGCGAAATGCGCGACCTCGAGACGGTCAGCGCCGCGATCACGGCGGCGGAAACGGGCCACCTCGTGTTCTCGACGCTGCACACGGTGAACGCCCCGCAGACGATCGAGCGCATCATCGACGTGTACCCGGCCGACGAGCAGAACCAGATCCGGTCGATGCTGGCCAACACGCTGCAGGCGGTCATCTCGCAGACGCTGTTCAAG
>JAEZYE010000018.1 GCA_023419315.1 Pseudomonadota bacterium
GCGACGCCGCCGCCCTGCACCGCGACATCCGTCGCGAGGCGGAGCGAAGCGTCGAAGCCGTACGCGTCCGATACGCGCAGTGGCAGGCCCAGCGCCGTGCATGGGGCGCCAGCCAAGCTGCCAGCCAGCGCGTGCATCGCGGTTGGCAGCTGGGCGAACTCCCGCTGTCGGACTGGTTGATGGCCGAGCGGATGCAGCGCCAGATTGCATTGAACGAGACTGAAGCGCGTATTGCGGCCGAGGAAGCCCGTCTTCGCGTCCTCGTGGACAGCCATGAGCTCTGGCACGACGAATGACCCGGGCGTCAAGGTCACGCCTGACCGTCGGGTCCCGTCCTGACAAAAAACCCGCCTCTCGGCGGGTTTCTTCAACGCGTTGATTCCGCTCGGGAATCTGGTGGCTATGGGTGGACTCGAACCACCGACCCCAGCATTATGAGTGCTGTGCTCTAACCGGCTGAGCTACATAGCCGCGTGAACCGCGTATTCTTCATTTCGACCCCCTGCCTGTCAAGCCGGGCGGCCGCGCTTGTCGCCTGCGGCGGGGCGTGGCAGAGTCGGGGACAGTAGATTTCAGGAGTCCGCATCGTGATCGATCCGGACGGCTACCGACCCAATGTCGGCATCGTGTTGATGCGGCCCGATGGCCGGGTGTTCTGGGCACGGCGCGTGCGCCGGGATGGCTGGCAGTTTCCGCAGGGCGGCATGAACACGGACGAGACCCCGGTCGAAGCCATGTACCGCGAGTTGCGCGAAGAAACCGGCCTGTTGCCCGAACATGTGGAAGTTCTGGGCGTCACGCCCGGCTGGCTGCGCTATCGCCTGCCGCCCCGCGCCATCCGCCGCAACGAACGCCAGGTCTGCATCGGCCAGAAGCAGGTCTGGTTCCTGCTGCGCCTGGTCGGCGACGAAGCCCACCTGCGGCTGGACCTGACCGAAAGCCCCGAGTTCGACCACTGGCGCTGGGTGGACTTCTGGTACCCCCTGGAACACGTGGTGATCTTCAAGCGCCGCGTCTATGCCCGTGCCCTGGGCCACCTGGCCACCTTCGCCCGCTCCGTGGCTGGCCCCCAGGCCATCCCTGCCGCCTTGCCCGCTGCCGCTCCCCGCGTGCCGGACGGGGCGCGCCGTCGTGGCCGCGACCGGCCCGCACGTAAACGGGGCGGGACCGGCGAGCCCGCCAAGAATTGACAATCATTCTCATTCAAGGTGGAATGGTCGCGGGCCATCCCGTGCCCGCCGTCCTGCCGCCGACACCGTGTACGTCTGCATCTGCAATGGCGTGACCGACCGCCAGATCCGAGAAGCCGCCGCCGCCGGGTGCGCCACCGTGGCCGAACTCACCATGCGGACCGGCGCCGGCGCTACCTGCGGCAGCTGCCTGGAGATGGCGGCGGACATCCTGCAGGCGGCGCAACCGGCCCCGCGCGAGTCGCTGCTCCCGATCCTCACCCTGTCGAACGCCGCCTGACGCGGCCAGCCGCACCGCCATCGGCGGGTCAACGCGCGCCAAGATGATCACGATTCGCGTTCCGGCACCGGCGGCGTGCGCGGGCTAACCTGTGCCGTCCATCCGCCCACGGAGCATGGCCATGAAAGGCGACGCCAAGGTCATCGAGTACCTCAACAAGGCGCTCTACAACGAGCTGACCGCGATCAACCAGTACTTCCTGCACGCCAAGATGCTGAAGAACTGGGGCTTCAAGGAACTGGCCGAGCACGAGTACAAGGAATCCATTGACGAGATGAAGCACGCCGACAAGCTGTCGGAGCGCATCCTGTTCCTCGATGGGCTGCCCAATTTCCAGGCGCTGGGCAAGCTGCGCATCGGCGAGACGCCGCGCGAGATCCTCGAGTGCGACCTGGCGCTGGAACAGGAAGCGCTGCCGCCGCTGCGCGAAGCGATCGCCTATTGCGAATCGGTGGCCGACTATGTCAGCCGCCAGCTGTTCGTGGACATCCTGGATTCGGAAGAGGAACACATCGACTGGCTGGAAACCCAGCTGTCGGTGATCGACCGCATCGGCGAGCCGAACTACCTGTTGACCAAGCTCGACGACTGAGGCGGTGCCGGCGCCGGCTGCGCCGGTGACGGCGGCCGCGCCTGCGGCGGCACCGGCAGCAGCGGCCGGCCCAGCTGCTGCGCCGCATAGCCCTGCAGCGCCATGCGCGCGCGCGCGTATTCGGCGATGACCAGCGCCACGGCGACGGCCGGGCGTTCCAGCTTGCGTGCACGCGCGCCCAGTTCCACCCGCTTGGCGGCGGCGGACAGGGCCATCGCACCAACGTTGGCGCTGGACGACTTCAGCGTGTGCGCGGCATCGCGCATGGCGTCCAGGTCCGGCACCGCCGCGGCCTTCTCCAGCGTGCCGATCAGGCGCGGCGCATCCTCCAGGAAGATGGTGATGATGCGCGTGGTCTCGTCGCCCGCGATCTCGCGCAGTTCCTCCAGCATGGTCTGGTCCAGCACCGGGAAGCTCGGCGCCGGCGCGCGCGCGGTGGCGACCGCGGGGGGCGGCGGGGCCGGTTCGGCGGGCGGGACCAGGGCTGCGTTGCGCAGCACGAAATTCATGCGGTCCGGCAGCCAGCGATGCAGGCACCCTTCCAGCTGTTCGCGCGAGACCGGCTTGGCCAGGTAATCGTCCATGCCCGCGTCCAAGCAGCGCTGGCGGTCGCCCGCCATCGCGTTGGCGGTCATCGCCACGATGGGCAGGCGGGTACCGTCGGCGCGCTCGGCTTCCAGTTCGCGCCAGCGGCGCGTCGCGGCGTAGCCATCCAGCACCGGCATCTGGCAGTCCATCAGCACCAGGTCGAACGCGTCGGCCTGCATGCGCTTCAGGGCCAGGTCGCCGTTGGCGGCGGTGTCGCAGTGGAAGCCCAGCGCGGCCAGCAGCTTCTGCGCCACCAGCAGGTTGACCGGGTTGTCCTCCACCAGCAGCAGGCGCGGTTCGGTGCGCATGGCGCTGACGATGGCGGGTTCCGGGGCCGCCGCAGCCGGTTCGACGACGGCGGGCGTGGTCACGGAAGCGGGGGGCTGCGGTGATGCGGAAGCATCGATGACGGGTGCGGCCTGGGCCGGCTCGCGCACAGGTTCCGGGAAGATCTCCTCCATCGTCGGCAGCAGGTCAGTCGCGTCCTGCTCCGGCGCAGCACCGGTGAGGGCCGCGCGCAGGTCCGCATCCGGCGACTGCCGCGACAGCTGCGTGCTGCGCGGCTGCAGTTCGGTCGGCACGGCCTCGTCGCCGTACAGCCACACCAGCCGCAGCGCGTCCGGCGAGGGCCGTCGCGCGATCGCCCGGTGCAGTGCCAGGGCGGTGCTGCGGATGCCGCCGATGTCCGCGAGCACGGCCAGGTAGTCCTGCTGTCCCTGCTCGCCGACCAGGCGCAGCCGGTCCATGGCCTCCTGCGTGGTCTCCACCGCCACCGGCTGCATGCCCCAGTTGGTGGCCAGCAGGGTCAGGCGCTGGCGCAGGCGTGCATCGGGCGACACGATCAGCACCCGTCCGTGGTCCAGCGCGCCGTTGTCGCGCTGGCGCAGGTCGCCGATGACCTTCATCAGCGGCGCTTCGAACCAGAACGTCGAGCCGCGACCGACCTCGGACACCACGTCGATGCGCCCGCCCATCAGGTCGACGATGCGCCGGCAGATCGCCAGGCCCAGCCCGGTGCCGCCGTACAGGCGCGTGGTGGAGGCGTCGGCCTGGCTGAAGGAATGGAACAGGCGGTGGCGGGCATCCTCCTCGATGCCGATGCCGGTATCGCGCACCTCGAAGCGGAGCAGGTGCTGCGCCGCCGTCTCCCCCAGCCGGCGCACCACCAGCGTGACCGAACCGCGATCGGTGAACTTGATGGCGTTGCCCACCAGATTGGTCAGCACCTGGCGCAGGCGCACCGGGTCGCCACGCACCGGCAGGCGCACGGCCGGATCCAGCTGCAGACTCAGGCGCAGGCCCTTGTTCTCGGCCGGCCGATACATGAGCTGCAGCACGCTGTCGAGCAGTTCGCGCAGGTTGAACCCGGTGATCTCCAGGTCCAGCTTGTTCGCTTCCAGCTTGGAGTAGTCGAGGATGTCGTCGACGATGCGCAGCAACTGGTGCGAGGAGGCGGTCGCCGTGCTCAGCATCTCGCGCTGGTCCGGCGCCAGCGGCGCGCGCGACAGCATCTCCAGCATCGGCACGATGCCGTTCAGCGGCGTGCGGATCTCATGGCTCATCGTGGCCAGGAACTCGCCCTTCGCCATCGCGGCCGATTCGGCGGCCTGCTTGGCGCGCAGCAGCTCCTGTTCCAGGCGGTCGTGGCGCTGCAGGTCGCGCTGCAGACCGTCGCGTTCGGATTCGGCCATCGCCGCCCGCGCCTGGATGCCGGCCTGGAGGTGCGCCTGGGCACGCGACTGCAGCGCAGTCGCGATGGCGGACGCCAGGGCGCAGGCACCGCTGCCCAGGGCGACCGGCAGCCAAGGGCCCGCGATGCCGGCCTGCTGCAACCCGACCGACGCGAGCGATGCCGCGGCGAACGCGGCCGTCACCCAAGGCATCACCGGCGTCCGTCCGGCGGCGGGCATCGTTACAGCACCGCGTTGTGGAAGTCGAAGCCGAGTTCGCTGCCGACCGCCTGCACCAGGTTGCCCTGGATGAAGTCGACGCCGCCCATCCACATGGCCGCGGCGGCCTGCGGATCCTCGATCTGCTGGCCTATCACCTGCAGGCCCTGGCGGTGGGCGTTGTCGATGATCCCGCGCAGCTGGTCGCGCAACTGCATGTCGGCGTGGGCGCTGGCGTACTTGCTGGATACGCGCACGAAGCCCAGCGGCAACTGCGTGAGCAGCGCATCGGCTTCGGCGCCCGGCTCGAACTGGCTGAGGCAGAACTGCACGCCCGCCGGCATCAGCTGCTGGCAGAACTGGCGCAGGGTGACGGTGTGGATCAGTGCATCGGCCAGGCGCAGGTCGATGACCAGCGACGTGCCCTCGATGCCGCGCGCGCGCAGGGCGTCGAGCAGCCACTGCGCATGCGACTCGCGCGCCAGCGAGCGCGGCGACTGCGAAACGAACAGGCGCAGCGACGGGCCCTGGGCCTGCCGCTCGGCCAGCACGAACAGCGCGTGTTCCAGCACCCAGTGATCGATCTGGGCGATGCCACCGGCCAGTTCGGCGGCGGGAATCACCTGCGAGGCGGGCAGCAGCGAGCCGTCGGGCTGGCGCATGCGCAGCAGCACCTGGTACTGCGCCTGCTCGCTGCCGGCGACGGCCACGATGGGCTGGTAGGCCAGCTCGAACTGCCCGTCCTCCAGCGAGATGCGCGGGGCATCGTCGTCGATCTCGGCCGGGACGTACTCGGCCACGCTGTCGGGCTTCAGCCGGGCCTGCAGCACCGCACGCTCGATTGCCTCCAGCGCACTGCCGGCGTCGGCGAAACCCAGCGACAGCGCGGTATAGCCCACCGAGCTGCGCAGCTTGAGCACTTCGTTGGCGCGGGTCTGGAAATCATGGCTGCCCAGCCCGTCGCGCAACTGCTGGGCCAGTGCCGGCAGCGTGCTTTCGTCCACGCCGTCGGCCAGCATCAGGAAGCTGTTGTCGTTCAGGCGCGCCACCGGGTGCGGCGACGCGGCGGCGGCCAGCTGGCGGCCCGCCTGGTTCATCAGGTGTTCGAACACCGCGTAGCCGTAGCGCTCGCGCAGGCTCAGCGCGCTATTGACCTCGACGAAGAACAGACCGCCGCGCGACTGCCGCTGCAGCGAGTCGGCCAGATGCTGCAGCACGAAGGTGCGCGTGGGCAGGCCGGTGTCGCTGTTGACCGAGGGACGCGGGGCCTGCAGCGCCTGATTGCGCTGGCGCGCGCGCTGGATGCGGTTGGAGACCGCCGCGATCAGGTGGCGTGGTCGGATGGGTTTGTTGAGGAAATCGTCGGCGCCGCTTTCCAGCACTTCGAACTGACGCTCCGGATCCGGATCGCCGGTCAGGAACACGATCGGCAGGTGCAGGTATTCCGGTTGCTGGCGAATCAGCATGGTCAGGCTCATGCCGTCCTTGCCCGGCATGTGCAGATCCATCAGCACCAGATCCGGCTGGAACTTGCGGATGGCGTCGAGCACGCCTTCGGACTGCATCTGCACTTCGGCCTGCATGCCCGCGCCGTGCAGCACGCTCTGGGCGAACAGGGCCTGGCCGCGGTCATCCTCGACAACGAGGACGCGATACGGTGCTTCCTGCGTTTGCGGTCCGGAAGCGGGGGCGGACATATGAGCCGATGTCGTACCGGTCGCGGCGTCCGCCGGGCCGGTGGAAGCGGATGCGTTCATCGCGATGGACCCTCCGTTGTTCGCGGTCGGAGGCGGCGCATCCGCCGTCCAGCGCCGCCAGTAGTGCGGTGGCGGTGTTTCAGCGCGGAGGCGGGAGCGCGAAGGCTCGTCCTGCCGGCGGGATGTGGCGTCAATGGCAGACATCAGGCTCCCCAAGCGTGCCCTGAATTATGCGATGAATCTCACGTACGGGAGCAAGCCTGCGGCAGCGCTCCCCACGGCGCCTATGCAATCGGTGCATGGGGATCAGACGGACTCAGCAGTTTTTTCAGGCCACGCATGACCCGGCGCCAGACCCACCACACCAGCAGCGCCAGCAATACCGAAACACCCACCACCAGCACCAGCGCGATCCACGGGTGTGCGAAGGCCAGGGCGAGACCGCTGACGACCAGGGCGTCCTCGGTGACCGACGCGCCAATGTTGCTCACCGGCTCGGGCGAGGTATTCATCAAGGCACGCGAGCCGCTCTTCAGTACATGGCTGGTCAGCGCCACGCCGGCACCGGCGGCGAGCAGTCCACCGCTGAGTTCACCGTTCGGCGACAGCGTGGCAGCGGCCAGGAACGCGCCCGCCGGCACGCGCGCCAGGGTCTGGACGAGATCCCAGACCGAATCCACGCCGGGAATCTTGTCGGCGAAGAATTCCGCCGCAGCCAGCGCGCCGGAGGTGCCGAGCACCCACCACGATTGGGTCACCTGCAGCGCGGGCGGCAGATCCAGCCAGCCGAGCGCGCCCGCCAGCCCGACTCCGAAGACCGTCAGGTAGACGCGGATCCCGGCCATCCATGCCAACAGGATCCCAATTACGAACAAATGTGCCTCGGACATCCCGGCAATACCCATTAAAATCGGCGAACCCTGCCGTCCCCGAGTATAGGCCCGCCGCCCGGCCGCTGCCTCAGCGCCGCCGAACGCCCATCTGCATGTCTTCGTCCCGCTTCCCGCACTACGAAATCATCGAACGTCGCCCGTCGCGGCGCGGACTGTGGTGGGTGCTGATTGCACTCGCCTGGGCGATGACGGTGGTGGCGACAGGCTGGTGGGCCAGCCGCACCGCCGCACCGCGCCTGGGCGCCACCCAGAGCGAACTGGAACAGGCGCGCCACCAACTGCGCGAACAGGAAAGCAGGCTGAGCAGGCTGACGCAGCGGGAAACCACGCTCGGGGTCTCCGATCGGATCAGCCGGACCGCCAACCAGGAGCTGCAAGAATCGCTTGCGCAGCGTGATGAGGAAATCTCTTCACTGCGTGCGGACGTTGCCTTCTTCGAGCGCCTCGTCGGAGAGACCGCGCCGCGCAAGGGGTTGAGCGTGCACGAGGCCGAGTTCGCCCGCGGCACGGGCGGCACCTGGCACTACCAGATCATGCTGACGCAAACGCTCAACCGCGGCGCGATCAGTGAAGGACAGATGCGTTTTGCCGTCGAAGGCGTTCGCAAGGGCCAACTGGCGACGGTCGGTTGGGAAGATCTCCATCAGCGGCCGGGCATGGCGGGACAGGCGTATTCGTTCCGCTATTTCCAGCAGCTCGACGGCAACGTGATGCTGCCCGACGACTTCACGCCGCAGCGCGTGCGGGTGCGTCTGGTGGGTGGCGAAGCCTCGATGGAGCAGGCGCTGGATTGGAAACTTGCGACGTCCGCAGGAGGAAAGTGAATCGTGTTCAAGCAGAAACCGCATCGTGATGGCCAGCCGGTCGACACCCTCATCGGCCCCCAGGTCGTCATCCACGGCGACATCGTCTTCAGCGGCGGCTTGCACGTGGAAGGCCGCATCCACGGCAAGGTGACCGCGGTGGAAGGCGAGCGCGCCGTCGTCACGCTGTCCGAGCAGGGCAGCATCAACGGCGAAGTCCGTGCGCCGGTCGTCCTGCTCAATGGCCAGATGGTGGGCGACGTGTTCGCGGACGAACGGGTCGAACTGGCCTCCAAGGCACGTGTGCAGGGCAACATCCACTATCAGGTCGTCGAGATGAGTGCGGGTGCACAGCTGACCGGGCGCCTGATACACGCCGCGCTCGGCGCGTCCGACGACGGGTCGGCCCAGCCCGCAAGCTGAATCTTTTCAGGCGCAAGCCGCGCCGCCGGGCGCCGGCCCGTGAAGGCCGCGCTATGCTCGCTTCATGAGCGAGTTCACACTTCATCCGCCTCCGGCGCCCGCGGGCGGTCGGCTCTGGTTCTATCTCGTGCTGGCCGTTGCCGTGGCCTTGCTCGGCTTCGGCGGATGGGGCGTGTGGCGCGTGGTCACGAGTGGCGGGAGTGTTCCCGATGTCGCGCAATGGCAGGCGCAGGTGCGCCGGCTGCAGGAACTGGAACAGCAGGTGGCGACGCTGTCGCGCTCGGATCAGATCACCCGCGACGCCAATCGCGACCTGCAGACCACGCTGGCCGAACGCGACGAGGAAATCGCCGGCCTGCGCGCCGATGTCGCCTTCTACGAGCGCTTCGTCGGAGCGACCGGGCAGCGGCGTGGCCTGGCGGTGCACGAACTGAAGCTGCAGGCGCAGACCGATCAGGCCTGGCATTTCACCGCCACGCTGACGCAGAACCTCAATCGCGGCGCGGTCAATGCCGGCCGGCTGACCGTTTCGGTCGAAGGCACGCGCGACGGGCGACTGCAGCGGCTGGCATGGTCCGATCTGCGCCAACAGCCCAATGCGCCCGGCATGGCCTACTCGTTCAAGTATTTCCAGGAGATCGAAGGCGATCTCTTCCTTCCTCCCGACTTCCAGCCAGTCCGCGTGATTGCCCAGTTGCGCCCGCAGAACGGTTCACCCGTGGAGCAATCCTTCACGTGGGCGGCCGCTACGGCGCGCGAAGGCGCGGGCGCGTCCGGCTTGAAGTGAGTTCCTCCAACCCCCATCCTTTGCGCCATGAGTGACCTTGTTTCCCTGCCTTCGGCCGCGCCCGACTACCAGTCGCTGGAGCGCCCGCTCAATTTCAGCCACAGCGCGGCCGCCAAGGTGCGCGAACTGATCGAAGAAGAGGGCAATGATTCGCTTGCCCTGCGCGTGTACATCCAGGGCGGCGGGTGCTCGGGCTTCCAGTACGGGTTCGAGTTCGACGAGAACCGCGCCGAAGACGACCTCGCCGTGGACACCGATGGCGTCACGCTGCTGGTCGATCCCTTGAGCTTGCAATACCTGATGGGTGCGGAAGTGGATTATTCCGAAAGCCTGCAGGGCGCACAGTTCATCATCCGCAACCCCAATGCCAAGACCACCTGCGGCTGCGGCAGCAGTTTCAGCGTCTGATCCACGCGGCATGTCCGGTCCGGAGCCGTCGCCCGATACACCGGAACTGAGCGGCTTCGCCTTTGCCGGCGATTCGCTGGATCGTGCCGACGCCCTGCGCGATCAACCCGAACGCCTGTTCGAACTGTGGCCGCGCGCGCGCGTCATCGTGCTGGATCGCGAGGGCCGCGCATTTGCCGATGCGCAGGGTGCACTGGCCGCTACGGAGGGAGCCGCGCTCGGTGGCGGGCCGGGAACGGCAATCTTCCTTGGTCTGCGCGGCGATACCGCCTGGTTCGCGCAGGAGGCCGATACGGTGCCGTTCGACGCACCGGGGCATGTGGACCTGCGCAAGGCCGGCATGCAGTGGCCCGCATTCGAAGCCGGCGTCTTCGCGCTGGCGCGCGCCATGTTCCATTGGCGATCGCGCAACCGCCATTGCGGCCTGTGCGGCGGTGACATCGCATTCATTCGTGCCGGTTACCAGGGGCGCTGCCAGCAGTGCGGCGCGGATCACTATCCGCGCGTCGACCCCGCGGTGATTGTCGCGGTCAGTGATGGCGAACGCTTGCTGCTGGGACGGCAGGCAGCGTGGCCAGCCGGTCGCTATTCGGTGATCGCCGGTTTCGTCGAACCCGGCGAAAGCCTGGAACAGACGGTCGCGCGCGAGGTGTTCGAAGAAACCCGCGTGCGCGTGCGCCGTTGCCGCTATCTGGCGGCTCAGCCGTGGCCGTTTCCGGGATCGCTGATGCTCGGTTTCAGCGCCGAGGCCGAACCGGACGAGCCGTGCGTGGACGCCGAGCTGGAAGACGCGCGCTGGTTTTCCGCCGACGAGATCGGACACGCCCTGCATCGCAGCGAAGGCGAAACGGGCGGATTGTTGCTGTCGCCACGCCTGTCGATCGCCCGCTCGCTGATCGAACACTGGTACCGGCAGCAGCGCGCGCGGCAGGCGTGATGTCCGCGGGACAGCATCCGCGTCCCCCCAAAGTTGCGCGCACCCTCTAGAATCCGGCCCGGAGGAGGAACGCATGTCCATCACGTTGATCGCCGTGGTTGTCGCGCTGGTGCTGGGCCACATCGCGCCCGTGCAGGTGCGTGCCATGCGTCAGTTCCACTGGTATGCGCACTGGCTGCGCTGGCTGGACCAGCAGTTTCCGTCCGACGGATTCTGGCGGGGCCGTTACGGCATCGCGCTGGCGATCGTGCCTCCGGTCCTGCTGGCCGGTCTTCTGCAATGGGCGCTGCACGCGCCGCTGCTGGGCCTGCTCGGCTTGCTGTTCGCCATCGTGGTGCTCGTCTACAGCTGGGGACCACGCGACCTCGATGTCGATGTCGAGGCGGTCATCGATGCGCACGAACCCGGCGCGCGGCGGGCCGCGATTGCGCAGCTGTGGGCCGAGGGCGAACCCGTGGCGGCCGATGGTCCCGCGCTGGTCGAAGCGGTATTTCTCAATGCGCTGCGGCGATGGTTCGGACCGTTGTTCTGGTTTCTCCTGCTCGGGCCGATGGGCGCATTGCTGTATCGACTGGCCGCACTGTCGAACGCGGGCGAATTCCAGCGCACGTTGCCGGTCGACAATCGCGATGGCGCGCGCACGCTGCTTACCGTGCTGGAATGGCCGGTCGCGCAGCTGATGACCTTCGCGATGGCGCTGGTCGGCAACTTCGACACCGTGTTCCAGGCGTGGCGCCAGGCGCGCGGGAACAGCCTGCGCCTGGACATCGCGTTCCTGGGGCTCGCCGCACGCGCGAGCGTGCGCAGCGAACTGGCGGAAGAAGCCGAGGACTACGCCGAAGAAGGCATGGTGCAGGCCATGCGCGAACTTCCGGAACTGCGCGATGCCATGAGCCTGGTATGGCGCATCCTGCTGGTGTGGCTGGCCGTGCTGGCCGTGTTCGTGATCGGCGGTTGGGTCAGCTGAGCGGACGCAGCGACTGAAGCTGGATGCGCGGACGGGTTCCGCGCGTCGTGATCAACCCGGCGCGAGCAGCGTGAACGGGAACCACGGCAGATTGCGCGCGATCCAGAAGACCGGCAGGACGATCAGCCACAGGCGTGGCTGCAACAGCACGTTCATCAGCGGTCCCAGCACACGCGGACGCCAGCCCTGCGCATGCGCGATCAGCAGCGGCGTGATCGGCAGCATCAGCATGATCAACGGGTTCATCGCGAACGCATGCGCCACGTCGCCGTGCACCAGGGCGTGCAGCGCGCGCGTGGCTCCGCAGCCAACGCAGTAGTAACCGGTCAGGAAACGGAACACGCACGGTGGAAACGGGTTGCCGGCCGCGTTGGGATCGAACGTGGTCAGCAACCACACTGCGGCCGGAAGCGCGATGGCGCCTCCGGCCAGCAGCAGGTACAACGCGGGCCGTTGCAGCGGCATGTCAGCCGTTCTGTTCCATCTGCTGACGTACCTGGTCCATGTACTCCATGTAGCCATCCACGCCGACCAGGGCGAACGTGGCGATGGTGCCGATGATGGCGAGCACCAGGATGCCGCTGGTGATCCAGTTCCACAGCTTGGCGTTGGCGGACGAACGGCGCGCGCCGCCGATGTCGCCCTGGTTCAACTTGCTGTTGACCTGGCTGGAGAACACGATCGCCACGATGCCGGTGACCAGCGCCGGAAAGCTGAAGCACGACAGGCAGCACAGGATGAAGGCACCGACCGTGTTGAGAATCGACCAGATCAGGTAGTTGGGGATGTTGCCCGGCGCGTCGAACGGGGGCGCGGCCGGCGGCGGTGGCGGCGGAACTGCACTCATCGGAATCTCCTTGTGATGGCGGAATGGTTGGGCGCGGCTAGTCTAACCGCGCATGTGAATTGCCGATACGCGAATTCGCCGCTCAAGCCGCATCGCCGCGCAGCGTACGCACGCGGGCTTCCAGTGTTTCGGCGCTGGCGGACGCACCCGGCAATGGCTCTCCGGCGATGACATCGATATGCGCGCGAAACCGGCGCGGCACCCGCATGCGGCCCAGCCGCGTATCGCGCCGGCTCCACATGCTGCTCCACATGCCCTTGAGCGCCATCGGCACGACGGGCACCGGACGACGTTCCAGGATCTTCTCCACGCCCGACTTGAAAGGCGCGATATCACCGTCGCGCGTCAGCGCACCCTCCGGGAAAATCCCGACCAGTTCGCCCTCGGCGAGGGCGCGATCGATCTCTTCGAACGCCTGTCGCATCAATGCCGGATCCTCTTTCGCACCAGCGATGGGAATGGCCTTGGCATGGCGGAAGATCCAACGCATCACCGGGATGTTGAAGATCCGGTAGTACATGACGAAGCGGACCGGCCGTGGAATGCTCGCCGCCAGGATCAACGCATCCATGTAGCTGACGTGGTTGCACACCAGCAGTGCGGCGCCTTCGTCCGGCACGTTCTTCTCGATGCCATGCAGCCGCAACCGGTACAGCGAGCGCACCAGCACCCAGCTGAGGAACCGCATCAGGAATTCGGGCACCAGGGTGAAGATCCAGATCGACACCAGCGCATTGGCGACGGCGAGTGCGAGGAAGACCTGCGGAATGCTCAGACCGGGCAGTGGAATGCGCACGCCGCCCAGCGCCAGTTCCTTCATCTGCAACAACACACCGAGGATCGCCGCCAGCACGATGAAACCCGCGTTCTGGATGTTCATGCCGGCAATGACGCGCGACAGTTCGTTCCTCGGCGTGCGGCTCTGGATCAGCGCGAACAGCGGCACCACGAAGAAGCCGGTGAACAGACCGATGCCGACCAGATCCATCACCACGCGCCAGCTGCCGGCCTGTTGCAGGAAGCCCTGCACGGACAGGCCCGACGCCGCGGCCGGCCCACTGCGCGCGAAGTAGAGATCGAGCAGGAACGCGGTCATGCCGAATGCGCCCAGCGGCACGAGGCCGATTTCCACCGTGCGCGCCGACAGCTTTTCGCAGAGCAGCGAGCCCACGCCGGTGCCGATCGAGAACAGCGCGAGCGCGAAGATGTAGAGCGTTTCGCTGCCACCGAGATTGACCACCGCATAGGTCGGCAGCTGCGCGGTCAACACCGTGCCGACGAACCAGAACCACGACACGCCCAGCACGCTGTTGCGAACGGCGACCTGCTTCTTCGCCAGCCGCAGCACCGCAAGCGATTCGGGAATCGGGTTGAGGTTGACCTTCAACTCCGGCGCCGCGGCGTCCACCTTCGGGATCATCCGCGACACCAGATTGCCGGTGATGGCGAGCAGGATGATCGAAGTGGCGGCAACGATCGGACCCTGATCACCGGCCAGCTTGAAGATCAGGCCGCCGAAGATCATGCCGATGAGGATGGAGATCGAGGTGCCCATCTCCACCAGCCCGTTGCCGCCGGTCAGTTCTTCCGGTTTCAGCACCGACGGAAGGATCGAATACTTCACCGGCCCGAACAGCGTCGACTGCAGGCCGGTGCAGAACAGCGCAACCAGAAGGATGCCCATGTTCTGCATCACGAAGCCGATTGCGGCCAGCGACATGATCACGATTTCCATCATCGTGGTGATGCGGATCAGCAGTGACTTCTCCAGCTTCTCGGCAATCTGGCCTGCGGTCGCGGAGAACAGGAAGTACGGCAGGATGAAAAGCGCCGGCGCGAGATTGGTATACAGCGTCTTGTCCTGCGCGCTGACTCCCATGTAGAAGAGCAGGCCGATGATGGCCTGGCGATATACGTTGTCATTGAAGGCGCCCAGCGACTGCACCAGGAAGAACGGCAGGAAACGGCGTTGTCCAAGCAGGACGAACTGGTTGTGGCTGGACATGCGACCTCCTTGGTATGCCGGCGAGGAGCCTAGCAGGCTTGCATGCCCAACAGTGTTCTGTTGATGGCGTTGATGGGGTTCCGGCCAGCGCGGATAGTGGCGCACCGGGACGACCCCCTCCGTCCCCTTCGGAGATCCACGTGAGCCTGCTGTTTTCGCCCCTCGATGTCGGGGCTTTGCGTTTGTCGAACCGCATCATCGTCGCGCCGATGTGCCAGTACTCCTCGGAAGATGGACGGGCATCGGACTGGCATGCCTTCCACTGGAGCAATCTGGCGCAGTCCGGCGCCGGGCTGGTGATTGTCGAAGCCACCGCGGTTGAACCGCGCGGCCGCATCAGCTGGGCTGACCTCGGTCTCTGGGATGACGCCACCGAGCAGGCATTCGCGAAGGCGCTCGCCGTTGCACGCCGCTATTCGCGCGCACCGATCGGCGTCCAGCTCGCACATGCAGGGCGCAAGGCGTCCACGCATCGGCCGTGGGAACATCGCGGCGCCGCCATTGCGCCGGAAGACCCGCGCAGCTGGCAGACGGTGTCCGCTTCGGCGCAGCCGTATGCGGAAAGCGATCCCGCGCCCGTGGCACTCGATGCCGGCGGCATCGACGGCGTGGTGCAGGCGTTCGTTGACAGTGCGAAGCGCGCCGTGCGCCTGGGCCTGGATGCAATCGAGATCCACGCCGCGCATGGCTATCTGCTGCACCAGTTCCTCTCGCCGCTGTCGAACCAGCGCGAGGACGAATACGGCGGCGCGCTGGAAAACCGCTTGCGCCTGCTGCTGCGCGTGTTCGATGCGGTGCGCGCGGCGGTGCCCGACAGCCTGCCCGTGGGCGTGCGTATCTCGGCAACGGACTGGGTCGAGGGCGGCTGGGATCTCGATCAGAGCGTGGCGCTCGCGCGAGAACTCGATGCGCGCGGTTGCCACTTCCTGCATGTGTCCAGCGGCGGTCTGGATCCGCGCCAGCGCATCGCGTCGGGGCCGGGCTATCAGGTGCCGTTTGCCGAAGCGATCACGCGCGAAGTGCGCATGCCGGTGATCGCCGTCGGACTCATCACCGAACCAGTGCAGGCGGAGAGCATCCTCGTGCAGCAGCAGGCCGATGCGATCGCCCTGGCGCGCGGCATCCTGTATGACCCGCGCTGGCCGTGGCATGCCGCGGCGGCGCTCGGCGCACAGATTGTGGCGGCCCCGCAGTACCTGCGCGCTGCGCCGCACGGCCATGCGCAGTTGCTGAAAGCGGAATGAAGCCTGCCGGCCGCCGCCATCGTGCGGCGGCCGAGCTTCAGCGTGAAGCGTTCTCGCGTTCGATCGCGCGCCAGCCGATATCGTGGCGATGGAATTCGCCGGCCCATGAAATGCCGGCCACGGCGCTGTACGCAGTGCGCTGCGCTTCGGCCACGGTGTCGCCCAGCGCGCATACGCACAGGACGCGACCGCCCGCAGTGACCACCTGTCCATCCACGAGCCGGGTACCCGCATGGAACACCTGCGTATCCGGTACGTCGGGTACGTCCCATTGATTGATTGGATCGCCCGTGCGCGGCGTATCGGGGTAGTTCGCCGCCGCCATCACCACGCCGAGTGACGGACGCGGATCCCATTCGGCCTGCACTCTGTCCAGTTGGCCGTCGATCGCGGCCTCGACCAGATCCACCAGATCCGAGCGCAGGCGCAACATCACCGGCTGGGTCTCCGGATCACCGAACCGGACGTTGAACTCGATGACCTTCGGTGCGCCGTCGCGATCGATCATCAGACCCGCATAGAGAAAACCGGTGAACGGAACGCCGTCGGCGATCATGCCTTGTACGGTCGGATTGACGATCTCGCGCATGACGCGCGCATGCACCTCGGGCGTCACCACCGGCGCCGGCGAATAGGCGCCCATGCCGCCGGTGTTGGGGCCGGTGTCGCCGTCACCGACGCGCTTGTGATCCTGGGATGTCGCCATCGGCAGCGCGGTGCGCCCATCGACCATGCTGATGAAGCTGGCTTCTTCGCCGTCCAGGAATTCCTCGACGACCACGCGCGCACCGGCGGCACCGAACGCGTTGCCGGCCAGCATGTCGTGGATGGCGGCTTCGGCTTCTTCCAGCGTCATCGCGACGATGACGCCCTTGCCCGCGGCAAGTCCATCGGCCTTGATGACGATCGGTGCGCCCTTTTCGCGCACGTGCGCCAGTGCTTCGACCACGTCGGTGAACACGGCATAGTGCGCGGTGGGAATGCCGTGGCGGGCGAGGAAATCCTTCGCGAATGCCTTGCTGCCTTCCAGCTGTGCGGCGGCGGCGGTCGGCCCGAAGATGCGCAGGCCCTCGCTGCGGAAGCGATCCACGATGCCGGCCACGAGCGGTGCCTCCGGGCCCACCACCGTCAGTGCCACGCCTTCGCTGCGGACCAGTTCGACCAGGCGATCGATTTCGGTCGCGCCGACCGGGACGTTGCGGCACTTGTCCGCC
This sequence comes from Pseudomonadota bacterium, assembly GCA_023419315.1. Taxonomy (GTDB): domain Bacteria; phylum Pseudomonadota; class Gammaproteobacteria; order Xanthomonadales; family Xanthomonadaceae; genus Pseudoxanthomonas_A. The sequence goes on from JAEZYE010000018.1 coordinate 16,765, forward strand.
GTCGCCGTGCCGGCGTTGCCGGGGGCGAGCAGCACTTCGTCGACGCGGCCCGATTGCGCGACCTTCCAGGCCAGCGCGTGTTCGCGGCCACCGGAACCAATGACGAGGACTTTCATGACGTGTGCTCCGTGATGCGCGATCGGGTGTGTGGGGCGGGATCGATCAGGCTTCGGCCTTGAAGCGATCGCGTGCCAGTTTGATGTAGGCCGGATCCAGTTCGCTGCCAACGTACAGCCTGCCACTGCGCAGCGCCGCCACGCCGGTCGTGCCGGAACCGTTGAAAGGATCGAAGATGCGATCGCCCGGATTGGTCGATGCTTCGATGCAGCGTTGCAGCAGTTCCACCGGCTTCTGCGTCGGATGCCGGCCGTGGGTCTTTTCGTCCTTGCCCGGTGCGGTCAGTCGCCAGACGGACTTCATCTGCCGATCCCCGTTCTCCGCCTTCATCTTGCGGTAGTGGAACAGATGCTTGCTCTTCTCGGTGCGTGCGGCCCAGATAATCGTTTCGGTCGAGTGCGTGAAATTGCGGCAGGCGAGGTTCGGCGGCGGATTCGGCTTTTCCCAGGTGATGTCATTGAGCAGCTTCATGCCGAGCTGCTGCATCGCGAAGCCGACCGAATGGATCACGTGGTGCGTGCCGGATACCCAGATGGTGCCGTTGGGCTTGAGCGCCTGCTGGCAGCGGCGCAGCCACTCGTAATTGAATTCGTGGTTGAGATCCGGGCTGCGGCTCTTGTCCCAGTCGCCCTTGTCCACTTTCACCATCTTTCCGCCATGGCAGGTGATGCCGCCATTGGACAGGAAGTACGGTGGGTCCGCGAAGATCATGTCGAAGCATCCCTGCGGGTGCGCCTCGATGATGCGGTCCAGCAGCTCGAAACAGTTGGCGTGATACAGCAGCGCGCGATCGCCTTCGGCGATATAGGCCAATCGATTCGGCGACGTCGCCGTCGGCGTGCGCGGCGACAGGCCCAGCGGATCGAGCGCCGCAGCGGTTGCGGACTTCTTCGCGCGCGTCACGCGTCAGTGCCGGAAATGTCGAACGCCGGTGAACACCATCGCCAGCCCATGTTCGTCGGCGGCGGCGATCACTTCGTTGTCGCGCATCGAACCGCCCGGCTGGATCACGGCGGCGATGCCGGCCTGCGCGGCCGCGTCGATGCCATCGCGGAAGGGGAAGAACGCATCGCTGGCCATCACCGAACCGGGTACGCCGAGGCTGGCTTCATCGGCCTTCAGTCCGGCGATCTTCGCGCTGACGACGCGGCTCATCTGGCCGGCGCCGATGCCGATCGTCCGCTGGTCCTTCGCATAGACGATGGCGTTGGACTTGACGAACTTGGCCACGCGCCAGGCGAACAGCAGGTCGCGCAGTTCCGCTTCGCTCGGCGCGCGCTTGCTGACGACTTTCAGTTCGTCGCTTGCAACCACGCGGTTGTCGGCGGTCTGCATCAACAGGCCCGAACCCACGCGCTTGACGTCGATCAGGTTGGCGCCTTCACCGTGCGGAATCACCAGTACGCGCACGTTGGCCTTCTTCTTCGCGTAATCGAGCGCACCTTCTTCATAGGCCGGCGCGATCAGCACTTCGACGAACTGCCGATCCAGGATGACCTTGGCCGTGGCCGCATCCAGCGTGCGGTTGAACGCGATGATGCCGCCGAACGCGGAGGTCGGGTCGGTGGCGTAGGCCAGTTCGTATGCATCACCACAGGCGGCGCCGACGGCAACACCGCAGGGATTGGCGTGCTTGACGATGACGCAGGCGGGCACGTCGAACTGGCGCACGCATTCCCACGCGGCATCGGCATCGGCGATGTTGTTGTAGCTCAGCTCCTTGCCCTGCAGCTGGGTGAACGTCGCCAGCGTGCCGGGCACCGGATACAGATCGCGATAGAACGCCGCCTGCTGGTGCGGGTTTTCGCCGTAGCGCAGATCCATCAGCTTGATGAAGCTGCCGTTGGCCTGCTGCGGAAACAGGCTGCGTTCGACCTTGCCGGCGTCATCCACGCGCGTGATCGAAGACAGCGTATCGCTGATGCAGGCGTCGTACTGCGCCACGCGATTGAATGCGGCGACCGACAGCGCCAGGCGCGTCGCCGCCGACAGCGTGCCGTCGTTCTGTTCCAGTTCCGCGATCAGCGTCGGGTACTGCGCCGGATCAGTGGCGACGGCGACGTAGGCGAAGTTCTTGGCCGCCGCGCGCAGCATTGCCGGTCCGCCAATGTCGATGTTCTCGATGATGTCGTCGAAGCCGGCGGTCGGATCGGCCGAGACTTTTTCGAACGGATAGAGATTCAGCACGAGCAGATCGATCGGCGCGATGCCCTGTTGCGCCATCACTTCGTCATCGGTCCCGCGACGACCCAGCAGCCCGCCGTGGACCTTGGGATGCAGCGTTTTCACGCGCCCGTCCATGATCTCGGGAAAGCCGGTGAGGTCGGACACGTCGCGAACGGCCAAGCCTGCCTCGCGCAACGCCTTGGCGGTACCGCCGGTGGAAAGCAGTTCCACGTTCCGGGACGCGAGTGCCTGCGCCAGTTCGATGAGGCCGGTCTTGTCGGAAACGGAAAGCAGCGCCCGGCGGATGGGCAAGCGTTGATCGGTCATGGGGAGATGCAGCGGGAGGATGGCCGAATTATAGCCTCCCGGAATCACGTCCACGGAGGGCATCGACGCCTGCGGAAAGCGGAATGGACGCCCGTCCGGTGTTGCGTGCGGTCGTGCCGGCTCAGGACAGACCGTAGTCCTTGAGCTTCTTGCGCAACGTGGCGCGATGGATGCCGAGCAGTGCGGCCGCGCGGCTCTGGTTGCCTTCGCAATGATTCAGGACTTCGACGAAGAGCGGAATTTCCATTTCCCGCAGGACGATCTCGTAGACATCATCGGCATCACAGCCGTTCAGATCACGCAGGTAGCGACGGACGGATTGCGCGACGTGTTCGCGCAACGGCGGTCGCGCTGCGCGCGGAGTGTCCTGGCGAGTGGTTGCAGCGTTCACACGGTTCCCCGGAGATGAATCGGTTTCCGCCTGTCGTTGTTGTTATGGCGGGGGGAGGAGTCTAGCGCCAGCGGAAGGCAGGCGCATCCCGTTTGTCGTGTCCGGAGCGGATTTAGCGAAAATCAAACGAAAAAGCGACGACGTTCGCGCTCGGCTCGCGGACATGCACCGCGACCTGGGCGCTCTGTCCGGGCGCCAGTTCATTTCCGGACTGGCGTTCATCGAGATAGTCGTCCGGCTTCAGGGCGCGCGCGCCAAGCGTGCGGCCATCGGCATCCTTGAGCGTGAGCCGCAATGTCGGCCAGCGCTGCGGCCACGGTGCATCGTTGCGGAAGGTGGCGCGTGCGCGCAGCACGCCGGGCACGCCGGGCAGCGGCCGCACGTCGCGATCGAGCATGGTGAACGCGGTCGGGTCATGCCACGGCGGCAAGCTGCAGCCGAATACGCTGCACAGGCGCGCCATCCACGGCCGCCACTGTGCGTCGGCGGCCAGGCGATCCCGATCCGCCAGCAGGATTTGCACGATCAAGGTCAGACTCAGTAATACCAATGCAATCCACTGCCAACGCATGTTGTGCCGGGTGGTCGTCACTGGCGGCGCCGGTTGCGCGAACCCCGGCACCCGACGGCGCGTCGATGCGCGCGCTGGAGACTCCGGTGATGCGGTGGACGTGACCGGTGCCACCGGAGCTTCCGGCTCTGCAGCCTGCTGGCTGTCAGCGGGCCGGATGGATTCGACTTCCGTCGCCTCAGACGCGGGCGGGATCGCCGCTGCGGGCGTCGCTTGCAGCGCCTCGTTGCTGGTGGCGGACTCGGCGCCGCTGTCCGAATTAGTGTCTACGACGGGCCGGGTAACGGACAACGCGCTGTCATCGACAGACACCGCCGCATGATCATCCTTGCGCAACAGACTGGCCAGGCTGGATTCGGTCTTCGACGCTTCAGGAGAGACCGGTGTGGCGGCTTCCAAGGAGCGATCACTCATCGCGCCGCCGCAGCGCGGGCACAGTTCGGGCGCCGCCTGCGTCAGCGGATCCGTAGCGACCAGGTAACGGCAATGTGGGCAGGCGAGGAACATGGCTTATTCAAGCATGCCGTTCATCGCGTCGAGAAGCGCTTCAGCCGCGCCGGATGCCGTCGATGCGCATCCAGTCGCCATCGCGCGTGGCGGTGAGCGTGTCGAACCATTTCGAGTATCGGACGAGGAGTTCGTCTTCCTGCCCGTGCAGGATGCCGGACAGTGCGATGCGTCCACCTGGCGCCACGCGCGCTGCCAGCGTTTCGGCCAGCGTGTCCAGTGCGGATGCCAGGATGTTCGCCACCACCACCGGATACGTCCGGGCCGGTTCGTCTTCCGGCAGATGGACGCGCAGGAGATGCGACAGCCCGTTGCGTTCGGCGTTGTCATGAGTGGCGATCAATGCCTGCGGATCGTTGTCCACGCCGACGGCTTCGCTGGCGCCCAGCTTCAGCGCAGCCAGTGCGAGGATGCCGGAACCGCAGCCGAAATCGAGCACCGGCCGGCCGGTGAGTACGCCATCGCCCGCCAGTGCGTCGAGCCAGCGCAGGCACAGCGCGGTGGTGGGATGCGTGCCGGAACCGAACGCCAACCCGGGGTCCAGGCGGATCACGGCCGCGCCATCGGCGTGCGCCTGCTCCGGCAACTCGTGGTTCCAGGGGACGATGAAGGTGCGATCACCGAACTGCATCGGCTGGAACTGATCGAGCCACACGCGCTCCCAGTCTTCGTCTTCCACGATGCGGAAGCTGGCCTGCGTCCAGTCCAGCGCGGGATCGAAGGCTTCCAGCGCGGCCAGCAGCAGCAGGGCATCGGTTTCGGCGGGAAACAGCGCAGTCAGCACCAGTGAACCCCACAACGGGGTTTCGCCGACGCCCGGCTCCAGGATGGCGTTTTCGTTGCTGGTGTCGGCATCGGCGTCCAGCAGCGTCACCGACAGTGCCCCGACGTCTTCCAGAGCGTTCTCGTAGCGGGGGTGTTCGGATTCCCGGCAACGCAAGGTGAGTTCGAGGTACGACATGGAGATCGGTGACGGCGAAGGGCCCGGCATTGTCGCACGGGCGTTCAGCCCGGCGCGTTGAAAGCGGCGCAGGCGCCCTCGATAATCACGCGCATGTCCCGCATCTGGCTCATTTCGCTGGTGGTCGCCTGTGCCATCGGCATGGCGTTCTGGCTGGTGCCGCAGGGGCAGCCCGATGTACCGACCGCGGAGGCCGCACGGACGGACATGTCGGCCACGGTGACGGCCGCGCCGGAAGCCGTGGGGCCGAGACCGGTGCTCCATCGCGTGGCGTCCGGCCGCGGCACGGTGCGGGACGACTTCGAGACTTCGGCGGATCTGTTCGTGTACGCGCAGCGTGTGTCCCTGCTTGCGCGCGGCGGCGATGCCGATGCGCACTGGATGCTCAGTCGCGTGTACGACTACTGCGGCGGCTACGCGGCCAATCCGGTGGCGTATGACAGCGATACGCGCGCGATTGCCGCGCTGGATGTCAGCGCGGCCCCGGCGATGGCGGCCGCGCGGGAACGGGTCAGCCGGCGCTGCGCGCGTTTCACGCCCGCCGACGGACTGACCGCATCGGTGGTGCAGGAAACCCGCATGCGGGCCGCGTTGGCCGGTAGTCTTCCGGCGGAAGCGGCGCTGCTGGCTGACGGTGTGCCGATGTCCGAAGCCGATGGCTATCGCCGTGAGCTGGTGGAACGTGTCGTCGCCTCCGGGGATCCGCAGGCGTTCCTGGCGCTGTCCACCGCGATGGGCCTTTCGGCCAGTGGCGACGAGGCCGAACTCGGTGATGTTTCCGGCACGTGGTTGTCGGAACTGGCCTGGCAGGTCGCGGCGTGCCGGCTCGGATTGGACTGTCGTGCGCAGGGCAACCTGATGACGGCGTACTGCGCCTACGGCGGCATCTGCTCGCGGGATCCGTCGCAGGATTTCCCGACGTTCGTGCTGGATGGCGGTGTGCCGCGGCAGGGCGCGGAGCAATTGGACAACATGGTGGACAGTCTGCTGTCCCGCAGGAGGGTGCTGAAATGAATCGCAGGCGTTTCCGGTTGCGACCGCACATGGGGCTGACGCTGCTGGTGTTCGCCACCTATGCCGCGGCGGCGGCGACGGTGGTGATCAATGCACTCGATCTGCCTTACCGCACGCTGCATTTGCCGGAAGGGGTGAACGCATCCGCGGATGAGCGTTCGCGCGCGGCCGTGCAACTGGTGGCGTTGCATCGCGCACGCAGCGGCGCGCCGTTTTCCAGCCTGCCTGCCGGCACGACGGTCGAGGTGCGTTGGCCGGACGGTTCGCGCGAAACGCTGCGCGTGGTCGATCCCAAATCGCCGAATGGCGTCGTGCCGGTAGACGGCATGCGCGAAGCAGATCGCTGAGCCTCCAGCGAAGAGTTCCGCGTTCGCGGCGTTGGACCACGCCGCAAGAAAAAAGGGTCGGAGCCTGTGGCATCCGACCCTTTCCATGTGCAGTGACGATGCGGTTCAGACCAGCGCGATCGACTTGTTCTTGCGTTCGGCCAGGCGCTTTTCCAGATAGTGGATGTTCTGGCCGCCGGCCTGGAACCCCTGGTCGCGCATGATCCGCTGCTGCAGCGGGATGTTCGTGCGGATACCGTCGACCACCATCTCGCTCAACGCCACGCGCATGCGTGCGATGGCGGTTTCGCGATCCGGCCCGTGGACGATCAGCTTGCCGATCATCGAGTCGTAGTTCGGCGGTACGCGATAGCCCTCGTAGATATGCGTATCCACGCGCACGCCCGGTCCGCCCGGCGGGTGGAAGTGCTGGATGAGGCCCGGATGCGGCATGAAGGTTTCCGGATCTTCGGCGTTGATGCGGCATTCGATTGCGTGGCCACGCAGCACGATGTCTTCCTGCTTGATCGTCAGCTTGCGACCGGCCGCGATGCGCAACTGCTCACAGACCAGGTCGATGCCGGTGATGCGCTCCGTCACCGGGTGCTCGACCTGGATGCGGGTGTTCATTTCGATGAAGTAGAAGCGGCCGTTCTCGTACAGGAACTCGAACGTGCCGGCGCCGCGATAGCCGATGCGCAGGCATGCATCGACGCAGACGCGGCCAATCTCGGCGCGCTGCTCTTCGGTGATGCCCGGCGCGGGCGCTTCTTCGACGACCTTCTGGTGGCGGCGCTGCATCGAGCAATCGCGTTCGCCCAGGTGGATGGCATTGCCCTGGCCGTCGGCAAGCACCTGGATTTCCACGTGGCGCGGATTCTCCAGGAACTTCTCCATGTAGACCTGATCGTTGCCGAACGCGGCCTTGGCTTCGGACTTGGTCGTGGCGATCGCATTGCTCAACGCCGCTTCGGCGTGCACCACGCGCATGCCGCGCCCGCCGCCGCCGCCGGCCGCCTTGATGATGACGGGGTAGCCGATTTCGCGGGCGATCTTGGTGTTGGCGACGATGTCCTCGCCGAGCGGTCCGCCCGATCCCGGCACGCAGGGCACGCCCGCCGCCTTCATCGCACGGATGGCTTCCACCTTGTCGCCCATCAGGCGGATGGTGTCCGCCTTCGGACCGATGAAGATGAAGCCGGATTGCTCGACGCGCTCGGCGAAGTCGGCGTTCTCGCTGAGGAAGCCGTAGCCCGGATGGATGGCCTGGGCGTCGGTGACCTCCGCCGCGGCGATGATTGCCGGGACGTTGAGATAGCTGTCGGACGAGGGCGCCGGACCGATGCACACCGATTCGTCGGCCATGGCCACGTGCTTGAGGTTGCGATCGACGGTGGAATGCACCGCCACCGTGCGGATGCCCAGGGTGTGGCACGCGCGCAGGATGCGCAGCGCGATTTCACCCCGATTGGCGATGACGACTTTGTCTAGCATGGGATCTCTCGAAGGCGGAAACAGGATGCTGCGACGGGAAGACGGTCACCAGGACGGATTCCTGCGTGGCGATTTCCCGGTCCGCTTTATCCGATGACGAACAGCGGCTGATCGAATTCGATTGGCGTGCCGTTCTCCACGAGGATGGCCTGCACCGTGCCGGAGACGTCGGCCTCGATGGGATTGAACATCTTCATGGCTTCGATGATGGCCAGCGTTTCGCCGGCCTTGACGGCCTGGCCGACGCTGACGAACGCCGGCTTGTCCGGCGAAGGCGAGGTGTAGAACGTGCCGACCATCGGCGCCCGCACGACGTGGCCGTCGGGAAGGTTGCCGCCGGCCTTGGCCGCGCCGCCCGTGGACGCTTCGGTGGGAGAACTCATCGGCATCGGCGCGGCCGGGCGCGCTTCGACCTGGGCCACGACCGGCGCGGCAGCGGCGACCAGGCCACCCTTGGGCACGCGCGCCAGGCGGACCGATTCTTCGCCTTCCTTGATTTCGATTTCGGCGAGATTCGATTCTTCCAGCAGATCGATGAGCTTCTTGATTTTGCGGAGATCCATAGAGGCCTCTGGGTTGAGCAGTGTTCCGGATCGGAAACGAGCGGGATGGGAAAACGTCAGGCCGACAGTCGTCGCAGCGCCGCATCCAGGGCGTAGCGGTAGCTGTCGGCGCCGAATCCGCAGATCACGCCGATCGCCAGGTCGCTGAAATAGCTGTGCTGGCGGAACGGTTCGCGACGGTGCGGATTGGACAGATGGATTTCGATGAAGGGCAGGGCGACCGCGGCAAGCGCATCGCGCAGCGCGACGGAGGTGTGGGTGAACGCGGCCGGGTTGATCAGCAGGAAGTCCGTGCCGTCCTGGCGGCAGGCCTGCACGCGATCAATGAGCGCGTGCTCGGCGTTGGACTGGAAGCTGGCGAGCACGTGGCCGGCTGCGCGCGCCTGTTCTTCGAGCTGCCGGTCGATGTCCGCCAGGGTTGCATGCCCGTACACCTCCGGCTCGCGCGTGCCGAGCAGGTTGAGGTTCGGGCCGTGCAGGACCAGCAGATTCGCCATCGGGCTCTCCAGCGGAAGGGCGGCAGTCTGCGCGAAGCAGGGAATGCTGTCCAGATCGACGAAGTTGCCAGTGTTTTAATCGAGTGTTTGAATTCCGGGCGCGGACCCCGCGCCATCAGGGGTTTTCGGCAGCGGCCGCCCAGCCGGCGATTTCCCCGTCCACGAACGGTCCGATCTTCTGCCGCGTGATCGTGCCGTCCGCAGCCACCAGCACCGTGTAGGGCAGCACGCCTTTTTCGTTGCCGAGCCAGACGCTGGCGTCGGCCGGTCCCGGCGTGTCGAGCACGATGGGGTAGGACACGGGAATCCGGGCCAGGAAGTCCCTGACCGCTTCCGGCGTGTCCAGCGCCAGGCCGACGACCTGGGTGCCGTGCTTGTCCTGTTCGCGGGAGAAGCGCTCCAGTTCCGGCATTTCCTTGATGCACGGACCGCACCAGCTTGCCCACACATTGATGAGCAGCGGACGCCCGCGGTAATGCGCCAGATCGACCGGGCGCCCGTCGAGATCGGGCAGGGTGATGGCTGGCATGGGATCGCCGCGATGCGCCGGCACGACCCCGGCCGGCGGTTTCGGTGCCGATGCATTGGCGGCGGCCTGCAAGGCGCGCTGTCCGCTTTCGGAACGCAGCAGCGGACCGCCTTCGTACCAGCGGCTGGCGAGCAGGCCGAGCGCCGCGGCAATCACCGCCACCCACAGCACGCGGGCGGGCGTCACCTTCATCGCGCCGCCCGCTGCAGGGCGTCCTGGACCATGCCCTGGGTCAGCACGGTGGGAAGCACCTCGCCTTCTCCGCCGTCGCGCGGATAGACGACATACAGCGGCACGCCGACCGCGTTGTGCTGTTCGAGATACGCGGTGATCTGTTCATCGACGTTCGTCCAGTCGCCCTGCATGAAAACACCGTCCACGTTTGCAAGCGCGTCGCGGAATGCGGGACGGTCGAGCACGGTCTTCTCGTTGGCCTTGCAGGTGACGCACCAGTCGGCGGTGATGTCGACGAACACCACTTTGCCGGCGGCACGCAGCTCCGCCAGCCGCTGCGGTGAATAGGCGATGGCGTCCTGCGCAGCGGCGGTTCGCGACGGCGGCGGCAGCCGGTGCGCCATGATCAGCGGAACAACCGCACCCAGCAGCACGAGCGTGGCCAGCACGCGCTGCAGCGGAGCCCGTTGCCAGCGCAGGCGCTGCAGCCACCATGCCGCCAGTGACAACAGCACCAGGCCAATCAGCACCAGCGCGACTGCGTCGATACCGCGCTGTCGGCCGAGCACCCACAACAGCCACACGGCGGTGAGGTACATCGGGAAGGCGAGGAACTTCTTCAACGCCTCCATCCACGCGCCGGGACGCGGCAGGCGATTGGCGAGCGCCGGCACGAAGCCAATCAGCAGGAACGGCAGCGCCAGGCCGAGACCCAGCATCAGGAACACCAGCAAGGCCAGCGGCACGGATGCGGCGAACGCGAATGCCAGCGCCGCCCCCATGAACGGCGCCGTGCATGGACTCGCCACCACGACCGCCAGCACGCCGGTGAAAAAATCGCCTGCCAGACCGGACTTGCGACTCAACGGTTCGCCCGCGCCCGCCAGTCCGTAACCCATCGCGAACACGCCGGAAAGGCTGAGACCGACGGCGAACACCACATAGATCAGCGCACCGATGATCAGCGGCTGCTGCAGCTGGAAGCCCCAGCCGAGCGCCTGGCCGGCCGCACGCAATGCGATGGCAGCGGCGCCGAGCAGCATGAAGCTCAGCAGCACGCCGGCCGTGTAGACAAGCGCGCGCGCGCGCGGCCGATCGCCACCGGCCAGCGACAGCGCCTTGAGCGAAAGCACCGGCAGCACGCAGGGCATCAGGTTCAGCACGATGCCGCCGGCCAGCGCCAGCAGCAGAGCCAGCCACAGAGCGGGCGTCGTGCGCGAAGTCGCCGAGGCCGGAGGCAGGGTGCGCGGCACGTCGGTGGAGGGCGGGATTGCTTGAACCGGGCTGCCGTCCGCTTCCCGTTTTTCAGGCGCGAGGGCGGCCGCGGGTGCGGCGGGAGTAGCTTCGTTCGCCTTCGCCACAGCCGACGGTGCCGACGCCGTGATCTTGCCAGCCGGGATATCCAGCGCGAACCGCCGCGTCATCGGCGGATAACAGATGCCGCCGGTCTGGCAACCCTGAAAGGTCACGGCCAGCTGCGCTTTGGCTGCCTCGGCGTGCTCGCGCGACAACGGCACCGGCACTTCGACCTGATCGAAATAGACGACGACGTCGCCGAAGTGTTCGTCGTGATAGGCCTGCCCGCGCGGCCACTGTGGCGCCTGCAGTCCGACGCCGCGCGCGCCTTCCAGCTTCAGCGTGGTCCGGTCGCGGTAGACGTAGTAGCCCGGAGCCGGCGTGAACCGCAGCAGCAGGCGGTTGCCGTCGAATGCAATGGCGTCGACCGCGAACGCCCGGTTCTCCGGCAGCGGCGCGGCGTTGGCGCCGGCGCCCTTGCCGAACAGCGGCGCGCGGCCTCCGGCCAGGCTGCCCAGCGGCGTGAAGCCCGTATCGGCTGCACCGCCGGCCGGCAGCGTCACCGCCAGTGTGCGGACCTGTGGCGGGTAGCAGATGCCGGCGTCGGCACAGCCCTGGTACTTGATCTTCAGCGTGATCTTGTCGCCCGCGCCCGCCGTGCCCGGAAGCACCGCCGTCAGGTTGCCGCGATAGGTTTCGACATCGCCGAAGAATTCGTCGTGATACGCCTTGCCCTTCGGCAGCTGCATGGGCCGGGCTTCGAACTCGCCCGCTTCGACCTCGATTCCCAGCCGATGCCGGTACAGGTAGTAGCCGTCGGCAATCTTCCAGTTCACCTCGATGCGATCACGGCTCGGCGCGGTGGCCGAGGGCACGAAGACTTCATCGACCGGCGGCAGGTCCTGCGGACGGATCTGCGCGGACGCGAGGCAGGGCAGCAACAACAGGCCAACGGCCAGCAAACGGCTCAACCGGATCATGGAGCAGGCATCTCTCGGGTTTCGGCGACCACCCAGTCCAGCCAGGCGGGTAGACCGGCGTCGGCCTGGACCGTCACCAGTTCGGGAAGTTCATAAGGATGGAGTGCGCGGACGCGTTCGGTGAGCGCGGGCACCCGCCCGGCCTCGGTCTTGATCAGCAGCAGCACTTCGCTGTCCCGGACAATCCGGCCTTCCCAGCGGTAGAACGAGGTCGCGCCGGGCAGCACGTTCACGCAGGCGGCAAGCCGCTCGCTGACGAGCGCTTCGGCAATGCGGTGGGCGACATCCAGGTCGGGGCAGGCGCAGAACGCGAGGTGGACGGGCATGCGCCGCATTATCGCGGACACCGGCGGGCGCGGCCATGACGCGGATCAGGCGATCGCTGCGCGTCCGCGTCCGCCCTTCGCGAAAAAATTTTTGCGTGGCCGGCCTTGAAAGCCTTTCTGCGTACCCCATCTCTGCGCAATCCCCGCTTTCGGGGTCATTGCGCGGGTCCGGCTGGCAGTCGCCGTCCGCGAGTGCTAGCATCGCCACCCCTTTCCCTGTCCAATCAATCACTTAAAGAGGATTGAAATGAGCAACATCAAGCCGCTGTACGACCGTGTGGTCATCAAGCGTATGGAAGAAGAAAAGATGTCCGCTGGCGGCATCGTGATCCCGGATTCGGCCACCGAGAAGCCCATCAAGGGTGAAGTCGTCGCCGTCGGCGAAGGCAAGGTGTTCGACAACGGCAACGTGCGCGCCCCCAAGGTCAAGGTTGGCGACAAGGTGCTGTTCGGCAAGTACAGCGGCACCGAAGTGAAGCTGGACGGCGCCGACTACCTGGTGGTGAAGGAAGACGACATTTTCGCGGTGCTGGGCTGAGGAACGCCGGCGCGGATCGGCCGCGGCGCCCGGGCATGACGCTTCAGCGAAGCGCCCGCGCAACCCGCCCGCCCGATTCAACGCGCTGATTGCGTCCACCGCTCCCCGCTCCTTTTTTCCGATCTTTCAAAAGTTCAAGGAATACAGACATGGCAGCAAAAGACATCCGCTTCGGTGAAGACGCTCGTACGCGCATGGTGCGCGGCGTGAACGTGCTCGCCAACGCCGTCAAGGCGACCCTCGGTCCGAAGGGCCGCAACGTCGTGCTCGAGAAGAGCTTCGGCGCCCCGACCATCACCAAGGACGGCGTGTCCGTCGCCAAGGAAATCGAACTGGCCGACAAGTTCGAGAACATGGGCGCGCAGATGGTCAAGGAAGTCGCTTCCAAGACCTCCGACAACGCCGGTGACGGCACGACCACCGCGACCGTGCTCGCCCAGGCCCTGATCCGCGAAGGTGCCAAGGCCGTGGCCGCCGGCATGAACCCGATGGATCTGAAGCGCGGCATCGACAAGGCCGTGGTCGCCGCCGTGGCCGAGCTGAAGAAGATCAGCAAGCCCACCGCCGACGACAAGGCGATCGCCCAGGTCGGCACGATTTCCGCCAACTCGGACGAATCGATCGGCAACATCATCGCCGACGCGATGAAGAAGGTCGGCAAGGAAGGCGTCATCACCGTCGAGGAAGGTTCGGGCCTTGAGAACGAACTGGACGTCGTGGAAGGCATGCAGTTCGACCGCGGCTACCTGTCGCCGTATTTCGTCAACAACCAGCAGTCGATGACCGCCGACCTGGATGATCCGTTCGTGCTGCTGCACGACAAGAAGATCTCCAATGTGCGCGACCTGCTGCCGGTGCTGGAAGGCGTCGCCAAGGCGGGCAAGCCGCTGCTGATCGTTGCCGAGGAAGTCGAAGGCGAAGCGCTGGCGACCCTCGTCGTCAACACCATCCGCGGCATCGTCAAGGTCGTCGCCGTGAAGGCCCCGGGCTTCGGTGATCGTCGCAAGGCGATGCTGGAAGACATGGCCGTGCTGACCGGCGGCACCGTGATCTCCGAAGAAGTCGGCCTGTCGCTCGAAAAGGCCACGATCAAGGATCTGGGCCGCGCCAAGAAGGTGCAGGTCTCGAAGGAGAACACCACCATCATCGACGGCGCCGGCGATACGTCCGGCATCGAAGCCCGCATCAAGCAGATCAAGGCGCAGATCGAAGAGACCTCTTCGGACTACGACCGCGAGAAGCTGCAGGAACGCGTGGCCAAGCTGGCCGGCGGCGTGGCCGTGATCAAGGTCGGCGCTTCGACCGAAATCGAAATGAAGGAAAAGAAGGCGCGCGTTGAAGACGCCCTGCACGCCACGCGTGCGGCGGTGGAAGAAGGCGTCGTCCCGGGCGGCGGCGTGGCCCTGATTCGTGCGCTGCAGGCCATCACCGGCCTGAAGGGCATCAACGAAGACCAGAACCACGGTATCCAGATCGCTCTGCGCGCGATGGAAGCCCCGCTGCGCGAAATCGTCACCAATGCCGGCGAAGAGCCGTCCGTGATCGTCAACAAGGTGAAGGACGGTTCGGGCAACTTCGGCTACAACGCCGCCAATGGCGAATTCGGCGACATGATCGCGTTCGGCATCTTGGACCCGACCAAGGTCACCCGTTCGGCGCTGCAGAACGCGGCCTCGATCGCCGGCCTGATGATCACCACCGAAGCGATGGTGGCCGAAGCCCCGAAGAAGGACGAGCCGGCGATGCCGCCGGGCGGTGGCATGGGCGGCATGGGCGGCATGGATTTCTGATCCCGCCCGCTGCATGCAATGCACTGGAAAAACCCGCCGGAAGGCGGGTTTTTCTTTTCCGCAATGGGCTCACGCAGCAATCGCGCGCAATGCCCGCAAGGCTTCGTCCACCTCTTCCGGCGAGTTCACCAGGCTGGGTGCCAGTCGCGCATAGGTCACCGCATACGGACTGGTGCTGGCGATGATGCGGCGCGCGAGCAACTGCTTCACGATGTCAGCAGGCTTGACGCCGTCGATCTCGAACGCGACCAGGCCCGCCGACAGCGCCGGTGCGCGCGGCGTATGCACGGTGACCTTGCGCATGCCGGCCAGACCGGTTTTCAACTGCGTGTTCAAAGCGGCGATACGTTCGCCGACGCGATCCCGTCCCATCGCCTGGTGCATCGCGAAGGCCGCCGCCATCGCCCACTGATGCTCGAAGGCGTGGAAGCCGCCAGGCTCCATGCGCGTGGCGTTGTTGGGGCCTGCAGGTGGACGATCCTCGGTCCAGGCGACGTAGCTTTCCAGTTCGGTGAAGTTCGGCACCAGCGGACGAAGGCGTGCCCAATTCTCGGCACTCGCCCACACCAGCCCCGTGCCACGCGGTGCAAACATCCATTTGTGCGTGCCGGCGCAGAAATAATCCGCGCCCAGCGCGGCGACTTCCCCATCGACGGATCCCAATCCATGCACGCCATCCACCACCAGCAGGGGCGGCTGCGGCAACGACTTCAACATCGCGCTGATCTCGCGGATCGGCAGGCGAATGCCGGTGCTGGAGTGCACCCACGTCACGCCCACGATTTTCGTTGCGGGACGGATGGCCGACTTGAGAGTGCCGACGATCTCGTCGACCGATGCCTGCGCGGAATTCCGGAACAGCGGAATCC
This sequence comes from Pseudomonadota bacterium, assembly GCA_023419315.1. GTDB lineage: Bacteria > Pseudomonadota > Gammaproteobacteria > Xanthomonadales > Xanthomonadaceae > Pseudoxanthomonas_A. The sequence goes on from JAEZYE010000018.1 coordinate 32,201, forward strand.
TGCGCATGCCCGCACCGGCACGCGTCGTGGCGAAGCGGATCGCTTCGTGGTGCGAATAGTGGTCGTGCGTCGTCGTCAGCACCTCATCGCCCGTCTTCAGCGGCAGGCCGAGGTAGACCAGCGCAAGACCTTCGGTGGTGCTTCTCGTCAGGCAGACTTCATCCGCGCGCGCGCCCAGATAGCCGGCGACTTCCGTGCGGACATGCAAAGGAAGATTGTGTGCGTCGTCCTCGAACATCGATTGTTCGACGAACAGGAACGGGTTCGCGTCCAGCGCGCGCCGGAACCCTTCCAGTGCATCGCGCACTGGCGCCGGATGACTGGCGATGAAGAAGGAAGCGAAATGGCGATAGGACGGATCCAGTGCGAACTGCGCGCGCACGGCTTCCCAGTTGGACAGGTCCGCCGCTGCGCCCGACCGGGAGGCGAGGGCGGCCAGAAGCGGGTGCGGTTGCAGTGCAGCCGCGCCGGCCAGCGCGGCCGGTGCGGTCAGGAAACGTCGACGGGTCAGGGGCATGTCGCACCGCCAAAAGTGTTGTGTGGGTCCAATGACGGCAACGCCGCGGCAGAGAACGCACGGCCACCTTTCGTCGGCCAGTTGCAGCTGAAACAGTTGGTGCGCTGCAAAAGCTGTGCTATCAATGGCGCCCATGAACGCACCCCGCAACCGCTTTTACTTTTGGTACTACGGTTTTCCGATGCCGCTGGCGGAGGAAGGGTCGCGATTGCTCTGAGCTGAATCCAGAAGCATCCCCTGAAAGCCGCCAGCCCCACTGGTGGCTTTTTTGCTGTCAGGGCCGGCGAAAACAAAACAACATCCACCGGAGATTCCCCATGGCGCCCCACACCGACGATCTGCGTATTCGAACGCTGGAACCGCTGACGCCGCCCGCCGACGTCATCGACGAACTTCCTTGCGACGAGGCTGTTTCGTTCACTGTCAGCCGCAGTCGCGAAGCGCTGCATGAAATCCTCCAGGGGCGCGATGATCGACTCGCCGTCGTAATCGGCCCCTGTTCGATCCACGATCCCATTGCGGCCATCGAATATGCGCAGCGATTGAAGCCGCTGCGTGATGCGCTCGCGGGCGAACTGGAAATCGTCATGCGCGTGTATTTCGAAAAGCCGCGCACCACCGTGGGCTGGAAAGGGTTGATCAACGATCCCGGCCTCGACGGCAGTTTCCGCATCAACGAAGGCCTGCGCCTGGCGCGCGGCCTGCTGCGCAACATCAACCGGCTCGGATTGCCGGCCGGCTGCGAGTTTCTGGATACGACCTCGCCGCAGTACATCGCGGATCTGGTGGCATGGGGCGCCATCGGTGCGCGCACGACCGAAAGCCAGATCCACCGCGAGCTCGCTTCAGGCCTGTCCTGCCCGGTCGGCTTCAAGAACGGCACCGACGGCAACGTCAGGATTGCAGCCGACGCGGTCAACGCGGCCTCGCATCCGCATCATTTCCTGGCGGTCACCAAGGAAGGCCGATCCGCGATCGCGGCCACCACCGGCAATCCCGATTGCCACGTGATCCTCCGCGGTGGAAAGCAACCGAATTTCGATGCCGCCAGCGTCGATGCCGCCAGCGAAGTGCTGGTGAAAGCCGGCTTGCCGGCGCGGCTGATGATCGACGCCAGCCATGCCAACAGTTCGAAGAATCCGGAGAACCAGCCGATGGTGGTGGACGACATCGCACGCCAGATCGAATCCGGTGAGCGGCGCATCATCGGCACGATGATCGAAAGCCATCTGGTGGCGGGCCGGCAGGATCTGGTTCCGGGCCGTGCGCTTGCCTACGGGCAGAGCATTACCGACGGTTGCATCGGCTGGGAAAGCTCGGTGGCGGTGCTGGAACGTCTGGCTCTGGCCGTGCGCCGGCGTCGTGAGGCCTGCGTCTCCCAAGCGGCCTGAATGCAAGCGGGACGAGGTTGAACGGATGACGAACGCAGACGCCATCGTGCGAGACGAAACGCCGGCAGACATCGCCGCGATTCGGGCGCTGATCACGCACGCCTTCAAGGACGCCGCGCATGCGAGCGGAACCGAGGCCGCCATCGTCGACGCGCTGCGCGCACGCGGCGAATTGACGCTGTCGCTGCTGGCGGAAACGAACGGTGACGTGGCCGCGCATGCCGCCTTCTCCCCGGTCACCGTGGGCGAACGCAACGAAGGATGGTTTGGACTGGGGCCCGTCGCCACCGCCGCGCAATCGCGGCGACGCGGCCTGGCGGATGCGGTGATTCGCGCCGGTCTGGAGCGGTTGCGCGCTGCGGGTGCGATGGGCTGCGTCGTGCTGGGGGAGCCGGCGTACTACGCACGGTTCGGCTTCGAAGTGGATCCGGCGATTCGCTATCCGCATGCGCCCGCCGAGTACTTCATGGCATTGCGCTTCAAGCGTGACGCAGGCGTCTCCGAAACCGGTGGCGACGTGCGCTACAGCCCGGCGTTCGAAGCCGAAGGCTGAGCGCCATGGCTCATCCGCGCATGCTGCCGGTGTCCAGCCAGCGTTGATGCCACGACAACGCTTCGGTCAGGAGATGCGGCGTGTGCTTGCCGTAGCTTTCGTGCAATGCGCGGTCGAAGTAGTCGGCCAGCGCGTCGCGATAATCCGGGTGCGCGCAGCGGGCGATCAACGTGCGCGCGCGCTGCTTCGGTGACTGGCCGCGCAGATCCGCCACGCCCTGTTCGGTGACGATGATCGAAACATCGTGCTCGGTGTGATCGACGTGGCTCACCATCGGCACGATGGAGGAAATGCTGCCGCCCTTGGCCGTGCTGGGGCTGAGGAAGATCGACAGATAGCCGTTGCGCGCGAAATCGCCCGATCCGCCAATGCCGTTCTGGATGCGTGATCCCATGATGTGGGTGGAATTGACGTTGCCGTAGATATCGGCTTCGACCATGCCGTTCATGCAGAGGCAGCCGAGCCTGCGGACGATTTCCGGGTGATTCGAGATTTCCTGCGTGCGCATGATGATGCGCTCGCGGTAGAAGTCGATGTTGCGCTTGAACTCCTCGCTCGCTTCGGGGCTGAGCGCGAAGCCGGTGCACGACGCGCTGCGCAGCGTGCCGTCGCGCAGCAGATCGAGCATGCCGTCCTGGATGACTTCGGTATAGGCCGTCAGATCACGGAAGCCGCTGCGGCCCAGTCCCGTGAGCACCGCGTTGGGAATGTTGCCGACGCCGGACTGCAGCGGCAGCAGGTTCTTCGGCAACCGGCCCTTGGCGACTTCCAGTTGCAGGAATTCCATCAGGTTGGCGGCGATCTGTTCGCTCACCGCGTCAGGCGGATTGAACGGGCTGTTCCGGTCCGGTGCGTTGGTGCGGACGATCGCGACGATCTTGTCCGGGTCGCAGCGCAAGGCGGTCTCGCCGATGCGCTCGTCGGGCTGGGTCAGCGGAATCGGCTTGCGATGTGGAGGCAGCGCGGTGCCGTAGTAGACGTCGTGCATGCCGTCGACCCCGAGCGGCTGCCATTCGTTGACCTCGACGATGACCTTCTTCGCCAGATCCAGCCACGTCTTGTTGTTGCCGACCGAAGTGGACGGAACGAGGGAACCGTCCTCGCGAATGGCGGACGCTTCCACCACCGCCGTGTCCAGATCGCCGTAGAAGCCGAACCACGTGTGCTGGGCGACGTGGCTCAGGTGCGCGTCGATGTATTCGAGCGTGCCCGCGTTGATGCGCTGGCGCGCTTCCGGATCCGCCTGGAACGGCAGGCGCAGCGCGATCCCGTCGACCTTGGCGAGGGCGCCGTCCAGCTCGGGCGCGGTGGAGGCGCCCGTCAGCAAGCGGATCTGGAAGGCTTCACCGGCCGCGTGGCACCGCTCCATCCGCGCCGCCAGCGCCAGCGGCACCTGTTTCGGATAGCCCGAACCGGTGAAGCCGCTCATGGCGACGGTTTCGCCGGGCCGGATGTGCTCGGCAGCCTGCTCGGCGGAAACGACCAGCCCTTGCAGCCGGGGATTGCGGATACGTTCGATGGACATGCGGAGCGGGGCCTGCGGAATTGTGCGTGCGCTCATTATCGCGGAGGCGGCGAGCGGATGGGCGACGGGCTCCGCTCGCAACGCCGTGGGCGGGGCGGGATCAGTGATTTTTCGAATGTTCGTGGGAAAAGCGGCAAGGCATGCTGCCGCCATGAAACCCATTTCACTTTCAACGCCCATGCTGTTGCGCTGGGCCAAGCGCATCGCCGTCCTTCTGCTGGCCCTGTACCTGTTCTATCTGGTCGCGGTGAACCTGTGGCTCAACACGTCGCTGGGCGAGTGGAGTGTCAACCGCAAGCCGGAGAAATTCCAACTGCACTGGGCCAGCGGGCACAGCATCTGGCCGGGCCGTGTCGCCTTGAACGATGTCCGCTTGCAGGGTCAGGTGAAGCGCATCGCCTGGCAGGCCGAGTCGAGCCATGTGGCCGGCCGCATCGCGCTGTTGCCGCTGTTGCGTAAGGAAGTCCATGTGCCGCTGGTACGTGCGGACAACGTCATCGGCGGAGTCCGCCATGTCGCCAACACCCTGCCTGCGCCGGAGCCCCGCGAGGGCGGATGGCAGCTGCGCTTCGACCGGATCGCCAGTGATTCGGTGAAGCGGGGGAGTTTCGATGATCTGGTGCTGAGCGGGCTGGGACAGGCCGAAGTCGGCTTCTACAAGCAACTGCGTGGCGGGCCGATGGAGCTGACGCCTTCGTCCGTGCATTTCCGCAACGCGACGCTGCAGAAGGCCAATCAGCCTCTGCTCGCCGGTGGCGAGCTGAAGGCGACCTTCGCCCTGGCGCGCCATCGCCGTGAAGAAGCGCCCGGCGTGCGCAAGCTGGAAAAGCTGGAGGCCCATCTGTTCCTCGACGGCAGGACGAGTGCGCTGGATATCGATGTCTCGCCGGAGGGCAAGGTGGGCTACACGGTCGTGCCCGGGCGCGGGCGCGCGCACGTGGATCTGGCGATCAAGCGCGGTGAGCTGCAGCCCGGAGGCAAGCTGCAATGGAACGTCCCGATCGGTGGCCGTGACGCGCATGGCACGGTGCGCAAGGACGAGATTGGTGTGGCGATGGACGTCGGTCGCGATGTGCGGCTGGTCCTGAAAGCTCCGCCGCTTGCCAATGGCCGGATGGCACTGGACGCGGATCTGCGCGTGCAGGGCCGGCGGATTCCGCTCCAGGATCCGCGCTCGCTGGTGGGGCGTTCTTCGGGCCACGTGGTCGGGCACTGGCACTTCACCTCGCTGCGTTGGCTGAGTGCGTTCTTTCCGGAAGCGACCTGGCTGCGGCTCGATGGCGCGGGCGATATCGACACCGACGTGCAGGTCGTACAGGGCCGACTGGCCGCCGGCAGCCGCATCGCGGTGCCGGCGGTGGATGCCGTCGCCGATGTCATGGGCAACCGGATTCGCGGCAAGGCCAGCGCCGACATCCGGCTCGACGCGGACGGCAACGGCGCGTTGCGCCCGCATCTTCAAGTGGTGATGGAGCGCTTCGACGTGGCGTCGATGAAAGCGCCCGCGCAGCCTTACGTGCAGGGCAGGCAACTGCGCCTGACGCTGGATGCCGACGGCCTCGACACAGGGGCCACGGCGGCCGCGCAGCTGCGCCGGACACTGAAGGGCCGGCTGGTGTTCAACCGCGCGCATGTGCCGGACCTGCGTGTCTACAACGCGTTCCTGCCACGCCAGCAGATGCGATTCGACGGCGGCTCGGGATTCATCAGCGCCGACTTGGCCGTGGATGCGGGCGGTGAAATCGGCAGCGGCACGCTGGCGATTGCCGGACAAGGCGCGCGCATGCACCTGGCGGGCATTGAACTGCGTGGCGATGTGGACATCCATCTGGCGTTGCGTCGTGCCGACCTGAAGCGCCACGCGTTTACCGCCGATGGCAGCACGGTCGCCTTCCGCAACCTCAGCTTCGCCGAACCGGGAGGCGAGAGCCGCACCGGCTGGTGGGCGCGACTGCGCCTGCCGCGTGCGCGGCTGGACATCGATTCGCCGCTGGATGCCGGCGGCAGCGCGGACGTCACGATGCGGGATGTCGGATTCCTGCTGGCCCTGTTCTCGCGCAAGAAGGAGTATCCGGCGTGGATCTACAAGCTGGTCGGCGCGGGCCAGGCGGAAGTGGACGGTCGCGTCCAATGGAAGGGCGACACGCTGTGGCTCGATCGCATGCAGGCGCATAACGATCGCTTTGATCTGAAGGCGCGCCTGCGGCTCCAGGGACCGCAGCGGACCGGACAGCTCTACGCGCAATGGGGCGTGTTGAGTCTGGGGCTGGACCTGCGTGGCAACGAGCGCAAGTTCCACCTCGTGCGGGCCCGGCCGTGGTACGACGCGCAACCGGATCTGCTGCGATAACGCCGCTTTGCGCAGAACGGACCGGCCTCCCCTGTTCAGTTCCGGTCGGGGGTCGAATGTGAAAGCGGTTACAGTCCCGGCCGACAAATTGGTCTGCTATCGGTAACATCAAGGCAGCACAAGGCTTCCGCGCGAATCGGGCGGATTTACGTCATCTGAACTGTCCGGTTCTGTTTTGCAGTGCAGCGTGCAAGCCCGCAAACGGCTCCTTCACGATGCTCGCGCATCCCGACGTGGGGGAGGGAGCAAGCCCGCAATTGGCCTCGCCATTGCGGGCTTTTTTATTGCCTGATGCCGGGCAATGCCGGTGCCCATGGTCGTGTTCGCCGGCTGGCGTGCAGGCGCAACAGACCGGGCCGGCAAGTCCGCCCGACGCAATGGCGCCAGAGGCGTAGAATTCACGCCCATGAGCGAAGCGTCCCCCCGTCAGATTCCCCTCCAGGTCGTCTCTCCCAATGCCGAAGTGCCGGCTGCCTCGCTCGAGGCGGGCGCCAAGCAGCTGGGCGGCGACAAGATTTCCCGTTCCCCGGTGCAGTTCGTCGAAGCGCCGGTGCTGCGCAAGCCGTCCTGGATCCGCGTGCGCATCCCCAGTGACGGCTCTGTGGCACGCCTGAAGGCCAAGCTGCGCGAGAACCGCCTGGTGACCGTGTGCGAGGAAGCCAGCTGCCCGAACATCCACGAGTGTTTCGGCCACGGCACCGCGACCTTCATGATCCTCGGCGAAGTCTGCACGCGCCGTTGTTCGTTCTGCGATGTGGCGCATGGCCGGCCGAAGCCGCCCGATGCCTCCGAACCGCTCAGCCTCGCCCACACCGTCGCCGACATGGGATTGAAGTACGTGGTGGTCACCAGCGTGGATCGTGACGACCTGCGGGACGGCGGCGCCCAGCACTTCGTCGATTGCATCAGTGCGATCCGCACGCATTCGCCGGGCACGCGCATCGAAATCCTGACGCCCGATTTCCGCGGCAAGGGCCGCATGGATCGCGCGCTGGAAATCCTCGCGGTGAATCCGCCGGACGTCTTCAACCACAACATCGAGACGGTTCCCGATCTGTATCCCAACGTGCGGCCGGGCGCCGACTATCAGTGGTCGCTGACGCTGCTGCAGCGCTTCAAGCAGCAGCATCCGGATCTGCCGACCAAGTCCGGCATCATGCTGGGCCTGGGCGAAACCATGGAGCAGGTGAAGGGCACCTTGCGCGACCTGCGCGCCCACGACGTCGAAATGGTCACCATCGGCCAGTACCTGCAGCCCACCGCGCACCACCATCCGGTCATGCGCTACTGGACGCCGGAAGAGTTCAAGGAACTCGAGGACTACGGCAACGCGCTCGGTTTCAGCCACGTGGCGTCCGGCCCGCTCGTGCGTTCTTCGTACCACGCCGATCGCCAGGCCGCCGAGGCGGCGCGCAGCCAGCGCACTGCTGGCTGAACCGGCTCGAGGCAGCCAAGTCCGATTCACTTATTCCTACGCCTGCGCAGTTAGGGTCGTTATCCGGGCGGGCGTTGGCCTGCCTAAAGACAGGGATGACAAGTGCCGCGACTTTGGGCACTGTCTTCGTGCCACATCCCACTGCGAACCCGGGCCTTCGGGCCGTTGAGCCTACGATGAAAGTGAAGAAACTTCCTGCGGTCCTCCTGCTCGCCCTGACCCTGGCTTCCCCGCTGGCGCTGCTCGCGCGCGGTGAAGCGGACGACGCCATTTCACTGCCGGCTGCTCCGACGGCCGATCAGACCACCACTTCCAAGCTTGTCTACGGACTGCTTTCCGACAGCCGCTACGCCTATCGGCCGCGTGCGCTGGACGACACGCTGTCGCAGGACATCTTCAAGCGTTACCTGGAAGCGCTCGACGGCGGCAAGCAGTACTTCACCGCCGCCGACATCGCCAAGTTCGCGCCTTACAAGACGCAGATGGACGATGCGATCCGCAGCGGCGACCTCGCCCCGGCCTACGACATCTTCGCGGTGTACCGGCAGCGGGTGCAGCAGCGCGTCACCTACGCGCGCGCACTGTTGAAGCAGGATTTCGATTTCACCGGCGAGCAGCGCTGGGAATACGATCGCGAAGACGCGCCGTGGGCCGCCAGCACGCAGGAACTCGACACGCTGTGGAAGAAGTCGGTGATGAACGACTGGCTGCGGCTCAAGCTTGCAGGAAAAAAGCCGGACGACATCCGCAAGACGCTCGACAAGCGTTACGCCAACCTGCAGCGCAGCATCGGCGAACTGAAGAGCGAGGACATTTTCCAGACCTTCCTCAACAGCTACACCGGCGCGATTGATCCGCACACGGACTACTTCACTCCGCGCACGGCGGAGAACTTCAACCAGTCGATGTCGCTGTCGCTCGAAGGCATCGGCGCCGTGTTGCAGCGCCAGGACGATCTGGTCGTGATTCGCGAGATTGTGCCGGGCGGTCCGGCCGATCTGAGCGGCAAGCTCAAGGTCGGTGACCGCATCGTTGCGGTGGGACAGGGCAAGTCGGGTGCGCTGACGGACGTGATCGGCTGGCGCATCGATGATGTGGTGTCGCAGATCCGCGGCAAGAAGGACACGCAGGTGCGGCTGGAGTACATCCCCGCCGAACTGGGCGTGGACGGCAAGCACGCGCAGATCACGCTGACCCGCCAGAAGGTCAAGCTCGAAGAACAGGCCGCCAAGGCGGAAACCATCACGCTGCCGGCCGCCAACGGCGAGCCCGCGCGTCGCATCGGCGTGATCAAGCTGCCGGCGTTCTATCAGGATTTCGAAGGGCGCCGCCGCAACCCCAATGACTTCACCTCCGCCACCCGCGACGTGGGCCGGCTGCTGACCCAGTTCAAGTCTCAGGACGTGGACGGCGTGGTGATGGATCTGCGCAACAACGGCGGTGGCTCGCTGGACGAGGCGGTCGAGTTGACCGGCCTGTTCATCGACAAGGGTCCGGTCGTGCAGGTGCGCGAGTCCGGTGGGCGCGTGACCGTCAACAGCGATCGCAAGCCCGGCGTGGCATGGGACGGTCCGCTCGCCGTGCTGATCAACCGCGGTTCGGCGTCGGCGTCGGAGATCTTCGCCGGTGCGATCCAGGACTACGGACGCGGCCTGGTCATCGGCGAGACCACCTTCGGCAAGGGCACGGTGCAGAACATGGTGGATCTGGACCGCTGGCCGGCGAACGAATCCGCGCGTTTCGGCCAGGTCAAGCTGACCATCGCGCAGTTCTTCCGCGTGGCCGGTGGCAGCACGCAGCACAAGGGCGTCGTGCCCGACATCGCGTTCCCGGTGAGCGTGGACGCCAGCGAATACGGCGAGAGCACCTACGACAACGCGCTGCCGTGGACCCGCATCGCTGCGGTCCCGCATACGCAGTACGGCAATTTCGCGCCGCTGTTGCCGCGCCTGGAATCCCTGCATGCCGCGCGCGTGGCCAAGGACAAGGAATTCCAGTGGTGGTCGGAAGACGTCGCGCAGTTCCGTGCGGAGAGTGCGAAGAAGTATGTGTCGTTGAACGAAGCCGAACGTCGCACCGAACGTGCGAAGGAAGAAGAGAAGCGCAAGACCCGCCAGGCCGAGCGCAAGGCGATGGGACTGGCGCTGGATCCGCTGGCCGAAGATCTGGCCGACGACGGCCTCGGCGCCAGCGAGCGTGACATCGTGAAGGATGCCCAGCGCGAGAAGCTGATCGACAAGCGCCCCGATCCGTTGTTGCGCGAGTCGGCTGCGATCCTTGGCGACGCCATCGGCGTGTTGAACCAGGATCGCAAGCTGTCGGCGCAGGTGCTGCCGGAGTCCACCGGTCCCGGGCGCTGGGCCGATTGACGATCGCGCCATGATGGAATGAAGAACGCGGCTCCGGCCGCGTTTTTCATTCGTGGCCGGTGAAGTGTGGCGGATGGCGACGCCTTTGTTCCGAGCTGCGACGACTTGAATCCGTTGCAAGTCGGCCGCGCAAAGCTTTCAACGGCCGCGAACGGAAACGGGATGGCGCGCTGACCTAGAATAACGGCCAGTACGCTCGGTGCTTCCCCCATGAATTCCCCTGCTTCCAGTGCTGCCGTGCCCACGCGCGGCGGCCTCTCCGTCGTCATTGCACTCGCCCTGGTCTATGTCGTCTGGGGTTCCACCTATCTCGGCATCCGCCTGGCACTGGAAGGCGGCTATCCGCCGTTGCTGATGGCGGGCGGACGTTTCATCGTCGCCGGCAGCCTGATGTACGCCGTGCTGCGCTGGCGCGGCTATGCGGCACCGACGCGGGCGCAATGGAAATCGCTGGCCTTCCTCGGCATCGCCTTGCTGCTGTTCGGCAACGGGCTGGTCTGCGTTGCCGAACAGACGGTTTCGTCCGGACTCGCTGCCGTCGCGATTGCTTCGATGCCGCTGTGGATGGGCCTATTCGGCGCGATGCGCGGACAGCACCCCACGCGCATCGAATGGGTCGGCATCGCCATCGGCTTCCTCGGCGTGGTGTGGCTGAATTCCGGCAGCGCGCTGACGGCCAGTCCGAAGGGATTGATCATGCTGCTGCTTGCGCCGATTTCGTGGGCGTATGGATCCGTGTGGAGCCGGGGCCGCGATCTCCCGGCGCCTTTCATGTCCGCGGCGGGACAGATGCTGTGCGGCGGCGTGGTGATGCTGATCGCCGGCGCGCTGCTGGGCGAGCGCTTCCACGCCTGGCCGACGCTGCAGGGCACGCTGGCCGTCGCCTATCTGGCGCTGTTCGGATCGATCGTCGCATTCAGCGCCTACATCTGGCTGCTGCATCACGTGCGTCCGGCGGTCGCGGGCAGTTATGCCTACGTCAATCCGGTGATCGCGGTGGCGCTGGGGGCATGGCTGGCGAACGAGAGCTTCGGCCTGCACGATCTCGGCGCGATGGGGATGATCCTGCTCGGCGTCGTGGTGATCACGCTGGCCAAGGCGAAGCGCGCATGAACACCGCGATCGACCGCAAGGGTTTGTGGATCACCACGGCGACGTTCGTGATCTGGGGCGTGGTGCCGCTCTACTGGCGTCTGCTGAAGGAAGTGCCGTCTTTCCACATCATTGCGCACCGTATCGTGTGGAGCGCCTTGCTGGTGCTCGGCTGGCTGCTGCTGCGCAATGGACTGGACTGGTACCGCGCCATCCGCGCGCAGCCGCGCGCGCTGACGATGCTCGGCGTGAGCAGCCTGCTGATCGCCTTCAACTGGGGCCTGTACATCTGGGCGGTAAATGCCGGGCACGTGGTGGAAACCAGCCTGGGCTACTTCATCAACCCGCTGATCAACGTGGTGCTGGGCGTGCTGGTCCTGCGCGAGCGCTTGAACCGCACGCAATGGATTGCCGTGGGCTTCGCCCTGCTCGGTGTCGCCTGGCTGACCTGGCAGGCGGGCGCGCCGCCGTGGATCGCGCTCGGCCTGGCGCTGTCGTTCGGCCTGTATGGACTGGTGCGCAAGCTGGTCGCGGTGGATCCGGTGGGCGGACTCGGCATCGAGAGCCTGTATCTGTTCCTGCCGGCGCTGGCGTTCGTCAGCTGGGGCGAGAGCGGCCACGGCGGCGGCTTCCTGTCCGAATGGGGCTGGCGCAACGATCTGCTGCTGGTGTTCGGCGGCGTGGTCAGCGCGATTCCATTGATCGGTTTCGCCTATGGCGTTCGCCGCATTCCGCTGAGCGTGGTCGGCCTTCTCCAGTACGTCGCACCGAGCATCCAGCTGTTGATCGGCGTGTTCGTGTTCAAGGAAGCGTTCGGGCCGGCGCAGGCGTTCGGCTTCGCGGCGATCTGGATCGGCTTGCTGATCTTCGCGGGCGACGGGGTGTGGCGTTCGCGCCGCCAGGGCTTGTTGCCCGCAGTCGCCAGCAAGTAGGCACGACAGACGCCCCAAAAAATATCGCCCCCGAAGGGGCGATATCCATCCAGCTCGACGCGCAGGATCAGATGGCGCGCAGCGCGGTCGTGATCGGCAGGCGCGCTGCCCGCAGCGCGGGGAACAGGCCACCGACCAGGCCGATGCCCAGCGCCCACTTCAAGCCGTTCCACAGCAGTTCCGGCGACACCTTGAACTGGAACACCACCTGGCTGAAGTTGTTGCCCAGCGTGGACACGCTGTAGCCGTTGAAGATCGCCCAGGCGATCACGCCACCCAGCACGCCGCCGATCAACGCCAGCAGCATGGTTTCCAGCATCACCGCGGTCACCACCGGCAAACCGCGGAAGCCGATGGCGCGCATGGTGGCGATTTCGCGCGCGCGCCCGGCGACGGCCGCATACATGGTGTTGAGCGCGCCGAACACGGCGCCGATCGCCATGATGGTGCCGACGAACAGGCCCAGGTACTTGATGATGTTGGCCAGCTGTCCGGACTGCTTGGCGTAGTACGCACGCGTGCTTTCCACGTCCAGCTTCAGGCGCGGATCGTTTTCCACCGCCGCCTTGAACTGCTCGAAACCGGCCTTGCCCTCGGTGCGGACCGTGATCGACTGGTAGGAGCGACGGTTGTAGGTGGACGACAGGGTTTCGCTGTCGCCCCACAGTTCGGAGTCATGCGCGTCGCCGGAAGCGAAACGGCCGACCACCGTCCATTGCTGGTTGCCGAGGTTGAGCTGGCTGCCGACCTTCAGTCCGCGGAACTGCGTCGCCGCGCCCTGGCCGACCACGATCTCGCGCAGGCCGGGCTGGAACTTGCGGCCTTCGACGATGCGGATGCGGTCACGCACCTGCCAGGCTTCCTCGCCGACGCCACGGAACTGCGCATTCGCGTCGGTGCCGTCGGCCATGCTCGGCAGATTGACCACCTGCGAAAGCTCGGCCGAGATCAGCGGCTTGCCATTCGCTCCTTTGGCGATGCCCGGCAGGCTCGACAGCAACGGCGCCTGGTCGCGGGTGATGACCGAGTTGGTCTCCGCCTGCGAACCACCGCGCAGGATGATCGCGGTGCTGTCGTCGCCGGTGCTGTTGAGCGTGGCCTTGAAGCCTTCGCCCATCGCCAGCATCGCCACCAGCACGCCGACCACGCCGGCGATGCCGACCACGATCACCGAGGATGCACCCCAGCGTTGCGGCAGGCTGCTGATGCCGATGCGCGCCGCCGCCAGCGCAAGCCGGCCGCTGCGCGTGAGCAGCAGCCACAGGGCGAGCAGCACCGCCAGGCCCAGGACGAACGGCCAGGGCAGGGAGATCCAGATCGCCAGGGCCACCGCCAGCGCGAGTACGGAAATGATGTTTGCAATCCAGTTGGGCATGTCGTTCTCCTCAGCGTCCGGCCAGTGCGTCGACGATCTTCAGGCGCTTGGCGCGCAGCGCGGGCAGCAGGCCCACGATCACGCCGATGCCCGCCATCAGCAGCACACCGATCACCCATGTCATCGCGGGGACGGCTCCGGGCACCATGCCGCCGGTCAGGTTGCCGAGCACCGGCATGATGACCGCCGCCAGTCCGAGTCCGATTGCGCCGCCAAGCACGATCAGCAGCACGGATTCGATCATCACCAGTGTCAGCACGGTGCCGTCCTTGAATCCCAGCGTTTTCAAGACCGCCAGTTCGGGAATGCGTTCGCGTACCGCCTGCGCCATGGTGTTGCCGGTCAGCAGCAGCAGGGTGAAGAACACTGCGCCCATGATCGAAGTGACGATCAGGCCGATGTCGGCGAACTGCTTGGCGAACGCCTGCTGGAACGCCGATTCGGTCTGGCTCTTGGTTTCGTGATCCGAATTGGCCGACAGCGCATCGATGCCGCGCGCGACACGCGTGGCCTGGTCCGAGTTGCTCAGCTGCACGGTGTACCAGCTGACCTGGCTCTTGATGTAGTCGTTGGACTCGTCGAAGTACTTCCAGTTCATCATCAACTGGTTTTCGGCGTTGACGTTCTTGCGATCCTTGACGCGGAAGATGGCCTTCAATTCCAGTGGCCAGTCGTTGCTGCCGCTGCGCGGGAAAATCGTCGCCTGCAACGGAATGGTGTCGCCGATCTTCCAGCCGTGCTTCTTCGCCAGCGCCTCGCCGACGATGGCGCCGGTGCGCGTGTCCTGGAACGCCTTCAACTGCTCCGGCGGCACTTCGTACTCGGTGTAGACGTCGAAGAAGTTCGGCGCGATCGAGAAGTTGGGGAAGAAGTCCTTCGGATCGCGATAGATGCCACCGAACCACATGGCGTAGGTCGCCTTCCTGACGCCGGGCACCTGTTCGATCTGCGGAAGCAGGTTGATCGGAAGCGACTGCGTGATCGACAGGCGCGATGCCACGACCAGGCGGTTGGCGCCATCGACGCTGCCGCCGGAGTTGAACGCGACGCGGACCGAATCGAGCATGCCGAACAGCAGGAATGCGGCGATCACCGACAGCAGGGTCAGCAGTGTCCGCGTCTTGCTGCGGAACAACTGCGCCCAGATGAGCGAGAGATATTTCATCGCAGCCTCCGGCTCAGTGCGCCATCGCAGGGGCGTCGACCAGCTCGCCCTTGTCGAGGTGGATGGTGTGGGTGGCGTACTCGGCGGCCTTCGGATCGTGCGTGACCATGATGATGGTCTTGCCGTGTTCGCGATTGAGCAGGCGCAGCAGGTCGAGGATTTCCTCGGCCGAATGGCGGTCGAGATCGCCGGTGGGTTCGTCGCAGATCAGGAAGGTCGGGTCGGAGACGATCGCACGGGCGATCGCCACGCGCTGCTGCTGGCCGCCGGACAGTTCGTTGGGACGGTGCGAACCGCGCTCGCTCAGTCCGACCAGCTGCAGCGCGATTTCCGCATTGCGCCGGCGCTGCGAAGCACCCAGCCTGGTCAGCAGCAGCGGCAGTTCGACATTCTTCTGCGCGGTCAGCATCGGCATCAGGTTGTAGAACTGGAACACGAAGCCGACATGATGGCTGCGCCAAGTGGACAGCTGCGCCGCGCTCATGCGGTCGATGCGCTCGCCTTCGATTTCGATTTCACCGGACGTCGGCGTGTCGAGCCCGCCGATGAGGTTCAGCAGCGTGGTCTTGCCCGATCCGGACGGACCCATCAGCGCGACGAAGTCGCCCTTGGGAATGTCCAGGTTCAGACCGCTCAGCACCTGCACTTTCTCGGGGCCGCGCTGGTAGGTCTTGACGAGGTTGCGGATGGTGACGAGGGAAGACATCGAAGGTTCCTTTCGGTGGATGCGAGGGAAAGACGGATGAGCGTGCTGCGAACTGCCGGAACGTCGAGCCATGGTGCAAAGACGCGCACGGCGTCGCATTGCGCGCCACCGGCCTTGGCCCCTGCGAATGGTTCGCCGCAAGGGCCGGAACATCACGCCGGCATGCACCGGCGTGCGGAATTTCGGACGGGCGTCCTTATTCTTCGGGTGCTTCTTCTTCCAGCCTGACCTTCGCGCCGTCCTTGAGCCCGTCGGGCGGGTCCAGCACCACGACATCACCTGCGGTCAGGCCGGACAGCACCTGGCGGTCCTCGGACATCGCGCGGCCCAGCTTCAGCGTCCGCTGTTCGATGCGATTGTCCTCGACCAGCGCAAAGGCGACCGGTTGGCCGTCACGTTCGATGATGGCCGCATTCGGCGCACGCACGCCTTGCGGCTTCTGCTGCTCGGCGGGCTGGGCCTTTTCCAGGAAGCTCACGCGCACGCCCATGTCCGGCACGATGCGCGGATCCTTCAGCTTGAGTGCGATGCGCACCTTGACCGTGGCCTTGCCGCGATCGGCGGTGGGAATGATGGCGATGACCTCGGCCGGGATCTTCCAGTCCGGGTACGCGTTGAGCGTGGCTTCGACCGGCATCTTCGGTTGCACGCGGCCGATGAAGGCTTCGCCGACATCCACTTCGACTTCCAGCGAATCCATATCGACGATAGTGCCGATGCCGGTGCGGGTGAAGCCGCCGCCGGCCGACAGCGGCGACACGATTTCGCCGGGCTGCGCGGCCTTGGCGATGACCACGCCGGAGAACGGCGCGCGCACGACCGTGTTGTCCTTGCCGATGTCGGCGATGCGCAGGCGATCGCCGGAAGCACGCTCGTTGCGCTGGGCGGTGATGGCCTGCGCGCGCAGGGCGTCGCGCTCGGCCACGGCCTGATCGTATTGCGCCTTGGCGACGAGCTGCTGCGACACCAGCTGCGAGAGGCGCCGGACGTTGGCTTCGGCTTCCTTCAACTGCGCCTGCACGCCGACGCTCTGGCTGCGCGCGGCCTGCAGCTGGCTGGCCGCGAGTGCGCGTTCGGCTTCCGCATCGATGGGTTCCAGCCGCGCAAGTACCTGGCCGGCTTCCACGCGCATGCCTTCTTCAATCAGCACTTCCTGCACCTTGCCGGTGACCTTCGCCGAGACCGTCGCCATGCGGCGTGCCACCACGTAGCCGGTGGCGTCGAGCACGGACGCCGAAGCGCCGCTGGTGCCGATGGCGGTCACCGCCGCCGTGCGCACGGGAACACCACGATCCCGGCCGAACAGCGCCCAGCCGGCAATCGCCAGCACCAGCAGCACGAGTACGACGCCGATGCCGATCCACAGCCCGCGACGCGACGGAGGCTCGCTCGGGGGCGCCTTGCGGTCAATGCGGAGTTCCTTCAGCAAATCGGCGGAATTGTTCATACCGTGTCCAGACGAGGGGAAGCGGGAGATGTGACCGGCATAGGGTACCGAGCCACCGGGACATCATCCACGCCGGGATGCAATGACAGCATGTCGCGGGCGCCCGGCTCCAGTTGCCGGAAGTCACTTCATGCGATGTCGGCTTGCCGAGTGGATGCAGCATGCCCGTTGCGCCCCTGCCGTCCCAGTGACAGCTGTCATCCGCGGATCATGATGCGGGGCACTGCGCCAAAGCGGTGCAGCCATGGATGATGACGACGCGATGCCGACCGCTGCATGCACGCATGCGGGCTATCATCGCCGGCTCCGCGGTGGTGCGGCGTCGCATCGTTGCAACGGGACACGAGGCCGATTCCAGGAACGCGCGCATGTTCATGTACTTCCCACCGGCGTCGGACCAATCACTCTCGCGCCTGCATGCGCGTCGAACGCAGCGCGGCCAGGGCGTGGCCCGCGTATTCCCGCTGCTGATGCTGGTGTGGTCGGTGTGGTTGTTCATCACGCCGTTGTACGAGCCGCAGTTCTTCCCGAATTGGCTGTGGCCGACGCTGCTGAGCTATGCGGTCTTCCTGATCCTGTTCCATGGCGCGTACTTCCGTGATCGCCGTTACATACTTCATTACGCCCTCGGCATCGCGCTGCTCGGCTTCCTGCTGACTCCGGTCAATCCCGGCGCGCAGACCTACATCATCTATGCATGCGCCTTCCTGGCATTCCGCGGCGCCGCGCTGCGCGTGATCCTGACGCTGGTGTCGTTGCTGGCGCTGTATGCGGCCGAATGGATCGTGCTGGGCTGGCCGTTGATCTATCTGGTCAGCACGGTGATGGTGGGGCTGGCCGTCGGCCTGATGAACCTGAGCTTCGCCCAGAAGGCCCGTGCCGATGCCGCATTGATGCTCAGCCACGAGGAAGTCCGCAGGCTGGCGTCGCTGGCCGAACGCGAACGCATCGGCCGCGATCTGCATGACCTGCTCGGACATACGCTTTCGCTGGTGGCGCTGAAATCCGATCTGGCCGGCCGCCTGCTCGAACGCGATGTCGAGGCCGCACGCCGCGAGGTCGATGACGTCAGTCGCGTCGCGCGCGAAGCGCTGGCGCAGGTGCGGCATGCGGTGACCGGCATCCGCGCAACGGGCCTGGCGGCGGAACTGGCGTCGGCGCGCCTGTTGCTCGAAGCCGATGGAGTCGCGCTCGACGTGCCGCACCAGTGGCCGCCGCTGGATACCGCGCAGGAAACCGAACTGGCGTTGATCCTGCGTGAGGCGATCACCAACCTGCAACGGCATGCGCGCGCGAGCGCCGCGCGCATCAGGCTTGAAGTACGCGAGGGACACATCGTGCTGGAGATCGAGGACAACGGGCGGGGCGGCGCCATCGTGCCCGGCAACGGCGTTGCCGGCATGCGCGAGCGCCTGCGCCAGATGGGCGGCGAACTGCACCTGCATTCGCGGCCCGGCCAGGGTACGCGCGTGGAAGCCCGCGTGCCGCTCACGGAACGGGAAGGCCCGGGCGCAGCGCTGAAGAAGCCGACGCCGGACGAGCCGGAGGCCGCCGCATGATCCGCGTGGTGCTTGCCGAAGATCAGGCGATGCTGCGCGGCGCGCTCGCCGCGCTGCTCGGGCTGGAGCCGGACATCGAAGTTGTCGCGGCTGCCGCCGACGGTGAAGCGGCGTGGCGCGAACTGCAGCGGCACCAGCCGGATCTGCTGATCACCGATATCGAAATGCCCGGCCTGACCGGGCTCGAACTCGCGCAGCGCATCCAGCGGCAGGCGCTGCCGATCCGCGTGGTCATCGTTACCACCTTCGCGCGCGCCGGTTACCTGAGGCGCGCGCTCGACGCCGGTGTGCATGCCTATCTGCTGAAGGACGCGCCCGCCGAGCAACTGGCCGGCGCATTGCGCAAGGTGCATGCAGGCGGACGCGTCATCGATCCGCAACTGGCGATGGAAGCCTGGAACGAACGGGATCCGTTAAATGATCGCGAGCGTCAGGTGCTGCGACTCGCCGGTGACGGACTGTCGGCCGGCGATATCGCACGCGAACTGAACCTCTCGCAGGGCACGGTGCGCAACTACCTGTCCGAGGCGATCGGCAAACTGGGCGTGAGCAATCGCATCGAAGCGTATCGGCTCGCACGCCAGCGCGGACTGTTGTAGCGGAGGCCCGGAAGCTCCGTTCCACGCACGGCGAATGCCTGCGCGTGAGCATCCCGTGAAGGTGTGCGTGATCAAGGTCAATGTGCGCAGACCATACGCGGCGGCATGCTTCGCTCCCCGATTGCCGAAGCAATGAGCAACCCGTACCCTCCCGTGGACATGGTTCCTCCCAACGCGACGCCTGTCCGCTTTCGACTGGCCAACCAGTACGGCCTGCTTGCCGCCGCGCTGATTTTCCTCGCCATCGGCATGGGCGTGCTGCTGGGTGCGCAGCGCTTCATCTCTGACGCCAATCGCGTTTCCCACACCAATGAGGTCATCGCCACGATCGGCGCCATCGAGGCGCAGCTGCGCGATACCGAATCCGCGCAACGCGGGTATGTGCTCACCGGGGACGTCAATTACCTGGCGGCTTACGTGCGGGGCCGCGACCGCCTGCCGGAACTGGTCGAGCAGTTGCAGCTCATGGTGGACGACAACTCGAACCAGGAGCGTCGTGCGCTCGCGTGGCGGCTGGAAATCGAACGCCGGGTTTCCCAGATGGAGGCCACGCTGGGCAATTACCGCGTAGGCGGAATCGCCGCGGCGCAGCGCGCCATCGGTCGTGACAACCGCCGCGCTTCGGACAATATCCGCCGCATGGCGGAGCAACTGGTTGCGGTGGAACGCAACCTGCTCGCGCAGCGCGCCGAGTCCAGCCGCAACAGTGCATTGCTGCTGCGCGGGCTTGCCTTGCTGGGCATCCCGCTGGGCCTGCTGGTCATCGTGCTGGTGTACTGGCTGCTGGTGAAGGAAATCCGCCGCCGCGCCAGAGCGGAAAGCGCCAGCGGCGAAGCGCGCCGCCAGCTGCTGGTCAATATCGAAAAGCTGGAACGCCACAGCGCGGATCTGGCCGATCTCAGCCGCTACGCCGGCATG
The DNA here is from genome assembly GCA_023419315.1 of Pseudomonadota bacterium. GTDB lineage: Bacteria > Pseudomonadota > Gammaproteobacteria > Xanthomonadales > Xanthomonadaceae > Pseudoxanthomonas_A. Next base: position 52,134 of record JAEZYE010000018.1, read on the forward strand.
TTGCAGAGCTGCATGCGCAGCGACGAAGCCCTGCGCCTGGCCAGCCAGCATTTCGCGCGCCTGCTGCCCGACGTGGCCGGAACGATCTACCGCGTGCGCTCTTCGCAGGATTACGCCGAGGAAGCCGTGCACTGGGGCGAACACAGGCTGCACAGCGCGGCCATGTTTCCGCTCGATGCATGCTGGGCGCTGCGGCGCGGTCAACCGCACCTGCATCGCGCGCACGACGAAGTGCTCGCGTGCGCACATCTGGACCCGCCTGCGTTCGATGCATCGCCAACCACCGCCTGCATTCCGCTGATTGCACAGGGCACGCAGATGGGCCTGCTGTACCTGTCCGGACGCGATGGCGCCTTCATCGAACGGCTCGATCTTGCCGAAACCGCCGCCGAGCAGTTGTCGATGGCGCTGGCGACGCTGGATCTGCAGGAACGCCTGCGCATCCAGTCGATACGTGAGCCGCTGACCGGACTGTTCAATCGCCGCTATCTGGAAGAATCACTCGAACGCGAAATCCGCCGTTGCGAACGGCGCGGGCTGCCGCTCAGCCTGATGATGCTCGATCTGGATCATTTCAAGGCCTTCAACGATCTGCATGGACACGCGGGCGGGGATGCCTTGCTGTCGGGCTTCGGGCAAGTCCTGCAGAAGCTGTCGCGTGCCGAAGACATTGCCTGCCGCTACGGCGGCGAAGAGTTCACGCTGATCCTGCCCGAAGCCGATCTGAAGGTGGCCTGCGAGCGCGCCGAAGCGATCCGCGCGGAAGTCGAAACCATGCGCATCCGCCATCTGGGGCAGGAGCTGCCGGCGGTGACGGTTTCAATCGGCGTGGCGACGTTCCCGCGGCACGGGCGCGATTCGGAAGATCTCCTGCAACGCGCCGACCAGGCGCTCTATCGCGCCAAGCGCGAAGGCCGCAACCGCGCGATTTCCGCGGACGACCTCGTCGACCCGCAGCCGGTCAGGAATAGCGCGCCTTGAGCATGGCGTAGGCGCTGCGCAACGCCATCGCTTCACCGCCCGCCGGACGGCCCGGACGATCACTGTCGTTCCAGGCGTAGACGTCCAGATGCGCCCACTTCTGCGTGGCGGGGAGGAAGCGTTCCAGATAGAGCGCAGCGGTTACCGCGCCGGCCATGCGTGAACCGGCGTTGGCGATGTCGGCGACATGGCTGGTGAGATAGCGCAGGTACGGCCGCCACAGCGGCATGCGCCAGACCGGATCGCGCACCTGTTCACCCGCGCTGATCCACGCGTGGGCCAGCGCGTCGTCATTGGCGAACAGCGCCGGCAGGTCCGGACCGAGCGCGATGCGCGCGGCGCCGGTGAGGGTGGCGAAATCAAGCACGATGTCCGGCGACTGTTCACCGGCGAACGTCAGCGCGTCGCAGAGGATGACGCGGCCCTCTGCATCCGTGTTGTCGATCTCCACGCTGATGCCCTGACGCGTGGCGATGACTTCGCCCGGCCGGAACGCGTCCGGGCCGATGGCGTTCTCCACGGCAGGAATCAGCACGCTGAGGCGCACCGGCAACGCTCGCGACATGATCAGGCCGGCCAGCGCGAGCGCATGCGCGGCGCCGCCCATGTCCTTCTTCATGTTGCGCATGCCGTCGGCGGGCTTGATGTCCAGTCCGCCGGTATCGAAACAGACGCCCTTGCCGACCAGGGTGACGAGCGGATGCGCGTCATCGCCCCAGCTGAAATGGATCAGGCGCGGCGCGCGATGGGATGCGCGTCCGACCGCATGGATCGCCGGAAAATTCAGAGCAAGCAGTTCGTCACCGACGATGACTTCGAAACGTGCGCCGTGCGCCCCGGCGATCTCGCGCGCGGCGGCTTCGAGCTGTTCCGGCCCCATGTGCTCGGTCGGCGTGTTGACCCAGTCGCGCACGCGCACGCTGGCGGTCAGCAGATCCGCGGCCTCTTCATCGAACTGCGGCAGCCACAGTTGCGCCGGCGCGCGCGCGGCGTTCTTGTAACGCGTGAAGCGATACGCGCCCAGGCCCCAACCCAATTGCAGTGCGGCGCGCTGCGTATCGGCAAGTTCGCCTTCCACTTTCCAGACGCCAGCCGGCAGGCCGAACGGCGCGTGTGCATAGCTGAGCGGATCCAGCGGGTCGCCGATGCCGATTACCGCGCCAGCCATACCGTGTTCGCCCGGCAGCAACACCAGGCTGCCGGCCGCCGCGGTGAAGTTCTGCGCCGTCAGCCACTGCTGCACTGCCTGCGGCTGCGCATCGCGCCAGCTTTCCCACCGCCCGCGCTCGAGCAGGTGCAGCGGCAGCGCGGATGCATCGTCGTCGGTGTAGGCGTGGGTGAGGCTCATGCGCGTGCGGGCTCCACAATGAAATCGGGATGGGCGTCCAGCCAGTCGGCCAGCGCGGTCAGCGTGTCAAATTCGAGATCCGGGCGCCGGTCTTCATGCGGCCAGCGAGCGCACTGCCCGGCGTCGTCGAAGCGGTTGATCCAGCAAGTGCGAAGACCGGCGCGCGCGGCGCCGACGACATCCAGTTCGATGTCGTCGCCGACGTGAAGCACCTGCCCGGGCACAACGCCCAGTCGATCGCACGCGGCCAGGAAGATGCCGGGCTCCGGCTTGGCCGCGCCGTGTTCGCGCGCGCCGAGCTGGAATGCAAAATGCTGCGACAGGCCGATGCGTTGCAGATCGGCATTGCCGTTGGTCACCGCCGCCACCGGCAGGCGCGCCGCGATGCGCATCAGCGCGTCAATCGCATCGGGATAGCATTCGACCTGGTTGCGGGCGGCGTAGAACGCGTCGTAGGCCGCATCCAGCAATTCCGGGTCCGCGCCACTTTCGTGCAGTGCGCGTTGCAGCGTGAGGCGGCGCAGCGCACTCAGATCGTGCAGCAGTTCGGGATGGGTGCGGAATGTTTCGTCACGCAGGTCGCGCATGCGTTCGATCGGAAACAGCTCCGCGGTGCGCGGGCTGTGTTCCTGCATCCAGGCGTGCAACACCTGCTCGATCCGCGCGCCGATGGGCGCGAAGGGCCAGAGGGTGTCGTCGAGGTCGAGGGTGATGGCGCGGACGGGAAAGCTCACGCCGCGATTCTAACGTGTGTCGCCTCGGGCCGGACCCCGCGTAGGCGTAATCGCCGTACTCATTCCAGCAGCCGGGCCCAGCCTTCCATGCCCTCCACGCGAGCGAACACCAGCTTCACGCAGACAAGAAGGGGTACCGCCAGCAGCAGGCCGATGATTCCCCACGCCGAGCCGAACAGCATCAGCGCCAGGATCAGCACCAGCGGCGACAGCGCCATGCGCCGGCCGAGCACGATGGGCGTGACGATCTGCCCCTCCAGCGTATGCAACAGCAGATAGGCCGCCGCCGGCAGCAACGATGTCAGCGATTCATCGAAGGTGATGAAGCCGACCAGCGCCATCACGATGACGCCGATGAGCGGGCCCACATACGGCGCGAAATTCAGCAGCGCGGCCAGGGTTCCCCACAACAACGCTTCGGACAGCGGGAAATCCATCAGATACAGAATGCCTGCGTACACCAGCCCGACGATGGTATTGATGACGCTGATCGTCAGCACGTAGCGCGATACCTCGCGCTCGATGGAATGCAGGATCTCCACGGTGAACTTCTTCTGCTGCCGGCTGGGCAGCAGTGCGATGGCGTGCCGTTGCAGGTTCTCTCCGTAGACCATGAAGAAGAACGTCAGCAGCACCACGGCCAGGATCGAGGCCAGCAATTTCGGAGTGGTCACGAGAATGCGGTACGGATCGTCCTGCGCCGTGCGCACGATCTGCGGACGCTTGCCGACCTCGCCGCCGGCGGCGCGCGCGAGGCTTTCCGCGGCCTGGTTGGCGTCCTGCACCGGCTTGGCGAGTTCGCGCAGCTTCGGCGCGACCTGCCGCAGTTCGCGCGGTGCTTCGCGGAACCATTCCGACGCCGGCGCCCACAATTGCGACCCCAGCATGCCGGCCGCGGTCATGCCGCCCAGCAGCACCACCAGCGCGCCGAGGAAGCGCGGCAGGTACATCCTTCTCAGCAGCCGGATGATCGGGTTGCCGACCAGGGCGAAAAACGCCGCCAGCAGCACTGGCAGCACCACGTCCTGCGCGGCCCACAGCGTGTAACCGACGGCGAGCGTCGCCAGCACGATCAACGAAAGCGGAGCGCGCGGGCGTGGCGGAGGCGGTGCAGGTTCGGGTGCGGCGATGTCCGGCGCACCGGACGCGGGGTCGGTGGGCTCGCCGGGCGGCGCGTCAACGGCGGCGGTGGAAATCGACATCGTCAACGGCGCTCCTGCCTGGCATCCGCGCGATTATGAACCGGCGGATCGTGGGAGTGGCGTGATGTCGTTGCGTGCGTGCGCTCGGCGCGGGCGTCGCGCGATCAACGCTCGGAGACGTCCGTCGCCGCTTCCGCAGGGGCCGGCGCACGGACCTCATGCAATGTGTCCGGCGGCGGCGGTTGCATTTCGCCGGATGCCTGTTGGGCGGAAGCGGACGAAGGATTCCCGGTGGCTTCTTCCTGCACGGCCTGCGCGGTGTCGGCCGCTTCGCTTGCCGTATCCGCGGCGACGTTCGCCTGATCGGCGGCCGTCGCGGCCTGCAGGCTGGCGAACAGGCTCGAAACCGAACCGATCATCTGCAGCCAGCGTGCGCCGGTCATGCTCTTCATCGGTTCCGCGCGCCCGGCGAGGAAGCCACTCACCAAGCCGGCCACCATGATGCGGCCCGGCGTCCACGCCTCGCCCCAGATCCTGCGCAGTTCCCGCCAGTGCGTCTGCGTCTGGATCGCGCGGCCTTCCACGAGTTGCTCGGCCCGTTGCACGCGATGCTGGAGGCGTTCGAAATTCACCGCGCCGCCTCGTCGTCGTCTTCTTTCTCGTCGAACAATCCCAACCGATGCAACTGACGGCGGGTGGCGTGCATGCCGGTGTGGTCGAAGTAGTGGCCGACGCGCCATGCGGCGAAGAGGGTGACCAGGATGCTCAACCCCGCGGCGAACGACAGCGACGCGAGCCACGACCAGCCGAAACTCTGCAACAGCGCAATCAATGCGCCCGCCAACAGCAGCCACGCAGACGCGCCGAACACGATCGCCACGCCCGCCCATGCCAGTCCGCGCCCGAACGCACTGCGGGCCAGCGCAATATCGGCGGACACCAGACGACGCAGCGCGCGTCCGGTGTCCTTGGCCGAGCCCAGTGCGTCCTTGCCGCTCTGGCCGACGCGGCGCAGGCTTTCTTCGAGTCCCGGCGTTGCGGGGGGCTCGCCGGAGCTTTCCTCCGGCGACGGTGCGGCGGTCTGCTCGTCGGTCACGCGGAGACTTACTTGTCGCCGCCGCTGCGCGCCAGCTTGGCGATGATCCAGCCGGCGGCGAACGCGACACCGAAGGAGGCCAGCGGACGTTCGCGGATCAGCTCGGCCGCGCTGTCGATCAGATCGCGGCCCTTGTCCATCAGCGCGTCCATCTGCTCGCGCGCCGCCGCGCCGCCGATCTCGGCGGCAGCGATGCCGGACAGCGCACTGTCGGCGAGCTCGGACTTGACCTGCGCCTTGCCCAGGCGCAATTCGTCGGTGGCGGCGCCGGCCGCGCCCTTGATGGCGTCGCCGGCGGCGGAGGCGGCTGACTTCAGGTGCGAACCGGCTTCGCCCAGGTTGCTCTTGACCGCGTCGGTGGCGGAAGGATTGGTGCTCATGGGGTGCTCCTGCAGTGAGGGGAATGGCCACCGCACTGTAGCGCAGGCGCCCATGAACGCGTTGTCATGAAAGCGGGGAATTCCGCGCGCGCGAATGAATGACGCGCGCGGTGTTCTGCTTGCCCAGTCAACGCATCAGCAGGTTGCCGGAAGTACGCCCGCGCATCACCTGCAGGACCAGTTGCTCCGGCTTGCGCTCGAAGCTGGCGCGGAAGCCGGCCAGGTCGCTGAACTGGCCGCTGCTGCCCGCCACGATCAGATCGTTCTGGCGCAAGCCGCTGTTCCACGCGCGGCTGTTGCGCGTGACGTTGCCGACCTGCAGACCGCCGTTGGCGCCCATGCTGCGCAACTGCTGGCGCGTGGCTTCGTCCAGTTCCTTGAAGGTGGCGCCGGCCAGGCGCGGATCCAGCGTCGCGCCGTCGACCGAACGCACGCCTTCCTTCAGCGTCGCAGCCAGTTGCAACGGCTTGCCGTCGCGACGCACGTCCAGGGTGACGCGGCTGCCGACATCCTGCAGGCCCTCGAAGTTGTGCAGCGACGGCGCGTTGTCGATGCGTTGCCCGTTGGCGGCCAGCACCACGTCGCCCGACTGCAGGCCGGCGGCGGCGGCAGCCGAACCCGGATACACGCGCGTGACCAGCGCACCGCGCGCCACGTCCAGGCCCAGGGCCTTCGCGATGCGATCATCGACGTTCTGCGTTTCGATGCCGAGCGTGCCGCGCCGCACTTCGCCATCGCGCACCAGCTGATCCTTGATGTTGCGCGCCATGTTGATCGGGATGGCGAAGCCCAGGCCGATGTTGCCGGCCATGCTGCCGCGCGGATTGAAGCTGGCGGTATTGATGCCGACCAGCTGCCCCTGCAGGTTCACCAGCGGGCCACCCGAATTGCCGGGATTGATCGAGGCGTCGGTCTGGATGAAGTTCTGGAACCCCATCACCGGAATGCCGCTGCGGCCGACCGCCGAAACGATGCCCGAGGTGACCGTCTGGCCCAGGCCGTAGGGATTGCCCATGGCGACGACGAAATCACCGACCTGCAGCGTGTCGCTGTTGGCGAGCGGAATCGCGGTGAGGTTGTTGGCGGGAATGCGGATGACGGCGACGTCGGTGTCCGGATCCGAGCCGATGAACTCGGCCTCCATCGTGCGGCCATCGGACAGGGTGACCGACACGCCGTCGGCGTTCTCGATCACGTGGTGGTTGGTCAGCACCAGTCCCTGCGCGGCATCGATGATCACGCCCGAGCCCAGCGCGCGTTCGACGCGCTCGCGCGGCATGTCGGGAATGCCGAAGATGCGGCGGAAGAAGGGGTCGTCGGCCAACGGTCCCAACGGGCTGGCCGTGCGCACCGTCTGGCGGCTGTAGACGCTGACCACGGCCGGCGTCACGCGCTTGAGCATCGGTGCCAGCGAAGGCACCGCCTGCCCATCGACGGCAGTCGGGAGACTGGCGGCGGCGGGAATCGCGGCAGCCGGCATGGCCTGGGCGGGTTGCTGGAAAGTCTCGTGCACCGCGGTGGCGGCGAAGCCACCAAAGGCAGCGGCGGCGGTCAGGGCGAGCAGAGTGGGAAACGGTCGCAGGGTTCGCATTGCGGCAGTCGTAATGGATGTGCGGAGGGAAAAAAAGAGCGCGCGAGCGGGTCGTTGGCGTGCCCGTCCGCTCGGCGCGACGAGTGTGCGCATCGACCGTTAAACCCGCAATGAAGTTCCACGCAGGAGGCTCGCGCGTTCCACCGGATCCACCTGATTCGCAACGAAAAAAATTCTCACATTTGGATTGACAGGGGGCAGGGGCGGGGGTAGCTTGGCGCTCTCGCGTTTCCACTAGATATAGCGGTTTCGCTCGGGGCAGCCCCAAGTGCTGGGGTTTTCAAGCGATGCAGAATGCGGTTCCGGTTCCGGTGTCACACGGTGAGGAACAGGCGGTGAGTGCGACTCCCGCAGCCCGGTCCGGGCCCTCGCACGCTCGTTCCGGAAACGCCACGAACAACAAGAAAAGCGTCAGGTCAGGACCAAGGAGAACGACAGACAATGAGCACGGTGCGCCTTGAGGCGGTCAAGACAGCCAACATCGGGAGCGAAATCCCCATGCAACCGGCATCGCAAGACATCTGGGACAAGAAGTACCGCCTGAAGACCAAGCAGGGCGAAGCCATCGATGCGGACATCGACGGCACCTACCAGCGCGTCGCCCGCGCCCTGGCCGACGCCGAGGCCACGCCGGAAAAGCGCAGCTACTGGTACGAGCGTTTCGTGTGGGCGCTGCGCCGCGGAGCGATCCCCGCCGGCCGCATCACCTCCAATGCCGGCGCCCAGCAGCACAAGCCGGCCACCAGCACGATCAACTGCACCGTCTCCGGCACCATCGAGGATTCGATGGACGGCATCCTGGAGAAGGTCCACGAAGCCGGCCTGACCCTGAAAGCGGGTTGCGGCATCGGCTATGAATTCTCGACGCTGCGTCCGAAGGGTGCGTTCGTCGCCGGTGCGGGCGCATACACGTCCGGCCCGATGTCCTTCATGGATATCTACGACAAGATGTGCTTCACCGTGTCCTCCGCCGGCGGTCGCCGCGGTGCGCAGATGGGCACGTTCGATGTCTCGCACCCGGACGTGAAGGATTTCATCCGCGCCAAGCGCGAAGACGGACGCCTGCGCCAGTTCAACCTGTCGCTGCTGATCACCGACGGTTTCATGGAAGCGGTGGACAAGGACGCCGATTGGCCGCTGGTGTTCCCGGTCAATGTGAAGGAAAAGGGCGATCTCGACGTCAACGACGCCAGCCAGGTCGTCTGGCGCGACTGGCCGACCCACAAGAATTACGTCGTGCGCGACGACGGCCTGGTGGCCTGCAAGATCTACGGCCACATCCGTGCCCGTCATCTGTGGGACATGATCATGGTCTCGACGTACGACTACGCCGAGCCGGGCTTCATCCTGATCGATCGCGTCAACGAGATGAACAACAACTGGTGGTGCGAGACCATCCGCGCCACCAACCCCTGCGGCGAGCAGCCGCTGCCGCCCTACGGCGCCTGCCTGCTGGGCTCGGTCAACCTGACCACCTTCGTGCGCGACCCCTTCACCGACCAGGCCCGTTTCGACTGGGAGGAATACAAGGAAGTCGTGCGCGTGTTCACCCGCATGCTGGACAACGTGGTCGAAGTGAACGGCCTGCCGCTGCCACAGCAGCAGGCGGAGATCCTGCGCAAGCGCCGCCACGGCATGGGCTTCCTGGGCCTGGGCAGCACGCTGACCATGCTCAAGCACAAGTACGGCAGCGCCGAGTCCTGCGAGTTCACCGAAGCCATCGCCCGCGAGATGGCCGTGGCCGGCTGGGAAATGGGCCTGGCCCTGGCGAAGGAGAAGGGTCCGGCGCCGATCATGGACGAGCTGTTCACCGTCACCGCCGCCATGCTGCGCCAGCGCCCGGAAATGGCGAAGGACGGCTGGAAGGTCGGCCAGGAGATCCCCGGCAAGGTGCTGCACGCCAAGTACAGCCGCTACATGCAGCGCGTGGCCGAAGTCGCGCCCGACCTGGTGGACGAGCTGGCCGAAGTCGGCAGCCGCTTCACCCACCACAGCTCCATCGCGCCCACCGGCACCATCAGCCTGTCGCTGGCCAACAACGCCAGCAACGGCATCGAGCCCTCGTTCGCGCACCACTACAGCCGCAACGTGATCCGCGAAGGCAAGAAGTCCAAGGAGAAGGCGGACGTCTACTCCTACGAGCTGCTGGCCTACCGCGAACTGGTCAACCCCAAGGCCATGCCGTTCTCGGACGACCCGGAAGCCAAACTGCCCGACTACTTCATCGCCGCCGACGACATCTCCCCCAAGGAGCACGTGGACGTGCAGGCCGCCGCGCAGAAGTGGGTGGACAGCTCCATCTCCAAGACCGCCAACGTGCCCACGGACTACCCGTACGAGCAGTTCAAGGACATCTACCGCTACGCCCACCAGCAGGGCCTGAAGGGCTGCACCACGTTCCGCTTCAACCCGGCCGCCTTCCAGGGCGTGCTGGTGAAGGAAGCCGACCTGGAGAACACCACCTACCGCTTCGAGCTGGAAGACGGCAACGTCATCGAGGTCAAGGGCAACGAGCAGATCGAGTACGACGGCGAGATGCACACCGCCGCCAACCTGTTCGATGCGTTGAAGGAAGGGTATTACGGCAAGTTCTGACGCTTTACCCCTCTCCCCGCCTGCGGGGAGAGGATGCCCGGAGGGCACGTGAGGGGGAGCGAGCGCAGCGAGCTGCTTTTGCTCTATGCGAAAAGCGGCCCCTCATCCGGCCCCGTATCAAGTACGGGGCAGGCTCTTCGGCCACCTTCTCCCCGCTCGCGGGGAGAAGGAGAAGCAGGGCTCCCTGGTTTCAGGGAGAGCAGGAAGAATGGCTTTACCCCTCTCCCCGCCTGGGGGGAGAGGATGCCCGGAGGGCAGGTGAGGGTGAGCGAGCGTAGCGAGCTGCTTTTGCTCCATGCGAAAAGCGGCCCCTCATCCGCCTTCGGCACCTTCTCCCCGCTCGCGGGGAGAAGGAGAGGCAAGAACCTCTCCCCGCGTGCGGGGAGAAGGAGAGGCCACCATCCCCGCCCGCGGGGAGAGCGGCTCCAGAAAGTTGAACCAAAGATTCACCGGTTTCACCGTTCCACCCCGCGCCATCGGGTATAGCATCGGCAGCGTCACAACCTCGCCCACAAGGAGGGCAGCATGAGCAACGGTAATGGTGTCACGGCGACGCTTTCCGGCGCCGCCGAGAGCGTGAAGGAAACAGTGGCCGGCATCGGCGAAGCGGTGGCTTCCACCGCCAGCGAGACGGTCGCCAAGGCCAAGAAGGCGGCCAAGAAGGCGCGCAAGACGGTCACTGCCGACATCGCCAAGGCGAAGAAGGCCGTGGCCAAGCGCACCGACAAGGCCACCAAGGCGGTGAAGAAGACCGTCGCCAAGGCGAAGAAGACGCTGGCCGCGGCCAGTGCCAGCGCCAAGGCCGAAGCCGCCAGCCTGCAGAAGAAGGTGACCGGCAAGAAGGCCGCGAAGAAGGCGACCAAGAAGTCGGCCGCCAAGAAGGCCACCAAGAAGGCGGCCAGCAAGAAGGCCACGGCCAAGAAGGCGGTGAAGAAGACCGTCCGCAAGGCCGCCGCCAAGAAGGCGCCGGCCAGGAAGGCCGCCAGGAAGGCAGTGAAGAAGGTCGCCCGCAAGGCGCCCGTGAAGAAGGCGGCGAAGAAAGCCGCCCCGAAGAAAGCGGCCAAGAAGGCCGTCCGCAAGGCCCCGAAGAAAGCCGCGAAAAAAGCGGCCCGTAAGTAAGACCTGATGCTTCACCCCTCCTCCCCCGGGTCCGGGGGAGGGTTGGGGCGGTCGCCGGCCCGGAAGGCCAGGCCCCGCCCATCGACGACAACTTTCAGAACACGAACAGGATTCTCCCGTCATGGCCGTCAAGATCGACAAGAAAATCAAGGGCTACAGCGTGCTCACCCCGGAAGACAAGGCGCGCGAAGCCGCAGCGCCCGTCCCCACGGCGTCGGTGGCGCGCGAGACGGTGGAAAAGGAAACCCCGCAGGACAACATCATCCAGATGCACGAGCGCATCGAGCGCCCGGAAGTCCTGATCGGCAGCACCTACAAGATCAAGTCGCCGCTGGTGGAGCACGCCATGTACGTGACCATCAACGACATCGTGTTGAACGCGGGTACGGAGCACGAGCTGCGCCGTCCGTTCGAGATCTTCGTCAACAGCAAGTCCATGGAGCACTTCCAGTGGATCGTGGCGCTGACGCGCATCATGTCGGCGGTGTTCCGCAAGGGCGGCGACGTGACGTTCCTGGTGGACGAGATGAAGGCGGTGTTCGATCCGCGCGGCGGTTACTTCAAGGCCGGTGGCGTGTACATGCCGTCGCTGGTGGCCGAGCTGGGTGCCATCGTGGAAGAGCACATGAAGTCGATCGGCCTGATCCACGATCCGGAAATGAGCGCGCACCAGCGCGCCATCCTGGCCGAGAAGCGCAAGCAGTACGAAGACCGCGCAAAAAAAAACTCTGACGTAAGCGCGGCCCCCGCCGCCGCGCCCGCTGCACCGGCCGCGCCCGCCCTGGGCGCCGCCGAGGACATCGCCGTCACCGGCGACGGCGCCAGCTTCCCGCCCTCCGCCACGCTCTGCCACAAGTGCAGCACCAAGGCGCTCGTCATCATGGACGGGTGTGCGACGTGCTTGAACTGTGGTTATTCGAAGTGCGGGTGAGGCTTTAGTCAGCATTTACGACATGCTGGCTTGGAGGCGTTTGCGCTGTCTGCGTGCAAGTCGGCAACATCACGATCGCAAGGAGGTGGCTCGTGGACAAAACTTTGCAGGGGATTGTCGGTGCGTTGCGCGGCGTATCCAAAGCCATAAGAGATGGGTGGAGTGACGAAAGAACCCTTCGTGAAGTGTATGGGTTTCAGCACCCAGCGTTGACGCGTCTCGATTTGGCCGAAATCGCCGATGTTCTTGCTGAGAAAATCGAGCAGGCGAATGTTCCTCAGATTGATGACGACCTGCAAAATTCAATTCAACACGCCGCTCGACAATTGGATCTGCTGAAGGG
>JAEZYE010000040.1 GCA_023419315.1 Pseudomonadota bacterium
GGCTTGCCGCCCTTGTGCGGGCCCGGCTTTCCCTTTGCGTGATCCGGCTTGCGGTCGGGCTTGCGCTCGGGTTTGGGACTCGGCTTGAAGCCCAGCCCCAGCAGTTGGTCTCGGAAGGAATCACTCATTGCAGTTCAAGCGCATCGCGCCTGAGAGCGGCGCGTGCAAAGGGTATCAATAATGGGGCGGCGGCGGCTCGTCGGGCGGTTCGGCGTGGAGCTCACCGCGCAACTTGCGCAGATCGGCCAGCAGGTTCATGAGCAACTCGGTATTGCGGCCGCTTTCAGCGCGCGCATCCGCGAGTGCGTCACTCAGCTCGCCCATCGCCTGTTCCTGGAACGCAAGCCGCGTTTCCAGTTCCACCAGACGCTGTTCGAGCCGATCCTGCGTGAACAGATCACTGGGCATGAATCGAACGCCCGCGACCGATGCCGTAGTACGCCAGTCCGGCCTGTTCCACTTCAGCCGGCTCGTACAGATTGCGGCCATCGAAGATCACCGCATCCTTCAGCTTGGTCTTCAGGCGCGCGAAGTCGGGGCTCCGGAACTGTTTCCATTCGGTCACGACAATCAGCGCATCGGCGTTCTCGATGGCCGCATTCGCCGAATCGCAGAGCACCAGATCGTCGCGTTCACCGAAGATGCGATGCGCTTCTTCGCCAGCTTCCGGGTCGTAGGCGCGGACGTGGGCGCCGGCTTCCCAGAGCTGCGACAGCAGTCGACGGCTGGATGCTTCGCGCATGTCGTCCGTGTTCGGCTTGAACGCCAGTCCCCATACCGCGAACGTGCGTCCCCGCACCCCTTCATCCTCGCCGCGATCGAAGTGACGCTGGACCAGTTCGAACAGATGACCTTTCTGGTTGTCGTTCACCGCTTCGACCGCATCGAGCAGGCGCGGCTGGTAACCGCTCTGCTGCGCGGTGCGCGCCAGCGCCTGCACATCCTTCGGGAAGCACGAGCCGCCGTAACCGGCGCCGGGATAGATGAAGTGCCAACCGATGCGCGGATCCGAACCGATGCCCTGGCGGACATGCTCGATATCGGCGCCCACGCGCTCGGCGATGTTGGCGATCTCGTTCATGAAGCTGATCTTGGTCGCCAGCATCGCGTTGGCCGCGTACTTGGTCAGTTCGGCCGAGCGCACGTCCATCACCACGATGCGTTCGTGATTGCGGTTGAACGGGGCGTAGAGACGCTTGAGCTTCTCCACTGCCGTGCTGCTGTTGGCGCCGATGACGATGCGGTCAGGACGCATGCAATCCTGCACCGCGTCGCCTTCCTTCAGGAATTCCGGATTCGAAACCACATCGAAGTCGACCTTCGCGCCGCGCGCATCGAGTTCGGCGGCGATGGCGGCGCGCACCTTGTCGGCCGTGCCGACCGGCACCGTCGACTTGTCGACCACGACAGTCGGGCGTGCGATGTGCTTGCCGATCGTGCGGGCCACGGCCAGCACGTACTGGAGATCCGCGCTGCCGTCTTCATCCGGCGGCGTGCCCACCGCGATGAAGACGATTTCGCCGTGCGTGATCGCTTCGGCCGCATCCGTGGTGAAACGAAGACGTCCGGATGCGTGGTTTTCCTTCACCATCGGCTCCAGGCCGGGCTCGTAAATCGGAATGATCCCGTTGTTCAGCCCGTTGACCTTCGCCTCATCGATATCAACGCAGATGACGTCGTGGCCGACTTCAGCCAGGCAGGTACCAGTGACCAGGCCCACATAGCCCGTACCGAAAATCGCAACACGCATTCGTAACCTCCGTTGATTTGAACGCTCTTTATTGCAGGATGCCCATGAGCTCGACGTCAAACGTCAGCGTGGCGTCCGGTCCGATCGAGCCATCCGGCGTGCCGCTCTTGCCGTAGCCCAGGTCGCCCGGAATCCAGAAGCGGTACTTCGCGCCGACCGGCATCAGCGAAACGCCTTCCGTCCAGCCCGGGATGACCTGGTTCAGGCCGAACTCCGCCGGCTGGCCGCGATCGTAGGAACTGTCGAACTGCTTGCCGTCCAGCAACTTGCCCACGTAGTTCACGCGAACGCGGCTGCTGGGCGTCGGGCGCGCGCCGTTGCCTTCGCGCAACACCATGTACTGCAGACCGGACGGCGTGGTGATGACGCCCTTCTTGGCTTTGTTCTCGGCCAGGAACTTCGCACCTTCCTCGCGATTGCGCTGACCCGCCTGGCTCTGCCGGCGCGTGGCGAATTCCTGCAGCGTGGCCTGTGCCTGTTCCGGCGTCATCAGCGGCGTACCCGTCTTGCTGAATGCAGTACGCACGGCCTGCGTGAAAACGGCCAGATCGATGTCGTTCTTCAGTTCGGCCAAGGACGGACCGACCATGTAGCTGCCGAACATCAGGCCGACCTTCTCCTTGGAGACGGCTGGCGGCTGGGCGCCCGGCGGCATGCCCGGCACCTGCTGGCCCTGGCTGATCGCCACGCTCATGCGGAGCGCTTCGTTGGTCGCCTGCGCTTCCTGCTGGCTGATCAGCGGCTGGCCGCCGTCCATTGCATTCTTGACCGCGCGTTCGAATGAAGGCACGTCGATGTACGACGCGACCGGCGCGAAGGATTGGCCGACGTCCACGCCGATGGCGTAGCTGACTTTCTCACGCTCGTTAGAGAGCACGGTTTTCTCCTGTGCAGACACATTGACTCCCAGCGTTGCCGCCATGATTGCCACCCACGCGGCGACGCCGCGAACCGACCGCTTCATTCCTCTGCTCCTCAGCTGTTGCCGCGACGTGGCGGCAAATAAAACGGATTGTCGCATGCGCAACCGTCAGGCGCGCGCATCAACGCGCCGGCTTCGCGAGTTCGCGCTCGATCGCGGCGACCACGTTCGGATCATCGGGCTTGGTCTTGCTCGAGAAATTCGCTACCACGCGACCATCGCGCCCAATCAGATACTTGTGGAAATTCCAGCCCGGTTCGACGCCGGTCTGCGCCTTCAGCGATCGGTACAGCGGCGTTGCATCCGCGCCCACGACATGCACTTTCTCGAACATCGGAAAGCGCACGCCATAAGTCAGCGTGCAGAACTCCTGGATTTCCTTTTCTGATCCGGGCTCCTGCCCTTTGAAGTCGTTGGACGGGAAGCCGAGGACGTTGAATCCACGCGCGCTGTATTTCTGCTGCAACGCTTCCAGTGCTTCGTATTGCGGCGTGAAACCGCACTTGCTGGCGGTATTGACCACCAGCAACACCTGACCGCCGTAGGTCTGATTCAGGTTTATCGGGCTCTTGCCGGCCAGCGGGCGGTAGCTGACATCGAGCAGTGTCGCCGCGGCGGCCGTCGCCACCCAAGCCAGTCCCGCCACTAAAGTCATGTTTTTCAACCACTTGAGGTTCACGGGAAGGCTCCGGCGCATGGGGACGGGAAGTATGCCTTCAGTTGGGTTCGAAAAAGTGTGTGAGTTGCTTGACCGGGCGTGTCTTGGTGTTATAGTTACATACAACACCACTCACCCAATGAAGGGGGGGACCGATGAACCCGAAACTGCTCAACACACTGTCCGGCCTGGCGGCCAGCGGCGCCCTGCTGACCCTGGGCCTGCTGTGCGACGGTTCCGATGCCCGCCTGCGGGATGCCACGGAAGGCAGCCCTCTGGCCACCATCGACGCAGCCATCGAAGCTGGCGCCGCCGAAGCCGAACAGGCCAAGCGACAGGCGCGCCGCGCCCGCGCCACGCTGTCGATGCCCTATTTCTCTTTCGCGCAGTCACTGCGCCCGCGGGGCTGAACCATGGCCGACATCCAGTGGAGCGACGGCGCTCCCATCTACCGTCAATTGAAGGATCGCGTGATTGCCATGATGCTAGACGGCGTATTGAAACCGGGCGATGCCCTGCCTTCCGTCCGTCAGGTGGCGGCCGAGTACCAGCTCAATCCGATCACCGTCTCGCGTGCCTATCAGGAACTGGCCGACGAAGCGCTGGTGGAGAAGCGTCGCGGCCTGGGCATGTTCGTCACCGAGGAAGCCTCGAAGAAGCTGCTCAAGAGCGAGCGCGAGCGCTTCCTGCATGACGAGTGGCCGGGCGTCGCCGAACGCATCGAGCGTCTGGGCCTGACCGTGGAAGAACTGCTGCAAGCCAAGGGGATCAAGTGATGAATGTCGCCACCGAACACAGCCGCATTGCCGACGCCGTGGTGTCCGCGAACGGCCTGCGCAAGGCGTATCGCAACAAGCTCGCGCTGGACAACACGCGCTTCGAAATCGAACGCGGGAAAATCATCGGTCTGATCGGCCCCAACGGCGCCGGCAAGACCACCGCGCTGAAGGCCATCCTCGGGCTGATTCCGTTCGAGGGTGAGCTCAAGGTCCTCGGACTCGACCCGCGCAAGCAGCGCGAGCAGTTGATGAACGATGTCTGCTTCATCGCCGACGTGGCCGTGCTGCCGCGCTGGATGCGGGTGAAGGAAGCCATCGATTTCGTCGCCGGTGTGCACCCGCGTTTCGACCGCGCCAAGTGCGAGCGCTTCCTCGCCAACACGCAGCTCAAGCCCAACCTGCGCGTGCGGGAAATGTCCAAGGGCATGATCGTGCAGTTGCACCTGGCGCTGGTGATGGCCATCGACGCCAAGCTGCTGGTGCTGGACGAACCCACGCTGGGCCTGGACATCCTCTATCGCAAGCAGTTCTACCAGCGCCTGCTGGAGGATTACTTCGACGAGCAGAAGACCATCATCGTGACCACCCACCAGGTCGAGGAGATCGAGCACATCCTCACCGACGTGATGTTCATCCGTGACGGCCGCATCGCATTGACCGCGCAGATGGACGAAGTGGCCGAGCGCTACACCGAAGTGCTGGTGTCGGCCGACCGCGTCGAAGCGGCGCGCGCGCTGAAACCCATCGACGAACGCGGCCTGCCCTTCGGCAAGACCGTCCTGCTCTATGACGGAGTGTCCCGCGCCGAACTGTCCGCGCTGGGCGAGACGCGCAATCCCGGCCTGGCCGATCTCTTTGTCGCCATCATGAAAGGAACCTACGCATGAACGCCGCCACTTCCGTGCAGGCCACCAAGGCGACCGCCTTCAAGTGGCTGCTGAAACGAGAATTCTGGGAGAACCGCGGCGGCTTCCTGTGGGCGCCGGTCGTGACGGGCGCCATCGTCACGGTGCTGACGTTCATCGCCGCCACCATCGGCGTGATCCGCTTCTTCCAGTTCAAGAAGGACGCGAGTTTCGACCTCAACATGGACAGCGACATGCTGGAGCATGCGCGCCAGCTGGGTTCGGTCGGCGACGGCATCCTGATGGGCGGCATGGGCCTGACCCAGCTGGTGCTGGCCTTCGTGGTGTTCTTCTACGCACTGGGCACGCTGTACGACGATCGCCGTGATCGCAGCATCCTGTTCTGGAAGTCGCTGCCGGTTTCGGATACGCAGATGGTGCTGTCGAAAGCCGCGTGGGCGCTGATCCTGGCTCCGCTGCTGTCCATCGCCATCGGCGTGCTGGTCGGCGTGGCGTTGTGGGTGATCGCCGCGGTGTCGATGGGTGTGATGGGCGTGCCCGCTGGCTGGGCGATGTTCACCCATTCGCATCCGCTGACCGTCATCGGCAACGTGGTGTCCACCGTTCCGCTGTACCTGTTCTGGGCACTGCCGACCGTGGGCTGGCTGATGTTCTGCTCGGCCTGGGCACGCAGCAAGCCGTTCCTGTGGGCCGTGCTGGTGCCGGTGCTGGCCTGCGTGATCATCAGCATGTTGGGCATTCTGGGCGTCGATGTTCCCTACGGCCCGCTCTGGTACACCGTCGTCTATCGCGGCCTGATGAGCGTGATGCCGGGTACGTGGTCGCCGCGCAGCCTGAGCAGCGAAGCGCTGCAGGGCCAGGAGATCGAGACCCCGGCTGATCTGGTCCGCATGATGAACCTTGGCAACAACTGGCATGTCTTCACCACGGCCGACTTGTGGATCGGCGCTGCGGTCGGCGTCGCCCTGATTGCAGCCGCCATCTACCTGCGCCGCTGGCGCGAAAGCGAATAAACCTGCCCCCACGCACCGGAGCGCTTGCTCCGGTGCTTTCGATGGAGAGATGCATGTTCGGAAAATCCCTTGTACTGACCGGTTTCCTGTTCGCTTCCGCCGTTCCGATGGCAGCCCAAGCGAACGAGCACTGCGCCCACTCCGCGCCGCGCAAGCTTGCACTGGATCTGGCGGGCGTGAAGGCGGTGGTGTTCGAAGTCGCCTCGCATGATCTGAAGATCACGGCCGGTTCCGGCGCCGCAGCCAACCTGCAAGGCCGCGCGTGCGCTTCCGACCCGAAGCTGCTGGAGCAGCTGACGCTGACCCAGCAGAAGTCCGGCGACAAACTCGTCGTCAGCCTGGACCGCGCGCGCAGCAACGTCACCCTGTTCAACATGAACCGCTACGCCTATCTCGAGATCGTCGGCACCCTGCCCGACTCGATTCCCGTGCAGGTCAAGGTAGGTTCCGGCGACGCCGAGGTCACCGGCGCGGCACTGGTAAGCGTGGATGTCGGCTCCGGTGACGCGCAGATCCGCCGCACGCGCGGCCTGGTGGCGGCGAAGGTCGGTTCCGGGGATCTCGATATCGAGGGCGCCGGTTCGCTCAACCTGATCGGCGTCAATTCCGGCGATGCCGAGGCAAGCGATGTACGCGGCGAGGTCACGGTCGGCAGCATCGGTTCGGGCGATTTCGAACTGCGCGGCGCGAAGGGTCCGGTCCGCATCGGTTCGATCGGTTCGGGCGAAGCATCGCTGCACGACATCGAAGGCAACGTCGAAGTCGAATCGATCGGTTCCGGCCAGGTCGAGGCCCGTGGCGTCCGCGGCGATCTCGCCGTCAAGTCCGTGGGCAGCGGTTCGGTCGAACATTCCAGCATCGGCGGCCAGCTGAGGCTGCCGTCAGGGCACTGAGGACATCCCATGAAACTGCATCCCTTCATTCTGCTCGCCGCGATCGCCATGCTGTCCGCGTGCAAGCCGTCCACCACGGTCGACACCGATTCCGGTCAGGTGTCGCATACCCTCGACGGTGAACTGACCATCGACTCGAAGGGACATCCCAAGGCGAAGGTGACCGCCGCCGGCGATCTGATCATCGACGGCAAGCCGGTGACGCTGACGGCCGAACAACACAAGCTGGTGACGGCGTACTACGGCGAACTGGCCGGCATCACCCAGGCCGGCATTGCCATCGGCAAGCAAGGTACGCAGCTGGCCGGCAAGGCCGTCAGCGCGGCATTGCACGGTGTGCTGAGCGGCGAAACCGACGACATCGACACCAAGGTGGAAGCCGAAGCGAAGAAAATCGAGGAGGAAGCCAAGCGCATCTGCGTGCACCTTGGCGGACTGAAAACCGCGCAGGATGCGCTGGCGGCCCAGGTTCCCGCCTTCGTGCCCTACGCCAACGTCGATCAGAGCGACATCGACGACTGCGGCAAGGAGTAATTGCACCGGGCCGGCGGAGCCCGCTTCGCCGGCTTGGCTGCATGCGTCACATCGCTTTCCTCCAAGCGTCCTGTATTCCGACGCGATGTGCGTCGCCGCACAAGTCCGGGGTAAATGATGAAAGCGTGGTGGCTGATTCTGTCGATGTTGTCCGGCCCGGCGTTCGCCGGTGAGCCAATCCGTTTCCACTACACCAATCCCGCGACGCTGGCCGCCAGCGATGCGGGTGCGGCCGCGGCCGCCTGGTTCGAGCAGTGCGCGCAGGGCGGCCAGTTCGCCGACATCGCGCGTCACTACGGCCCGGATCCACGGCTGTCGCAGGCGCAGCGCGAATCGGCGGAACGGAGCTTCGATCGCGAGGCCTTCGAACGCACGGCGCAGACCGCGTTCGATCGCGTGGTCGAAATCCTGCCGCAAGGCCCGCTGACGCTCTGCGTCGACTTCACTTCACCCGATGACAGCTTTGCGCGTGACCGGATGCAGGGCGTGATGGCCGTGACTGCCGGCTCCGGCCGCATCATCGTGAAGCTGCATCCGGATGCGCCCTGGCAGCGACTGCTTCCCTATGTGCTCGCGCACGAACTGCATCACAGCTATTGGGCGTTGAAGCATTTCGATGCGGATCGGCCGTTCACGCTGGCCGACTATCTGGTCTTCGAAGGTCGCGCAGACAACTTCGCCATGCACGTGTTCGGGGAACATCCGGCGCCGTGGATCAACGCGCTGGATGACACGCAGTACACGCGCACGCTGGCCAGCTTCCGCCCGCTGCTCGGCGATGCTTCTCCGCAGGTGCTGATGGGCGCGATGTTTGGCAATCCGCAGGCCGGCATTCCGCTGTGGGCCGGGTACAGCGTCGGTTACCGCCTGGTGGCGGCGCGCATCGAAGGCGCGACACCGGACTGGCCCGCCATCACTGCGATGCCTGCGGCAGAGTTCATTCCTGCGCCTTGAACCGGTGCCCGGATGCCGCGCGCGACGCGGCGTTGAAAGCACGTCTCGCCCGGCTTCGCCACCAGGAACCGGGCGCAATCAGCCACCGCTGCCGCCGGCCTTGCCGTGGATACCGCCCTTGGCGAGCACCGCGGGATCCAGCAACGGCTTGAGCACTTTTTCAGGCAACCCCGTGACCTCGCGCGCGACGTCCAGCACCGCGCGGTTCTGCTTGTACGCCTGCTTGGCGATGGCGGCGCCCTTTTCGTAGCCGATCACCGGATTGAGCGCCGTCACCAGGATGGGATTGCGCTCCAGCGCCTGGCCGATGCGATCCTCGCGCACCGTCAGGCCCGCAATCGCGGTATCGGCCAGCAGCCGCGACACATTCGCCAGCAGTTGCAGTGAATCGAGCAGGTTGGCGGCAATCAGCGGCAGCGTGACGTTGAGCTGGAAATTGCCGCTCTGCCCGGCCACGGTGATCGCGGTGTGGTGGCCCATCACCTGCGCGCAGGCCATCACGGTCGCCTCGGGAATCACCGGATTGACCTTGCCCGGCATGATCGAACTGCCCGGCTGCAACGCCGGCAACTCGATTTCCCCCAGGCCGGCCAGCGGACCGGAGTTCATCCAGCGCAGATCATTGGCGATCTTCATCAGCGCCGTCGCCAGCGCGCCGAGCTGTCCCGACATTTCCACCGCATCGTCCTGCGCGGCCAGCCCTTCGAACTTGTTCTCCGCGCTGTCGAAACGCACGCCGGCCAGACGCGACAACACCTTCGCCACGCGCGGCCCGAAGCGCGGATCGGCGTTGATGCCCGTGCCGATGGCGGTGCCGCCCAGCGGCAACCGGCGCAGGCGCTTGCGGCTGTCCTCGATGCGTTGTTCGGCGGACTTCAGTTGCGCGGACCAGGCGGAGAATTCCTGTTCGAATGTCAGCGGCATGGCATCCATCAGATGCGTGCGGCCGGTCTTCACCACGCGCCGCAGCGCACGGCCGCGGCGGTCGATGGTCTTGTGCAGATGCCGCAACGCGGGCAGCAGTTCCTCCGCGATGGCCAACTCCGCCGACACGCGGATGGCCGTGGGAACCACGTCATTGGAGCTCTGGCCGAGGTTGACGTGGTCGTTCGGATGCACGCCGCGCTTGCCACCGCCACCGCTGCGCGACGCCAGCGTCGCGATGACCTCGTTGGCATTCATGTTGGACGAGGTGCCCGAGCCGGTCTGGTAGATGTCGATCGGGAACTGGGCGTCGTGGCGGCCTTCGGCCACGTCCAGCGCCGCGCGCCGGATGGCGCGCTCGGTGCGTTGCGGCAGCAGGTCAAGACCGGCGTTGACCTCCGCAGCGGCCGCCTTGATCAGGCCCAGCGCACGGATGAAGCCGCGCGGCATCGGCCGGCCCGAGATCGGGAAATTCTCCACCGCGCGCTGCGTCTGCGCGCCCCACAGGGCGTCCGCCGGCACCCGCAGCTCACCCATGCTGTCGTGCTCGATCCTGTACTTCTCGGTCATCGCGATCTCCGGAATTCTTTGACGAGGGAAAGCTGGCAGGCGGCCCGGCTGGCGCGATCACGATACTCCTGACCGCAATCGGCCCGCGTAGAATAGCCCGCTCCCCTCGACGTCCCTGCCTGTTCCCATGTCGGAATCCGCCCTGCTCGCCCTGTCCCCGCTCGATGGCCGCTACGCCGGCAAGGTCGATGCCCTGCGTCCCATTTTTTCCGAATACGGCCTGATCCGGGCGCGCATCAAGGTCGAGATCGAGTGGCTGCTGGCGCTGGCCGCCGAGCCCGGCATCGGTGAACTGGCGGCGTTTTCCGACGACGCCGTGCAGCGCCTGCGCGCACTGGCCGACGGTTTTTCGGTGCACTACGCCGCGCGCGTGAAGGAAATCGAGCGCACCACCAACCATGACGTCAAGGCGGTCGAATACTTCATCAAGGAACGCCTGAAAGACGACGCTGCGCTCGCGCCCGCGCTGGAGTTCGTGCACTTCGCCTGCACCAGCGAAGACATCAACAACCTCAGCTACGGCCTGATGCTGGAACAGGCGCGCCGCGAAGTGCTGTTGCCGACGCTGGACCGCGTCGCCGCCGAACTCCGCCAGCTGGCGCAGGCGCACGCCGCGCAGCCGATGCTGTCGCGCACGCACGGCCAGACCGCCTCGCCGACCACGCTGGGCAAGGAAGTCGCCAATGTCGTCGCGCGGCTGGAACGCCAGCGCCGTCAGATCGCGGCAGTGGAAATCACCGGCAAGATCAACGGCGCGGTCGGCAACTACAACGCGCATATGGCGAGCTATCCGGAGGTCGACTGGCCGGTGTTCGCGCGCCGCTTCGTCGAAGGCCTCGGCCTGGTCTTCAACCCCTACACCACGCAGATCGAGCCGCATGACAACGTGGCCGAAATCGGCGACGCCGCGCGCCGCGCCAACACGATCCTGATCGATCTGGCGCGCGACGTCTGGGGCTACATCTCACTGGGCTACTTCAAGCAGCGGTTGAAGGAAGGCGAAGTTGGCTCTTCGACCATGCCGCACAAGGTCAACCCGATCGACTTCGAAAACGCCGAAGGCAATTTCGGTCTGGCCAACGCGCTGTTCGAGCACTTCAGCGCCAAGCTTCCGATCAGCCGCTGGCAGCGCGATCTGACCGATTCCACGGTGCTGCGCGCGCTCGGCACGGCGTTCGGCCATACCCAGGTCGCGCTGGATTCACTGCTCAAGGGCCTGGGCAAGCTGGAAGTGAATCCGCAGCGACTGGATGCGGATCTGGACGCCGCCTGGGAAGTGCTGGCCGAAGCCGTGCAGACGGTGATGCGCCGCCACGGCCTGCCCAATCCCTACGAACAGCTCAAGGCGTTGACGCGCGGCCAGGGCATCACGGAAACCTCGATGCGCGAATTCATCGCTTCGCTGGAACTGCCCGCCGCCGAAAGACAGCGCCTGCTCGACATGACGCCGGGCAGCTACGTCGGCCTGGCCGAAGGGCTCGCGCGAAAGATCTGACCCTCACGGGCCGTTGGCATGCGTTGCCGCCAACTGTCCTGTACTTGCGCTGGATCAAGGCTGCACGGGCGCGGGCGCACCTACACTGGGACGGGGAATCCTGTCCCGCCGGAATATCCGGCCCGCTTCGCCTTTGCACATCACGACGCCGCCACCGCCATGCACCTGCTCCTCAACCTGGATGTGCCTGACCTGGATGCGGCCGAAGCGTTCTACACCCGCGCGTTCGGCTTGACGGCATCGCGCCGGCTGGGCCCGCAGGTAAGCGAGATGGGCGGCGCCACGGTTCCTTTCTACCTGCTGCGCAAGGAGGCCGGCACGCAGGGCGCCGCCGGTTCCCTGCGCGATTATTCACGCCACTGGTCGCCCTTGCATGTGGACGTCGTGGTCGAGGATCTGGATGCCGCACTGGTCCAGGCCCTCGATGCCGGCGCACGACAGGAAGGCGGCATCCGCGACGCCGAATGGGGCCGCATCGTCACCGTGTCCGATCCGTTCGGCCACGGCTGGTGCCTGCTGCAGTTTCTCGGCCGCGGCTACAACGAGATCACTTCATGAGCCTGCGTCCCAAGAAAAAAGCCACTTCCGCCAGCACCGCCGCCAACCGCACGCGCGAACTGCCCATCGAAATCGACGCGCGCGGCAAGCTGCCGCTGGGCATGAGCCCGGCCGAGTTCATGCGCGACTACTGGCACAAGCGGCCGCTGTTGATCCGCAATGCCTTTCCCGGGTTCGTGTCACCGATCCAGCCGGAAGATCTCGCCGGACTGGCCTGCGAGGAAACCGCACTCTCGCGCATCGTCATGCACGATCGCGAAAGCGATGGCTGGGCGCTGCGCAGCGGCCCGTTTCAGGAAGAAGATTTCCCCGGCATGCCGGACCACGACTGGACGCTGCTGGTGCAGGACGTGGACAAGTGGGATCCGGACGTGCGCGCCCTCCTCGCGCATTTCGGATTCCTGCCGCGCTGGCGCGTGGACGACATCATGATCAGCTTCGCGGCCACCGGCGGTTCGGTCGGCGCGCACGTGGATCACTACGACGTGTTCCTGCTGCAGGCGATGGGCCAGCGCCGCTGGCTGATCGACGCGGGCGAAAACCCGCCGAGCGATTTCCGCGAGGACGTCGAGCTCAAGCTGCTGAAGCAGTTCACGCCGACGCATGACTGGGTGCTGGACCCGGGCGACATGCTGTACCTGCCGCCGAAGGTGCCGCACCACGGCATCGCGGAGAACCCGTGCCTCACCATTTCCGTGGGCATGCGCGCGCCTTCATCGGCCGAACTCATCAGCGATTACCTCGACACGCTGGTCACCGATGCCGACGAGGCCATCCGCTACCACGATGAAGACCTGACGCCGCCGAAGGACCCGTACGAAATCGACACCGCCGCGATGGGCCGGGTGATCGATGCGCTCAATGCGCTGCGCATGAACGACCCGGATCGCCTCGGTGACTGGTTCGGCCGCTTTATCACCACCTATCGCGCGTCCGGCGAGATCATGCCGTCGCCGGAGCAGCGCTCGCGCATCGAAGTCGAATGGGACCTGCAACAGGGCGCGCAGCTCCATCGGCACCCGTTCTCCCGCTTCGCGTGGCGCCGCGCGGCCAAGGGCGCGACCCTGTTCTGCAGTGGCATCGACTACGCCATGCCCATCACGGACGCCCGCCTTCTCGCCGCCGCCGAAGTGCTTGACGGAGCGACGTACGCCGGACTGTCGCCCGCGGCGCGCGACGCGGTGTTCGGACTCATGTCGCAGGGCCACTATCAGCTGGGCCTGGAAGACGACGACGAGGACGGAGACGGTCAATGAATGGCAGCGGCTTCCAGGTCGAGTCGATTGACTACGCCCGCGGTCTGGAAGATCTGCGGCATGTCCGCGAAACCGTGTTCGTGCAGGAACAGCGCGTGCCCGTCGAAGAGGAGTGGGACGAACTGGACCCGCTCTGCGTGCATGTCATCGCGCGCGACGAAAGCGGCCGGCCCATCGGGACCGGCCGGCTGACGCCGCAGCGGCGCGTCGGGCGCATGGCGGTTCTGCGCGAATGGCGCGGCCGTGGCGTCGGCGATGCGATGCTCGTGCAATTGATCGAGCAGGCGCGCTCCCGGCACTGGCCCGAGCTCAGCCTCAATGCGCAGGTCAGCGCCGAACCGTTCTACGCGCGGCATGGTTTCGTGCCCTTCGGCGAGCGTTTCCATGAAGCCGGCATCGAACACCAGGCCATGCACCGCCGGCTGGACGGAGCGACCGCCATCGAACACGCCCCCGCAGCGCGGGCCGTGACGGTGGCGCTGGCCCACCGGGCCCGTCGCGGACTGGTCATTTACAGCCGCGAACTGGATCCAGGGCTTTTCGATGCCCCGGACGTGCTGGAAGCGCTGAAGCGGGCCGCGACGCGCCAGGCGCCGTTCGAAATCCGCATCCTCCTGCAGGACGCCGGCACGCCGCAGCGTCTGCTGGCGCCACTGCTTCCCTTGGCCCAGCGCCTGCCCAGTGTGTTCCTGTTCCGCGAAGTGCGTGATCCGGTCGATCGCAACTATCCCTCGGCGTTCGTCGCCAACGATTCCGGTGGCTTCTATTTCCGTCCGCTGGGCCATCGTTTCGACGGCGAAGCCGATCTCGACGGCAGCGGCCGTTCGCGCCAGTTGCGTGACGAATTCACTCGAATCTGGGAGCGTTCGCGTCCCTGCACGGAGTTCCGCGCACTGGGCATCTGAAGATGCGGATGACGACGTGACTTGGTCATCATCGTGTCATCGACGCATCCGTGCACCTTTAGTCCAAGCCTTTATGCCCCGCCGCCGCCTTGCGGGTATAATTTTGCGGCTCTCTCCCGCTCTGGCGGGAACATCGCCTACGCCCCGTCCCGACGGGCTCCGTACATCAACGACCCAAACCACAAGCACGCCATCGCCATCGTGGACAATCTCCTGAAGCAGTTTGCGCAATCCTCGCAGCTCAATGGAGGCAATGCCTCCTACGTCGAAGACCTGTACGAGCAGTACCTCGTCGATCCGGACAGTGTCGGACCGAAATGGAAGGCGTACTTCGACGGCTTCAAGGGCCGCGAGGCCGGCGACGTGCCGCACTCGGTGGTCATCGAGCAGATCACGCAGGCCGCCCGCAATGCCGGCAACAGCCATGCCGCCCCCGCCGCATCCGCGGGCGGTGACGAGCGTGAGCGCAATATCGGCCGCCTGATCACCGCCTACCGCTCGCGTGGTCACCTCGGCGCCAATGTGGACCCGCTGGGCCTGACCCCGCCGATGAACCCGCCGGACCTGTCGCTGGCGTTCCACCAGTTGACCGACAAGGACCTGGACACCGAGTTCAGCACCGGCAACCTCGCCGGCCAGCCGCGGATGAAGCTGCGTGACCTGCTGGCGCGCCTGAAGGCGACGTATACCGGCTCGATCGGCGCCGAATTCATGCATATCCAGGAAGTCGAGCAGCGACAGTGGCTGTACCAGCGCCTGGAAGCGGCCGCCGGCAACTACGGTCTTGACGCCGAATCCCGCCAGCGGACGCTGGAGCGCCTGACCGCGGCCGAAGGCCTGGAGCGCTACCTGCACACCAAGTACGTCGGCCAGAAGCGCTTCTCGCTGGAAGGCGGCGACGCGCTGATCCCGATGCTCGACACCTTGATCCGCCGCGCCGGCCAGGGCCAGGTGAAGGACATCGTGATCGGCATGGCCCACCGCGGCCGCCTCAACGTGCTGGTCAACACGCTGGGCAAGAGCCCGCGCAAGCTGTTCGACGAGTTCGAAGGCAAGTTCGAACACGACAACGACCTCGCCCACGCCGGCGACGTGAAGTACCACATGGGCTTCTCGGCCGACATCGCCACCCCGGGCGGTCCGGTCCACCTGGCGCTGGCGTTCAATCCGTCGCACCTGGAAATCGTCGATCCGGTCGTGGCCGGCAGCGTCCGCTCGCGCCAGGAGCGCCGTGGCGATACCGCCCGCCAGGCGGTGATGCCGATCCTGATGCACGGCGACGCCGCCTTCGCCGGCCAGGGCGTGGTGATGGAACTGTTCCAGATGTCGCAGGCCCGCGGTTTCGCGGTCGGCGGCACCCTGCACATCGTCATCAACAACCAGATCGGCTTCACCACCAGCGCCCGCGACGACGCCCGTTCCACGCTTTACTGCACGGACGTGGCGAAGATGATCGGCGCGCCGGTCCTGCACGTGAATGGCGATGACCCGGAAGCCGTCGTGTTCTGCGCGAACCTGGCCTACGAGTTCCGCCAGCAGTTCAAGAAGGACGTGGTGATCGACCTGGTCTGCTATCGCCGCCACGGCCACAACGAGGCCGATGAGCCGGCAGCGACCCAGCCGCTGATGTACCAGACCATCCGCAAGCATCCGACCACGCGCGAGCTGTACGCCGCGAAGCTGGAAGCCGAGGGCGTCATCCCGGCCGAAGGTGGCAAGGCGCTGGCCGATCAGTACCGCGGCAAGCTCGATTCGGGTGAGGTCACCACCGAACTCGCCAAGCAGAAGAGCGACGAACTGGTCATCGACTGGTCGCGCTACCTCACCGGCAAGCTGACCGATGCGGTGGACACCCGCGTCAAGCGCAACAGCCTCGATTCGCTGGCGAAGATCATCAACACCATTCCGGCGGGCGTGTCGCTGCACCCGCGCGTGGCCAAGATCTACGAAGACCGCGTCAAAATGGCCGCCGGTGAACAGCCCGGCGACTGGGGCTTCGCCGAGAACCTGGCCTATGCCACGTTGCTGGCGGAAGGCCATGGCCTGCGCCTCGTGGGACAGGATGCCGGCCGCGGCACCTTCTTCCACCGCCACGCCATCCTCCACGACCAGAAGACCGACAGCTATTTCCTGCCGCTGCGCCAGCTGGTCGAAGCGCCGGAACAGGCCACCGTGATCGACTCGCTGCTCAGCGAAGAAGCGGTGATGGCGTTCGAATATGGTTTCTCCACCACCGATCCCAACACGCTGTGCATCTGGGAAGCGCAGTTCGGCGATTTCGCCAACGGCGCGCAGGTGGTCATCGATCAGTTCATCGCCGCCGGCGAGGCCAAGTGGGGCCGCATCAGTGGCCTGACGCTGCTGCTCCCGCACGGCTATGAAGGCCAGGGCCCGGAACACAGTTCGGCCCGCCTCGAGCGCTTCCTGCAGCTCTGCGCGCTGGAGAACATGACCGTCTGCGTGCCGACCACGCCGGCGCAGGCGTTCCACATGCTCCGTCGCCAGATGCGCATGACCACCCGCAAGCCGCTGGTGGTGATGACCCCGAAGTCGCTGCTGCGCCACAAGCTGGCCGTGTCCACGCTGGACGAACTGGCCAACGGCGAATTCCAGCACCTGATTCCGGATGCCGCGGCGGACGCGAAGAAGGTCAAGCGTGTGGTGTTGTGTTCGGGCAAGGTCTACTACGACCTCATCGAAGACCAGCAGAAGCGCGGCCAGGACGATGTCGCCGTGCTGCGCGTCGAGCAGCTGTATCCGTTCCCCCGCACCCAGCTCGCCGCCGAACTCAAGCGCTACGCAAAGGCGACCGACGTGGTCTGGTGCCAGGAAGAGCCGCAGAACCAGGGCGCGTGGTACCAGATCCGCCACCACCTCAATGCCTGCCTGGGCGACAAGCAGGCCCTGCACTACGCAGGCCGCCCACGTTCGCCCTCGCCGGCCGCCGGTCATTTTGCCGAGCACGTGGAAGAACAGCTCAAGCTGGTCGCCGACGCGCTGGTCAACAAGTTCGATAACGACGTCGTCGCCGAATAAGCGCCGACCTCTCGCCACCTCACTACAAAGCACGACTACCACAGGACGCCTCCACCCATGGCCACCGAAGTCAAAGTTCCAGTCCTCCCCGAATCCGTCTCCGACGCCACCATCGCCACCTGGCACAAGAAGGTCGGCGACGCGGTCAAGCGCGACGAGAACCTGCTGGATCTGGAAACCGACAAGGTCGTGCTCGAAGTCCCCTCGCCGGTCGATGGCGTGATCAAGGACATCAAATTCAAGGAAGGCGACACCGTGACCAGCCAGCAGTTGCTGGCGATCATCGAGGAAGGCGCCGCGGCCGCCGCCGCACCGGCCGCTGAAGAGAAGAAGCCCGCTGCGGGCGCGCAGGAAGTGCAGCCGAAGGCCGAAGCGGCCAAGAGCGACACCGCCGCTCCCGGCAGCACGAAGCCCGCGCCGGCCGGCGGCAATGTCGATGCACTGCCTCCGGGCGCACGTTTCACCGCCGTCACCCAGGGCATCGACCCGTCGCAGGTCGAAGGCACCGGCCGCCGCGGCGCAGTGACGAAGGAAGATCTGGTCAATTACGCCGCCGGCAAGACCAGCGGCGTCAGTGGCGGCGCGCGTCCGGAAGAGCGCGTGCCGATGACCCGCATCCGCGCGCGCATCGCCGAGCGCCTGATGCAGTCGAAGAACTCCATCGCCATGCTCACCTCGTTCAACGAGGTCAACCTGGGCAAGGTCATGGCCATGCGCAAGGAGCTGGGCGAGTCGTTCGAGAAGGCCAACGGCATCAAGCTGGGCTTCATGAGCTTCTTCGCCAAGGCCGCCGCGAACGCGCTGCAGCGCCACCCGGTGGTCAATGCCTCGGTCGATGGCAACGACATCATCTACCACGGGTACGCCGACATCTCGATCGCCGTGTCCACCGACAAGGGTCTGGTCACGCCGGTGCTGCGCAACGTCGAGCGCCAGAGCTTCGCCGACATCGAAAAGGGCATCGCCGAGTACGCCAAGAAGGCGCGCGACGGCAAGCTGGGCCTGGACGATCTGCAGGGCGGCACCTTCACCATCACCAACGGCGGCACCTTCGGTTCGCTGATGTCCACGCCGATCGTCAACCCGCCGCAGAGCGCCATCCTCGGCATGCATGCGATCAAGGAACGCGCCATCGTCGAGAACGGCCAGGTCGTCGCCGCGCCGATGATGTACATCGCGCTCTCCTACGACCACCGCATCATCGACGGCAAGGACGCGGTGCTGTTCCTGGTCGACATCAAGAACCAGCTGGAAAACCCGCACCGCATGCTGCTGGGCATGTAAGAGCAGGAGTGGATCCAGGAGCGGGAGTGCGCCGCGCGCTTCTCCCTGCTCCTCACTTCTCCGGCCTCACTTCTTACTCGGGATACTGAAAATGGCAGAACAATTCGATGTGGTCGTCATCGGCGCCGGTCCGGCCGGTTATCACGCCGCCATCCGCGCCGCGCAGCTGGGCCTGAAGACCGCATGCATCGACGCCGCGCTCGGCAAGGATGGCAAGCCGGCCCTCGGCGGCACCTGCCTGCGCGTGGGTTGCGTGCCGTCCAAGGCGCTGCTGGACAGCTCGCGCCAGTTCCACAACCTGCAGCACCTGTTCGGCGAACACGGCATCACCGCGAAGGACGCCAAGATCGATGTCGGCACGATGGTCGGCCGCAAGGACAAGATCGTGAAGCAGTTCACCGGCGGCATCGCGATGCTGTTCAAGGCGAACAAGGTCACGCCGTTCTATGGGTTCGGCCAGTTGCAGGCGGGCAACGTCGTCAAGGTCAAGCAGCACGACGGCAGCGAAGTGGAACTCAAGGGCACCAACGTCATCATCGCGGCCGGTTCGGATTCAATTGAACTGCCGTTCGCGAAGTTCGATGGCGACACCATCGTCGACAACGTCGGCGCGCTCGATTTCACCGCCGTTCCCAAGCGCCTGGCCGTGATCGGCGCGGGCGTGATCGGCCTGGAGCTGGGCAGCGTGTGGAAGCGCCTTGGCGCCGAGGTGACCATCCTCGAAGCACTGCCGGATTTCCTCGCCGCCGCCGACGCCGAAGTCGCCAAGGTCGCCGCGAAGGAATTCAAGAAGCAGGGCCTGGACATCCGCCTGGGCGCGAAGGTCAGCAAGACCGAAATCACCGGCAAGGGCAAGTCGAAGGAAGTCGTGGTCACCTATGCCGACGCCGAAGGCGAGAAGACGCTGACGGTCGACAAGCTGCTGGTCGCCGTGGGCCGTCGCGCAGCGACCAAGGGCCTGCTGGCCGACGGAACCGGCGTGAAAGTCAGCGAGCGCGGCCAGATTGAAGTCGACGCGCATTGCCACACCGGCGTCGATGGCGTGTGGGCGGTCGGTGACTGCGTGCGCGGCCCGATGCTGGCGCACAAGGGCTTCGAGGAAGGCATCGCCGTGGCCGAACTCATCGCCGGCCTGCCGGGCCACGTCAATTTCGACACGATTCCGTGGGTCATCTACACCGAGCCGGAAATCGCGTGGGTCGGCAAGACCGAACAGCAGCTCAAGGCCGAAGGCGTGCCCTACAAGGTCGGCAGCTTCCCGTTCGCCGCCATCGCGCGTGCGGTCGCAATGGGCGAGCCTGCCGGCTTCGTGAAGGTCATCGCGCATGCGGAAACCGACCTGATCCTGGGCCTGCACGCGGTCGGCGTCGGCGTTTCGGAGCTGGTGCACGAGGGCGTGATCGCGATGGAGTTCAAGGGTTCGGCCGATGATCTGGCGCGCATCTGCCATGCGCACCCGACGCTCTCCGAGGCTATCCACGACGCCGCGATGGCCGTGCACAAGCGGTCGATCCACAAGGTCAACTGAGCCCGGCTTCGGGAATTCCAACCGGGATTCCCGCCAGGCTTGGATAGAACGCCGGCAGCGATGCCGGCGTTTTTGCTTCAATGTTCCCCTGCACGTCCCCTTCCCTGATTGCGCATACGCACCATGAAAACGCTCTGCGTCTACTGCGGCTCCAATGCCGGCAACAAACCCGTCTATGCCGAACGCGCGATCGCGCTGGGCGATCGCATCGCGCGCGAAGGCCTTGCGCTGGTCTACGGCGGCGGCAACGTCGGCCTGATGGGAATCGTGGCCGATGCCGTCCTCGCCGCTGGCGGCGAAGTGATCGGCGTGATTCCGGAACAACTGGTCAACTGGGAAGTCGCGCACAAGGGCGTCACGCGCCTTGAAGTGGTCGCCAACATGCACGAGCGCAAGAAGCGCATGTTCGATCTCTCCGACGGCTTCGTCGCCCTCCCCGGCGGCTTCGGCACGCTCGATGAAATGTTCGAGATGCTCACCTGGCGGCAACTCGGCATCGGTGACAAACCCTGCGCCTTTCTGGATGCGGACGGCTTCTATGCGCCGTTGATGGGGATGATCGATCGCATGGTCGAAGAGCGCTTCCTGCATCCGGATCAACGCGATGATCTCTGGCACGGCGAGGATCTTGGCGCAATGTTCCAGTGGATGAAGGACTATCAACCCGCTCAGGCGGACAAATGGATGGACGAGAAGCGGCGCAAGTCGCTGCGTTGATCCAGCCCCAACCGCGCACTTGCGGAAACGGAGGTGATGATGCGCAGGAGTCACAGCGTGTACGGAATGTTCGCCCTGCTGATGCTCGCCATTCCGGCGCTGGCGCAGGAGGGACGGCCCGCAAACCCGTCCGTCCCAGCGTGCGATACGGCGCTTGCGGTTGAATCATGCGCGCCGAACGCGCGCTACCGCGACGCCATCGAACATGCCGAATCGCTGGGCATGCGGCTGTTCCGCCATGACACCGCCGCCTGGTTGACCACGGATGCCCTGCGCGATGCGGGCGCCTTCGAATCCATACCCGGACGCGGCGCCGGTTGGCTGACCGAAGATCGCGATGACGGCATCCGGGTCGGCTACTTCAGCGAGATTGACGGTCAACCGGCGGTATTCGCCGAAGCTACGCTGGCGCGTGAATCACGACAGGTGCTGGGTGCGCAGCGGCTTGCGCATCCGCGTCCCGCAACGGTTCACCAGCGCCAACAACTGGCGGCGCGCGCCACCGCGATCGCCACGAACCCGCTCCGCTGTACCGATGCCCCCTTCAACACCATCATCCTCGATGCAGATGCAGGCGCAACGCCGGGCATCCAGGTGTTCCTGCTTTCGGCGATGACCGACACCTCGTTGCCGCTGGGTGGCTTTCACCGCTTTCGAACAAGCAGCGACGGTGCACGGGTCATCGAGCACTACGCGCAGACACGCGGTTGTCTCGTCGGGGACGCCGGCAAAGTCAACGAACTGGCGGCGATGACGGTGTCGCATCTCACCTCGCCCACGCCGACCGAATTCCATGTGTTCGCAAGCCTGACCTACGACAAGCCCGTGCTGGTGCTCACGATGGAAAACGGTTTGCTGTGGATCGTGGATCGTGGCGCGATCAGCGAACTCGTCGAACCGGATCCGCGTTACGAGGTCGGTCGCCAATGGCGCGACGAAGTGATGCGCGCGAATGGCGACAGCGGAGATAGCAGCACGCCGTCTCCGCCGTGAGTTCCATGGGCGCACGCCGCTGTTCCGGCTCGCGCGCGCCCATCCGATATCCTGTGCCGCACGACGCACACGCAAGGAATACATCGATGAGCCTGCCAGCCCGCTTCAACGCCTTCCGTATCCACAACGACGCCGATGGCTATCGCAGCGGCATCGAATCGATTGCGCTGGAGGATCTCAATCCCGGCGAAGTCGTCATCCGCACGGCGTACTCCTCGGTCAATTTCAAGGACGCGCTGGCCGGCACCGGCGAAGGAAAAATCCTGCGAAGCTTCCCGCGGGTGGGCGGCATCGACGTTGCGGGCCATGTCGTGGCATCGACCGATCCGGCCTTCAAGGAAGGCGACGAAGTGCTGGTGACCGGATGCGGGCTGAGCGAGACCCGCGACGGGGGCTACGCCGAATATGCGCGCCTGGAAGCGAAGTGGGTGGTGAAGCTTCCGCAAGGCCTGAGCCTGCGCGAGAGCATGATCCTCGGCACCGCCGGCTTCACCGCCGCGCTGGCGCTGTATCGCATGCAGGACAACCGCCAATCGCCGGCGCTCGGGCCGCTCGCGGTCACGGGCGCGACCGGCGGCGTCGGCTCGCTGGCCGTCAACATATTCAGCCGCGCCGGCTATGAAGTGCACGCGATCAGCGGCAAGGCCGAACACGCCAGTTACCTGCAGTCGCTGGGCGCCTCGCAAGTACTGGGGCGCGAAGCACTGGCGACCCGGCGACCACTGGAATCGGCACGCTTCGGCGGTGCGCTGGACAACGTCGGCGGGCCGATGCTGGCCAGCCTGCTCGCGCAGACCGTCCCTTACGGCAATGTCGCCAGCGCGGGGCTGGCGGCCACGCACGATCTGCCCACAACTGTGATGCCGTTCATCATTCGCGGCGTGTCCCTGCTGGGTGTCGCCTCCGCCGGAACCGCCCGCGACATCCGCGACGATATCTGGCGGCATTTGGCCGACGACTGGAAACCGGACCGTCTGGACGCCATCTGCACCCGCGAAATCGGCCTGGAATCGCTGCCGGATGTCTTCCGGACCATGCTTTCGGGTGGTTCTTTCGGGCGCACGCTGGTGCGCGTGGGCTGAGTTTCGCTGCCCGGGCGCTCGTCAGGCATCTCCCGACGCCGGGTCCGGGAATGCCCCCGTTCCTTTCTCACATTCCCGCTCCTACAATCGTTGCGGGGACAACTTGGGGAACTCCATGGCACGAATTCTGATCGTCGACGACTCACCTTCGCAGTTGCTGGGCATCCAGCGCATCGTCGAAAAACTGGGGCATGAATCCTTGACCGCCGAGGACGGCGTGGCTGGCGTGGAAGTCGCCAAGCGCGAGTTGCCGGACATGGTGCTGATGGATGTGGTGATGCCCAACCTCAACGGTTTCCAGGCCACGCGCACGCTGAGCCGCGAAGCCACCACCAAGCACATTCCAGTGATCCTGGTCACGACCAAGGATCAGGACACCGATCGCATGTGGGGACTGCGACAGGGTGCGAAGGCGTATCTCACCAAGCCGTTTTCGGAAGACGAGCTGGCTGAAGTGATCGAGCGCGTGTTCAATGCACGCGAACTGCCGGATCCGCCGGGCGCGTGAGATACCGCGCGGCCGCTGGCCGGCTGCGCAGACAATAAAAAAGAGCAGGCACTGCCTGCTCTTTTTTTTATCCGGAACCGGATGCCGTTTGCCGCACTCAGATCTTCTCGCCAAATGCCTTGGCCAGATCGCGGTACGCCTCGCGCTGCTCCTCCGTGCTGGCGCGCGGTGCGGTGACTTCGAGTTCGACGATCTGATCGCCGGCCGGATTGCCCGGCAAACCGCGTCCGCGCAGACGCAATTTGCGGCCGGCTTCCGAATCCGGCGGAATCTTCACTTCGACCGGCCCGCCCAGCGTGGGCACGCTCAACGTGGCGCCGAGCGCCGCCTGCCAGGGCGTCACAGGCAACACATGGATGATGTTGCGGCCGTCGACTTCGAACTGCGGGTGCGCGGCGTATTCGACTTCCAGCAGCAGATTGCCGCCACCGCCGCCCTGCCCCGCGAGCCGGATGACCTGGCCGGGCCGGATGCCCTTGGGCACGCGCACGTCAAGCTGGCGCCCGTTGACGTTCACCCGCACGCTGTCGCCGTCGTGCACGGTCTGCAACGGCACGGCGAGCTTGGCGCGTGAATCGCGCGGCGCCTGCGGTCCGCGCGCCTGGCCGCCATCATTGCGCCCGCGGCGTCCGAACAGCCCTTCGAAGAAATCGCTGAAACCGCCGTTGCCGCCCCCCGCGTTGCCGAACACTTCCTCGAAATCGAAACCTTGCCCGCCGTAACCGCCACGCCCGAAATCCGGCGGTGGACGGAATTCCTCGCCCGGCCGGTAACCCTGCGCGCGCAACTGGTCGTAGGCGGCGCGCTTCTGCGGATCGCGCAGCGCTTCATAGGCCTCGTTGATGGCCTTGAACTGGTCCTCGGCGCCGGCTTCCTTGCTGACATCGGGATGGAACTTGCGCGCCAGCCGGCGGTACGCCGTCTTGATTTCGGCGTCGCCCGCGGTCGGCTCCACGCCGAGCACCGCGTAGTAATCCTTGAATTGCATTCGGACTCCGCTTCGAACATGGACGCCGCATGCCGGCGCCAGGCGGCAATTCTACGGGATTGCCGTGCACGGCCCGTGGTGCCCGCACGGGCATCGCGTCGCCGGGCTACACTCCGCTTCGCCCCGCACACAGGACGTTTTTACCGCCATGACCCTCCAGATCGGACAACGCATTCCCGAAGTCATCGTCAAGCGCATCCGCGATGGCGTCGAAACCGTCGACACGCACGCCCTTTTCGACGGACGCAAGGTGGTCCTGTTCGCCGTGCCGGGCGCATTCACGCCCACCTGTTCGGAAAAGCACCTGCCCAGTTTCGTGCAGCACTTCGACGAGTTCCGCAAGCGCGGGATCGAGGTGTACTGCGTTTCGGTGAACGATCCGTTCGTGATGCTGGCCTGGGGCAAGACCCAGGACGTGCCGGACGGCCTGCAGATGCTCGCCGACGGCAATGCGGATCTGGTCAAGGCGCTCGGGCTGGAGATGGACGCGAGCGGCTACGGCATGGGTATCCGCGCGAAGCGTTTCGCGCTGTATGCCGAAGATGGCGTGGTCCGCCAACTGTTCGTCGAAGCACCGGGCGAGTACAAGGTGTCTTCGGCCGAACACATGCTCGCGAACCTCGGTTGATCCTTGCCGGATGAATCATCGGCATCCGTTGGAATTGCGACAGCTCGCCCGCGTACGGATGCCGCGACTGCAGATGACGCTGATCGTCGCGATGACGGCTGCGTCGGGGCTGCTGGCTTCGATGCTGCTGTCGAACGTGATGCCTTCCATGTGGATGCGTTATCCGCTCTGCGTGCTGCTGGCGTATGCCGTCTTCGTGCTGTTGATCCGGATCTGGTGCAGGACACGCAATTGGGATCTGCCCAACTTCAGCGCCGACGGCGGTGACGGACACGTCACGCCGCAATGGCGTGGTGACGGAGGCCAGTCGGGTGGCGGAGGTGCCAGCGCATCGTTTTCGGTCGATGAACCCATGCTCCTGTCCGTGATCGACGCGGATGCAGTCGGCACGGTCGACGCATCGGATGCGTTTTCCTCCGCCGATGATGGTTGGCCGGTCTTCTTGCTGTTGGGCCTTTTCGCCGGAAGCGTGCTGGCAATGGTCTGGATGGTGTGGATCGCGCCGATCATGCTCGCCGAACTGGCGCTCGACGTAGCGCTTTCGGCAGGTCT
Source organism: Pseudomonadota bacterium (assembly GCA_023419315.1). Taxonomy (GTDB): domain Bacteria; phylum Pseudomonadota; class Gammaproteobacteria; order Xanthomonadales; family Xanthomonadaceae; genus Pseudoxanthomonas_A. The sequence continues at coordinate 25,394 of JAEZYE010000040.1, forward strand.
CTACCGCACGATGAAGCGCGTGGATGCGGACAATTGGCTGCACATCACGCTGCGCCATACGCTCCGCCCGTTTGCCGCCGCGTTCGTCTGCGCCGCCCTCGTCGGCGGCGTCATGCAGTGGATTGAGCCGCAGGCCACCACGCTGGGCGAAGTCTTTTCCGAGCGCACCGCTAGCGGAGAATGACGAACCGGAGCCGGGTCCACGCGCCGCTGTCGGCAAGCGCGGTCAGCGTGTGCGCGCCCGGTTCGTCGAAATCGCGGACGAAGCTGCGCGCGCCCTGCGTCTCGCCAATCCAGCGGCCATCCAGCAACCATTGCACCCGCGCCTCGGTGCCCAGTGCGCGCAGTTGAAGGCGCACGCCATGCGTGCTTCCCGGCGCACGCGCAAGCGTGGCGCGATCATTCACGCCCTCGATGCGCAACTCGGTCGTGGCGTCGCGCGCATCGTTGACGCAATCGGGTGACAGCGCCGGCAGCGCCGATTGCGCGCGCGTCTGCGCGCCCAGCCACGGCGACGCCAGCGCCGGCCAGCGCGCCACCTGCCGCGTCACGCGTTCGTGCGGCGCGCTGCAATCCGCGGACAGCCGCAGACCGGTGCGCGCATCGGCGTCGAACGTTTCCACGCCCGCATTCCACAGCCGCGCATCACGTTCGGCGAACGTGGGCGGAATCGCGCCGTCGAGCACCCAGGCCTTCATCCGGCGCTGGCACAGTTCCGGCTGTTCCGCATCGAACGCCACGCCCAGCGGCCAGCAGATCTCGGCTTCCGCCACACTGGCCGGCGGTGGCGGCATCGCCGCATCGCCGCGTGCGCGCGGCAGGCTGTCGATGACTTCGAACATCAGCGGCAAAGCGGTCACGGCGCCGTACTGGCCCGGCAGCGGCGTGCCATCGGGCCGCCCGACCCAGACACCGACCGTGTAGCGCTGCGTGCTGCCGAGCGCCCACGCGTCGCGGAATCCGTAGCTGGTGCCGGTCTTCCATGCCACCCGCGGCCGCGTGCCGGTGTCGAACGCCCCCATGCCGTATCCGGGCCGCGGATTGGCCGCCAGCATGTCCCGCACGATCCACGCCGCACCTGCTGAAAGCAGCCGGCGATCCTGCGGCGCTTCGGCCGCCGTGTAGCGCACGCGTCCGGCGAGGCCGCCACGATTGAGCGCCGCGAAGCTGCCGACCAGATCCTCCAGCCGCGCCCCGGTGCCGCCGAGGATCAGCGCCAGGTTCGGCGCCGCGCCGCGCGGATACTTCAGCGCAACGCCGGCATTGGCCAACCGCGCCGAGAAACGCGCCGGTCCCACGCGTTCCAGCAGATCCACGGCCGGCACGTTCAGCGACAGGCGCAACGCCTGCGCCGCGCTGATCGGCCCGTTGAACGCGGTATCGAAGTTGCCGGGACGGTAGCCGCCGAATGATTGCGGCGCATCGATCAGCAGGCTTTCCGAGTGGATCAGTCCGTCATCCAGCGCCAGCCCGTACAGGAACGGCTTGAGCGTGGAGCCCGGCGAGCGGTACGCCTGCACCATGTCGACATGGCCAAGCCGCGCCTGGTCGCCGAACGCCACCGAGCCGACGTAAGCGCGCGCTTCCATGCTGCGGTTGTCGATCACCAGCAACGCGGCGGAGGTGCGCGCCGGCAGCGACGAAAAATAGGCGGCGACGCGATCTTCCAGCGTGCGCTGCAGGTCGGCGTCGAGCGTCGAGGTGATGCGCGATGCACGCGGTTGGCGCTGGCGCAGCCGCTCGGCAAGCAACGCGGCATTGAGCGGCGGTTGCAGCGTGCGCGCCACGACCGGTTCGATGCGTGCGTCCGCAACGGCGTCGCGGCTCCACGCGCCCCGCGCGGCCATGCGCGCCAGCACCTTGTCGCGCGCGGCGCGCGCGGCATCGGGATGGCGATCCGGTCGCAACCGGCTCGGCGCCTGCGGCAACACCGCGAGCAATGCCGCTTCCGCATGCGACAGGCGCGCGGCCGGCTTGCCCAGGTACGCCCAACTGGCGGCTTCCACGCCTTCGATGGTGCCGCCGAACGGTGCGCGTTCCAGATACAGCGTCAGGATCTCGCGCTTGTCCAGATGCGCTTCCAGCTGCACCGCGCGCAGCATCTGCTTGAGCTTGCCCCACGGGGTGCGGTCGTGCGGATCCAGGATGCGCGCGACCTGCATGGTCAGCGTGGATCCACCGGACACAATCCGCCCTCCGCGCAGCCATTGCCCGCCCGCGCGCAGCATCGCCCAGGGATTGATGCCCGGATGCCGCCAGAACCAGCGATCCTCGTAGGTCAGCAGCGCATCCAGATAGAGCGGCGACACCGTGTCGGGCGATGCCGGATAACGCCACACGCCGTCGCGGTCGGCGAATGCGCGCAACGGCGTGCCATCGGCCGCGACGATCAGGGTGCTGGTGTCGCGCGCTTTCGGCAGCGGCGGTGGAAAGGCGAAGTCCAGCACCAGCAGCGAAACCAGCACGACCACCGTGGCCCAGCGCGCCAACTGCAACGCGCGCGCAAGCCGGGGGCGTGCCGCGTTCCTGCCGCTTTCCGGGAAGCGCCGAACCCCGCTTCCCGGTGTGTTTCGCTCCGCCATCGCGTCAGGGCTGCACGACCGTCAGCGTCGCACGCGCCGATTTGCCGACGCCGCGGATATCCGGACGGTACATGTCCTCGACCAGCGGCGGCGGCACCGTGTACGTGCCGGGCGTGACCGCACGGACCAGGTAGAACACCTTGGCCGTATCACCCCGCTCCAGCTTCAGCGCCGCCACGTAGCGATCATCGCGGAACTCTTCGTGCTTGATGTCGGCGGCGTTGCCGCGATCGGTGATCTCGATGCCATCCACCACCACATCCGCCCATTGCTTGGCGTCGCCGAGGTTGAAGTTCTCGATCTCCAGTCCGGCCGGCAGCAGGTCGGTGACCAGGGCGTCGCGCATGGTCACGTCGGCCGTCAGCGACAGCGCCACGATCAGCGCCTCGCCCTCCTTCAGCGGCCCCGGCGTCCACGGCTGGCCCTGGGTGGTGTACAGCGCGCGCTGGATCCGCACCCGGCTCTCGTCCATCGGCGGCGGCTCCACCGGCACGCCGGCCACGTCGATGCCGACGAACAGCGGCGGCTCCCCAACGGGCTCGAAGCGCACGCCCCTGGCCAGGGTCGCGGCGTCGTAGCTGCGGCCGACCATGCGCGTGGGCGCCACCGCCTGGCCGACGCCGCCTTCCACCAGGGTTCCGGACACCTGCCTGCCCTTGGCCGAGGTCAGCGCGCGGCCCAGCCGCGCCAGCGCGATCTGCTCCTGGGTGCTGAGGTACAGCCGGCCGCCACTGCGGCGCGCGTCGAGGTCGCGGCCGATGTCGATGGCCTGGGCGTCCCAGGCCGGACGCGCCAGGTCCCGCTCGTGGCTGAGCGCGATCATCAGCGCGCGGTCGCGCAATTCGCTGCCGTAGTCCCACAGGTAGCGCGGGCGCGACGGCGGCCTGTCGAAGGCCTGCTCCAGCGCCTTGGCTCCGCGCGCCTGGTCGCCCTGCAGCGACAGCGCCAGGCCCAGGTGCGCCAGCGAAAGCGCGGTCAGCGCCTTGCCGCGGTCGTTGTCGTACAGCGCGCGCAGCGTGCCCAGCGGCGCGCGGTTGACCCGCGCCAGCACGTAGCCGGCGTGCGCCTGGTAGGCGAAGCGCAGGTGCTCGCGGTGATCCTGGCCATAGAACTGTTCGCCGCCGGAGAGCAGGTCCTCGCCCAGGCGCTCGAGCGCCTTCTGCAGCACCGGCTCGGGCACGCTGAAGCCGGCCTCCCGCGCGTCCAGCAGGAACTCGACGATGTACGGCGTCAGCGCCGGATTGACG
>JAEZYE010000035.1 GCA_023419315.1 Pseudomonadota bacterium
CGGCCACCATGTCGCGGAAATCGTGCTGGAACTTGCCGGTGTCGCCGCGCTGGGTGAAGTCGCCGGCCGCCGCTGCGCCAGCCAGGCGCTTGATCTCCGAATTGATCGACGAAAGGCTGCTCTTCACGCCATCCATCGCTTCGGTGATCACCGCTTTCTCACCGGGCAGGCGATCCATGTCCACCGACAGATCGCCGACTGCGTAGCGACGCATCACCTCCACCGTGCGCATCTTCACGCCGATGTGCTGCGCGACCAGCGCATTGGTTTCGCGCACCATGCGGCCGTATTCGCCGGGGAAATCCTGTTCGTCGATGCGGAAGCTGATCTGGCCCTGGTCGTGGCGCACCGCCATTTCGCCGAGCGAGGCGATCAATGCGTGGATCTTCGACTGCATGCGTTGCATCGAGCCAAGCAGCGCGCCCAGTTCATCCGGCTGCTGATGGGTGACGCGGTTGTCGAGGCGACCGTCGGCAATGGCGTTGGAGACGCTGAGCGCTTCGGCCAGCGGCGACAGGACCTGGCGACGCACCAGCAGGTACAGCGCCACGCACAGTGCGGCTGCGGCCAGCAGGCCGACCAGCACGATCGTCCACAGCAGCGCATTCGCCTGCGCCATCACCACGGCGCGCGGCACGATCACGCCGAGCGCGAAGCGCTGCTCGGCCTTGCCGACCCGCAGCGGAACGAAGGCTTCCACCATCTCCGCGCCCGTGCCATCGCGGTGCGATTCGCGGAAAACGACGCGGTCCTGCGCGATCTCGGCGAGAACCCCGCGCGTGTCCGCGTCGGTGATCTTCTGGCCGATGCGCGATGCATCGGGATCGGCGATCACGGTGCCGGCCGGCGACAGCAGGCGGACGTGGCCTTCACCGAGCGGACGCAGCGTGGCAATCGATTTCTGCAATGCGTCGAGCGCCACGTCGACGGTGACCACGCCCATGAACTTGCCCTGCTCGATCACCGGCGTCGCCAGGGTGGTCATCAGGATCTTGCGGCCGCCGATCTCGTATTCGTATGGCTCAAGCACCTGCGGCTTCTTGGAAGTGCGCGGCTGCAGGTACCAGTCGCCGTTGCCGGGCACTTCGTAATCGCGCAGCGGTTCCTGCACGGGCTGGCCTTCGCTCCACGCCCAGTAGCTCATGAAGCGACCGCTGGCGTCGTGGCCTTCGGCATTGGCGAACTGCGCATCCTGGCCGTCGTACGCATCGGTTTCCCACAACGTGCCGACGCCCACCCATTCGGGATGCGCCAGCAACTGCTGCTTGATCACCGCGCTGGCGTGCGCGCGGTCGAGGCTGCCATCGGCATGCTGGGTGACGAGGCTGCCGGCGAGCACGTCATTGGTGTCGAAGGCGCGGCCAAGTTCGGCGGCGATCCGTTCGGCTTCGAGTTGGGCGAGGTTCTCCAGGCTTCCATGTGCACTCTCCATCAGCGCATCGCTGCTTCGGACATAGGAGATGGACGCGGTGACGCCGAACGCCAGAAGGGCGATGACGGCGATTCCGAACATCAACTGTCTTGCGATGCTCTTGCGGAGGAGATGGCTGAATGAACGAATCATCTGGCTGTCCATAGGTAGTCAAGGGCCCGCCGAATCCATCGCGATGGCTCGACCTGTTTGTCATCGGCCCGTAGTCCTGCGGCCTTAGGCGTATGGACACGCCAATTGCGGATTGCGCGACGCGCCGCACATTTCGCGAGGTAGGGATTGCGCGCGCACGCGCGTTCATCCGCATGAACAGGGAAGGGCGAGATTACGCGTGGCGAACACGCAGGCGGGGGCGCATGCAATGGAAACATCGCCCAAAAAAAAGCCCCCGCGAGCGGGGGCTTGAACGGCTTTCGTCAACTCAGAACTCTTGCCACTCGCCCTCACCGGCGAGTGCCGGTTCCGGCGCGCGACGCGGCGCGGGCTTGCGTACGGCGGCGACCGGCTTGCGCGCGGTTTCGGTCGCCGGCTTCGACGCCACCGGCGCGGGCTTGCGTGCGAACGAACGCGTGGCGCTGCCGTCCAGCACGAACACGTCCACGGCTTCGCTGAGCAGGCGTGCCTGGTCTTCCATGCTGCGCGCGGCAGCGGACGCTTCTTCCACCAGTGCGGCGTTCTGCTGGGTGGTTTCGTCCATCTGGGTGATGGTCTGGTTGACCTGCTCGATGCCGGCCGACTGTTCCTGCGAGGCCGCGGAAATCTCGGCCATGATGTCGGTCACGCGCTGCACGGAGGCCACGATGTCGCCCATCGTCGCACCGGCCTGATCGACCAGCTTGGAACCGTCGGCGACGCGGCCGACCGAGGCTTCGATCAGGTCCTTGATTTCCTTCGCCGCGCTGGCGGAGCGCTGTGCCAGCGTGCGGACTTCCGACGCCACGACGGCGAAGCCGCGGCCCTGTTCGCCGGCACGCGCGGCTTCCACCGCGGCGTTCAAGGCAAGGATGTTGGTCTGGAACGAGATGCCGTCGATGACCGAGATGATCTCGGCGATGCGGCGCGACGAGGCTTCGATGTCGCGCATGGTGGTGACGACTTCGCCCACGACCTGACCGCCCTGCGAGGCGACCGAGGCTGCGCCGATGGCGAGCTGGTTGGCCTGGCGCGCGGAGTCGGCGTTCTGCTTGACCGTGGAGGTCAGTTCTTCCATTGACGCCGCGGTTTCTTCCAGGTTGGCGGCCTGCTGCTCGGTGCGGCGCGACAGGTCGGCGTTGCCCGAGGCAATTTCACCCGCGGCCGTGTTGATGGCGCCGGTCGCGTCCTGGATGCGCGAGACGATATCGGTCAGCTGCGCGACGGTGGCGTTGGCGTCGTCACGCATGCGGGCGAACACGCCGTGGAAGTCGCCTTCCATGCGCGCGGTCAGGTCGCCGCGGGCGATGGCCTGCAGCAGTTGCGACAACTGGCTGAGGTTGGCGTCGCTCACGCTCATCATCGCGTTGAGCGTTTCGATCATCACGCGGAAGTCGTACTGGAAGCGCTCGGAATCGCCGCGCTGGGTGAAGTCGCCGGCCGCAGCGGCCGCCGACAGGCGCTTGATTTCGCCGTTGATCGCCGAGAGGCTGGCCTTGGCCTGGTCCATCGACTCGTGCAGCATCGCGCGCTGGCCGGGCAGGCGGCGCGCATCCTGCGACAGATCACCGATGGCATAGCGGTTGAGTACGGCGACGGCGTCGTTGATGGCGTCCAGGTGTTCGAACATCATCGTGTTGATGCCCTTGGCGAGTTCGCCGTACACGCCCGGGAAATCTTCCGGCACGCGCTGCGAAATGTTCTCGCCGGCATGCATCTTCGCCATGTGCTGCGCTTCCTCGGAGAAGCGGCGCAGCATCTTCATCATTTCGTCGGTCGAGGCCAGCATCTGGCCCAGTTCGTCCGCGCTGCCGCGTTCGACCTTGACGCTCAGATCGCCGCGCGATACCGCGCTCACCGCACGCACGGCCTGGTTGAGCGGGCCGGTGATCGCACGGGTGATGGCAATGGCCAGGAACACCGCCAGCGCCACCGCCAACGCCAGGCCGATGCACAGCGCCAGCGTGGTGCGCGAATGCGCGCGTTCGGATTCGGCCACCTGCAAGGCCAGGTTCTCGACGTTGTACTGCGACAGCGCCTTCAGGTGGTTGAACAGTTCGCGGCGCAGCTTGCGCGATTCGTCGCTGGAGATCGCGGTGGCGGTCTCGAAATCGTCCGCGGCCACGGCGGCGGCGATGCGGTCATGCGCACCGAAGTAAGCGGCGCGTGCGGCCTTCACCTTCTCGTACAGCGCCTCTTCCTCGGCGGATGTCTCCACCGGGATGGAAGCGTAGGCCGCTTCTTCCTCATCGATCAGCTTGCGCGTCTCGGCGAGCTTCTTGTCGTAGTCGGCCAGTTCTTCCGGCTGGCCGCGCTTGGTCAGCTGGGACTGCTCGTAGGTGCGGTATTCACCGAGCTGCGCGCGCATTTCGCCCAGGTGCTGGACGGCCGGCATCCAGTTGGTGTTGACGTCCACCATCTGGGTGTTCGCAACGGACAGGCGCCACAGCGACAGGATGCCCAACAGCAGGGTGAGCACGACGGTGACCGAGAAGGCCAGCGCCAGCTTGCGCGCGATGGACAGATTGCGGAACCAACTCATTGCTTGCTTCTCCTCGAAATTGCGGAGCGCACCGGTTCCTCGGGTCCCAAGCGCGCGATGACGATGTGTCAGATTGAAATAGCGGCGGCGGCCGCCTTTGCTTGAAGCCGAAAACCGTGCGTTTCCGCCTGTTTTTGGCACTTTTTTCGCGAATGTAATCACGCTAACGGCATACGCCGCCGTGTGGTCGTCCCGGTTTCGCGAACGCGGTTCCCTCAAAAAAAGAAGAGCCCGCAATGCGGGCTCTTCCCTCGGTACGGATGCGGGCTCAGAAGTAGAACTGCGCGCGGACTTCCATTACGCGCGGATCGGCCTTGGCGGCGCCGCGCTGGGCATCGACGAACACGTAGTTGGCCTGCACGCGGAAGTACTTGCTGAAGTAGCCGTTCACGCCGAGCGTCCAGTTGCTCTCGCTGCCGCCGGCAATGCCATCGTTGTCCAGATCGATATGGCTGTAGCGGGCCAGCACTTCCCACGCGCCATAGGCGTGCGCCGGCTGCGGATTGGAGACGTTGCCGGCGTTGTAGACGCGCGATTCGCCCGTCACCAGCCAGCTGCCGAACACGTACCAGCCGTCGGAGGAATAGCCGCGCAGTCCGGCGTCGCGCGTGGTGGACTGGCGCAGGTATTCGCCTTGCAGTGACCACGGACCGTTGATCCACAGGGCTTCCACGCCTTCGCGGCGGATGCGATCCACGCGCGAAAGCGTGCCCGAATCGACCAGTCGCACCGGCGTGAGGAACGCTTCCGGACGCGCGCGCCAGCGCACGCTCGGCTGGATGACCTGGCCCAGTCCGTTGACCTCCGCGTCGGGCCGTTCTTCCGAAGCGGAAACGCCGAGATGCAGCACGTCGCCGGCCTGCTTGCGCGGGGTCCACGCGGCGCGTGCGGCGAGCGTGGTGCCCGGATTGTTGCCTTGCAGATCGTTGCCCCAGAAATAGCCGGCGTTCCACAGGTACGCCGGACGCTCGAACGCCCATTCCACGCCGACGCGGCGGCTTTCATAGAACGCCTGCGTCGGCAGCGAATTTTCCATGAAGCTGCCGGCGCGCGTGGACGTGAAGCCTTCGAAGCCGACCGGCAGCTTGAACTGGCCCAGGCGGATCTTGCCGGCATCGCTGCCCAGCAGCGGCTTGGTTTCCAGGCGCAGCGCCACGTCCATCCACGTTTCGGCTTCGAAGTCGTAGGCGGCAGTGACGTCGAAATAGCCCTTGCGCTTGAGGTTGAAGCCGAACTCGCGACGACGGAAGTCGTCGTTGTCATCGAAGGTGGTCGAAGCGGTGCCGTAGCCGTCGCCGGAGAAGCGGTTCACGTCGTAGGCGAAGTTGCCGGTCGCGGCCAGTTCGGCGCCATTGGCGAACACGATGCGCGGCGGCCACGCCTTCGCTTCGGTCTGCTTCGCCTCTTCGGCGGAAACAGGGGCGGACAGGGCGCCCGTAACGGCGAGGGCGAGAAGCGAAATGATCTTCATGGTTTCCTGGGGTCGAAGTGCGCCAGCCACCGGCGCGTGGCCGGCGGGGCGAGGATAGCGGGAGGCGTGGTTTTCGAAGCGTGTGGTCAGGCGGCTTTCGGCAGGCGCAGCGAACGCACCAGCCCGCCGACATCCACGATCAGCGCGACGCGACCGTCACCGAGAATCGTCGCACCGGAAATCCCGTCGATGCGGCGATAGTTGTTTTCGAGGTTTTTCACAACGACTTGCTGCTGGCCGATCAACTCATCGACTTCCAGCGCCAGTTTCTGCCCATCGCCTTCCACGACGACGACCAGCGGCTCCTGCGAGCGGCTCTGTCCGTAGCGGTAGAACTCGTTGAGCGACAGCAGCGGCAGATATTCGCCGCGCACGCGCAGCACGCGGCCTTCGCCGGCCAGCGTGCGCACGTCGTCGGCCTGCGGTTGCAGTGCTTCGAGCACGTAACCCAGTGGCAGGATCAGGGTTTCCTCGCCGACCGCGACGGTCATGCCGTCCAGGATCGCCAGCGTCAGCGGCAGTCGGATGACCACGCGCGTGCCGACGCCGGCGCTGCTTTCCAGCTGCACTTCGCCGCCGAGCGCCTGGATGTTCTTGCGCACGACATCCATGCCGACGCCGCGACCGGAGAGATCGGTCACGGCATCGGCGGTGGAGAAGCCGGCCTGGAAGATCAGATCCCAGACCTGCGAATCGGTGGGGTTTTCCGGCACGTACACGCCGCGCTCGGCGGCCTTGGCGAGGATGCGTTCGCGATTGAGGCCGCGACCGTCGTCGCTCACTTCGATGACGATATGCCCGCCCTGGTGCGAAGCGGCGAGGGTGATCGTGCCGGTTTCGTCCTTGCCCGCTTCGCGACGGGCCTCGGGCATTTCCAGACCGTGATCAATCGAGTTGCGGACCAGATGCACCAGCGGATCGGTGATGCGTTCGATCAGGCCCTTGTCCAGTTCGGTGCCTTCGCCAATCGTGCGCAGGCGGACATGCTTGCCGAGCTTGGCGGACAGATCGCGCACCAGGCGCGGGAAGCGGCGGAACACCGCATCGACCGGCAGCATGCGCACGCCGATGACGGCTTCCTGCAGATCGCGGGTGTTGCGTTCCAGCAGATCCAGGCCGGCGAACAGGCGTTCGCACACCGCCGGATCCAGTGCGCCGGACACCTGCTTGAGCATCGCCTGGGTGATGACCAGTTCGCCGACCAGGTTGATCAGCCCGTCAATCTTGTCGACGCTCACGCGGATCGAGCTTTCCGCGGTTTCACCGTGCGCGGCGGCGGCCGGTGCCGGTGCGCCAGCGGCCGGCGCGGGTACGGCGGTCACGGCGATCGAGGCCGGTGCCGGCGCGGCGGGCGCGAGCGCGGACGGAATCGGCTGGATGTCCAGTTCGCAATCGTCCACGACCCAGGCGAATGCCTCATCCACTTCGCTGCGCGTGACCGGGCCGAACAGACCGAGATCCCAGGCCAGGTACGCTTCCAGCGGATCCATCTGATCGAAGCCGGGCAGGCGATCCAGGCGGCACGCGACTTCCAGCGGAGCGAGGTGTTCGAGTTCGCGCAGGATGCGCAGCGGATCGTTGCCGCTCATGAACAGCGACGGCGCGGGCGTGAAGCCGATGCGCCAGCCTTCGATGGCCTCGGCTTCCACCGCGGCGGCGGAAGCGGCGGCAGGCGCGGCGTCGTGGCCGGCGAGCACCGCGGTCAGGCGTGCGTGCACGGCCTGCACGGCGGCGGCGTCGGCGGCCTGGCCATGTTCGGCTTCGGCCAGCAGGCTGCGCAGCACGTCGACCGAAGCGAGCATCGCGTCGATTGCCGGCACGCTGACTTCGCGCTTGCCGGCGCGCAGTTCGTCGAGCAGCGTTTCCAGCACGTGGGTCAGGCCGGCGATGGCTTCGAAGCCGAAGGTCGCCGAACCGCCCTTGATGGAATGCGCGGCGCGGAAGATCGAATTGATCAGTTCCGCGTCGCGGTTGCCCTGTTCCAGCGACAGCAAGCCGGTTTCCATGGCTTCCAGCCCTTCGCGGCTTTCCTCGAAGAAGGTGGCGTGGAAACGTTGCATGTCCATGTTCATCGGCGCGGGACTCGGGCGTGCGTAAAAGGGATCAGGGTGGACGGGACGCGGCGTGCGTCAGCCCAGCACTTTCTGGATCGTGGCGACGAGCTGTTCCGGATTGAACGGCTTGACCAGCCAGCCGGTGGCGCCGGCGGCCTTGCCTTCGGCCTTCTTGTCGGCGGCCGATTCGGTGGTCAGCATCAGCATCGGGGTGAACTTGTAGTCGGGCATGCCGCGCAGTGCGCGGATCAGCGCGATGCCGTCCATGTTCGGCATGTTGACGTCGGTGACCACCGCGTTGAAGCGCGCGCCCTGCGCACGGCCGAGCGCGACCTGGCCGTCTTCGGCTTCGTCCACGGCGTATCCGGCGGAAGTCAGGGCGAAGGCGACCATCTGGCGCATCGAGGCCGAATCGTCCACCACCAAAATACGTGCGCTCATGCAGCGTTCTCCACAAGGTTCAAAGGTTTGTCGGCAGCCGCCAGGCCAAGTTGAGCGGACAGTCCGAGCAGGCGCGCCGCATCGCGGAAGCTGGCGCTGCTGTCGGAGAACGCGGTCGCATGGCCGGCTTTCTCGCGATCACGGAACAACGTGCACAAGACCTGCAGGCTGGCGGTGTGCACACGCTGCACGGTGCCGGCATCCAGCAGCAGCGGTTCGGGCTGCGCCAGGTGCGGGGCCAGTTGCTGCTTGAGATCGGCGGCGGACTCGATGCCGAGGTCGCTGCCCAGGGGTACTGCGCTCATTGTTGCTCCGAAGGGTCGGTTCCCGAGTGGTATCGGCCCCTGCCATCCAGTCTTGAGGCGAAGGTTGGAAAGTGGGATGGGGATCAAGGAAGCGCCTGCCGGCATCCACCGGCATGCGCCGCCGCGTTTGCGCCAATGCGTGCGCGCGATGCGTGCTGCGTCCCTGCGGGCGCGTCATGCGCCGTGTCGCCGCCGCGGGGGCGGGGCGCCTACTTCAGCAGTTCCGATGCATCCAGCAGGATCACCGTGCGGTTGGCCAGGCGGGCGACGCCGCGGAACAGCGGATGGGTGATGCGGCACATGCGGGTGTTGTCCGGCGGCTCGATCTGCTGCTCGGTCAGGTTGGTCACGTCTTCCACGGCCGACACGCGCAGGCCGAGGATTTCACCCTGTTCCTCCAGCACGACGATGCGGGTCTGCGCATCGCCCTCGATCGCGTTGCGGCCGAGGTAGATGCCCAGATCGATCACGGGCACGACCTGGCCGCGCAGGTTCATCACGCCGAGCATGTGGCTGGCCGCGCCGCGCAAGGGCAGCAGCGTGGCCGGCAGCACCACTTCCTGCACCTTCAGCAGTTCCAGCGCGTAATGCTGGTCATCGCAGCGCATGCGCAGCCAGCGGCTGGTGCGATCGGCGGCGCGGCGGCGATCGCCGGTCGGGGAATGCGCGCGTTCCTGTTCGTCCTGGACCTGCTTCTGCAGCAGGTCGTAGACGGGCTTGGCGTAGGCCGGAATCGGCGTGGCGGGCAGGGCCGGCGCGCGCGACACGGGTGCGGGCCGCACGGTGTCGGCGGCGGTTTCCTCCGCGACGGCGGCGGCGAAGGCCGGGCTCTGCGCCTGCGCGGGGAATTCCGCGTCGAATTCGGCCAGCAGATCGGCGGTCGTGTCGTTGGCGTGCGCCGTTTCGGCGTGCGCCTGTTGCGGGAACTCGGCGTCGAATTCGGCCAGCAGATCCGCAGTGGCGTCGATGACGTGCGCGGTCTCGGCCGGGGCCTGATCCGGGAACTCGGAGTCGAACTCGGCGAGCAGATCGGCGGTGGTGTCGATGACGTGCGCGGTGTCGGCCGGCGCCTGATCCGGGAATTCGGAATCGAACTCGGCGAGCAGATCCGCGGCGGTGTCGATGACGTGCGCGGTGTCGCCCGGGGCGGGCTCGGGAGCGGGCGGGGCGACGGGCGCCTGATCGGGAAATTCTTCGTCGAACTCGGCCATGACGGCATTGATCGGAGTAAGCGGTGCGGAACGCAGGGTGGCGGCGCCCAGCGACACGGAGGCGGCGACCGCTTCGGCCAGCGCCGACAACGCGCCGATGGCTTCGTCATGCGTGGTGACCGGGCGGATTTCGCGCGGACGCGGAGCGGGCTCCGGCTCCGCCGGGATGCGCGCCACGGCGGCGGGAGTTTCCGGCGCAACGACGGCCGCCCGCAGCGCAGGCGCGGGCGCGAAATCGCCGGCCAGCAGATCCTGCAGGTAGTCGTCGAGTGCGGCCGGAGCGGTACTCATGCGGCCTGCTCCAGCTGCTCGCGTTCGCTGGCGAGAATCCAGTCGAGCGCGCGGCGATACGCCGAGAGGCCGCGACCGGGATACTGCGCCGGGGGCGCGGCGTGCGTCATCGCTTCGATGTTGCAGATGCGCGTGTCGTTCGGGATGGCGTCTTCCCATACGCGCTCGCCGTACTGTTCCTGCATCTGCCGCAGCGTTTCGTTGCCGGTGCGCGTGCGCTTGTCGTGCAGCGTCGGCAGGATGGACACCGGCAGCGGACGCCGGCGCGAGCGTTCGATCATGTCGGTCGTGCGGCACATGCCGGCCAGGCCGTGCAGCGAAAGCGGTTCGGTCTGGGTCGGGATGACCACGCGATCGGCCGCGGCCAGCGCGTTGACCATCAGCAGGCCGAGCGTGGGCGGGCAATCGAACAGCACGTAGTCGAAGGCCTCGCCGCCGCGCGCCAGTGCGTTCGACAGCGCCAGGCCCAGGCCCGGCTGCGTCGCACTGCGGCGCTCCAGCGTGGCGAGCGCGGTCTGCGCGGCGATGAAGGAGAGGTTTTCGATCTCCGTGGTGCGGACCAGCGGGCCGAGGTCGGCGCCGTCGGGTTCGAACAGATCCAGCACGCCGGCCGGCGGCGGATCCAGCGCCACGCCGAACGCGCGCGTGAGCGAGGAATGCGGATCCAGATCGATCAGCAGCACGCGTTCGCCGCGCAGCGCCAGGCCGCGCCCGAGCGCAAGGGTGGTGGTGGTCTTGCCGACCCCGCCTTTCTGGTTGGCGATTGCCCACACACGCATCAGTTCAGTCCTCCATTCGCGGCCCGCGCCAACGCATCGGCCTCGGCGGCGGTCGCCGGGGTCAATGTTTCGGCATTGCCCAGGGGTGCATGCATATCCGGTGCCACTCCGGAGGCGATGGCCGGCAAGGCCTGTTCGCCGGTCTCGCTGCCGCCTTCACCGGCCAGGATCACCAGCAATACCCGGCGGTTGCTGTTGCGGCCCTCCTCGGTGGCGTTGTCGCCCATCGGCCGGTATTCGCCGTAGCCGATCATCGCCAGCCGCTCCGGCGGAATTCCGTCGCGCACGAACAGGTGCACGACGCTGGCCGCGCGGGCGGACGACAGTTCCCAGTTGGACGGGAACTGCGAGGTGCGGATCGGGCGGTTGTCGGTATAGCCCTCCACGCGGACGCCGTTCGGCACGTGCACCAGCACTTCGGCCAGCTTGGACACGGTGTCCTGCGCGCCGGGCTCCAGCGCGGCCGAACCGGTCGGGAACAGGATGTCGCTGTTGATCTGCACTTCCAGCCACAGCTGCTTGCGCCGGATCATCACCAGCTTGCTGTCCACCAGCGGCGCGAGCGCTTTCTCGATGTCATCGGCGATCTTGTCGAGCTGGCGCTCGGCGTTCTGCATGCCCTGCGCGTTGACGCTCATGTTCATCTGCGAGGCCATGGCGGCCAGCAGGGTGACGTTGGGCGCGGGCGAGGGCGCCGAGGGACCCTGCTTGGCGCCGGACTTGATCGGCGAGGGCCGGTCGAAATCCGCGCCCTGCAACTGGTGGTTGCCGATCTGCACCGGATTGATCGTGCGTGGCGCACCGCCGAACGCGGCGGTCAGCGCGTCGGCCATCACCCGGTACTTGCCTTCGTTGACGGTGGAAATGGCGTACATGACCACGAAGAACGCCAGCAGCAGCGTCATCAGATCGGCGTACGGAATCGCCCAGGCCTCGTGGTTGACGTGTTCCTCGTGGGATTTCCTGCGCGCCATGCGGTCGTACCGTCAGTGCAGGAAGCCGGCCAGCCGCGACTCGATGTTGCGCGGGTTCTCGCCCTGGGCGATGGCGATCAGGCCTTCGATGATCATCTCGCGCTCGCGGCTGCGACCGCCGATCACGCTCTTGAGTTTGCTGGCGATGGGCAGGAAGAACAGGTTGGCCGAGGCGATGCCGTAGATGGTCGCGGTGAACGCGGCGGCGATGCCGTGCCCGAGCTTGGAAGGATCGGCCAGGTTCTTCATCACCGCGATCAGGCCGAACACGGCGCCGATGATGCCCAGCGTCGGCGCATAGACGCCCATTGCTTCGAACACTTTCGCCGCGGCGGTGTCCTGGTGTTCCTGGCTGGTGAGATCGATCTCCAGCATGTGCCGGATGGCTTCGGGTTCCAGCCCATCGACCAGCATCTGCAGGCCTTTTTTCAGGAACGGATCCTGCTGATCGGCGACCAGCGGCTCCAGGCCCAGCAGGCCCTGCTTGCGGGCGATGTTGCTCCAGTCGACGATTTGCCCGACCAGCGCCTGTTGTTCGTTGGTCGGCGGCCGGATGACCCAGCGCGCAATCGACAGCGCCCGCTTGAACACGGGCGGCGGCGTGTGCACGAGGATGGCCGCGACCGTCCCGAGGATGACGATCACGAATGCCGCCGACGACCACAGCGAAGAAACGCCAGCGCCCTTGAGGATGCTGCCGCCCACCAGGGCGACCAACGCCAACAGGAGGCCGATGAGGCTGAAGATATCCATGTTCAGGAATATCGGCGGGGAGGGGGAGGACTTGAATGGGGGAGGAGGAAGTGGGATCGCGGTCGCGGTGTGGGGGGGCGTGGTGGGGGCGCGGTTGGGCGCGCGGGGCATGGTGGGGTGTCGTGTCGTGGCGAGTTCGTAGGGTGTAATGAGTGCGGCGCATTGCGCCGTTCTTGGCGGGTTCGTTGGGGAGCAGCTGAAGCTCAGAGCCCAGGAGCCAGGAGCCAGGAGCAACAGCAACAGCGACAGCAACAGCGACAGCAACAGCAAGAGCCAAGAGCTTTCGCGCTTTGCGCGAGTTCCTTTTGTCTTGTCAAAAGGAACCAAAACCGTGTGCGCCCGACAGTCGCCGGAGCTTCGCTCCGGTGCCCTGCGCTTCTCGCCGTCCGGGGCACGGCGCCAAACTCGCTACGCTCAGACAGGGGCGCCTCTACGACCCCGGCCGTCTGCGATGCTCGGCTCCCTTTAGGGCGCTGGAAGGGCAAGAGCGAAAGCAACAGCAACGGCCAAGCAACAGCAACAGCCAGAGCCAGAGCCGGAGCCAAAGCCAAAGCCAAGAGCTTTCGCGCTTTGCGCGAGTTCCTTTTGTCTTGTCAAAAGGAACCAAAACCGTGGGCGCCCGACAGTCGCCGGAGCTTCGCTCCGGTGCCCTGCGCTTCTCGCCGTCCGGGGCACGGCGCCCAAACTCGCTGCGCTCAGACAGGGGCGCCTCTACGACCCCGGCCGTCTGCGAAGCTCGGCTCCCTTTAGGGCGCTGGAAGGGCAAGAGCGAAGGCGACAGCAACAGCCAAGCACCAGCAACAGCCAAGCACCAGCAACAGCCAAGCAACAGCCAGCAACAGCAACGGCCAAGCAAGAGCAACGGCCAAGCAAGAGCAGCAGCCAAAGCCAAAGCCGAAGCCGAAGCCAAAGCCAAAGCCAAAGCCAAGCCAAGCCAAGGCGCGGGTTTTGGCCTTCGGCCTCACCCGTTTGGAGCGACGGCAATCGTGGTGTGCTTGCGCCGTTGGGGAGAGCAACCGCGTAGTGCGCAATAAGCGCAGCGCATTGCACCTTTCAATGAAGTCTCCTGTGCACCCGACGCCTGGAACAAAGGCGCGCTTGCGCATGTTCTTTTGAGGCGGGCTCGCAACCCAGGATAACCACGCAACGCTGGAAACGAGGTAGAAGCGGTGCAATGCGCTGCGCTTATTTCACCCTGCGAATGCTACGAATGCCGCAGTGCCTGAGAGGCCATCAAGAGCGCGGTCCATCAAAGCCTCCGCTGTTGCCCGCTCAGCGGATGAGGCCAGAGGCCAAAATCCGTGCTCTTCCGCTCTTCCGCTCTTCCGCTCTTCCGCTTTTCGGCTTTTCGGCCTTTGACTCTCAGGCGCCGTAAAGCGAGCCGAGCATCGCAGACGGCCGGGGCCGCAGAGGCGCCCGTGTCTGAGCGTAGCGAGTTTGGGCGCCGTGCCCCGGTCGGCGAGAAGCGCAGGGGCCCGGAGCGGCATCGCCGCTCCGGCGAGTGTCCCGGCGCCGGCGGTTTTGGTTCCTTTTGACAAGACAAAAGGAACTCGCGCAAAGCGCGAAAGCTTTTGGCTTTGGCTTTGGCTTTGGCTCTTTGCTTTGGTTTGGCCCTTGCTCCGGGCTCTGGATCCTGGGCTTCGGCCGCCGCCGGATATCGCCGTCGATAACGGTGCAATGCGCTTCGCTTACTGCACCCTACGAACTGCACCCTACGAGTTTCAGCTCGACGGTCGCCCACACAGCGCCGTCAAAAAGCGGTGCAATGCACTTCGCTTGTTGCACCCAGCGAGCCAGCAGACCGCGGTCCCCGCCCACCCACCTCAAGCCGCTTCGCGCAACCCATCCACATCCAGAATCAACGCCATGCGTCCATCGCCAATCAGCGTCGCGCCGGCATAACCGCGCAGGCCGCGCACCGCCTTGGGCAACGGTTTGATGACCACTTCTTCGCGTCCGCGGACCTGATCGACGATCAGTCCGAAGCGTTGATCGCCCATCTGCAGGACGACGATGGTCAGCAACGGCGAAGCGAGTGATTCGGTGCCCAGCCACTTGCGCAGATCGACCAGCGGCAGCGTGCTCGATTGGCGATCCAGCACGGCCTGGCCATCGAACCAGCGCACCTTCTTGAAGGGGGCGTGCAGCACTTCCATCACGCGCGCCAGCGGCAGGGCGTATACCGGGTCGCCGGCCTGCACCAGCAGGGTCGGCAGGATCGCCAGGGTGAGCGGCACGCGGATCAGGAAGCGGCTGCCGCGTCCGAGTTGCGAGTGGATCTGGATCTGGCCGCTGAGTTCGCGGATGCGCGATTGCACCACGTCCATGCCGACGCCGCGGCCGGAGATGTCGGTGATGACGGCCTTGGTCGAGAAGCCCGGCATGAATACCAGGTGCAGGCATTCGTCGTGCGACAGGCGCGCGGCGGCTTCCGGATCCAGCAGGCCTTTTTCCAGCGCCTTGTCGCGCAGGCGTTCGGGATCGATGCCGGCGCCGTCGTCGCGGATTTCGATGGTGACGTAATCGCCTTCCTGCTGCGCCGACAGGCGGACCTGGCCGCTGCGTGGCTTGCCGGAGGCTTCACGCAGGTCGGGCAGTTCGATGCCGTGGTCGATCGCGTTGCGGACCAGGTGCACGAGCGGATCGGCCAGCGCTTCGACCAGGTTGCGATCCAGTTCGGTGTCGGCGCCGATGAGTTCGAGATCGACTTCCTTGTTCAAGGAACGCGCCACGTCGCGCGCCACCTTGGGGAAGCGCGAGAACACCTTGCCGACCGGTTGCATGCGCGTGCGCATGACGGCGTTCTGCAGGCGCGCGGTGGCGATGTCGAGGCTGCTGACGGCGCGGTCGAGTTCTTCGTCGCGCAGGCGCGTGCGCAGCGTCTTCAGGCGGTTGCGCGAGAGCACCAGTTCGCCGACGAGGTTGACGATCGCATCCAGTCGCTTGGTGTCGACGCGGATGGTGTGTTCGGCTTCGCTCGCACGCGGGGCGGGCTTGGCGGCATGCGCCGGATCCTGTGCGGCCGGCGCCGCGGCGGGTCTGGCCGGCGTCGCGGCGGTCTTGGCCGGACGCGGCGCGCCGCTGACGTCGAACTGCGCGATCAGTTCCGGCGGTGCATGCGGCGGTTCGGCGTTGCTGCCCACCGCGTCCAGCATCTGCTGCAGCCAGTCGAGTGATTGCTGTGCGGCGTCGAAATGATCGGCTTCCAGCGTCGCCTTGCCGGCGCGCACCAGGCCGAGCGCTTCTTCAGCGGCGTGGCACAGGTTGACCATCGGCGTGATGCCGAGGAATCCCGCGCCGCCTTTCAGCGTGTGGAATCCACGGAATACCGCGTTGAGCTGGTCCTTGTCGTTGGCGTCCTGTTCCAGCGTCACCAGCTGTTCGCCCAGGCGGTCCAGGATTTCCTGCGCCTCGATGAGGAAGTCGGCGGCGATTTCAGGGGTGACGGCGGCCATGGGCGGACTGCTTATCGAAAAAGTGAAGGGACGGTATGCGTGGCGGCATCGAAGGGGCGGCGGATGCGTTCCCGATCAGAGGCCCAGCCCCGACAGAAGATCGTCGGCGTCGTCCTGCGAGAACGCGTTCTTGTCCAGGCCCGCCACGGCGGGGCCGGCGAGGCCTTCCTGCTCCTTCTTTTCTGGCGGTGGCAGGCCGAGTGCGCCGAAGCCTTCGTGCACGCGGCGCACGATGCCGGCGACGCGGCGGATGATCTGGCCGGTCAGGTCCTGGTAGCTCTGCGCCAGCGCCAGTTCCGACAGGTTGGCGCGGATCTGATCGATCAGCTGTGCCTGTTCGCTCGACACCTGCGTGGACTTCAGCTGATCGGCCAGGCTGCGGCATTGCTCGGCCAGATCGAGGGTCTTGTGGCTGGCCTGTTCGGTCATCGCCACGACGTGATCCAGGCGCGAGCAGGCATCGTCCAGTTCGCCGGACGACGCGCCGTGCGCGGGCGGGAGTTCGCCCAACGTCTGCGCCAGTTCGCGGGCAAGGCGGCCCAGTCCCGCCATCATCGGTTGCGTGCGCCAGGCGGCGATTGTGTCCAGTTCGCGGCGCCAGCCGGCTTCGTCGCCGTCTTCCAGCGAGGCCAGTGCGCTCTGCAGTTTTTCCGCGAGCGCGGCGCGTGCGCCGGCGGCGTCGAGCACGGCGCCGCCCATCAGGCGGCCGCTCCCATGCGTTCGAAAATCTTGCCCAGCTTTTCTTCCAGCGTCTGCGCGGTGAAGGGCTTGATGATGTAGCCGTTCACGCCGTTCTGCGCGGCTTCGATGATCTGTTCGCGCTTGGCCTCGGCGGTGACCATCAGCACCGGAAGCGACTTGAAGCGTTCGTCCGCACGGATCGCCTTGAGCAGATCGATGCCGGTCATGCCGGGCATGTTCCAGTCGGTGACCACGAAGTCGAACTGGCTCTGGGACAGCGCGGTGAGTGCGGTCGAACCGTCGTCCGCCTCGGCGGTGTTCGTGTAACCCAGATCGTTGAGCAGGTTCTTGATGATGCGGCGCATCGTCGAGAAGTCGTCCACGATCAGGATTCGCATGTTCTTGTTGGCGGTCACTAGGTACTCCGGTGAAGCAGGGGCTGGGTCTGGAGGGATATCGGCGAGGGCGGGGAAAGGTTTAGGGCAGGGACGGCCGCGGTGATCAAAGCGTGACGGCCGACATCGGGCTCACTCGTCCTCCAGCCCCGCATCGGCCTTGTCGAACACGTCCAGCCGGGCGCGCAGGCGCAGCATGGCCTGGCCGTGGATCTGGCAGACGCGCGATTCGCTGACGCCGAGCACCGCACCGATTTCCTTCAGGTTGAGTTCCTTCTCGTAATACATGGACAGCACGAGCTGTTCGCGCTCGGGCAGGTGGCCGATGGCCTTGATCAGCGAGCTGCGGAACTCGCCGCGCTCCATGTGCTGCTCCGGGCTGGGGCCGCCGGTCGCGTGGGTCTGCGGCTCGCCGTGATCCTCGATGTGCGATTCCAGGCTCAGCACCTGGCCGCGCGCGGCGTCTTCCAGCAGGCGCAGGTATTCGGGCAGCGGCATTTCCATCGCGGCGGCCACTTCGGTGGCGATGGCGGCGCGGCCGGTGCGCTGTTCGATCTCGCGCACGGTGGACGCCGCCTGGCGCGCGCGGCGGTGCACCGAACGCGGCACCCAGTCGCCACGGCGGATTTCATCGATCATCGCGCCGCGGATGCGGATGGAGGCGAACGTCTCGAACGACGCGCCCTGCTCGGCGTCGTAACTGCGCGAGGCTTCGATCAGGCCGATCATGCCGGCCTGGATCAAATCATCGACTTCGACGCTGGCCGGCAGGCGCGCCGCCAGATGGTGTGCAATGCGGCGGACCAGGTCGGCGTGCGTGGTCACGCACTCGCTGGCCGCCGTCTTCTGCACGGCCCGGTATTGGGCGGCGCCAGTGTTCATGCAGGCACGCTCCGGTTGATCATGCGTTCGACGAAGAACTCGACATTGCCGCGCGCGGCCACCGGCGGCTGCCAGCGGGCGGTCAGGCGGGCGATTTCATTGATGGCGCGCGCCGACGGGCTGCCGGGGTACGCCTTCACGACGGCCTGCTGGCGCTGCACGGCGCGGCGCAGCCAGTCGTCATGCGGAACCGCGCCCAGGTAATGCAGGGCGACGTCGCCCAGGAACCGTTCGCAGACGCGGGCCAGCTTTTCGTACAGTTTCCGGCCTTCGTTGGGGTCGCGGACCATGTTGGCGATCACGTGCACGCGGTCCACGCCGCGCTCGCGCGAGAGCACCTTGATCAGGGCGTAGGCGTCGGTGATCGAGGCCGGCTCGTCGCACACCACGACCACGGTGTCCTGCGCGGCCTGGCAGAAGGTCAGCACGCTGTCGGTGATGCCGGCGGCGGTGTCGACCACCATCACGTCCAGCGCGCGCTGCAGTTCGGAGAACACGTTGACCAGGCCGACGTGTTCGGCCGGGGACAGTTCGGCCATGTGACGGAAACCCGACGAGGCCGGGACGATCAGCAGACCATCGGGGCCTTCCAGCAACACGTCTTCCAGCTGGCAGCGGCCGGCGACCAGATCCGCCAGGGTGAACTTCGGCGTCAGGCCGAGCAGCACGTCCACGTTCGCCAGGCCGAGGTCGGCGTCCATCAGCAGCGTGCGCTTGCCCATCTCCGCCAGCGAGGCGGCGAGATTGACCGACACGTTGGTCTTGCCGACGCCACCCTTGCCGCCAGTGATCGCGATCACGCGCACCGGATGGAACGCGCCGGCCAGCGGCGGCGTATGGCGCGGATTGGTCTGCAACAGGTGGTGCTCATGCGACATGGATCGTCTCCGCGGGAGTGGCTTCGTCGGCTTCGCGACGCAATTGGTCAAGGCGCAAAACAAGATTGGGGGCGCTGGCGCGGTGCAGATCCTCCGGCACGCGCTGGCCGTCGGTGATCCACGCCATCGGCAACTGGTGATCGACGACCACCGACAACGCGCTGCCCAGGCGTCCGGTTTCGTCGACCTTGGTCAGCACGATGCCTTGCGGCTGCGCGCTGCTGAAGCGGCGGACGACTTCGTCCAGATCACCGAAATGGGAGTTGGCCGGCAGCACCAGCAGGGTGTGGACCTGGCCCGCGGCGCGCAGCCAGTTGAGCTGGGCAACCAGGTTGCGATCGCGCTGGCCGAGGCCGGCAGTGTCGATCAGCACCAGCTTGTAGTCGCGCAGGCGCTCCAGCAGCTGCGCCAGGCGCACGTCGCTGTCGGCCTCGTGCACGGCGATGCCGAGCTGGCGGCCGTAGCTGTGCAGTTGTTCGCGCCCGCCCACGCGCACCGTATCGGTGGTGACCAGCGCGACGTCGCGCGGGTTGTGGCGGTCGGCGAAAGCGGCCGCGAGCTTGGCGATGGTGGTGGTCTTGCCGGCACCGGTCGGGCCGACCAGCGCGATCACGCCGCCTTCTTCCAGCGGATCCTTCGCCATGATCGGCAGCCGGCGCGAGAGCAGGCCCAGCATCAGGCCGCGGCCACGATGCAGTTCGGTGTCGGCGGGAATCTGCAGGGCGACGTCGCGGGTGATGCCGGCGTCGAAGCCGTAGTCGTCCATCAGTTCCATCGCCTGTGCGCGCACCGGCGACCCCTTCAGGCGCTCGTCGGTGAGGCGGTGCATCTCGTCTTCAATCATCCCGCGCATGGCGGCGAGTTCGGCGCGCATCTGCGCCAGTTGTTCGTCGTTCTCGCGCAGGCGGGCGTTGTCGGCGACCACCGACAGCAGCGGCGCAGCGCGTTCTTCGATCGCGGCCGGCGCGGAGGCATCGTCATCGGCAGCTTCCGGCGCGATCGGTGCGGCGATGTCCGGGAATTGCGGCAGGCTGGCGGCCAGGCGCGCGGCGAAGGACATCGGGTCCACTTCGAACGCGGCGGCCAGTGCGGCCGGCAGCTCGGGTTCGACCGGCGGCGCGATCGGCGCGGGCGCGACCGGCACGGCGAAGGACGGCGCGACCGGAGCAGGCGTGGCGAACGACGGCGCCGGAGCCGCCGGCGCGGCGAAGGAAGGGGCGGGCGTAGCCGGTTGCGCGACGGGCGTCGGCGCGGCTTGCGTGCGCTGGAAATAGGCCGCGGCGGCTTCGGCCGGCGACATCGGCGCGGCAGCCGCCGGCTGCGTGGACGCCGCGTGGCGCGGGAGCGCAGGAGCGGGCGCCGGAATGTCGGCGGCCGGGCGCATGGCTTCCAGCGTGCGCTGCACCAGCGTCTCGTCGTAGTTCGACGCGGCGACGATTTCGACGCCGTCATCGGTCATGCGGTTGGAGAGGATCACCGCGTCCGGACCCTGTTCCTGGCGGACCAGGGCAAAGGCCGTGCGCATGTCGGGAGCGACGAAGCGTTTGATTTTCATGGTCGGTGATCTTTCAGGCCTGGAAGGTGGAACGAGAGGGGAACGAGGAACGTGCGGGGGCAGGAGTGAGGAACAAGGAGAACCGCGGCGAAGCTGGCGGCGTGGCGGCACGCCATGACGCATGCGGTCCGGCATCGACAACCTGTTTCATATCCATCTCCCTCCCGTCACTCGCTACTCGTTACTGACCACTCGCTACTGCATTCAACTTATCTGCCCCACCAGCTTCAGCCGC
Organism: Pseudomonadota bacterium; assembly: GCA_023419315.1. Taxonomy (GTDB): domain Bacteria; phylum Pseudomonadota; class Gammaproteobacteria; order Xanthomonadales; family Xanthomonadaceae; genus Pseudoxanthomonas_A. The sequence continues at coordinate 20,467 of JAEZYE010000035.1, forward strand.
TTGTCCTCGGGTACTTCGCTGTAGGACAGGACCGACAGCGTCGGGACGCTGTGGCGGACCAGTCGCGCCAACGCGGCGCGGACGGATCCGGGCACCAGCACCACCGCGGGTTCGCTCTTGGCGTCCTGCTGGGTGACGCAGTCGGCCAGGCTCTGGTGAAGGCGCTCGGCCAGCCCCGGTTCCAATGCGGCGCCGGTGCCCTGGACACTGTCCTGCAAGACGCGTTCCAGCTGCGGCGCCAGCGTGTAGACCGGCAGTTCCGGAGCCATCCCGGAGATTTCCTGGACGATGAAGCGCCCCAGCGAATTGCGGACGGCGGCCGTCAGCGCGGCCGGATCGTTGTTCTGCGGCGCGAATTCGACCAGCGATTCGACGATGCGGCGCAGCTGGCGAATCGGCACGCGCTCGATCAGCAGGTTCTGCAGCACGCGCACCACGGTCGAGAGCGGCAGCGACTTGGGCGTCAGATCTTCGACGAGCTTGGGCGCGCTCTTGCCGAGCGTCGCCAGCAGCTGCTGCACTTCCTCGTGGCCGAGCAGCTCCGGCGCGTGTTCGCGGACCAGGTGCGACAGGTGCGTGGCCACCACGGTGGCGGCATCGACGACGGTATAGCCCAGCGATTCGGCCATCGCGTGCTGGTGCGGCTGGATCCAGGTGGCGTCCAGCCCGAACGCGGGGTCGCGTCCGGGAATGCCTTCGAGCGTGCCGAACGCGCCGCCGGGGTCCAGCGCCAGCTCGCGGTCCGGATGGATTTCGGCGGTCGCCACCGGCACGCCGTGCACCAGCAGGCGATAGCCGTTGGACGGCAGTTCCAGGTTGTCGCGGATGTGCACGGGCGGAATCAGGAAGCCCATGTCCTGGGTGAGCTTGCGCCGCACCGCCTTGATGCGCGACATCAGTTCGCCGCCCTGGGCCTTGTCCACCAGCGGAATCAGCCGGTAACCGACTTCCAGCCCCAGCGGATCGACCGGACGCACTTCGTCCCAGGTCAGCTCGGCGTTGGGATTGCTCGGTGCGGGCAGGGCGGGGCTGAGGCCATCGCCACCATCCGCGTCGCCGTTGGCGGGCGCGATCGATTTCTTCCACAGTTTCCAGGCCACGAAACCGAGCACGGCCGCCAGCGTCAAGAAAGCGACGTTCGGCATGCCCGGCACCAGGCCGACCAGGCCGATCAGCGCGGCGGCAATCGCCAGCGCCTTGTGCTGGCCGAACACCTGGCCGACCATCGCGCCGCCCAGATCCTGGGCGCGCGAGGCGCGGGTGACCAGCATCGCCACCGCGGACGAGACCAGCAGCGCCGGCAGCTGGGCGACCAGGCCGTCACCGATGGACAGCAGGGTGTAGATCTTCGCCGCCTCGCCGACCGGCAGGCCGTGCTGCAGCACGCCGATGGCCAGGCCGCCGATCATGTTGATGAAGAGGATCAGGATGCCGGCGATGGCGTCGCCGCGGATGAACTTGCTGGCGCCGTCCATCGCGCCGTAGAAGTCGGCTTCCTCGCGCACTTCCTCGCGGCGGGCCTTGGCTTCCTCGCGCGTCAGCAGGCCGGCGTTGAGATCGGCGTCGATCGCCATCTGCTTGCCGGGCATGGCGTCCAGGATGAAGCGCGCGGTCACTTCGGAAATGCGGCCCGCGCCCTTGGTGATGACCACGAAGTTGATGATGGTCAGGATGGCGAACACGACCAGGCCGACCGCGAAATTGCCGCCGACCACGAATTCGCCGAACGCCTCGATGACCTTGCCGGCCGCGCCGTGGCCTTCCTGGCCATGCAGCAGCACCACACGGGTCGAGGCCACGTTCAGCGCCAGGCGCAGCATCGTGGTCATCAGCAGCACGATCGGGAAGATGGTGAACTCGAGCGGCCGCTGCACGTAGACCACGGCCAGCAGCACGACCAGCGAGATCGCGATGTTGAAGCTGAACAAGGCGTCCAGCACCGGCGGCGCCAGCGGCACGACGACCATCGCCAGCATCGCCAGCACCACCAGCGGCGCGCCGAGGCCGTGGCGCAGCATGTCCATCACGCGCATCGGACGGGCGTTGCTCATGCCGGCTTGCCCTCATCCACGTCGAGGGACGGCATGTCGGGGTGATCCGGCAGCATGCCGTTGCGCCACGCGCGCAACTGGTACACGTAGGAGAGGATCTGGGCGACGGCGGTATACAGTCTCACGGGAATCTCCCGGCCGAGTTGGCTTTCCCTATACAAGGCGCGTGCCAAAGGCGGCGCGGAGACAATCGCGACCCGGTGCGCCTCGGCCACTTCGCGGATCCGCAGGGCCACTTCGTCCACGCCCTTGGCGACCACCCGCGGCGCGCCCATCTTGTCCGCGTCGTATTTGAGCGCGACGGCGTAGTGGGTCGGGTTGACCAGCACGACGTCCGCGGTCGGCACGTCCTCGATCATCCGGCGCTGCGACAACTGGTGCTGCATCTGGCGGATGCGGCCCTTCACTTCCGGACGGCCTTCGCTTTCCTTCATTTCCTCGCGCAGTTCCTGGCGCGTCATCTTCAGCTTCCGCATCCAGTTCCACTTCTGGTACGGCGCGTCGATGGCTGCCAGCAACATCAGCGCGCCCGCGCAGGCGAACAGCAGCGTGCCCGCGAAACCCAGCCCCGTGCGCACGGCCTGTTCCAGCGGCATCGTCAGCAGCTCGCGCAGCTGCGACAGGCCCAGCTTCAGGCACAGGATGGCCGCGCCGCCCACGCAGACCACGCGCAGCAGCGACTTCAGCAGTTCGGCGATGCTCTCGGCCCCGTACAGCCGCTTCAGTCCGGCCATCGGGTCCAGCCGCTTGAAATCCGGCATCAGCGCCTTGTTGGAAAAGCGCAGCCCGCCCATCAGCACCGGCCCGATGAAACCGGCCAGCACGCAGATGATCACGATCGGCAGCACCACCCACAGCAACTGGATCAGCAGCGAACCCACATGCCCGAACAACTGGTCCGGATGTTTGTACAGCTCCGGATCCGGGCTCAGCGCCACCTTCATCCAGCCCAGCGCACCGCGCGCCAGCGTCGGCGTGAAGCCGACGATCGCAAGCACGCCCGCACCGAACACCGCCGCCGTCGCCAGTTCACGCGAACGCGGGATGTTGCCCTGCTCGCGCGCCTCGCGAAGGCGTTTCTCGCTGGGTAATTCGGTGCGTTCGCCGCTTTCGTCCTGCTCGGACATGACTGTTTTCCGCCGGGGTCAGGGCGGGTCGTGCAAGGACTGTTCCAGTTATTTCTGGAGGCGGATCCAGCCTCGATGCGACGGCCCGCATCCGGCCTAGGTCTTTCGTTCTGATGCCGGAGCCTTCATCCTCCGTCAGCGCAGGAATGCCGATCGGGGAGTTCTGGCTGACGCCGCGGTGATGTCGGGTATCCCGCTCGTGTCGGCAACCGCTGGCGCTTCTCCAGAGATTCTCTGCTCACGCGGCCCGGTTCGGGTTCCGATGTTCTCGTGGCATACAAGGAGGTGGCATGTTCAAGTGGCAAGAAGCATTTTTTGAAGCACTGGTCTCGTTTCTCACTGGCGGGCTCCCGGTGCTGATCGCGTACTGGATTGGTGGAATGCCCTTTCTGGAGACCTCGATGAAGGCGCTGCTGCCGAACGAGTTTCCACTCTGGTGCACCGTTGCACTCGGTGCCGCGGCGACCCTGTTTCTCTTCGTGCTGAAGATGTTCTCGCTGCCGGTGGCACCGTTGCCAAGGAAGATCTGTCTCGAGGTACACAGCGACCTTCATGCAATCTACCGATTGGGTGCAGGCGCGCTGTTGACCTTTTCCGCTCTGTGGGTGTGGGTCAGTGGAACGATCCTGCATGGCGGGCTGATTACCCTCGTTCTTTTCGGTGCGGTGAGCCTGCTGATATGCATGTTCTACGGAAGGCTCACGCAATGGTTGGAGCAGCGGGCTTCGCCGGACGCCGCGTGACAGCCGACTGCTCTGAAATGACAGGAAGCTTGACACTGATCAAACCATTCCGGGTACGTACATGCACCGACTCGAACACCTGATCAATGGCGACTGGATCGCACACAGTCACGAGCCTGTCTTCGAGACAGGGAAGCGCTTGGTGGCAGGTGCATCCGGCGACAAGCCGTCCATGTTCACGCGGATGGTCGAGTGCATGGCGCCTCCGTACTACCTGCTGTACGTACTGCATACGCCGCGTGGCGAAGGTGCGCCCGGTCGATATCAGAGTCCGGCAATGCCGTTGTCGTCGCTTCAGGACTTCGTGTCCAGATTCAGTCCGTTTCTCGCGGCGGACGGACGTTTCGATCTCTGGGCGCATTCTCCCGGCGGCAACGCGACGGTGGTCTGGGATCGGCACGATTTGTTGTTCGGTTACGGTCCACTCGAAGCGTTCGAAACCTCTTTGCGTTCGCTTGGCTACACGCCCGGGCAGCCTGTCGTTCCCACGCCGCACCAGCATCATTACCGGGCGGAATTCGACGGCCTGGCCAGGGAACTGCTCAGCGCACTCGATTGGGAGCGGTCACCTCTCAAGCCATCGGACGAGCAGGCATAGAGCGCCGATCTGCCTGTGGCAGCACCTTCCCAGTCCGCGTACCCAGTTGGAAGGCCGATGATGGAGCCCGGGATACCGAACCTCGACGCATGTGACTGATGTTTCCCGCCTGCATGAATAAAACGCTCCACACCCGCTCCCCAGAATCGACCGCGGGGCGCATACGTAAGCAAGTACAGGAACTGCAATGAAAAAAGTGCCGGCAATTGTCTGTCGACTCGAGTGCATCAGGCAGGCCCCCGGCTTCATCGGTGTCACCACTCGGCTGATCTACAGGATGGCCATGTTTGCCGTAGAGTCGGGTGCTCCCTGGATTCGCTTGGCAATGCGCGTGGGCGGCCCTGTCTTACGGTTCAAATGCACGCTGGCTGACTCCAGCCGATGACCTGATTCGAGGAGGGAATGGAATGTCCGTTTTCAGGAAGTTGTTCGCGCTTGCATTGCTCAGCGCAATCCCGGCACTGGCGCTGGCGGCGGAGCCCTTCGAGTCCAAGAGCATCATGTTGCTTCAGCCCGATTTCATTCTGGAAGAACGTGTTCCTTCCATCGAGGCGCTGGCGGCCTACCTGAAGGCCGTTCAGGACACAGCTGCGCATGTGCTGGCTGACGAAGCGCCGATCCCCACGGGTGGATTCCTAGTCCTTGCGGTTCGGCCCGGCGGTCGATCCATGGCGTGGCTGGATTTGGTTCCGGCGCTGCCCGACGCCGTCGACAGCAAACTGAGGGCGGCCATCCTTCGCGTTCCTCCGTTCGAGGCACGCGCGGGCGTCGTCGTAGTGGCGCTGAAGGCTTCACTATGGGGCGGAACTTCATCGCGGGAGTTTCCCCATCCCGCCGAATGGAGCCGGGCGATGGAGGGCGGCAGCGAGGCGGTTGAAGTCGGCGACCTCGTGAACCGGATATGGCCGGAGAGTCCGGCGACGGATGTCCGTCCAGAAACCGAAGCCGGTTCGCACGATGGAATGGGTCCCGCGCCGGAGCCAAGCCATGCGCCCTGAGGACCCGCTCGTCTTCCCGCACGACTATCCGCCCCTGGGTGGTTGGAAAAGGTTTTTCATCGGCGTTCGCTGGCTGGGCCCGGATACGTCCTTCTTCAAGGAACTGCGCTCAGCGCAGGCGGCACGGTCGCTGGCGTTGATGGATGCATGGGGAGGCGGTGAGCGTCAGGCACTGGCGATGCGCATTGGCGTGGTGTTCGCGTCGCATTGCCGATGGCCCACGCCTTTTTTCCTGCCCGATGACAATGCCGCGGTGATCGCGGGGGGACCTCGCTTCGAGTCGATCGAGGGAGGGGAAGTGGAATCCGCCATCCTCGCCATCGAAGCGATTGCCGGCGTGACGATGGACCGCGCATTCTGGGTGACAGCATCGAAGAGTACGCTGGGACAAATCGTCGAACAGTTGCAGGCCGTTCAAACTGCCTCTCGAACGACATCTGCGTGAGGTCAGCTGCGGAAAACGAGTTTTCCGCTTCACGGAATGGCCGGAAGCTGCGCTCGACGCCAGGGCATCGAGCACCGCAAGCCAGCAGGAGCGTAGTTGACGACTGGCAGTTCGCTTCCTCCAACGCCCGCGCTCTCGATTGATATCCACAAAAGCGCAAACAGCCCGTGAGCAGAACTCGATGCGGGCGGTTTACTCCCGCTACTCCAACGGCATCCGCGCGAAGTAGTAATCCGCCTGGCGCTGCGCGACCGGGGGATCGAGGTTGGAGAGGCTGATGACGACGCGGTCGAGCGTGGGGTAGACGCGGAACTCGGTGTTCATGCCGGGGGCGCCGCCGCCGTGGCCGTACCAGGGCAGGCCATCGTGGTTGCCGGCGGCGAAGCCGTAGCCGTATTCGGAATCGTCCGGGCGCGTGGCTTCGGCGAGCAGGGCAGGATCGATCAGCGTGCCGTTCTGCAATGCGCGGGCGAAGCGCAGCAGGTCGCCGACGGTGCTGTAGCCGCCGCCGGCCGCCATGCCGCGCCACGGCAAGGTGTCGGCTGCATCGACCCAGCGGCCCTGCGTGCGCATGTACGGGCGTGCACGTTGCGGCATGGCGTCGGTTTCCGGCAGTGAGCCGGTGTCGCGCATGCCGGCCGGCGCGAAGATGTGCGCATCGACGTAGTCGTAGTACGACTGCCCGCTGACCGCTTCGATAATCGCTCCGAGCAGCACGAACCCGTAGTTGGCGTAATCGCGACGGCTGCCCGGCGGATGCGTCGGCGCGCGATCACCGTACAGCGCCACATAGTCGGCATGCGTGCGCAGGCGGGTGCGCTCGCGTTCGAATTCGGGGCCGAAGATGTCGCCCGCGCCGCCGCGATGGGTCAGCAGTTGCCGCACGGTAATCGTGCGCATGTCGGCGTTGGGGTACGTCTTGAGGTAGTCGCCGAGCGTGCCGTCGAGCGAAACCTTGCCGGCCTGCACCAGCTGCAGGATCGCCACGGCGGTGACCATCTTGTTCATCGAGCCCAGGCGGAAGCGGGTGTCGAGCGTGTTCGGCAGGTTCTTCGCGCGATCCGCCTGTCCCCACGCTTTCTGCAGCAACACCTGATCACCTTGCGCGATCAGCAGCGCGCCGGCGAAGGCGTCCTTTTTCGCGGAGGCGTCGGCGTACGCGCCGACGGCGTCGATCGCCGCCTGCTGCGTGAGGCGTGCCGGCCGGAATTCCGCCGGGGTGGGCACGGCGCGCACGCCGATCCGGGCCGGCTGATCCGGGGCCAGCGTCACCCGCAGCTGTGCATGGGTTTCCGATTCGACCTCGCGCACCAGCGCCACGGCGGTGTTGCCCTCGTCGGGCTCGTGCCGGATCAGGAGGAAGCCGCCGACGCCGTCGCGGAATTCGAGCTGGTTGTCCACATTCATGTCCGCGCGGTAGCGCTGGCGGAACGCCTCCAGCGCGGAGCGCTCGCCGCTGTTGAAGGCCGCGAGCCAGGCATCGAGCGCCTGCCGTGCCCGCGACGCGGGTTGCGCGGCCGAGGCCGAAGCCGGCGGCTCGGAGGACTGCACGGGCAGGGTGGGCAATACGAACAGGCAGGCCAGCAGCGCAAGCGGTCGGATCATGGCGGTACTCGAGGACGATTTGCCTTACAGATGCAGGTCGCGGCGGAAGGGTTGCATACGTCCGCGATTCGGAGCGATCAGCCCCATGCATCGCGCCAGTTGAGCCACCAGGCCTTCGGCGGCCGGGGCACGCGTTCCCACCATCGGTTCATCGCATGCACGCTGCCGTGCGTCCAGGCGTCGCGATGACCGGGATCGGGCGCGGGTTCGTCGAACATCGTCGCCAGCCGCGGATAGAGCGGGCCGGTCGCCAGCGCGGGGTAGCGCGTGAGCAGGGTGAGCAGGGCAAATCGATCCGCGGCCGTCGCTTGGCGTGCAACCACGGCTTCGAGATCCGGCACGCGTATTCCGGCCGACATCGCTGCATCGAGTTGCGCGACCTGCGAGCGGAACTCGGCCGTCGCCGTCGTCGCAAGCGGAATGCCGCCGCGCGTTTCGTCGAAGTCCAGCCGTGAACCTGCGGGCACGAGCGTCTCCTGGCCATTTACCCGGTGCATGACCCAGCCGCTGGTGACGTGGATCGTGCCTGTGCCGCGCGGCGTGCGGCTCATCTCGAACGCGCAGCCGAGATCGATGGTCTCGCTGTGGCCGCCGGTGATGCCGAACTGGCCGGGCGGCGCCCAGATGCGGGCGCGCACGCGTCCATCCAGCAATTCGAGGCGATGGCGGCCGGTGCGCGTCTCGACCAGCCGTACCCGTGATCCGGGCAATACGTCCATGCTTCCGATGCGCGCGACACGAACCGTTACGGCTTCGCTTCCGGTCGTGCGCAACGTGGTTCCAATGCGCAATGACGCCGGCGCCGACGCGATCCTCGTTTCGACCGGCCACTGCCGGTGGTCGCTCCATTGCAGTCGCCACGGAATCCACGCCGCGATGCCGAGCACGCAGGCCGCCAGCGCAGCCGCGGCGATTCGCAACACGCGACGTCCACGCCTGCGCCGGACCGGCGCGCGCACGACCGTCCAGACCTGTCCCGATCTCGGCACATGGCGGTAGACGCCGAGCATCTGCTGCAGCCGCTCCAGTTCGCCATCGCCCGGCACATCCGGGTCCCACAACGGGTCGGGTTGGTCAGTCATCCACTTGCTCCTTCGCCTGCGCATCAACGCCCAGCGCGCCGCGCAGACGCGCCATGCCGCGATGCAGGTTCACCCGCACGGATTCGGGTGTCAGTCCAGTCAGCAGCGCAATCTCCGGCCCGCTCAATCCTTCGACGAGGCGCAGCATCAATGTGTCGCGATATGCCTCGGGCAGCATGCGGATGGCGTGCAGCGCCTGGCGGGCCTGGCTGATCACGTCGGGCCCCGCGCCGGGCCACGCGATGTCATCACCGCTCGACAGATCCATCGCCTCGACCGCCGGCGCAGGACGATGCCGGCGCGCGATCATCGCGATCCACGGACCGAAGCGTGCAGGCTCGCGCAACTGGTGCAGGCGATCGAATGCGATGACGAAGGTCTCCTGCGTCAGATCCTCCGCACGTGAACGCGTCGCCATGCCGAGGTGGATGGCATGGACCAGCGGTGCGAACGTGCGGTACAGCCACGCGAACGCCGCCTGCGATCCGCGTCGCGCTTCCTGCACCTGCATGGCGATGTCCTGCGGTTCGATCGTGGCCTTCATGGCCCATGAGCCCGGGGTGACAGGGAAGTAGAGCGTAGCTGCGGCAGGAGTGTTAACACGCGGGCGAAGGTTAACGCTGCGGCGGGAAGTGCACTCTCCATCATCAGGCCCCATCCGGAGAATCGCCGTGTTCCGAACTCCATCCACTGTCCTGCGCGCCGCCCCGGGTGCTGCATGGCTCGTCGCCGTGTCGGTCGCCGCTTGCGCGCCGTCTTCCGCCGCCACGACGCCGGTCGTCGGACTGCCCTGCGAGGACTGCGAAGTCGCGTTGAACGGTCTGCCGGCGAATCCCCCTCCGGTCGCCCGCCTTGTATCGGATGACGAGCCCGGCGAGCGCCTGCGCCTGCACGGTCGAGTCATCGACGCCGATGGCCGACCGCATGCGGGCGTCATCGTGTATGCACACCAGACCAACCGGAACGGCATCTATCCGGGCGAAAAATCCGTGCGTGATCCAACGGTGAGTCGGCATGGCAGGCTGCGTGGCTGGGCGATGAGCGATGCGCAGGGCCGGTACACCTTCATGACCGTCCGCCCCGGCAGCTACCCCGGCACGACGATGCCGCAGCACATCCATCTGTACGTCATCGAGCCGGGCTGCGCGCTGTACTACATCGACGATGTGCTGTTTCGCGATGACCCGCACCTGACGCCCGCCGCCGAACGCAAGGCCAGCCAAGGACGCGGCGGCAAGGGCATTGTCTCGCCCACGCGCGTGGCCGGCGAATGGCAGGCGCAACGCGACATCGTGCTGGGCCGGAACATTCCGGGGTATCCCCAATGCGTGCCGTGAGCGCGGCGTGCGGGCGATATCCGCTCGCACTGCGCGTGCTGCACTGGCTGATCGCACTGATGCTGGCCGGACAACTGACGCTTGGGTTCGTCGCGGAATACGGGACGTCGAAGGCGCAGTCGAAGGATGTGCTGGCATGGCACTTCGCACTCGGCGTATCGATCTTCCTCCTGGTAATCGTGCGCCTGAGCCTGCGGTTGATCCTGCCACTGCCTGCGCACGCTCTGCACGAACCGCAGGGACTTCGGCGCGCGCGCGCCATGGTCCACGTCAGTCTCTATCTCCTGCTGCTGGCGCTGCCGATCAGCGGCCACATCATCTGGGTGTGGATGGGCGCGGATCGCAACTGGTTCAGCGTTTTCGAACTGCCGGCGTTCTTCGCGCCTCCGGCGGAAGACGAAACCGGCCGCACGGTGGCGTGGTACGTGCACGTCTATGGCGCATGGACGCTGATCGCGCTGGTGAGCCTGCACGTGGCGGCTGTGCTGCGCCAGCGACGGGAGGGTAATTACATCGGGCGACGCATGGGGTTCGGCCGCGTCCGCAGGCAGTCGCCAACGCTCACCGAAGATGCATGACGCTCGCTACAACGCCGCTCTTTGGGAGCGTGCAACGTCGACGGGTGCGTGGCTCATTCGGAAAGCAGCAGGCCGCAGGGTGCAATAAGCGAGGTGCATTGCACCGTTCTTCGCAGCATCTCTGGGGAGCAGCTGAAGCCCGAAGTCAGGAGCAAGAGCCAAAGCCAACAGCTTTCGCGCTTTGCGCGAGTTCCTTTTGTCTTGTCAAAAGGAACCAAAACCGCGTGCGCCGGGACACTCGCCGGAGCGGCGTTGCCACTCCGGGCCCCTGCGCTTCTCGCCGGCCGCGGCACGGCGCCCAAACTCGCTTCGCTCAGACAGGGCGCCTCTGCGGCCCCGGCCGTCTGCGATGCTCGGCTCGCTTTACGGCGCCAGAGAGTCAAGAGCGAAGGCGACAGCAACGGCAACAGCTGGAGCAACAGCCAAAACCAAGGAGACAGCCAAGGCCAAGGCGACCTCCAAAACCACAGCGAGAATCCAGAGCACGGGTTCTGGCCTCTGGCCTCATCCGCCTGGAGCGATGGCAGGCGCTTTGCCTCTGGTAGACTTCCGCGGTCAGCCGCTGCGGTTTGCAGTCAGCCACTCCTTCGAGCCCACAGGCTGATTCCGTGCATTCGATCCGCACTCCGCGCGCGTTGGCGCGCACGCCGCTTTTCCTTTCCCTTGCCGTTCTGTTCGCCTTGCCCTTGAGTGCGGGGGCGCAGGACGCCGCTGTCGTTGCGGATAGTACGGGCGAAGACGCGGTCACCCTCGACGCCGTGCAGGTCAAGGGCGAGCGCCTCGGTTTGAACCTCAATCTCGACGCCAGTTCCGGCGCGCTGGGCACCAAGCGTCTGTTGGACACGCCGTTTTCGGTGACGGTGGTGGAGCAGGAGGACATCGAGAAACGCGGCGCTTCCACGCTGGGCCAGGTGTTCATCAACGACCCTTCGGTCTACGCCGCCGAACCTTCCGCAACGACCGCGTGGTGGGGCACGCAGATTCGTGGCATCGGCGTCACCAACCACTACGTGGATGGGGTGGCGATGTTGATGGAGTGGGGCGGCCAGTATCCGCTGGAGGCGGTGGAGTCGGTGCAGGCGCTGAAGGGGCTGGGCGGCTTCATGTACGGCTTCGGTGCGCCGGGCGGCATCATCAGCTACCGGACCAAGCGTCCCACCGCGGCGCCGCTGTTTTCGACCACGCTGGGCTGGCGCAACGACAACGCGTTCTCGCTGCATGTCGATGCGAGCGATCATCTCGGTGATGCGGATTCGCTGGGCCTGCGCGTCAACCTGGTGAAGGAAGGCGGCGATGCCTACAACGGCGCCGGCATCGACCGCACCCTGATTGCACTGGCGGTCGATCAACCGATCACCGATGCGTTGATGTGGCATGCGGAAGTGCTGCGCGAGGACAACACGCTCAAGCACGAGCCGCTCTACTTCTACTGGGACACCTACGAAGGCGCGCGCCTGCCGGAGCCGACGTACGACTACGACAACGTGCGCGTCCGCAACTCGTACTACAAGGCGGTGACGACCAACGCCACGACCGGCGTGCAATGGCGCATCAGCGAAAACTGGAACGCCGATTTCACCGTCGGCGCCAGCCGTCGCGAGCACTATTCCAACAAGATGTTCGGCAACCTGCTCAACGAGGCCGGCGACTACGATGGCAGCGTGTACAACTTCGCCGGCGTGATGCGCAACAGCGTGGCGCAGGTGCTGCTCACCGGGCAGGTGCGGACCGGCGGCATCGCGCATGATCTGGTGCTGGGCGCGGCGATGCAGCGCAGTTGGGATCAGTGGGGCAACGATTGGTACTGGAGCAATGATTTCTCGGGCAACCTGTACCGCCGCCTGGATTTCCTCTCTACCCATGTGCCCGATTTCAGCCTCGCCCCGGTGGATTTCGACGAGCGTCAGAACTCGATATTCGCGAGCGATACCCTCCACTTCGGCGATCACTGGCAGGCCGTGCTGGGTGCGCGTTATGTCGATTACGAACAGCGCGATCGGGATGGCGATCCCGCCACCGACTCGCGCTATGCCACCTCATCGCTGACGCCGACCGTGGCGCTGATCTACAAGCCGATCGACGCGCTGTCGATCTACGGAAGCTACGTGGAATCGCTGGAGTCCGGCGGGCGCGTCGGCTTCGACAGCGAGCCACCGTATGCGAACGCAGGCGATGTGCTCGACGCCACCACCAGCAAGCAGTACGAAATCGGCGCCAAGTACCAGACCGGCCGATTCGGCTTCACGGCGGCGGCGTTCCGGGTCGAGCGCGCCGCGCAGGTGGACCAGTGGCGCGGCGATCTGCGTTACCTGGTGCAGGACGGTCTGACGCTGTACCGCGGCGTCGAACTGATCGCCAGCTACGGCGTGACCGATCGTCTCGACGTCGGCGTGGGCGGATTGTGGCTGGACGCCAGCCTTGAACGACTGTCACCGGAAAACGCGGCGTTGCAGGGCAACCGCCCGGCCGGTTCTTCGCGGCACCAGTACGTCGCCAACTTCGAATACCGCCCGGCGATGCTGGCCGGCTTCAGCCTGCACGGCAACGTCCGCTACTCCGGCGATCAGTACTACGAAGACGCGAATCGTGTGCTGATTCCCGGACGCACCGTCGCCGATGCCGGCTTCCAGTACCGCACCGTGATCGGCGGACGCAGCGCCGCGCTCATCGGCAACGTCAACAACCTGTTCAATCGCAAGTACTGGAACCTGGACATGCTGGGCGAAGCCCGCAACGTGTCACTGGATCTGCGCATCGACTGGTGATGCGCAGGGCGCGCTGTTTCCGGGCGATATTCCGGAACAGCGGAAGGTGGAGCGCGCAGCGTGATCGGAGCATCCCTCGCGCGCTCCACGTCCGGAGTCAGATCTGCTCGGCGACCGGATACAGCTCCACGTCCTCGCGACGCAGGCGTTCGAACAGCGCCTTCAGCACGGTGTTCGCATCGCGGCGGAATCCATCCGGGTCCGCTTCCAGCCGCGACGGCACGCGCCATTTTCCGACGAACTCGCCGAAGGCCTCCGTCAGACCGCGCATCTCCACCTGGTAGCGCGCGCTCAGTGCTTCCACATCGGGGCGGCCGGATTTCGCCAGGCGCGGATACAGCACCTGATCCTCCGCGGCCAGGTGGAACTTGATCAGGCTGGCGGTGCTGACGATCGCCTGGCCGATGCGTTCGGCGTTCTCGCGTATGCCGGCGTGCGAAAGCGCGCGCAGGGCGGCGATCTGCTGGAGGATGGTGGTGTGGTCGCGGTGATAGCGTTCGATGTTCATGGTTCCGTTGCCTGGGTCGCGTGCTGCTGTTTCTGCGTGCACGCGCGCCGATCGCCCGCGTTGCGTGAGCCATTCGGCGCGTGATGGAGGAAGCCGCGGGTCTGCGGTCACGGCGATGGTGAAGTGCGGGATCCCGGCGCGCCCTGACACAGGTCAAGCCGGTCCGGAGTCCAGGGTTCTTCCACGAAGCCAGCGCGACGGCGCGCACAGCGACGTGACGCGCATCGCATCTGTACGATGCACGCATGCATCACACCCTTCCGTTCCCGCTCATGGCGCAGTTGGCCGAAGCACGCACGGTCATCGTTCGCCAGCTTGGCGAAACGGTGCTGTCCATCCATCTGTTCGGTTCCGCGCTGCAGGGCGGCCTCAAACCTTCGAGCGATGTGGATCTGATCGTCACCGTCACCACGCCGCCTGATGCAACGACCCGACACGCGCTGATGACGGATCTGCTGTCCGTATCCGCGCCGCCGGGGACCCACGATACGCGACGAGCACTGGAAGTGACGGTGGTTGCGCGCGATCAGGTCGTGCCGTGGCGGTATCCCGCACGCAGGGAAATGCAGTTCGGCGAATGGCTGCGGGCCGACATCGAAGCAGGCCGGTTCGAACCACCGGGGGTGGATCACGATCTGGCGCTCCTGATGATGCAGGTCATGGCGCATGGCGACAGCCTGATCGGACCCGCACCGCACGAGGTGTTCGAGCCGGTGCCGGATGCGGACATCGCGGCGGCGCTGCGGGCGACCCTCGACCAATGGAACACACCGGAAGACTGGGCAGGGGACGAACGCAACATCGTGCTGGCGCTCGCGCGCATCTGGTACACCGCGGAGACCGGCGCGATTGCAGCAAAGGACGAGGCGGCCGAGTGGCTGGTGGAGCGCTTGCCCGTTGCGCATCGGAACATCATCAGCGCGGCGCGGGCGGCGTACGTGGGTGACCGCGACGCGGAGGCATCGCTGCACGCGGAGGCCGTTGCGGCGTTCATCGCGCATGCGCGGGCGGCCATCGGCGGTCTGCTCGAACAGCGCGACGCTCGCTGAGCGGGCTCAGGAAAGCACGGCGTTGCCGAGGTCCGTGATCAGTCCGAGCGCGCCGTACACCGCCAGGAACACCAGCAGGATCAGACCGGTGTTCAGCGCGAACTTGAGCGCCTTGTAGACGCGCCGATGCGACGCCTTCAGCGCGAGCGCCCGATCCCGGACCGGCGCGAGCGCGGCGAACAATGCGCTGACGGCGCCACGCCGGTCTTCGCGCGTGTTCGGTACGGTCATGGCGCGCGGCAGCAGCGAATAGATCCGGTTGAAGGCGCGGCCCGCGCGGTTCAACGGGCGCGCCACATCGCACATCAGGATCAGGCGCGGCGCGTCGCTGCCGTTGCGGGCGTGGTGGGGGAAGGTTTCATCGAAGACGAAATCCTGGCCGTCGCGCCATACCAGCGACTCGCCATCCACGCAGATGAAGCATTCCGGCACGCCCGGCGTCTGCAGGCCCAGGTGATAGCGCAGGGAGCAGGCCAGCGGATCGGAATGCAGGCTCAAGGTCGCGCCCGGGGGCAGCAGCGAGAACATGGCGGCGTTGAGCGCCGGCACCTGTTCGATCAATTGCACCGTGCGCGGGCACAAGCGCCGCGCCGACGCGTGCGCGTCGCCGTACCAGCTGAGGTAGAACTTGCGCCAGCCGCGCTTGTAGAAGGTGCGGAACCCGAGGTCGTGATAGCCGGCCGATCCGGGGCGCGCGGTGGCGTCGAGTGCGCCGGCTTCGAGCAGGGCGAGCGCTTCGTCGCGGATCGTCTCCCAGTTCTCGCGCAGTACGTGGATGCCTTCAAGCTCGTCGGCATCAAGCACCGCGCGCCGATGGCGACGCGGCGTGCAGGCGTACAGGATGCAGTTCAGTGGCGCGAACACCGGCCAGCTCTTGCGCAGGTATTCGACAAATCCCGGATAGCGCGTGCGGCCGCGCCAACGGTAGACATGGGTGATCGCGACGGCACAGTAGGCCGCGCTGGCCAGCACGGCCAACGTACTCGGGTTCATGCGTGCGTTTTCCTGGACGAGTGGATCCGCGGCGGCGGTGGCCACCGTGTGCGGATGCGGGATACGGATGCTTATTCCGCGGCGTGCGGGAAGGTCAGGATGAACACCGCACCGGGACCTTCGCGGGCGTTTTCCGCCACGATGCGTCCGTGGTGGGCGTCCATGATTTCCTTGACGATGGACAGGCCCAGACCGGTGCCCTGGCCGGAACGATCCAGGCGCCAGAACCGTTCGAACATATGTTCAAGCGCTTCATCATTCAGGCCCGCGCCGCAGTCGCGCACGCGGAGGGAACCCTCGTTGATCGCGATGTCGATGCCACTGCCGGCGGGCGAATGATGGATGGCGTTCTCCAGCACGTTGCGCAGTGCAATCTGCAATGCGGCCGGATCGCCGCGCACCGGTCGCACGTTTTCCGCGCAGGTGATCGCCAGTGATACCTGCGATGCCGCGGCGAGCGAACCCACCAGCGCGACCGCGTCGCGCGCCACCTCCGCCAGGTCCACCTCGGCGAAGCGGTATCCGCCGATGTCGGAAGCCTCGGCCAGTTGCAGCAACTGGCGCACGGTTCGCGCCATCACGTCGATCTCCTGCAGCAGCGGTGCGCGCTCCGACGCGTCGATCCGCAATTCGATCTGTCCGCGCAGGATCGACAACGGCGTCTTCAGCTCGTGCGCCGCGTTGGCGAGAAAGCGCTGCTGCACCATGAAGGCATCTTCGATGCGCCCGAGCGAGCGGTTGATGCCATCGACCAGGGGCAGTATTTCGGCGGGCATTTCCCGCGTCGAGATGCGCGCGGACAGTTTCTGCGGGCTGATGGCTTCGACTTCGCGCGAGGCGCGGCGGACCGGTTTCAGCGAGAAGCGCACGCCGACCAGGATCACCACGCCGAACAGCACCAGCGCAATCGCGCCGACCGCGGTCGAGGTTTCCACCACCACCGGCAGCATGGCTTCGGCGGTCAGATCGAAGAAGCGATCACTGCGCGCGGTCTGGATGATGAGCGGGCCGTGCGCGGTGCGGACCGGCGTGGTCGCCACATGCAGGCCATCGGCGGTCTGGAAGTAGTCATCGGTGAGTCGTGCCGGCGCACCCGAGCGGTGGAACGCGGTGCGCCCGCCATCGGAAGCAAGCAGCACGCGTCCCCGTGCATCCAGGACGCGGTACTTGAGGTTCTGGAAATAGGCGTCGTAACCCCATTTCATCGGCTGGTGCAGGGCCAGCGAAGGCACGCCCGCGGCGTCGAACTGCAAGGCGTCTTCCAGATCCTCGGCCTGGCCGCGCAAGCCGTCGCGCACCATCAGCTCCGATCCTTCGCGGAAAATGCCCTGCAACACGCCGACGTAGAACACCGAGGCCAGCAGGAACGCCAGCAAGGTGTCGCGCACCAAGCGCGCGCGCAGGCTAGTCGGCCGAAGCAAGCGCCAGCGCATAGCCGACTCCCCGATGGTTGATCACGGTGGCATCCGAACCTGCGTCGCGCAGGCGGCGGCGCAGCCGATGAATGGCGACTTCCAGCGTGTTCGGCGTCATCTCCGCGAACGGCCCGAACGCCTTGTCGGCGAGATCTTCATGCGGCACGACCGCGCCGGTGCGCTCGGCGAGCGCCACCAGCAACCGGAACTCGCCCGCGGTGCAGGCGATCGGTCGATCGCCCACGGTGACCGATGCGCCATCCAGATCGATGCGGAGCCGACCCAGCTGGAACGACATCGGTGCGATCAGTTGCCGGCGCCGCAGCATCGCGCGCACCCGCGCCACCAGTTCCTCCAGTGCGAACGGCTTGGTGAGGTAGTCGTCGGCGCCGTTCTCCAGGCCATCCACGCGATCGTGGATGGCGTCGCGCGCGGTGAGCACGAGACAGGGTATGCCGTTGCCCTCCGCACGCAGCGCCCGGATCAAAGCCAGGCCATCACCGTCGGGCAAGCCGCGATCGACGACGAGCAGTGCGTAGTCATGCTGGCGCATGCCGGCACGCGCGCTGCCCGCGGTCGGATAGACATCCGCAGGCAGGCCGCCGTTCTCCAGCGCGGCGCGCAGGATTCCAGCCAACCGCTCGTTGTCTTCGATGATGCCGATGCGCATGGCGTCCGCCTTGCTCCTTCTTCCCGATCAGAACGTGTACAGATAGGCGAGGGTGAAGCGCGGGGAACCGCTGTCCTCGATCAGCGGACTGTCCTTGATCGCGCTGCCGAAGCTGCGGTACTTCACGCTGCCCACCAGCAGGTGCCGTCCGAACGCCCGCTGGAAATCCATGCCGACATCGAAGTTGGTGCTCGCGTCGGCCCGATAACCAGGACGCAATGCGGTGGCTTCTTCGGCCTTTACGCCATAGTAGTAGTCGGTGAACTTGCGGTCATAGCGCTCGACGCCCAGCTTGGGCATCAGCGTCCACTGGCCGGCCTTGAACGGGTACGCGTAGTAGACCGAGGCGCGATAGCCCTTGCTGGCGCTGGCGGACTTGAGGAACTCCACGGTCACGTCGCCCCAGCCGGCGCTGTGCTTCACTTCGCCGCCGAAGTGCAGGCTGGACTTGCGTTCGTCCATGCCCTCGAACAGCGGTTCGTCCTCGGGCTCGTAGCCGTCGAAGCGGTATTCGCCGCGCAGGCTCGCGCTCCAGGCCTTGCCCTCCCAGAGCCGGTATTCGGCCTGCGGCCCGAAGATGCGGAAGCGCTTGCCCTGGTAGAACACCAGCGGCATCGGTTCCGCTTCGGCCGAACCGCCGGCATAGCCTTCGTTTTCATAGAGCACGCCCAGGCCCAGACCCCAGGTAGGCCCGAGTTCCTGCGTGGTGGGGAACAATTCCTCCGCGGCGGCGGGCGCGGCGAGGCCGATGGCCAGCAAGGCCGTGGCGAAGCGGGATTTCATCATTGCGTGCATCCTAAGTGGGGGTGCACGCAGTGTCTGCGCGCCGGACTTACATCCGGCTTACAGGCAGGCGTCGACTTGCGGACGTGGCGCGAACGGGGCCGATCGCGCGTCAGAAAATGTCTTCGGCGATCACGTAGTTGTCGCGGCCGTTGGATTTGGCGCGGTACAGCGCGGCGTCCGCCCGCGAGAACCAGTCGTGCCAGTCGGCTTCATGGCCGAGCAGGGCGCCGCCGAGGGAAATGGTGATGCGTCCGCCAGGCCCGCGCAGCGATTCGCGCACCGCCTTGCGCAGGCGCTCGGTCGCGGCTTCGAGTTCATCGCGGTGGGTCACGCGCAGCAGGACGACGAATTCCTCGCCGCCGAAGCGGAACACGTGATCGTCCTTGCGCATTTCGAAACGCAGGATCGCGGCGAGATCGGCGATGGCGTTGTCGCCCGCCGCATGGCCGTACTGATCGTTGACGTCCTTGAAGCGATCCAGGTCAAGCACGATCAGTCCGTAGCGGCCGCGTCCCATCGACTGGTCTTCGACCGCCTGCGCCAGGGCGCGCTCCATCATGCGGCGATTGGGCACGTTGGTCAGTGCGTCGAGCGAGGCGAGTTCCTGCAGTTCGACCGTGTGGTCCTGGCTGCGCGTGGCGAAGATGTACGAGAACAGCGCGGTGAGCGCGACCGTGGTCAGCGTCGAGACCGAGTGGAACGAATCGGCGAACACATTCGGCAGCAGGCACAGGATCGCCAGCATCACCAGACCGGCGCCAAGCGCGAGCCGGCGATCGGCGAGGAAGAAATTGGTCAGCAGCACCAGGTACAGCCACGACAGGGCTTCGGATCCGATCATCCACGCGGCGCCCAGGCAGGCCGCGGAATTGAGTACGCACAGTAGGTTGCCGGCGCGTGCGCTGTTTTCGCTGTGACGCGCGTAGAACACCACGCCAATGACGGCCGCGACGATCACGGCATCGACGGCGGCCGCCGAGTATTGGCCATGGGTCCAGCGGAACAGGCCAAACGCCAGGATCACCACGGCCGTGGTGGATCCCAGCAAGGTGATCAGCTCGAGGCGCGTGTCTCGGGTTTTAGGGCTCATCCGTGTGGTGTGTGCCGGCCGACTTCAGGCGGCAGGTCGCTTCAAAGGTCCAATCGTCGCAATTCTAGTGCCGGAAAGCCGGCACCACGTGAAGCATGTCACGGAAACGGGCGACATGGCAGATCGTTGACAGGCACCGGACGCTGGGCGGATCCGCCCGGTCGCAGGGTCCGACAGCCGCCGCCGGGGTGGTCGCGCCCCAGCACAACGCGAGTGCTGTGTTTGGTGCGCGACACCCGACATGCCGGTGGGCGCCGGACGTCCACCGCGGGCACGCGTCTCTCCACGATCCCGGCGGTGCAGCGACGATTGGCCTGGCGCGATGAAAATGCGATGAAAAGCCGGGCCGCGCGTGTTGCCGCGCCGACGAACGCGCAAAGGAATCGTCAGGGCGCGGTGAGTTGGCGCGCTGCGTCGAAGGACAGATCGAAGATCCGCTGCGCCGGCGGACCGAGTTCGCCGGCCAGCAGCGCCAGCAGGAACAGGCCCAGCAGCAGTGCGGTGGGCAGGCCGAGCTGGATGGGATTGAGTGCTGGCGCGGCGCGGCCCAATACGCCGAAGGCGAGGTTGACCGCCAGCATCGCGACCATCACCGGCAGCGCGAGACTGAGCCCCGAACGCAGGATCTGCAGGAAGAAGCCGGGCGCGACCTGCATCATCGCCTGCGGATCCGGCAGCGCCGATCCAATCGGCAGCGAGTGGTAGCTGTCCACCAGCAACGCGACCAGCGCGAGATGACCATTGAGGGTGAAGAAGATCATCCCGAAGGCGAGATAGAACCACTGCCCGACCACGCCGGAGTTCACGCCGCGCAGCGGATCGGACATCTGCGCGAAGGCCAGGCCGGTGCCCTGGGAGATCAATTCGCCGGCCAGCGCACCGGCTTCGAACGCCATGCGCAGCAGGAAGCCGATGCTCGCGCCGACCAGCACTTCGCGGAACACGTTCAGCACGGTCACCGAGTCGAACACGATCTGCCCCGGCGGCGGAGGCAGCAGCGGCGCCAACGCCATCGCCAGCGCACCGGCGAGGATGACGCGCACGCGCATCGGCACGGCGCGCGTGCCGATCAACGGGGCCGCCATCAGCATCGCCCCGGTGCGCAACATCACCCAGAGCAGCGCAGTGATCATGCCGAAGGCCTGCTGGCCGTCGATGACCATTTGGGTGGCGGCATCCATGGGCTAGGTGCGAGGGAAGAGGAGGGAGGAACGGAGGACGGGACGCGAGCAGTGGGCTTCGAGGAATGCCGAACGGACGGGGCGCGGGCCATGGCGGAATGCGCCATGCGCAGCGCGCGCCTCCACTCGTTCCCCGCGGCTCACCTTGCGTTCCCCGCGCTCACCCGATCACGTGCGGCAATCGCTGGAACAGCGCGGTCGTGTATTCGACCAGCGTGCCCATCAGATAGCCGCCGGTGGCGAACAGCGCGGCGGTCAGCGCCACGGCCTTGGCGACGAACGCGATGGTCGGCTCGTTCAACTGGGTGGCGGCCTGGATGACGCCGATGACGACGCCGACAATCAGCACGACCAGCAGCAGCGGGCCACCGACCCAGAGCGCGATTTCAAGTCCGCCGCGAAGTTCGGTGAGAGCGGTTTCGGGAGTCATGGGTCGAGGAGTGAGTAGAGGGAAGTGAGGGGGCGATCCGGTTCAGCGGAATCCTGCAAGCCGCGTTCCCGAATGCCGTCGCGGCCCGGTCAATTGAAGCTGGCGGCCAGCGAGCCGACGATCAGCACCCAGCCGTCGACCAGCACGAACAGCAGGATCTTGAACGGTGCGGAGACCAGCATCGGCGAGAGCATCATCATGCCCATCGACATCAGCACGCTGGACACCACCAGGTCGATGATCACGAACGGGATGAAGATGAGGAATCCGATTTCGAACGCGGTCTTCAGTTCGCTGGTGATGAACGAGGCGACGACGATCGGGAATGGCACGTCGGCCGCGCTCGCGTAGGTGCCGTGTCCGGCCAGGCCGGCGAACGTCATCAGATCGGTCTCGCGCACCTGCGCCAGCATGAAATCGCGCAGCGGCCCGGTGGTCAGCGTCCACGCGGTGGAGAAATCGATCTGTCCATCGAGATACGGCGCCATGCCTTGCGCCCAGGCTTTCTCGCCGACCGGCATCATCACCAGCATCGTCAGGAACAGCGCCAGCCCGACCAGCACCTGGTTGGACGGCGTCTGGCCGGTGCCGAGCGCCTGCCGCAGCAGGCCGAGCACGATGATGATGCGGGTGAACGCCGTCATCGCCAGCAGCGCGGACGGGATCAGCGTGATCGCCGTCATCAGCAGCAGCGTCTGCATCGGCAGGCTGACAGTGTTGCCGCCGACCTTGCCGACGGTCACGTCCGGCAGCGCGGGCAGCGTCGGTGCGGTGGGCGCGGCCGGACCCGCCGGTTGCGCGGTCTGCGCGGCAGGCGCGTCCTGCGCGGGCGCGGCTTGCGCAAGCGCCAGCATCGGCGCGCAGATCAGCCACAGGGACAACAGCAGGGGCAACAGGCGACGCATCGTCATTTCTCTTTGCGCAGGCGCTTGGCCAGCAGTTCGGCGAAATTGGGCATGGGCTGCACGGGAATCGGCGGCAGCGGTTCGGGCAGGCGGTGCAGGGTGTTGATGGCGCCGGCCGTGACGCCGATCAGCAGTTGCTCGCCGCCGACTTCCACGACCAGCAGACGCTCCTTCGTGCCGACCGACAGGCTGGTCACCACGCGCAATTGATCGGTGGCGCGCAGTCCCAGGCCGGCGCCGGGCAGGCGCTTGAGCAACCAGGCCAGGCCGAGGATCAGGCCGAGCACGAGAATCAGGCCGACCAGCGCGCCGCCGATGCCGGGCGTGGACGGTGCGGCGTGGCCGATTTTCTGCGCGGGCGCGGCGGCGCTCGTCGCCACGGCCAGCAGGGAGGACGTCATCGACATGGCGGATCAGCGCAGGCGGCGGATGCGTTCGCTCGGGCTGACCACATCG
This sequence comes from Pseudomonadota bacterium, assembly GCA_023419315.1. Taxonomy (GTDB): domain Bacteria; phylum Pseudomonadota; class Gammaproteobacteria; order Xanthomonadales; family Xanthomonadaceae; genus Pseudoxanthomonas_A. The sequence goes on from JAEZYE010000035.1 coordinate 43,279, forward strand.
GTCAGGCGCACGCCGAAACGATCGTTGACCACCACGACTTCGCCGTGCGCGATGAGCGTGCCGTTGACGAACACGTCCAGCGGTTCGCCCGCGCCGCGCTCCAGTTCCACCACCGAGCCCTGGTTGAGCTGCAGCAGGTTGCGGATCGGGATGCGCGTGCGGCCGACTTCCAGCGACAGCATCACCGGCACGTCGAGGATGACGTCCAGGCTCATGTCGGCTTCATTGCTCTTGGTTTCGGCCAGCAGTGCTTCGAACTGCGCGGCGGCGGCTTCTTCGGTCAGCGGAGTGCTCATGCGTGCGATTCCTCGGTCGCGGCCGGCAGGCCGGCGCTGGAAAGTGGGGTGGCGTGGATCGGGCGCGTGCCCGGGGGGTGGGTGGCGACGATCTTCACGGCGTTGTTGCCGTTGGAGATGCCGAATTCGCCGGTGAACACCGGCACCTGTTCGACACATACCGGCACCGTCTTCGGCAGTTCGATCGGCAGGATGTCGCCGACCTTCAGGCGCGTCAGGTCACGCAGGCTGATGCGTTTTTCGGTGAGCACGCTGGACAGCGTCACTTCGGCCGAACGCAGCATGTCGTTGACGCTTTCGCGGAAGGTGTCGTCCTCGTGCACGCGATCGGACTGGATGCCGGCGTCGAGCAGTTCGCGGATGGGCTCGAGCATCGAGTACGGCAGGGTGATGTGGATTTCGCCGCCACCGCCGTCGAGTTCGACGTGGAAACGGCTGACGACCACGTACTCGCGCGGGCTGACGATATTGGCGAAGTGCGGATTGACTTCGGAGTTGATGTATTCGAATTCCACCGGCATCACCGGCGCCCAGGCATCGACCAGATCCGCGAAGGTCTGCTTCAGCAGCAACTGGATGACGCGCATCTCGGTGGCGGTGAACTCGCGGCCTTCGATCTTGGCCGGGTAGCGGCCGTCGCCGCCGAAGAAGTTGTCCACGACGGTGTAGACCAGCTTCGGCTCGAACACCACCAGGCCGACGCCGCGCAGCGGCTTGAGGCGGATCAGGTTGAGGTTGGTCGGGACGTAGAGCGAATGCAGGTACTCGGAGAACTTGATCATGTCGATACCGCGCACCGACAGATCCGCCGAACGGCGCAGCAGGTTGAACAACCCGATGCGCCAGGTACGGATGAAGCGCTCGTTGATCATCTCCAGCGTCGGCAAGCGTCCGCGGACGATGCGGTCCTGGCTGGCGAAGTCGTAGTTGCGCGCCACGCCCGGATCGGCAGGCGGCTCATCGGTTTCAATCGCACCGGAATCCACGCCATGCAACAGGGCGTCGATTTCATCCTGCGAAAGCAGATCGCTCATCATCGCGACGGCTCCGTCACTGCATCACGAAACTGGTGAACAACAGGGCGTCGGCCGACGGCTTGCCGGTTTCGGCGGTCAGCACCTTGCGCACTTCGGCCAGCGCCTGCACCTGCAGCTGTTCCTTGCCGGCGCGGGTCATCAGTTGTTCGGCGTCCTGCTGGGCGAACAGCATCAGCAGCTTGGCGCGCAGCGCCGGGGCGTGCAGTTCGATGGCCTTCATCGCTTCCGGGTCGCGCGTCATCAGCTGCACTTCGACCTGCAGGTAGCGCGCACCGCCGGCCGAACCGATCAGGTTGACCACGAAGGGCGGCTCCAGCGCGAAGTACTGTGCCGGCGCGGGCACGTTGCCCGGCTTGGCTTCGGCCTTGGCCTCGGCTTCCGGCTTCTTGCCGTGATCGGCGCGGTTGGTGAAGAACCACGCGCCGCCGCCCGCGGCGCCGGCCGCGACGACCGCGACGATGGCGATCAGCAACCACGGCTTGCCGGCCTTGGGCGCAGGTTTGATCAGCTTGGGGTCGGCTTTCTCGGCCACGTGCGAACACTCCGGTGGGGACGGCGGAGCAGATGCAAGCGGTGTGCCGGGGCGTGGGGGAGGGGGTGTCGGGATTCCGGCGGGGGCTTTGGGGCGGGGTTGTTCCGGGGGCTGCGCCGGGCGTTGGGGGTGTGGTGGAGCGGCAGGGTGCAATTGGCGAAGGGGGTTGCACTGCTCTGTGCGGTGGTGTTCCCGGCGGAGCCAGAGCCAGAGCCAGAGCAAGAGCAAGAGCTAGAGCCAGAGCTTTCGCGCTTTGCGCGAGTTCCTTTTGTCTTGTCAAAAGGAACCAAAACCGCTGGCGCCGGGACACTCGCCGGAGCGGCGTTGCGGCTCCGGGCCCCTGCGCTTCTCGCCGGTCAGGGCACGGCGCCCAAACTCGCTTCGCTCAGACAGGGGCGCCTCTGCGGCCCCGACCGTCTGCGATGCTCGGCTCGCTTTACGGCGCCTGAGAGTCAAAAGCGGAAGAGCGGGAAGCAAGAGCCAAAGCCAAAGCTCTTGGCTCTGGCTCTTGCTCTTGCTGTGGGCGTCAGCTGTTCCCCAGCGAAGAGCGCTGCCATAACTGCACCCTGCAACGCCCGCGAACGCGACCTGCCGCCACAACTGCGCCACGCGGCGCGGCAATCAGGCGTACGCGTCCAGCAGCCCGCGCACGATACGCACCACCGGCGCGGTCGGTGCGGTATCCCCCGCCATCACGCCGGTGTCCGGGCCCAGGCCGGTGCGTTCACCGTTGGACGAAGGCGAAGACTGCGAGCTGTCGCGGTGCCCGACGTCGGCCTGCGCCAGCTGGAAGCCCTGCTGCCCCAGCAGATCGCGCAGTTTCGGCAGGCTGCTTTCCAGCGCCTGGCGCACATCGGCCTGCGGGCTGCTGAAGTCGGCGTGCACGCGGTCGCCGTCCAGGCGCAGGTTGATTTCGATGGTGCCCATTTCGTGCGGGCTGACGCGGATGCGGGCGTGGCTGATCTTCTGGTCGGCCATGTAGGTCAGTTGCGTGCCCAGCGTTTCGCCGAACTGATCGGTGTTCAGGTCGGGCGTCAGCGCGGTCAGCGGATTGACGGTGGCCGTGCGTGCAAGGCCGGTGTCCGATGACGGGGCCGGTCCGTTCGCGGCGAGGGCGGCGCTCATCGGGTTCATCTCCTCGCGCTTGCCGGCGGCGAGGGCTTCGAGCGTGTCCTTGAACAGCACCATGCCGGCGGGCAGGGCGAGCGCGGCGGGGTCGGAAGCCGGCGTCGGCGTGTTGACGGCCGGGTTCGCCTGCGCCGTGGCGGGCGCGGGTGTGGTGGCGGTCTCGGCGCGCGAGGCAGCCGCGCCGGTGGCGGCTTGTGCGGGGACTTCGCCGGACAACCCAGCGGGATCGCCGGGCAGCGTCGCAGCGTCGGTCCCGGATGCGAGCGCCGCGGCCGGAAGACCCGGCACGCCGGGCAGTCCCGGCGCCGGCAATGCGCGCGCGCCGCCCAGCAGGATGTCGCCCGCGGCGAAGCCGGTTGCCGGATTCGCGGGCGTCAGGGCCGGATCGGTGAGCAGCGTCGGCAGAATCAGACCGGCCGGGGGCCAGTCGAGCGGCAGTGCCTGTTCGTCATCGGGGATGGCCGCGAGTGGGGCGGTGTGGCCATCGGTCGCGACTGCGGTATCGCGCGCAACGGCGTCGGCCTCGTCGGGCGCAGTGGCCGCGTTCGCTTTCGCAGCGGTGTCCTGCGTGGTCCGGGTGCGCGCGGCGGCATTGCGTTCGGCTTGCGTGCGTGCGGTTGAACGCTCGTTCGGGGCTTCGCTGCGGCGCGCCGGCTCATGGCGGGCTTCGCTGCGGGTCGCGGGCCTGTCGGTGTCGCTGCGGCGTGCGGTGTCGCGCGATTCGGACTGCCGCATCAGGCGGGCGAATTGATCATCGCCGCCACCGTCGCTGCGGTTCGCGCGCGGCGCACCGCCGCTGTTCGCCGAGGCGGCGGGGACGAAGCCGAACGCGGCGTTCGAATCGGCCTTCACGAGTTCTCCTCAGCCTCGGCGGCCGTGGCGGCCAGTCGCGCGCGGCGTGCACCGATGTCGTCCATTTCGCGCTGGTTGCGGCGTTCGACGACCTGGTGTTCCTGCACGCGGTAGCTCGCGGCCAGTTGTTCCAGCACCTGCTTGTCGCGGCTGGCGAGCAGCAGGCGGTCGCGTTCGATGTTGACGCTGGCGCGGCTGCGGTCCACGGTCTGGACCTGCTGCTGCACGGCGCTGTCGAGGCGGTCGAGGAAGGCGCGTCGGTTGGCCAGTTGCGCGGGGCTGGTCGCGGCCATCTGGCTGCTGGCGTATTCCTCGGCGTAGCGGCGCAATTCCTCCAGGCGCGATTCGTGCATCGCCAGCGTGCGCTGGCGTTCGGCCAGATCACGGGCGACGGAGTCTTCCTTTTCCTGTGCGCGGCGCAGCAGGGGATCGATTCGACGGGATTGCATCATGGCTTAGGTTTCCTTGCGTGCTTGCGCCGAGCGTTCGACCAGTCGTTCCAGCGCGTCGCGGCTGTCCACCAGATCGGCGGAGCGGGCCACGTCCTGGCCGAGGAATTCGACGATTTCCGGCCAACGTTCCAGGGCTTCGTCCACCGTGGCGTCGCTGCCGCGCTGGTACGCGCCAATGGCGATCAGATCGCGGTTGCTCGTGTAGGCCGACAGCAGCCGCTTGAGTCTGCGGATGCGGTCGCGCCAGGTTTCGTCGGCGATTTCGGTGACCACGCGGCTGACCGAGGATTCGACGTCGATGGCCGGATACAGGCCGCTGTCGGCGACGCGGCGCGAAAGCAGGATGTGGCCGTCGAGAATCGCGCGCGCGGCGTCGGCGATCGGGTCCTGCGGATCGTCGCCTTCGGTGAGGACGGTGTAGAACGCGGTGATCGAGCCGCGTCCGGCCGAACCGTTGCCGGCGCGTTCGACCAGCGCCGGCAGGCGCGCGAACACGGACGGCGGATAACCGCGCGTGGTCGGCGGTTCGCCCACGGACAGGCCGATTTCGCGCTGCGCCTGGGCGAAGCGGGTCAGCGAATCCATCAGCAGCAGTACGTTGAGGCCTTGATCACGGAACCATTCGGCGATCGCGGTGGCGCGATACGCGCCCTGCAGGCGCGCCAGCGGCGGACGATCCGCGGGGCTGGCAACGACGACCGCGCGCGCCAGGCCGACCGGGCCGAGCGTGCTTTCCACGAAATCGCGCACTTCGCGGCCACGTTCACCGATCAGGCCGACGACGATCACGTCGGCGGCGGTGTAGCGGGTCATCATGCCGAGCAGCGTGGACTTGCCGACGCCGGAGCCGGCGAACAGGCCCACGCGCTGGCCGCGTCCGATCGGCAGCAGCGCGTTGATGGCGCGCACGCCGACATCGAGCGGCTGGGTAATCGGTTCGCGCGAAAGCGGATTGATCGCCACGCCCGACAGACTGACCGAAGATTCCGCGCGGATCGGGCCGCGGCCGTCGAGCGGCACGCCGTCGCTGTCGATCACGCGGCCGAGCAGGCCCTCGCCGACTTCCACGCCGCCGCGACGGCGCAGCGGAACCACGCGCGCGTTCGGCAGCAGGCCGTGCAGTTCGGCGCTGGGCATCAGATAGGTGCGTTCGCCGGAGAAACCGACGACTTCGGCATCGACCCAGCCGCCGTCGATCACTTCCACCTTGCAGGTGGCGCCCATCGGCGCTTCGCAGCCGATCGCTTCGAGCGTGAGGCCGACGGCGCGACGCAGGATGCCTTCGCGGATCAGGCCGTGGCTGCCGAGGTTGGGACGGATCTGCGACAGCCGCGTCGCCAGGCGCAGGTCGCGGGCGTTCAGCCATTCCAGCGGTTGTGCACTCATGCGACGGCGCCTCCGCGATGCAGGACGTTTTCCAGCGCGCCACGCAGGCGGGCTTCGAGCGTGCCATCGATGCGCACGCTTTCCGCATGCACGCGCAGATCGCCGCGGCTGAGCGTGGTGTCGCCGGTGAGGCGGGTGTACGGCGTCATCGCCAGCAATGGCGTGAGCGCGGCGATGTCGTCCGGATGCAGGCGCAGTTCGACTTCGCGACTGGCGCCGCCGACCGAATCCAGCGCAGCGCTGGCGAGGTTGGCGAGCAGCGACGGATCGGCTTCATAGGCGCGGCCGACCAGGCTGCCGGCGATGCGCACGGCCAGTTCGGACAGGGCGCCGAGCACTTCGTTTTCCAGGCGATCCAGCGGGCGCGAGAAGTTGTCGAGGATGCCTTCGATCTGCGCGGTGAGGCGGCGCACTTCGCTCTGGCCCAGCCCGAAGCCTTCGGCATGGCCTTCGGCGCGGCCGCGTTCCAGCCCTTCGCGGTACGCGGCTTCTTCGATCGCCTGGATTTCCTCCAGGCTCGGCGGGCGCAGCGGCGCGACGTCTTCGGAGGTCGCGGTCGGTGCGACGTAGCCCAGCGGCGGGGCCATCCAGCGGACCGGCGTGGACGTGCTCATACCATCTCCTCGCTGTTGGCGCTGAGCGAAATGACGCCCTGGTCAGCCAGGCGGCGGACGATGGCGAGGATTTCCTTCTGCGCGCCTTCGACATCGGACAGGCGCACGGGGCCGCGCGCTTCCATGTCTTCGAGCAGGATCTGCGCGGCGCGCTGGGACATGTTGCGGGTGATCTTCTCGCGCACCTTGGCATCGGCGCCGCGCAGCGCCAGGCCGAGGCGATCGTTCGGCACTTCGCGCAGCATCGCCTGCAGTTCGCGGTCGTCGAGATCGACCAGGTTGTCGAACACGAACATCAGGTCCTGGATCTTGCCGCCCAGGTCGGAATCGATCTGGTTGATCGCGCCGAGAATGGTCTGGTCCTGGCCCGAGTCCATGAAGTTGAGGATGTTGGCCGCGACCTTGATGCCGCCGATGGAGGACGACTTGAGGTTCTGGTTGCCGGCGAACTGGCGCTCCATGATCTCGTTGAGTTCGTTGAGTGCGTTCGGCGGAATGCCGTCCAGCGTGGCGATGCGCAGCAGCACGTCCGAACGCGCGCGTTCGGGCAGCAGCTTCAGCGTTTCGGCGGCCTGGTCGCTGTCCAGGTGCGAGAGCACGATGGCGATGATCTGCGGGTGTTCGTTGCGCACCAGATCGGCGATCGAGCGCGGGTCCATCCACTTCAGCGTGTCCAGGCCGGTGGTGTTGCGGCCCAGCAGGATGCGGTCGATGAGGTTGCCGGCCTTGTCTTCGCCCAGCGCCTGCACCAGCACCTTGCGCACGTAGTCGTCGGTGCCCATGCCCAGCGAGGTCTGCTTGTCCAGCGCATGGGTGAAGTTGTCCATGACGTGCAGCACCTGCTCGCGGCTGACGCCGGAGATGGTCGCCATCGCGATGCCGAGCTTCTGCACTTCCTTGGCGTTCATGTGCTTGAGCACTTCCGCCGCGTCCTGCTCGCCGAGCGAGAGCAGCAGCACGGCGGCGCGCTGTACGCCGGTCAGTCCGTCGTTATTCATCGCTGGCCACCCAGTCCTTGACGACCTGCGCGACCTGCTTGGCGTCGCTCTTCACGGCTTCGCGGGCGTGGCGCAGGCGATCTTCGTAAGCATCGGAAGGCAGTGCGCGCGGCGCATGGATCTCGGCGCGGTCCTGCTGCAGCGAGGCGACGATGCGCGAATCCTCGTCGCCGTCTTCGACCACATCGACGTCGATGGCTTCCGGCGTGGCGGCCTTCCGCTTCGGCTGGATGATCTGGCGCATCGCCGGGCGCAGCACGCCGAACAGCAGCGCCAGCACGATCAGCGCGCCCAGGCCGTAGCGCGCGATGTCGCGCACCATCGGGTTCTGCAGCCACGGGTTGTCGAGCAGCGAGGTTTCCTCGACCGGCGGCGTTTCGCGCACGAACGGGGCATTCATCACCGACACCGAGTCGCCGCGCGCGGCGTCGAAGCCGACGGCTTCCTTCACCAGCGCTTCCACGCGGCTGACCGTGGCGGCATCCAGCGGCACCATCGTGACCTTGCCGTTGGCGCCGGCACGCGGGATGTGATCGACCAGCACGGCGGCGGTGACGCGGCGCACGCGGCCCGCAGGCTGCCTGGTGTGCTGCAGCGTGCGATCCATTTCGAAGTTGCGGGTCGCGCTGCTGGCGGTTTCCACCGGCGCGTTCGGATTCGGATTGGCCGCGGCGGCGTTCGGGCCGGGCGGGGTGTTGCTGGTCGCGCCGGGCACGCCCTGCGGACCATTGGTGTTCGTGCTGGTGTTCTGGCTGACCTGTTCGCTGCGCACCTTGGCCGGGTCGTTGGCGAAGGTTTCGCGCGCTTCCTCGACCACCGAGAAATCCATGTCCACGGCGACTTCCGCGTTGACGCGGCCAGGGCCGGTCAGCGGTTCCAGCAGTTCCTTGATGCGTTCGTTGAGCGAGGTTTCCAGCTTGCGCACGCGTTCGAACTGGGCGGCGTTGAGCGCGGCTTCGCTGTTCGGATCGCTGATGGTCAGCATGCGGCCGCTCTGGTCGACCACGGTGACGCGTTCGGGCGCCAGATCCGGAATGCTCGACGACACCAGGTGCACGATGGCGTCGACCTGGTTGCGTTCCAGCATCGCGCCCGAACGCAGATCCAGCACGACCGAGGCGCTGGCGACTTCGCGCTGGCGGGTGAACGCGCTGGGCTTGGGAATGGCGAGGTGCACGCGGGCGTCGCGCACCGGGCGCAGGGTGCTGATGGTGCGCACGAGTTCGGTTTCCAGCGCGTGCTGGTAGCGGGCGTTCTCGACGAACTGGCTGACGCCGAAACCCGGATCACGCTCCATCAGTTCGAAGCCGAGGCGGCCGTTCTCGGCCAGTCCCGAACCGGCCAGCTTGAGGCGCGCGTCATGCAGGTTTTCCTGCGGCACCGAGATCGCGCCGGTGGCCTGGTCCAGCTGGAATGGAATCTGCGCCGCGCGCAGCAGGTCGGTGGCTTCGGCCGTGGCTTTCGGGTCCAGGCCGGTGTACAGCGGAGTGAAGTCCGGCTTCTGCGACCAGAAGAACACCATCAGCCCGACCGCGACCGCGCCGGCGATCATCAGCAGCGTGCCCATCTGCCGGAATACCGGGAAGTCCTGGATCTTCGTCAGCGCCGCGCCGGCCTTTTCGGCGGTCAGCGACTCCTTCAGCGATTCCTTGGAGAGGGTCAGGGCCATGGGGTTGCGGTTCCGGTGCTAACAGGCTCGGTGGTGCGGTGGAAAAGGAGAGGCGTACGGCGGTGCGTTACAGCGGCATGTTCATCACGTCCTGGTAGGCCTGGACGAGACGGTTGCGGACTTCGACGGTGGCGCGGAATGCGACCTGCGACTGTTGCGAGGCGACCATCACGCGCGCGAGATCCGCGCGCGGGTCGCCCAGTTCGAAGGCCTGGGCCAGCGCACCGGCGTTCTTCTGGGCGTTGTTCACGCCCTGCAATGCGTTCTGCAGCGTGTCGCCGAAGCTGGGCGCCTTGACCTCCGGCTGCCCGAACCGGACCGCGTCCGGGTTCTGCATCGGCTCCAGCGCACGCGTGCTGCCCAGCTGGTTCTGGTAGCTGCGTATCTGCGAAAGGATGGAGCTGACGGAATCGGTCATGGCGGGCAGGCTCGGAAAAGTTCCTTGTCAGTACCGGTGCAAGATGCGTGCCGGAACCTGCGCCCGCCGCGGGTCAGTTTTCCGTCGCCAGCGCGTCTTCGCGTTCCACGCCGTACTTGCGCAGCTTTTCCACCAGGGTGGTGCGGCGCAGGCCGAGCAGCTGTGCGGCGTGGGCGACCACGCCACCGGCGCGATCCAGTGCGTCGCGGATCAGGTTCAGTTCGATGCGGGCGATGTGCTCGCGCAGATCCAGGCCGTCTTCCGGCAACCGATCCATCGCCGGTGCGCTGGCGGCGGCCGCGGGCGCAGCGGCCACGCTGGCCGCGACGGCCGGGGCGGGCGTCGCATCGGCCGGCAGCACCGCCGGCACCTCATCGGTGAAGTGTTCGGGCTGGTAGCGCTTGGGCAGGTCCTGCACGCGCACCAGTCCACCCGGATGGAGGACGGCCATGCGCTCGACCAGGTTGGTCAGTTCGCGCACGTTGCCGGGCCACGGATAGCTGCGCAGCGCCTGCAGGGTTTCCTCGGCGAAGCGGACTTCGCCGCGGCCGGTGCGCGCCAGCTGCATCGCCAGCGTGCTCGCCAGCGCCGGCAGATCGTCCAGGCGCTCGCGCAGGGCGGGCATTTCGATCGGGAACACGTTGAGGCGGTAGAACAGATCCTCGCGGAAGTGGCCGTCCTTGATGCGGTCTTCCAGGTTGCGGTGGGTGGCGGCAATGACGCGCACGTTGCAGCGGATGGTCTGGTTGCCGCCGACGCGTTCGAAGCTGCGCTCCTGCAGCACGCGCAGCAGCTTGACCTGCATCGGCAGGCTCATGTCGCCGATTTCGTCCAGCAGCAGCGTGCCGCCTTCGGCCATTTCGAAGCGGCCCTTGCGGGCGCTCAGCGCGCCGGTGAAGGCACCTTTCTCGTGGCCGAACAGTTCGCTTTCCAGCAGGTCCGGCGGAATCGCGCCGCAGTTGATCGCGACGAACGGTCCATCACGGCGCGGCGAGTTCTCGTGGATGGCGCGGGCGGCCACTTCCTTGCCGGTGCCGGATTCGCCCAGCACGAGCACGGTGGTGTCGAATGCGGCGACCTGATCGATCAGGCGGCGCAGGCGGGTGACGGCCGGGCTGATGCCGGTCGGGCCGTTGCCCTGCGCGGATTGCGCCTGGTGTTCGGTGTCCAGCCGCTTGAGGCTGGCGCGACGCAGGCAGGCTTCCAGCTGCGCGTGGCGGATGGGCGTGTCCAGCGGCCACACGCCGGCTTCATGCAGGCCGTAGGTCGAGGCGAAGTTCGCCGGGTCGCTTTCCAGCAGCAGCACCGGCGGCGGCAGCGTGGCGCCGGCCAGCCAGGCGAAGAAGCCGCGGGTGGCCGTGCCTTCTTCGACCTTGCCGACGATCACCGCCATGAAGTCGTGCGGACGGTGCCGCGTGATGTCCACGTCGGAGGCTTCGGACGCCCAGCGCGGGGTGAGGTCCATGAACTCCAGCAGGTCGGTCACGCGGACCGCGCGGGCGGCGTCGGCGTCGAGGACGAGGATTCGGGATTCGCTCATGGCTGCGTGTCTCGGAACTTTTCCAGGATGGGCAAGACTTCCTGGATGTAGGAAAGCTTGCTGACGAATTCATCGGCGCCGGCACGGTGGGCGTGCTCGCGGTGTTCGGCGTCGTCGAAGTGGCTTGCGATGACGATGAAGGGAGGCTGGTCCTGCGTCTTGATCAGGCGGGTGGCCTGCAGGCCGCCCATTTCCGGCATCGCCAGATCCATCAGCACGACGTCCGGGCGCAGGGCTTCTGAGCGTTCGATGGCTTCCAGGCCATTGCCGGCGCGGCCGACGATGTCCAGCCAGTCCAGCTTGCGCAGGTGGCGGATCGCGGCGTTGATGAAACCCTCGTGATCGTCCACCAGCAGTACGGTGATCTTGCGTGTCATCGGTATGTCCTCATCCCGCCTTGGCCAGAGTGGCCAAGTTTGCCCCGCGGCGACGCTCGCGGGCGGGTGCGATGTCCAGTTGTTCGCGGTACTTGGCGACGGTGCGCCGGGCGATGTGGATGCCCTGGCGCGCCAGCAGGCCGGCGATGGCCTCGTCGGCCAGCGGCTTGGCGGCCGGCTCGTTCTCGATCAGGCGGCGCACCATCGCGCGCACGGCCGGGCCGGCGACATTGGCGCCTTCCAGGCGCACGGCGAAGAAGTGCTTGAGCTCGAACGTGCCGCGCGGCGTCTGCATGTACTTGCCGGTGGTGATGCGCGAGATGGTGGATTCGTGCATGCCGATTTCGTCGGCGATTTCCTTCAGCGTCAGCGGCGCCATGGCTTCGTCGCCGTGGGCGAGGAAGCCGGCCTGGCGCTCGACGATGGCGCGTGCGGTGCGCAGCAGGGTGTCGTAACGCATCGACAGGCCGCGGGTCAGCCAGCGGGCTTCCTGCAGCAGTTCGCGCAGCTTGCGCGCGCCTTCGCTGTTGTCGGCCTGGTCCAGCGCGCGCTCGTGCATCGGCGACACCGACACGCGCGGCGTGGTGGCCGGGTTCAACGCCACGCGCCAGGCGCAATCGGCGTGCCAGGCAACGACGTCCGGCACGACGTAAGCGGTCGGCGCGGGCGTGGCCACGTCCAGCGGACGCGGTTGCAGCGAGAGGATGAGGCGGATGCCTTCGTTGATCTGCGCCACGTCCAGTTGCAGGCGCGCGGCGATGGCCGCTTCGTCGTGCGTGGCAAGCAGGTCGAAGGCGTCGGCGAGGATGCGTGCGGCGATCGCGCGGCCGGGCACGCGGCCGGGCAGGGCGGCGAGTTGCGCCTGCAGGCATTCGCGCAGATCACGCGCGGCCAGGCCGGTGTATTCGCCGTGCAGGATCTGCTGGCGGACGGCTTCGGCCTGCGCGGCATCGATGCGGAAGCGCAGCGCGGCCAGGTCGGCCAGCATCGCGGCATCCTGTTCCAGGTAGCCGGCGTCGTCGGTGTGTTCCAGCCAGAACGTGGCGATCTGCAGCGCGGCGGCGTCCATGTCCATCGCCAGCGACGACAGTGCGCGCCATTGCGGATCGGTGGATTCGCCGGCTTCGATGCGCTGCATGCGATCTTCGTCGCCGTCCTGCCAGCTGGCGCCGGCGATGTCCCACATCGAGCTTTCCGGCAGTTCGTCGAACGCGGCGGTGTCCAGCGCGGCGTCAGCGGCGGCGTCTGCGTCGTTGCCCAGTTCGGCGACGGGCGCTTCTTCTTCCAGTTCCAGCAGCGGGTTGGCTTCGAGGGCGCGGCGGATTTCCTGCTCCAGCTGCAGGCCATCCAGTTGCAGCAGGCGGATCGACTGCAGCAGTTGCGGCGTCAGGTGCAGCTGTTGTCCAAGCTGCGCGGTCATCCCCGTTTTCATCGAAGTCTTCCCCGTTTCGGACGACACCGTCAGCGGTTCGTCGCGTTGGGAAAACTTTGCGCCGCCAGTGGCGGAAAAATAATCGGGGCGTTTCTGATCCGTTTCAGTTTGTTCCCGACGGGCTGTCGGGGTTTTCCCTACAGCGCCGGACTTCGGTCACGGAAGCGTGTCGGGAAGAGGCCGTGGCGACGGGGATTGCGCGGGCATCCCGCCCCTTCCTGCAAGGCTCAGGCCAATTCGTTCTGGTGGCGCGCGGCCAGCAGCAGCAGATCATTGGCGCGGCGGCAGCCGAGCGATTCCATCATGCGTGCGCGATGGGTTTCGACGGTCTTGACGCTGATGCCCAGGTTGGCGGCGATTTCCTTGCTGCTCATGCCACCGCCGAGCTTGCGCAGGATCTGGCGCTGGCGCGGCGACAGCGCATCGATGCCGGTCGGGCGCGCGGGATTGAGCAGTGGCGCCAGCATTTTCGAAGACACCTGCGGGCTCAGGAACACCTGTCCGGCGGCGGCGGCGCGTAGCGCGAGTTCCAGTTCCATCGGCGCGGCTTCCTTGACCACGAAACCGGCGCAACCGCGATCCAGCGCACTGCGCACCTGGGTCGGGTCGTTGTGCATCGACATGATCACGACGCGCGTCTGCGGCAGCATTTCCTTCAGCGGCTTGAGCAGATCCAGACCGCTGCGATCCGGCAGCGAGAGGTCCAGCAGGATGACATCCGGCCGGTGGATGGCCGCCAGATCCATCGCCTGCTGGGCATCGGAGGCTTCCGCCACGACGTCCACATCGGCTATCGACTGGAGCAGGCGGCCGATGCCGGCGCGCACCAGGGTGTGGTCGTCAACGATCAGGACTCGCACGGTTCGCAGCAGGTTCGTCAGTGGGGGACGGGGCCACGATAGCCGGCCGTCGGTTTTCCGCCAATGTGACTTTGGTGAGGGCGCGCGAAAGCTTGATGACTGTCACATTCGGCCTCGGTGATGGTCCGGACGCGGCGATTTCCCGGCGGACCGCGCGGCGGCGGCGAAGCGCGGCGGGAGATTCCGCTCGCCGGCAACTCACGCTTCCGGCGGGTTTCAGACCTGGCGCGCCTGCCGCGCCTCGGCAATCTGGCGGCGGTGCATGCGGAACAGATGGCGTTCCAGCGCGTCACCGAACACCGCCGGCAGGGCATCGAAACGCAGCCAGAGATGATGCAGGTGCGGTGACGTGGACTGCTGGGCGATGACCCGCGCGGGCAATTCGATGTGATCGCTCAGCCAGTTCGCCGGTTCCACCAGCACCACGCCGTGATCGCTCAGGCGTACGCCGTAGGCGATGTCGGTATCGATGCGCATGCCGCGATGCGACCAGCGCACCGCGCGCAGCGGCAGGGTGTCGGCGCTGGCGCGGGCGAGGCGGCCGAGCAGGTTGAGCATCAGATCGACCTTGGCCTCCAGGCGCAGGAAGGCCTGCGGCAGATCGGCGCGTTCGTCGGGATCGTCGTTGCGGGAATCTTCCGCGATGGCGACCGCGCGCAGCACGGATTCACCGGCCTGCGGCGGCAGGCGGCGATCGCCGAGGCGGAAATCGGCAGGCAACCAGGCTTCGCAGGTGAGTGCGTCGCCGAACAGTTCGGCTTCCGCCGGGTGATCGAGGACGGGCACCTGGGACATGATCAGCCTCCGGAGGACGAGAGATAGGCGCGGGCAGCGCGATCGGCGTGCCGGACTTCGCGCATCTTGCGCGCCACCGCATCGCGAGCGTCGCGCAGCCGGTCCTGCAACTGCAACTGGGCGTACAACAGGTTGCCGAGCGCATCGGCGCCGGCGCTACGGCCGGCGTCGCCGTGCATGAAATCGCGCACGTCGCGGTCGTGCTGGTTCAGCAGCACCTGCACGGCCTCCAGATCCTCGTCCTGCAGGCCGGCGTGCATCGCCTGCAGCTGCGCGAACAGATCGTCCAGGGAGACCGGCGGCATGTCAGGCGCCTTGCGCCACGGCGGGGCGCTGCCGCTGTTCGGACGGAATCGCGTTCCAGGCCGATTCGATTTCGCCCAGCAATTCCAGCGATTCGCGCAGCGCGGAGCCGTCATTGTGCAGGTTGGCTTCGGTCAGCCGACCCTGCAGGTAGTCGTAAAGCGCGGACAGGCTGCCGGCGATTTCGCCGCCGGCCTCGTGATCCAGCGAGCCGTTGAGGTGACCGATGATTGCGCAGACTTCGCCAATCGCCTTGCCCTTGCGCGCCAGGTCGCCGTGCTCCATGCAGGCTTCGGCCAGGCGGATGCGCTCGCATGCGCCGGCCAGCAACAAGGCGACCAGGCGATGCGGATCCGCTTCCATCACGGCACTGCTGATGCCGGTGTTGCGGTACTGCGCGGCGTAAGAGTGAGCTGACATTTCGGTTTTTTCTCCTGTGTCCCGTGCCAATGGCGCGCGGGTCGTCCTCAGGTCTGTGCGGTCAAGGCGGCCAACTGTTGCGAAAGGGCCGAACTGGTGGTGTTCATCTGGGAAATCATGCTGTCGAGCGCGACGAACTGCGCCTTGTAGCGGGCGCCGACGGCTTCCATGCGCTTGTCCAGCGATGCGCGCTGGTTGGTCACGTCCTTGACCTGTGCATTGAGGGTGTCGGTGCGCAGGGTGAACGCGCCTTCCTTGCCGATGTAGCTGCTGACCATGGTCTGCAGCTTGGCGGCCAGGCCGGTGTCGCCGGTGAACGCCTGGCGGATTTTTTCCGGGTTGGCGGTCATCGCGGCGTCGAACTTGGTGGCATCCAGCACGAGGGTGCCGTCGGAGGACGGATAGCCCTTGGTCTGCAGGCCGAGCGTCTTGGCGTCCAGGCCGGACTTGGCCAGATCGCCCAGCACGCTGCCCATCAGCGCGCGCAACTGGCCCGAAGCGCTGCGCATCTGCGCGTCGCCGGTGAGCGCGGAAGGCGTATCGCTGTCGGCGTCGTACTTGGTCGACGTGTTGATGGCGGTGATCACCGCGTTGTATGCGGTGACGAAGTCCTGCACGACCTTGCGGCTGGCGGCCACGTCGCTGGAAACCGTGACCGTGCTGGTGCCCTCGGCTTTCAGATCCAGGGTCAGGCCGGGCACGGCATCGGTGATCTTGTTGCTGCTGGCGGTCACTTCCAGACCGTCGATGGAGATCCGCGCATCCGACGCCGGCACGCGTTCCTGCATGCTGGTGACCAGCGACTGCAGGTCGCTGCCGCCTTCGCTGAAGGAAAGCGTGAACGCGCTTGCCGCGCCGGTCTTGTCCGCGCCGATCGACAGGAACTGGCCGGTGTTGGACGTGACGATGCTGGCTTCCACGCCCTTGCTGCGCGCGGCGTTGTTGATGGCGCTGCGCACGTCGACCAGGCGCGCGCCTTCCTCGATTTCGATGTCGATGGCTTCGCCGCCGATCGTCAGCGTGAGCTTGCCCGCGCCGAAGGTCTGCGTGCTGCTGATGGCGGTGTTGGACATCCACTTGTTGGCCGTGGCGAGGTCCAGCACTTCCATCGTGTACGTGCCGCTCGGCGTGCCCTTGCCTGAGGTGGCCGACAGGATGGTGTCGGTGCCGACCTTGACCGAGCGCGCATCGAAGGCGTCATTGGCCTTGAGCGCCTTCAGCGCGGTTTCCAGATTGCCGAAGGCCGAGCTGACCGTGCCCAGTGCGGAGATCTTGTATTTGGCGGTGCTCTCGATGCGGTTCAGGCGTGCATCTGCCGGCGCGCGCTCGGCGGCCACCAGTTTTTCCACCATGCCGGTGATGTCCAGGCCGGAGCCGATACCACCGTAACCGAGCGAATAATCTGCCATTGACGAATCTCCTGGGCTTTCCCTTTTCCGGAAAAAGGGATGCAGACAGCCCCGACATCCGCATGCGAATGTCCCGACTGCCCGTGTAGAGGTAGCGGCCTCCGGGCGCCGATCTTTAGCGCCGCCGGCAAATCCGTTGTGCGTTCGCCAGACGGACATGTCGGCGGTCCGGACGCGCGCCGCTCCCCCTGGGTGGCGCCGGCATCCGGCCTTGCCTCGATGTCCGCCTGGCGATTGCATGCAGCGTGCTGCCGGCGGTTTTCCGGCGCCTTTTCACTGAAGGCGCCTGGTTGGATCCGCCCGCATTTCTCCGTCTCCCACCCCACCGCGCCCGCAGGCGCCGCCGGGTGAGAAATGCGGGCAACCACTGCAATGCAGGATTTGTGCCGGAATCGCGCGCCGGGGATCAGGCGCGGGGAAGCCCAACAAAGAAACCCCCGCCATTGCTGGCGGGGGTTGGGTGCTGCCAAGACGGAGGGAGACGAATCCGTCCGTGTGCGACAGAAACTGAAATGTTTGCCCTTGCGCTTCGAGGTGCCCGGCGTCCTTCGCCCATGCGGCGGGGAGCGGAAGGACGGCGGAACGTCCTTCCCGGCGTCAATCAGGGGGGAGACGAAGCCACCCCGGAACGCCCGCGCCCGGCGAAGGCCTCAGCGCAGCAGGCTCAGCACGTTCTGCGGAACCTGGTTCGCCTGGGCGAGCATCGCGGTGCCGGCCTGCTGCAGGATCTGCGTGCGGGTCAGTTCAGCGGTTTCCTTGGCGAAGTCGGTGTCGCGGATGCGGCTGCGCGAAGCGGCCAGGTTTTCCGAGCTGGTCTGCAGGTTGGCGACGACCGAGGTGAAGCGGTTCTGCACCGCACCCAGATCCGCGCGCGCGCTGTTGACCGAGGTCAGGGCGGCATCGACGATTTCCAGCGCCTTCTGCGCGCCTTCGAACGTGGTGATGTCCAGGTCCTTGGCGAAGCTGGCGGTGGCCGTCGCGGCAGCCGTCGTGGTGGCGGCGGTCAGGCCGGAGGTGCCGACACCGGCGATCACCAGATCCTTGCCGGCCTTCAGCGAGCTGAGCACCAGCTGGTCGGAGCCGTTCACTTCGGCGTAGACGCCGGTTTCGCCCATCTTGGCGTTGATCGCGGTGGCGATGCCCTTGGCGATGTCGGTGCCGTCGGCGCCGTTCTTCCACTCGACCTTGTCGATGGCAACCGAGTTGATGGTCAGGCCGGTGAGGCTGCCGTCGGCGGCCGCGTCGGCGATCGTCGTGCCGGTGACGTCGGCGGCGAACTTGACGTTGCCCAGCGACTGCGAGCGCGCGTCCACGACCTTGTCGATGGCGATGGCCTGGCCGGCGTTGGCGCCGACCTGGAACAGCTGGCTGGTGAACGTGCCGTCCAGCAGCTTGGTGCCGTTGAAGTCGGCCTGCTTGGCGACGCGGTCGATTTCGGCCGACAACTGCTTGACTTCGGCGTTCAGCGCGGCGCGGTCGGACGAGGAGTTCGTCGCGTTGGCCGACTGCACCGACAGCTCACGGATGCGCTGGAGGTTGTTGCCGATTTCGGTCAGCGAACCTTCGGCGACCTGGGCCAGCGAAATGCCGTCGTTGGCATTGCGCACGGCCACGTCCAGACCGCGGATCTGCGTGCTGAAGCGTTCGGAGATGGCCAGACCGGCGGCGTCGTCCTTGG